>CAJAUM010000155.1 GCA_903945175.1 uncultured Bacteroidales bacterium | reverse complement strand
ATGTATGTTGATTTCCAAATGAATGAGAATGATTATCTCAAGATTACACGTTTCTGGGAATTACATAAAGCGGAATTGAAGGACCGGAAGGATATTTTCAAAGTATTTCTCAGTTTGTCGGATAACCTGCCCTATAACCAGGTGGGAAAGATCGACTTCATCGACCGGGCCATCAATCCGCAAACAGGAACCATTGCATTGCGGGCCGTTTTCCCGAATCCTGATGGGCTGATCAAGCCGGGAAACTTTGCCAATGTCAACCTGGTGCTGTTTGAAGAGGAAAATGGCATCGTGGTCCCACAGAGCGCTACGACCCAGATCCAAGGCAAAAACTTTGCATTTGTGGTAGGTCAGGATAACTCAGTAAACAGAACTCCCGTGATGCTTGGCCGCGGAGTTGGGAATAAGTTTATTATTTTCGGAGGATTGAAAGTTGGTGACCGGATCATGCTCGAAGGATTTCAAAAATTTCAGGAGGGGATGAAGATCAGCCCGGTGATGGTGCCGGATACACTGACTGTTCCGTTGACTCCGGTAACCAAGAAATAGCGAAAAAAAAATGTGTCATTCGTCATTCGTCATTCGTAATTCGTAATTTAAATAGATATGCTTCAATCCTTTATAACCCGCCCCATTCTCTCATCGGTTATCGCGATCATGATCGCGATGGTTGGCTTGCTGAGCATGCTGATGCTGCCTATTTCGCAGTATCCCGACGTAGTTCCGCCTACAATCCAGGTAACCGCTTATTACCCCGGTGCAAATGCAGAGGACGTTCAGAAGACAGTCGCAATCCCACTCGAAGAGCAGATCAACGGGGTCGACAACATGACCTATATGACCTCCCAGTGCGCGAACGACGGTTCATGTAACATCACCGTCTATTTCGAAGTGGGGACTGACCCTGATATGGCTACGGTAAACGTGCAGAACCGCACACAGCGTGCCATGAACGTACTTCCGGCAGAGGTGGTGCAGGGTGGCGTAATTGTCATGAAAAAATCGCCCAGTATCCTTTTACTGTATGCTCTGGTTTCGAGCGACACGGCATATGATACGAAATTTCTTTCTAATTATCTGAATATCAATGTTGTTAATGTTTTAAAACGCATCAAAGGCGTGGGTGACGTCAACCTGTTCGGGGGTGATGATTACGCGATGCGTATTTGGCTCAATCCTGAGCGGATGGCGGGGTATTCGATATCGGTGCAGGATGTGCAGGCTGCAATCAAGGATCAGAACGTTCAGGCTGCTGCCGGGATGATCGGAAAATCACCTGCAGCCCAGGGTCAGGAGATGTCCTATATGCTCCGGGTACAGGGGCGGCTGGCCGATGAGAAGGAGTTTGGCAACATCATCGTCAAAGCCAACCAGGATGGTTCGGTAGTCAGAATGAACGAAATTGCAAGGATTGAACTTGGATTGAAAACGTATGATGCCAATGGACGGTTTAACGGCAAAACGGCACCTGTGATCGCAGTTTACCAGTCACCCGGATCCAATGCCGTGAGTGTCCGCGCTGAATGCGATGCCACCATGGAATTGCTTGCCAAAGAGTTCCCTTTGGGAATCAACTATGAAAAGGGGCTTGACACGGTTGAATTCGTGACTGCCTCAATTGAAGAGGTACTCAAAACGCTGATGGAGGCCTTTATCCTGGTATTCATCGTGGTGTTTATATTCCTGCAGGACTGGCGTGCTACCCTGATACCGGCGATAACAGTACCGGTTTCGTTGGTGGGCGCCCTGGCCGCATTCAGTTTCCTTGGATTCTCCATCAATATGCTCACGCTATTTGCCTTGGTGCTAGCAATCGGGATCGTCGTCGACGATGCCATTGTGGTTCTGGAGGCTGTGCAGGAGAAGATCGACTCAGAAGGACTTACGCCACTGGAGGCCACCAAGCAAACCATGCACGAAATCACAGGGGCCATCCTCACCATCACCATGGTGCTTTGTGCCGTATTTATCCCCGTCTCGTTTCTGGGAGGTACCACCGGTGTCATGTACAAGCAATTTGCCCTTACGCTCATATCCTCCATCCTGATCTCAGCATTGCTGGCGCTTACCCTCACTCCCCCGCTCTGCGTGATGCTGCTGAAGCCAAAAAAGGATAAAAAGGGGTTACTTGGAAAATTTTTCCGTTGGTTCGACCGTGGATTTAACAAAACGACCAATGGATATATCAAGATTGTTGAGAATTTTACGCATCATCTTTCACGGCCGGTCATGTTCCTGTCTATCGTGTTGGTACTGGTTGTTTTCATAATGAAATTCCTGCCTTCCGGCTTCTTGCCCTCAGAGGATCAGGGATATTTCTTTATCAACATCAATACCCCGAAGGCCTATTCGCTTCAGAAGACCGATGCAGTCGCCCGTCAGGTTGAAACCTTGCTTGCTAAACTTGATGGCGTTGAATCCTATACCATGATCCCGGGTTATTCCATCCTTGATAATTCGGTAAGTACCACCAATGGCATGTGCTTCGTTAAGCTTAAAGACTGGAAGGCGAGGGGGACCAAGGAACTTCATGTTGAGATGATCATTAAAAAACTTCAGGCGGAGATGAGTAAAATACCCGGAGGTATCTGCATGGCCTTTAATGCCCCGGCAATCTCCGGTCTTGGTAAAACCGGTGGATTGGAACTTCAATTGGAAGACAAGTCAGGCGCCGGTCTGGATAAAATGGCAGGCGTGGTAGCCAACTTTTACCAGGAGCTATCGAAGCGCAAGGAGGTTTCGAGTATCTTTTCCCCATTCAGAAATGACATCCCGCAATACAAGCTCATTGTTGACAAGGAGAAGGCAAAAACCATGGAAGTCCCCGTCAACAGCATTTATCAGACCCTCCAGTCCCTCTTTGGCAGCTATTATGTAAACGATTTCAATAAATTCGGCAAGTCCTACCGGGTGATCATCCAGGCGGATGCACAGTACAGGGCCAATAAGGAGGACATCAACATGGTTTATGTGCGGAGCAATGCAGGGAAGATGGTGCCGCTTGGAACACTTGTACAGATTTTGCCTACCCAGGGCCCGGATGTAGTTAAACGGTTCAACCTATACAGCTCAGCCGACTTCACCATCGGTATCCCGCCAGGATCCTCTACCGGGCAGGGTATTGAGGCGGTGAAAGAGGTTGCGGCGAAGACCCTGCCCTACGGCTTCGGTTATGAATATTCGGGGATGACCCGTGAAGAGATCATTTCGGGAGGGCAGGCACCTTACATTTTCACCCTCTGTTTTGTTTTTGTTTACTTCCTCCTGGCAGCCAAGTATGAAAGCTGGCTGTTGCCAATCCCGGTGTTGCTGGCTATCCCGTTTGGGGTATTTGGCGCTTTCGGATTACAGTGGGCACGCGGGTTGCAGAATAACATCTATGCACAGATCGGTTTGATCATGCTTATCGGACTTGTGGCCAAGAATGCCATCCTGATTGTGGAGTTTGCCAAGCAGAAATACGATGGAGGCCAGCCGCTTTTTGAGGCGGCTGTTGAAGGGGCAAAACTGAGGTTCAGACCGATTCTGATGACCTCCTTTGCCTTTATCCTCGGGGTGGTTCCACTTGTAACGGCGGCGGGTGCAGGTGCCGCAAGCAGGCATGCCCTTGGAACCTCTGTTTTCGGCGGAATGCTCGTGGCAACAATTTGCGGAGTATTGGTCACACCAGCGCTTTATGTAGCGTTCCAGAAAATTGAAAATAGACTGAAGAAGAAAAAATAACGAAAGTCATCAAAAATCGTAAATCGTAAATCAATATGATTCGCAGATATTCCAGAATACCCCTATTACTGATCGTGCTGACTGTGTTTCTCGCCGCAGGATGCAAAGTTGGGCCCAATTACAAGCGGCCCGTGGTAAAAACTGATAGTCTGTTCCGTTTCGCCGACAGCGGTGACACCTTGAGCATTGCAAATATTGAATGGGTGAAATTGTTCAAAGACACCGTGTTAAAACAGATGATCGACATCGGTTTAAAGAACAACTACGACATCCGGATCGCATTTTCGCGGATCGAACAAGCCCGGGCAAATTTCAAGATTGAACGGGGCAAGCAATGGCCGTCACTGTCGGCGCAGGCTCAGGCTGGGTACCAGGAGCCGGGGACACCCGGTAATACCAATTATACAGCCATTGCCGCAGTTAGCTGGGAAGTCGACCTCTGGGGAAAGCTGAGGCGTTCGAAGGAGGCGGCACGGGCAAACCTCTTTGGGCAGGTGGCTTATCAGCAGGCCGTAAGAATAGCCTTGATTAATAATATAGTAGGCAGCTATTTCAACTTGCTGGAGTATGACAACCAGCTCAGGATTGTACAGGAGAATATTATAATCCGTCAGCAATCGCTCAATCTGGTAAAAGCCAAGCTGATTGCAGGAACTGCTTCAGGGCTGGTAGTTGCCCAGGCAGAAGCAGAACTTGCCCTGGCTCAAACGGAGGTACCCAAGCTCCAGATGCAGGTCGGTCAGGAGGAAAATTTTCTTAGCACACTGCTTGGCGAGTCGCCCCATGCCATTCAGCGTGGTAGAGCGATGCTCGACCAGATCATCTATCCGGAGATCAAGACCCCGGGTATCGCCTCTGACCTGATTATCCGCAGGCCCGACATCATCATGGCTGAACAAACCCTGGTTGCTGCCAATGCAAACATCGGTGTTGCCCGTGCCATGATGCTCCCTTCACTCAGTATTTCAGGGGGAATCGGAGCGGTATTTAACCCCACGGCCCTGGCTTACAATGCGCTGGCCGGCCTGGTGGCGCCGATATTCGCCGGCGGACAGCTGAGGGCAGGGGTGAAGAAGGCCCAGGCATATAATCAGGAGATTCTTTATACCTATCTTCAAACCATCAATAAATCGCTTAAGGAGGTGTCTGACGCTTTACTTGCGGTACAGAAACAAAGAGAGATCGTGGTAAGCCAGCAAACAACGGTCAATGCAGCTCAAACTGCCTTCGATCTTTCAAACCAGCTGTACAATGCAGGTTATGCCAGCTACCTGGATGTGATCCAGGCGCAGTCGATGCTTTTTTCTTCACAAATCAACCTCTCTTTGGCACAGAGTAATGAGCTTATCTACATCGTAACACTCTATACTGCGTTGGGTGGAGGATGGAAATGAAAATAAAACTCACCCTGTCGCTTCTGTTTTTTCTGATCATCAGTTCTCCACTGTATGCCCAGGAGGTCAATGACAGTGCAACGGAGGTGCTCAAAACGAAAATACTCGGGAAATTGAAAAATTTCACCTTTGGCCTGTATATCGACGCGTATTACAACATGACCCTCAATTCGTGGACAGATACATCGAACATTGTTCCCTTTTCTGCAAACTGCCCGATACAGGATCAGATCAGGCTCAATGTTGCTGCACTGGAATTTTACTACAACGCAGAGAAGGTGCGTGCGAAATTGGCCATCCAGTATGGCGATGCTCCCAACCTTCTGGCTGCGCCGGATATGCAATTTATTAAGACCCTCAGGCAGGCAAACTTTGGCTTTCGCATTATAAAAGACCTGTGGGTTGATTTCGGATATATTTTTAACCCAGTTGGAGTCGAATCTTCCTGGGCAGTATTGAACCAGATCAGTTTTGTAACGGTCGGAGGCTACTTTGAGCCGGGAAGTGTGCTGGGGGTCAAGCTTTCTTATAAATTCAATGAACAATTCAGCGGCGGCATCATGGTTGGAAATCCGTTCTCCCTGGCCTATGCACAGAATATACATATGGCCGGGCTGATTTTTTTGAAATACCAGCCATTGCAAAACCTGGCCGTCTCTTACAATAATTTCTTTGGGAACCAGGCCCTTTATGATGCCGAAATAGATAACAATATTCTGTATAACAATTTTATCGTTACCTGGTCACCCATCAAGTCCATTGACCTGACAGGACAGCTTGATATTGCCAGTCAAACCAATTCACATATGAAGCCCGATTCCAATAAAACTGCGACCATGTTTTCCGGTTTTTTGCAGGCCAGGTATTCATTTGCGAAGTTTTTCAGCATCACTGCGCGATATGAAATGATGAATGATCCGAATGGGTTCCTGACTGGTGTTAATCCCTACATACTTCGTGGCGATAAGACCAACGGAGTTGCATTGAGTTTAGAATATAAGCCTGTTTCCTTCGGATACATCAGGGTTGCATACCGTTATCTGCGTGGTTTGCCGGGCAGTAAACTTTTCGCCAGCGAAACCCTTGATGATATGCACGCCCTCATCATATCAACCGGCGTGAGATTCTAAGTAAAGTGCCAAGTACGAAACAGGCAGCTGTCACGTGAGGAAATCTCTCAAAACGTCTCATTCAGGTTAAAGTAAATCCCGAATGTGCCATTTTTTCCAATTCCCACATCGATGCTAAGGTTGGATAATGTTTTCCTGTTGAACATCACCCTTAAACCCATGCCTGCAGCCGGGTCAATATATTGAAAGAGGCTCCGGGTGTTATCATCTGAACTGGCCGTTGTGGCATTGACAAACAATACCCCCGCTAAAATTCCGGTATAACGACTTATTGGAAACCGGTATTCCGTTTCACCATACATAAAATTCACGCCCCTGATGCTGCCCTGGATATATCCCCGTCCGGTGCGGTTGTACATGTCCCAGCCGATGGCAGGTAAACCCAGGTAGGGAACGGCTCCCTTCTCGGTAAACTGACCAATATACCAGAATCCGAGCAGGTGGTCAGGGCGTTTTTTCGAAAGTGGGAGATAGGTTCTGAATTCGGTATTCACCATCCAGCTGTTCTTCGAACTTCCAAGGAGGGTGAAATTCTGCCGGCAGGCGACGTTAATAAAATAACCCGCTGTCGGACGGATGGAGTTGTCCCTGCTGTCAATCAACAATTCCAGGCTGATTCCTGACATGGTCTGATTTTTAATGTCAAATCCGTTGTCGGTAGAGTATTTATAATGGCTGGTTAATTGCTTCGGAACGGTATCCAGGTTCAGCTTGTGATCTGAAATCTTTGAAAAATTATCAAGGTAATAACCAAAACCAAGATAAAAGTGCCTCCTGATCCTGACATACAGGGCTTCATAAAATCTCAGATAATCATAGTTGATGGGCTGTGTTTCACCGGAAAAGGCATCGGCCTGGCCTCCCTCACCAAAAATAATTCCCCCGCTGCTTGCATGATCTATGCCGGATCCCAATCCATAGGTAGGCTGGGAAAATATCATGTATCTCCAGTCGCCACGCAGAATAAAACGGGATTTACTTGTGATTATATTGGTACGGAGGTTAAGAATTTTCTGTGATTTGGAGGTGAAATTGAGGACGAATGATGCAGAGGATATCGGGGTTGTTTTGGGATCACCAAGATGCATTCCGATTGAAGATCCGACACCGACCAGCATGCCATACGCAGGATTATAGCCAATAAACGGCGTGATGGCGAAGTAGGGCTTGTATAGTGCTACCGGAAGTGCACTGATGCTGTCGCGTCGCGATTCAAACTTTTTCCGCGTAAAAATACTCCAGACATCATCCTGTTTGAAAGATCGTTCGGGGGCCTGGGAAAAGATCAACATCGGATGCAAAATTGCACCCAATAAGATCAAAACAGCGACGTTTTTGGGAAAAACCACGTGCAAAGTTACATATTCCTGAGTAAATGACCAATTTGCGATGGCTATTCCTCATTCAATGAGGTGAGTCGTATTTTGTTCGAGCAAAAGTTAATATTATTAATTTTGACTGATATCCTTTGCGGATCTCGGCAAGCAGCGTACGTTTTACCTGGGCAAACGGAATTCAAGGGCCATTCCCGATGGGGTTTATCTCGCTCCCTGTTTTGTTTGGAGCCTGTGAAAATTCACACATCATCTGGTTAAAAAACCTTAATTTCGTTTTTGTTATTCAACGAACGAAATGGCCATGAGTCCTTTCCAGAATGCAGTAGCGCCGAAATAACTGAACCGGCTCGATGCCACCGACAAGGAGATCGATCAGATAGTTTATCAGTTGTATGAGTTAACTGATGAGGAGATAAAAATAGTGGAAGGGAAATAAATATGGAAAATAATAAATCTTTAGCGGTTTTTGAAAACAAACAGGTGCGGCGGCATTATGATGAATCGACTGAAACCTGGTATTTTTCGATCGTCGATATTGTAGCCGCGTTAACAGATTCGACTAACCCAACGGATTATCTCAAAAAGCTCAGGAAAAGGGATGTAGCGTTGGGATCCTACCTGGGGACAAATTGTCCCCAGGTAGGCATGCTGACCAATGGTAAAAACAGGAAAACATTGGCAGGCTCGGCAAAAGATATATTCCGTATCATCCAATCCATTCCGTCTCCCAAAGCAGAACCTTTTAAGGAGTGGCTGGCAAAAGTTGGCTATGAACGCATTCAGGAGATAAGTGATCCTGAACAAAGCATAGACAGAGCCAGAGAAAACTGGCATAATCTGGGGCGTAGCGAAAAATGGATTCAACAGCGAATGACCGGTCAGGAAACGAGAAATAAACTTACGGATTATTGGAAAGAGGCAGGAATCAGTGAACGGGATGAATTTGCACTGCTTACCAATATTATACATCAGGAGTGGACCGGGCTTACAGTGAAGAAACATAAAGATTTGAAAGGATTAAAAAAACAGAATCTTCGTGACCATATGAATGAAGCGGAGTTGATTTTTACTGCGCTTGCAGAATTATCGACCCGGCAAATAGCAGAAAGTGAAGAGGCAAAGGGGTTGCAACAAAATGCGGTTGCCGGGAAAAAGGGAGGTAAAATAGCCAAAGATGCACGATTGGCCCTGGAGCAAAAGACAGGTAAAAAAGTAGTAACAGGAGAAAATTTTTTACCACCAGCAAAAGAGAAGAGACAAATTTTACCCAAAAAGAAATAGTCCATAGGATTTATCATCTGTATGGGTTAACTGAAGAGGAGATGAAGGTTGAAGATGGGAGATAAGTTGAATTATTGAATAGGCAATATGAAAATTCATGAATAAGAAAATGAAGATTCTCTCACCTTACCAGTTGGCTCATATTTTTTTTCTGCGTCTTCTAGTTGGAGTACATGGAATGGTACAGTTACGGTGCCAAAAAATAATTGTGCTTTGATAACTGCTGGATTTGGTTCATCGGCAACCATACTCCATATACGAATAACTACGTTAAAGGACTTGGGTTGACTTATTCAGATGTGTATGTCATACCCTGACTACACTCCGGAATATTCCTCAGAAAACCTTGTATATTTTAAAAAGGGATCAGAAATTTGGGGAATACCTGTTTAAATCGATTGTCATACACTTGTTCCTGTCAATGATCTCGACCCTGTCCCGGCAGCAAAAGTGACCATTTTTCCAAGTCCGGTTGCCACAGTTGTAATAATACATGTCGAAAATTTGAATTTAAGTACAGAACCTGAAATTATCATGAATGACATGCTCAGCAGAACAGTCTTCCGCTCTGGAATTCAAAATAAACTTACTCATTTTAAAAGGAAGGAAATCCAGAATGGTGCATATATTTTGTTTATTGAAAACAAGGGGGAAATTTTATGTAAACCAATCGTATTGGTTTTGAACTAAAAATTGAAATGCAACTTACATGCTGGCAACCAAAACAATGTTAACTTTTTTAACGACTTAAATGAAACAAAAAATAATCATTCACGAAGCAGAAGAGGGGGGATATTGGGCCGAAGTTCCTTCAATCCCAGGCTGTTGAAGTTTTGGTGTATATAAAATTATGCGTAGGATTATGAAATTTAATTATTTGGAATTATAATCCTAATAATCGTCGAATTATTTGGATTTACAGTCTTGATTGTTTACTTTTGCTGTTACAAGAAATCATTCACAAATGAAGATCCGACGAATTTATAATGAATTAGATAAGTTCCTGCTTCCAAACAGGGCGCTGATCATTTTTGGTCCGCGACAAGTTGGAAAAACTACGTTAATGGAAGATTATCTATCGATTGCTACTCTGAAAAGTAAAAAAGTGACCGGTGATGATATTATGATCCACCAGGTACTTGGTTCTCAAAGTCTGACTGAAATAAAATCATTTTGTGAGGGGTATGATCTGGTCGTCATTGATGAAGCACAAAAAATACCAAACATCGGAATTGCGATCAAATTGATGGTTGATCAAATACCTGGGATCAGGGTATTGGCGACCGGATCCTCTTCCTTTGAATTGGCCGGACAGGTTGGAGAACCCTTAACGGGCAGAAAAACAGAACTTTTTCTGTATCCTGTTTCCCAAATGGAACTTTTGAATCATTTCAACCGTTATGAATTAAAGCAAAATTTACCTGATTACCTGATATATGGATGTTACCCTCGCGTGGTCACTGCTGAACGCAAATCAGACAAACTTCGAATTCTGTCAGAGATTACGGGATCCTATCTATTCAGGGATATTTTGTCTTTTGAACGGATAAAAAGCCCCCAGTTATTGTTGGATATGCTTCGTTTGCTTGCATTTCAGGTCGGTAGTGAAGTATCGGTGAATGAGTTGTCAAATAAATTGGGTGTTGACAACAAAACCGTAAAGAAATATCTTGAACTGCTGGAAAAATCATTCATTCTATTTAAACTCAGGGGATACAGCGGGAACTTGCGTAAAGAAATCACCAGGAAGTCAAAATACTACTTCTTCGATAATGGCATCAGGAATGCCATTGTTGCAAATTTTAATTCAATTGATCTGAGAAACGACGTTGGCCAGTTGTGGGAAAATTTTCTTGTTGCAGAAAGGTTGAAAAAGCAAACCTATCAATCAATATATGCAAATAACTTTTTTTGGAGATCATGGTCAGGACACGAGGTCGATTTTGTTGAAGAAAGGGATGGAAAACTATTCGGATATGAATTTAAATGGACAAAAGATAGGGTGTTAAAACCAAAACTATGGTTGGAAACATATCCTCAGGCAACCTTTGATGTGGTCAGCAGAGAGAATTTTCTGGATTTTATCGTTTAATACCAACTTCCGGTTGATGGTCTATCCGATTAAAAACAGGTTCTTAAATTATACAAATTGAGAAATATAAAAAAACAGGTTAACTGTCTAAAATACAACTTGTTGAAATAAATTCACCTCTGTTTTCGGTCTTTTTATTTTCGGATGACCTTTCATTCCGGTTTACGTTCCTCCGTTCTCAGCTTTTACATCAACAACCTCGTACATGTCCTTGTCATCCTGCTTGATGGGCTGGTAATAGGTGCCGCCAACCACCACATAGGTGATGTCTCCGACTTTAACCTCTTCACCGCCTTCAGGAAGGTTTGAAACTATCGTCCCAGCCATGGGTTCCACTACCGTGAATTTGTCTCCTGATTTTTCATAGTAGGTTCCGCCATAGTAATAGTTGTTGGTTGTTTCATTTACAACGATCGTTTCGGTTTTTTCGGGCAACACAGTGACAGTTGCTCCGGGGGGAGGCTGGACAACAGTGTAACCCCCGCTACTTTGAACATAATAGACTCCCTGGTCATAATAATATTGCTGACTGGCAACATTGATGGCCACAGCTGTAACTGCCATTGTGGCCACGAAAAATCCCCAGGGATGCCACATGGGGCCAAAGTAAAATGGGTGGAATGGATGATACGCATAAGGATGATAACAAGCATATCTGTAGCCGCCATATACATAGGGAGGCCTTGGGTAGGGGCGGGGGTTTACGCGCACTGCCACATTCCGGCTGTTGTTGATGTTAATGTTGGTATTTCCCCGGTTGTTGATATTGGTATTGGTGTTTCCCCGGTTGTTGATATTGGTATTGGTGTTCCCCCGGTTGTTGATATTGGTACTGGCGTTTCCCCGGTTGTTGATATTCATATCCCGTGATCCTGACGATCGGTTAGACATGCTGTTTGCCGGGGGTCGGTTCGACGATGTCCTGCTGCCGCCGTTGATAGAACGGTCTCCGCCACCCATGCGGGAGCCACCACCTCCGCCACCCATGCGGGAGCCACCACCTCCGAATCCACCACCGCCCCTGCTCCCGCCGCCATGCCCCATCCGCTGGGCCAGGATCGGTTCAGGAAAAAAGATGATCACCGCTGAAAGGATAAATACAATAAGGGAAATGAGTTTGATTGATGCTTTCATATAAAGTGATGTTTGAACTGTAAAACCTATTTTGATATTCTTGGAAGTATCGAAACCTTTTTCGCACCAGGGGGAAGTGCAAATTCAAACATGGCCGATGGCAGGTTTGGATTCACGACCCAGTCAGAGAAGGATGCTTCATACCGTTGAATAATCGATTTGTTGTGATAGGAGATCACCATCTTCATTGGGAGAAAAAGCGCCTCATCCGAAATCCAGAATTGTATCGTCATATCCTTGTTTTTCGCAATAATCTGCAAGCAGGTTTTGTCATTCAGCCGGGTCTTCCCCTGAAATGAAATGTAATCGCTCTGGTCGATCAGGTCATCTGTGAAGGTGGGATAGAAAAAATCAGATGCAGGAAAGTCAATTCCATAGGTCCTGTTGACCGAATCGAACATGGAAATGAGCCCTCCGGGAACATCGATGACAACATAATTGTTCTCGGTAAATGAATACCATGTGAGGGTTTTTCCATTGTACCAATAACCGCGATGCCCTTTGTCGCCTTGGATGTGCATCAGCATTTTATCAGCACCTCCGAAAGAGATGTCGTTGGATTCATGACTTGTGATGATTCCCAATTCAGGATCGGAAATGTCGCTTTCGACATCGAGCCTGAACCTGCAGGAGCTGAGATCTCCCAGAATGGCGCTCATGTGGTCGAGAATCACGACGGCAATGGTGTCATAGGTTTTTTCCTGTGACCGGGCCGGGAAGATAAGTCCAAAGAAAAGTAAACAGAAGAGTAGGTTTTTCATAAAGTCTGTTTTATGTCACGTGTCACGTTTTCTTGTCACGGTTTAGACCGGAAGGGTAAATTATTTATCTGTTTTCACATCAACAACCTCGTACATGTTTTTTCCATTCTGCTGGATAGGCTGGTAATAGGTCTCGCCCACCTGTACATAGGTTATCTCGCCGACTTTAACCTCTTTTCCGCCTTCGGGCAGGGTTTCAACAACAGCGCCGGCAGTGGGTGGTACCACAGTATATCCCTCCGGCTTTTTCTCATAATAGGTTCCCCCATAATAGTAGTTGTTGGTGGTTTCATTGATAACAACAGTTTGTGAACCGGGAGGCAGGGTGGTGATGGTTGCTCCGACCGGTGCAGATACAACTGTATAACCCCCGTTGCCGGCAACATAGTATACCCCCTGATCATAATGATATTGCTGGTTCGCAACCGTCACGATCATGGCCGTGACTGCAATCGTGGCGACAAAAAATCCCCAAGGGTGATAAGCCGGTCCATAATGATAAGGTGTATAAGGATGGTAATGGTAGGGATGGTAGGCGTAATAGCTGTGTCCTCCATAAGCATAAGGCGGCCGTGGATAGGGTCTTGGGTTTGCAATAACGACCGTGCTTCTGTTGACATTGACATTCACATCCTTGCTGTTGTTGACATTCACATTCTTGGTGTTGTTGACATTCACATTCTTGTTGTCGTTGACATTCACATTCTTGCTGTTGTTGACATTCACATTCTTGTTGTCGTTGACATTCACATTTTTATTGTCATTGGCATTCACATTCGTCCTGCCTGATTTGGCAGCCGGCTTTGAGGCTGCAGAACGATCTTTGCCTCCGGCTTGTCGTTCCCCTTTACGCTGGGCTGAAAGAGATGATGGTAAAAGGATTATTGCCAGACAAAGAAACAATCCTGTAATCAGGTAACTGTGTTTGAATCTTGGGTTCATTGTGTAATGTTTTAATGGTTGAATGATGCCGTTAAATTACAAAAATTTATGATCATACGTAACTCTCAAAATTCATTGGTATATTAATAAGAATATTTATATTTGTGCCACGAAAAACAAACCGTATGAAAACGAAACTAATTTTTTTATTCCTGAGTGCGGGACTGATTTTGGCCTCCTGCACCAAATATCCACCGTCATCAGACAGGCTGCTTGAAGATCTGGCAATTTATACCAAATATGATGCTTCGGTCGATTTTACTAAATTCAAGACCTACTATATGAGCGATTCCATCGTGTATGTCTCCGATAAGGACAGCGGATGGTATTACAATGCCCAGGTTAAATCACTAACGGGACGGATTGTTCAGAACATGAACAGCATGGGATATACGAGAACCTGGAACTCAAAAACAACGGACCTGTATATTGGCGTTTCCTATATTAAAAATGTCAATGTCACAGTGTACTATCCTGGTTGGTACTGGGGTTATCCGGGTTATTATCCTCCCAGTTACTGGGGCGGAGGCGGTTACTACTACCCCTATTATCCTGCCTATGTCACCTCCTATGCTACAGGGACAATCCTTATGGATATGATGGATGTTCAGCATCCAACCCCTGATAAGAGAATCCCTGTCCGCTGGAATGCTTATATACGCGGCCTGCTCACAGGCGATCATACAATCGAACAAATAGAACTATGTGTTGACCAGGCGTTTGACCAGACTTTGGGTTTCCCGGGGAATCATTAATATTTAAAGAAAACAGATATGAAAAAGATATTACTTGCTATTCTTGCACTTGTTTTCACGGCAAGCATCGCGCAGGCTCAGAATGAACCTGTTTCACTGGGATACACCCCCTCTTCCTACTATACATTTTCATGGAATACGACCTTCACCATGGGCGATTTCAATAAGTGGGTTGGAAATGGAAGTCCTGCCGGCTTCGACCTTGGCGGTCGGTACTTCATAAAAGGCGGATTGGCTGCCGGATTCAACATCAGCTGGCAACGGGTTAGCCAAAGCTACGGATATCAAACCTACTTTGGTGAAGATGGCAGTGCGATTACATCAACCAATTATCGTTTTACATGGATGGTTCCTTTTCAGGGCGTAATTGCTTACCATTTCATGGCGGATAAAATGATTTCACCATATATAAGCCTTGGTATTGGCGGAGATTATATGGAACATCACCTGCTGGTACAGGAATATGATATCTATAAAACCCGTTGGGATTTCTCCCTGACCCCCGAGGTAGGGGCCATGATTAAATTTGGCACATTCTCCAGCTGGGGTGCCCTGGTTGCCTTCAACTACAAGTGGACGACCAATAAAATTGAATTTGCCAACAACTTCGCGTCCAAAAACCTTCAGATGCTGAACCTGAAAGTGGGGGTGGTACTGATTGTTCGCTAATTTGCTCATTTCATCCCGTTAAAAACCCCGCGGCCAACTACCCGGGGTTTGTACTTTTGATCAGCTAAATTATGAACCATGTTTAAGACAAATGAATATTTTGACGGCAAGGTGAAATCCATTGCCTTTACTACGAGTGACGGACCTGCAACGATGGGTGTTATGGCGCCGGGCGAATATGAATTCGGCACCGCTACGGTTGAACATATGACTGTAATCTCAGGGACCATGGTTGTTCAGCTACCGGATGAACAGGCATGGAAAGAGTATGCGCCGTTTGATAAATTTATTGTCCCTAAGGATAAAAAATTCAGACTTCGCAT
>CAJAUM010000154.1 GCA_903945175.1 uncultured Bacteroidales bacterium | reverse complement strand
GGATGGATTTGCATAACAGGGAGGAATACTTCATCAACACTTTTGAAGTGGAAGCATTAATTTCTATGGACCTTGGGTATATTCTTTTCGGAGAAGACTACAAGAGGGGGAATTTCCTGGCCATGATGCAACAAGAACAAATAGCAGCTGGTAACGACCTGGGCAGTGAACTGGCCGATCATCTTCCAAATGTAATGCGCTTGCTTCCTTTGATGTCAGAACAGGAGGTTGCTGAAGAACTTGCATACAGTATCATGCTCCCGGCCATCAGGGAGATATTGAAAAAATTTGAAAATACAGATAATGTCTATCAATATGCTTTTGAAACGGTTTTGAAAGTAATGGAAACGGATTTCTCAGGGTTGCCTTATGAAACTTACCAGGTGAAACCGGATGTCCAGGGTTGTGCAGGAGATGAATATGCCTGCGGAGCAGACTTCTTGCATGAAATTGGCAAACAAAAATTTTAATCCCATGAGCGACATTTTCCTACTTATCGCATTGCCTTACACGGCCCTGATCGTTATGCTGGTCGGTTCTGTTTATGTATATGGAACACAGGCTTACAAAGTAACCTCCCTGTCAACCCAGTTCCTCGAAAGCCGGGATCTTTTTTTCGGCGGGTTGTTCATGCATTGGGGAATTGTTGCCCTGTTCTTTGGCCACCTGATTGCATTTTTGTTCCCTGCATCGGTCATTGCCTGGAATGGCAACCCTGTGCGACTCATCATTCTTGAAGCTGCAGCGCTAATCTTCGGGATATCCTTCTTCGTCGGCGTTGTGATCCTGATTTTCCGGCGCCTTCGGAATAAACGCCTTCACCGGGCCACCACTGATATGGATATTGCTGTCTTCGTCGTTCTGCTTACCCAGGCAGTAACCGGGATTTGGATTGCCCTGACCTATCGCTGGGGCTCGGCTTGGTTTGCATCAGTGCTCACGCCTTATATCCGTTCATTATTTTTGATGAACCCTGTTCTGGCAGCGGTTTCGGCCATGCCCCTGATCATTAAAATTCATATTTCAACCGCATTTCTCCTCATCGGAATGATCCCGTTCAGCCGGTTCATGCATTTCCTGGTATTCCCGGTCAAATATTTCTGGCGGCCATTTCAGGTGGTGATGTGGAACCGTGACCGGAAACTGATGCGAAACTCAACCGCCATGACTCCTGAAGTAAAATCCAGGAACAACTGATAATTCAGGATAGCAAATCCAAATTAACCATCTAAAATAACCGGTCATGCAACATATTGTTACCCCAAAATCTCACAGAATGTTATTTTTCAATACCCTGGCATTTACAGTTTGCTTTGCGGTATGGACGTTTAATGGGGTGATGATCACCTTCCTCGTTGACAACGGGCTGTACAATTTCACCCTCGTGCAGGTGGGTTGGCTAATCGGGATTCCAGTGCTTACGGGATCAATTTTCAGACTTCCGATGGGCATCTTAACCGATAAATATGGAGGTAAATGGGTATTCGGACTGTTGTTGCTTTTCTGTGCCATCCCGATGTATCTCTTTTCACTGGCTGATAGCTTTTGGGGCTTTATGGCATGCAGTTTTGGATTTGGAATGGCCGGAACCGGGTTTGCAGTTGGCATTGCAAATACATCAGTTTGGTACCCAAAAGAGTGGCAAGGGAGAGCACTTGGGATCTTTGGAGTAGGCAATGCAGGCGCCGCCGTGACTACCCTCCTGGCACCTTCGCTTTTGAATTATTTTACCGGGGGGAATGCAATGGATCATTGGAGGATTCTACCGGTCATCTATGCCTCTTCCCTTGTGATCATGGCGGTTTTATTTCTTCTCTTTACTGAAAATAAGAAACATCATGTCCAGGGGCAAACGATGAAGGAACTGCTCCAGCCATTGAAAAGTGTGATGGTCTGGCGTTTCGGTCTTTACTACTTCCTGGTCTTCGGAGGATTTGTCGCAATTTCCCAATGGCTTGTACCCTATTTCGTGAATGTCTATTCTGCTTCCCTTGTTGTGGCAGGATTGATGGCCTCGCTGTTCAGTTTACCGTCTGGTGTAATCCGTGCTTTGGGAGGCTGGATGGCCGACATGTGGGGTGCCCGCAATGTGATGCTTTGGGTGTTCGGCATCTCCATCGCCACTTGTTTTCTGTTGATGGTTCCCCGGATGGAGATATTCTCACCAGGAAAAGCAATCACTGCTGCAAAAAAAGGTACTGTCAGCTTTGTATCCGATACGCTGATAAAAGTAGACGGAATTTCTTATCCGGTCATCCATAAACACGAAACAGTCGCAAACCTTGATGAATCCGGTTTACTTATTTTACCGACAAAAGATTCGTGGCAGAATCCTGTCGTAAAGGAGGGTGACAAGGTTAAAAAGAAACAAATGCTGGCCAGGGGGATTACCAAGATTTATTTTCAGGCCAACATGTGGATATTTGCCATCCTGGTCTTTGTCGTGGGTATTGCCTGGGGAATCGGCAAGGCGGGTGTTTACAGGTTCATTCCCGATTACTTCCCCGACCAGGTTGGCGTAGTAGGAGGAATGGTAGGCGTGATCGGCGGACTGGGTGGCTTTTTCTGCCCCATTATCTTCGGATATTTACTCGAGTGGACCGGTTTATGGACAAGTTCCTGGATGTTCCTGTTACTGCTTTCGGTGATCTGCCTGTGGTGGATGCGTACCATTATCGCCAGGATGATGAGAAGGGCAGCACCTGAATTTTCCTACCGCGTTGATAACAAACCACAAAGCACATCTAATACAAATTGATTATGAAATCAGCAACTATCGAAAACTGGAATCCGGAAGACCCGGGTTTCTGGGAAAAGACCGGTAAGAGAATTGCCACCCGCAATCTATGGATTTCAATACCCGCATTGTTGCTGGCATTCTCGGTCTGGATGATGTGGAGCATCATCATCGTCCAGATGGAACGGCTGGGATTCAGGTTCAACAGTGATCCTGCAGCAAACAAAGCGATGCTCTATGCATTGCCTGCCATTGCCGGGCTTGCAGGCGCCACCCTGCGCATCCCGAATTCCTTCCTCATTGCCATTGGAGGCGGACGTAACGTGATCTTCATCAACACACTGCTGCTGTTGATTCCGTGCATCGGAGCTGGCCTTGCCCTCCAGGATATGCATACACCTTACATGTGGTTTGCCTTTTTTGCCGCAACTTCCGGTTTTGGCGGAGGGAATTTCGCCTCATCCATGTCGAACATCAACCATTTTTTTCCGAAAAAGATGGCAGGAACGGCACTGGGGTTAAATGCAGGCCTTGGAAATCTGGGCGTGAGTGTGATGCAGTGGCTTTTACCGGTAACTATGGGCTTTGCCCTTTTCGGAACATTGGGCGGTGAAGGGTTGCATTTGCCTGTTGATCCGGTTAAACCTGGTTCAGGTGCGTTGGTTTTTATTCAAAACAGTGGATGGACCTGGGTGCCCTTGCTGATCATTTTAACGGTTGCTGTCTGGTTTGGCATGAACAATCTTAAATCAGGATCCCCTTATCTGAAATCGGACCTTCAAGGAATATTACGATCGCTGTACCTGGTTTTTCTGGGGGTAGTGGCGACTGCTCTTGGGGTTTACCTGCTGATTTTCCTGAAATTGAGCATGTGGATCGTCTTACCTTTAGCCATCATCGTGGCACTTGCACTGTTGAAATTCCTTGCCCCCGGAGAGATCAAGGGTAGTCTGGATAACCAGTTCAAGATTTTCAGCAACAAACACAACTGGATCATGACCATCCTCTATGTCATGACCTTCGGATCATTTATTGGCTTCGCAGGAGCCTTCCCTAAGCTAATCCAGGATGTTTTCGGGTACCTTCCCAATGGAGATGTCAACCCGAATGCACCCAATCCCATGGCCTGGGCCTGGATCGGACCCTTTTTGGGAGCTGTGATCCGTCCTGTCGGTGGCTGGCTTTCCGATAAAATCAACAGTGGGTCGAAAGTCACTCAATGGTCAACCCTGCTGCAGATCGTAGCTGCCTCAGGTGTCGCCTGGTTTATCATCCAGGCCCGCCAAAGTCCATCGCCTGAAGCTTACTGGTTGCCATTCTTTATTTCATTCCTGCTTCTTTTTATCGGTGCCGGATTGGGTAACGGGTCAACTTTCAGAAGCATCCCGTATATTTTCAGCAAGGAACTCGCGGGACCGGTCCTTGGATGGACTTCTGCCATTGCAGCCTATGGTGCTTTCATTATCCCGAAAGTATTTGGCCAGCAAATCCAGCATAAAACTCCGGAGTATGCGATGTATGGCTTTACTGTATATTATATCATATGTCTTGTTCTAAACTGGTGGTATTACGACCGTAAAAATTCCGGTATTAAATGCTGAACAATATGGATTACAAGGAGAATTATGATAAAGCGGTGTCCGATCTTCTTCGGCCCATTTATATAACACGGTCATTTAAAAGATGGTTTGCATTTCTGGTTGGTGGCCTGGCCATCAGCATATTCGCCTATTCACTTCAGATAAAACTTGGATTGGGTGTCACGGGATTGCGCGACGTCACTACCTGGGGGATGTACATAAGCAACTTTGTCTTTTTTGTTGCTACAAGCCTGGTTGGAATGCTCATTACCGCGGTACTTGGTTTACTTGGGATTAAGTGGGCTGCACCGCTTACCCGCATTGCAGAGATTATTGCCCTGGCATTCGCAGCGGTGGCCGGTTTGGTGATCATCATCGACATGGGGCGGCCCGATCGCCTGCTGAATGTCTTCATCTACGGTCGTTTTCAATCGCCCATTCTATGGGATTTAACGGTCGTCATAACTTATACCGTTATAAGTGCACTATTGCTCTATCTTCCCTTAATCCCCGACCTGAAAATATGCGCCGAACGATTGGAGAAAGGACATCCGCTACAAAGAAAGCTATACCAAATTCTTTCACTCGGTTGGAGTGATCATCCTGAACAGGTTAAAATCATTCAACGTGGAATCCGGATCCTCTCCATTCTGATCATTCCAATTGCACTTGCGATCCACACGGTCACATCGTGGCTCTTTGCTGTGACCATGCGCCCGGGATGGGACAGTTCCATCTTCGGCCCTTATTTTGTGACCGGTGCCTTTGTCTCGGGAACCGCCGCTGTAATCCTGGCGATGTATTTCTTCAGAAGAAACTACCACCTGAAAGCATATATTACAGATCTTCACTTTGATAAGATGGCCAAACTCCTGGTACTAGTTTCATTGGTATACCTTTATTTTAACATCAATGAGTTCCTGGTCCCGGGATATAAATTAAAGCGGGCTGATGCTGTGCACCTGCATGCGTTGTTCAGCGGACACTATGCCTGGATTTTTTGGGGTACTCAGGTTTTTG
>CAJAUM010000153.1 GCA_903945175.1 uncultured Bacteroidales bacterium | reverse complement strand
TGCCATACTCTATTTCGATTTCCGGTCACATCGGTTTTATGAAGAAAGATTTGGAGAGCGCTTCTATTCCCGGCAAAAGGGAATAAAAAATGAAGAACTGCAGCTTGATTTTGCACCGGTGCCCTATGTTGACCCGGAAGATGTGCCATTTTAATTGATTATCAATGGTCTGCGATTGCGAAAAAAATAAATAATGAATTTCATTTTGAACTGGTTGCCTTATGCAGGGATTGCCACGAAAAATATTATTAACCTAAACTTAAAGCTATGGGAACATTACAGGATCAACAACCGCGAAATTATTATCGCGTGACAGGCGGCGAGATTAATCTTTTAATCTCGGAAGTACTAAATACAGCTGAAAAATTTGACATTACGTTCGATCAGGCTTTTAACATTTACAACCTGGCTGAAAATAGGCGAAGAAACGACTTGTTCGTTGCAAATGGTGACATCTGGGATGAACAGATTTGTGGTATTGGTGACATTTTTATCAGCCGGTTTAACAGGCGATGAGTTATGATAATGAAGTTTTAACATTTTAAATATCAGATATATGAAAAGTGAATTCGATGAACCAATGGATTTTGAAAAGTTTGAAAAGTATCGCATAGACCCGAATAAAAGATGTCCAGCGCCACCTTTCGACCCTCAAACAAGAAACAGAAGGGCCAAAACAATTGGGAAATGGAAGGTCTTATTGAACGGAGACATGTTTTACGATGAAGGAAGATATGAAATAACCGGTGATTGTCTTATGGAGGATGATTGGATCGTCCATTTGTTTGAAAAAGGTTGGATTGATTGGAATGAGTTTATACCAGCATATTTTCAGGCATTGAAAAATATATAATGTCAACATATAAAAATGAAAATATATTATTAATCAACATGTTATGAAAATATTTCAATTTAAAAATCGCTATAGTTTTTAAAATCAGATGATATGCAAAAACACAAATTCAATATTTTCCCACTTATGCAGCCGGATGACTACAATCGGTTGAAGGACGATCTGGTTTCGAATGGCTATGACCCAAAGAATCCGATTTATACCTACCAGGGTGAGATACTTGACGGCTGGAACCGATACCGGGCGTGTGGTGAGCTAAACATCCAACCAGTATTTCGTGAGTTTACGGGAACGGATGCACAGGCGTTAAACTTTGTCATGCGCACGAACAAGAGGCGGAATCTGAATAGTTCTCAATGGGCGGCAATTGCAGTTGAGGCGGAAGAAATGGTGTCAGCAATTAGGGAACAGGTTGATAAGGAACGTCGGGAAAAGCAATCAGAAAAATTAACTGAAACCCATGAAAAAGGACTTTTTGGTGTTTGTAACAAAAAATTGTCACAAACACCTCGCCACGAAATGATCGTCATTGACAACGACCAAGAAAATTTGGCTGATCATAAAGGCGTTGAGAATAAGCAATCAATTGCCCAGTCAGAAAACGATACCGGGACTTGTGACAATAAATTGTCACAACCCTCCCGAAACCCAAATGAAAATTCTGTTCCCACTAAACTTGCCGCCACCTTCAACACCAACCGCACCTACATCAATGAAGCATCCAGGCTGCGAAATGATAAACCTGAAATATTTGAACAGGTAAAGCGCGGCGAAAAAACAATCTCACAGGCTAAAAAAGAGGTAACCCGCATTGAAAGGGATATCGCCATAAAAGATCGGGCCGCTGAGTTGAAAAATATTACCGGGTTTGAATCGGTATGCAGCATCAGGCATTGTGGATACAATGAACTCATGGCCACGGTAAAGCCAAACGCCATCATTACCGACCCTCCGTACCCTAAAAAATTTATCTATCTGTATGATAGTTTGGCCGAATTGTCAAAAGAGGTATCCATCGTCGCGGTGATGTGTGGTCAAAGCTACCTGCCCGAAATATTACCGCTGATGTCGCGCCATTTGAAATACAGATGGACAATGTGCTATTTA
>CAJAUM010000152.1 GCA_903945175.1 uncultured Bacteroidales bacterium | reverse complement strand
TTGCCTTATGATAGGATATCTGTTTTCAGGGGGTCAATTTGCCCCGTAAAGAGGGGGTCAATTTGAAGCGTAATCAGGGGGTCAACTTAAAACGTACGGAGGGGGTCAATATGTGCGTATTTTCCACCATATTGCCATATTTTGCCATATTTTATGGCATCATGTTTTTTTTTATTTTGACAAAGCCACGCACCAGCAGATGTTCCGCTTCAATTCCGCACCGCTCTCTGAGAATAATTACCATATTTCAGTTTCCGGGGCATAACCCCATTTCTTACAAAAATAGATAATATTATTCTCATTACTAACTGTCATTCAAATTTTTGCCAATGTTTACGAAACAATCTGTTTTCGTTTCATATTTGGGTTGGGCAGTGAGAAAGGAACATCCTTTTTGTTTTTTGTCGGATAATTTACCAGATTTTCACCTTCCGGATAGAAATTCTAAAAGCCTTTGGTTCTGACAAATTGGATTGTAAAAGAACAATACCCGGCGAGACCATGTACTGAATTGCCTTGAAATATCGGGGAATGCCCTATCCTTTTGTACTCCTTTCCAGAATGCTATGATCAGTAACCTGCCAGGAAAAAATGATAATATGGTTACATTTTGCCAATGCAAGGGTGAAATGGCATAAAATGAAGTGGGTAAATTATCCTATTTGATCCTGCTTGAATGAATTACCGCATGAACAATAATTCTGCGGGATTCGACACGATACAAAAATACATAATGTTCCAACGGGGCACATCGAAGTTGCTTTGCTGCAAATGGCTTTCGCTTGCAGATTGCATATTTTTCAGGAAAATATCTCAATGATTGTCCAAACTCATATAAAGCATCAGCAAATCTCAAAGCAGTGTCCGGGTATCCTTGTCTGGCAATATAAATCATGGCAGCAAAGATTTGTTGGTGTGCAATGTCCGAGTAAACTACTTTAAGGCTTTCCGGTGCTGCCATGAATTAAATCGTTGTAAGTTCTTTTTCTGCGAGTTTTTTGAAGGTATTAACCCAGACTTCTCAGCCATCTCAATAAGCGCTTCTAAAACTTCATCATTGGCTGGTTCACCGGGCAAAGCCAAATCCAGGGCAGCAATTGCAGCGGATTCGATTTCTGGTTTAACTGTAACAACGAATTTCAACTCATTCATTAACTTCAGAAAAATATCCGAATTGGAGGCATTATCAATAGTTACGCTATAGGTTAACATACGGGCTGTTTTTACAAAACAAAGATAAGGGATTTTAATAAATCGCGATGCATATGATAGCCCTTTCCACCTGTGAAAAATATATTTTCAACCGTTGTGTTTTGAATTGGATTTTTATTACTACATTTAAAATGCTCAATATCAGATCAAAAAGTGTTAGGGCAAACAAGTCATACGTTTTTTGATGTGTAATTGAATATCAGAATGATGTCCAAGTAATGCTTGTGTATGGTTAGGTTTGCTTTTTTAGCGTTGTTGAGGAATGTTTTCTGAAACCAAGGGGAATTTGAGAATATGTGTTTCCCGAAACCCTTGATTTCGCAGATTTGATGGCGTACTTTTGTTAAATATGAATGAACCCATTACTAAAACCTTGAACATCATGTAGAAATACCCTTTTAAAATATAGCGTTTAGCCGGATTCTGCTTCAGAAACCGATCTATAATCCAAGACCATCAAGATCAAAAATTAAAGTGTAAATTTGAATAAAAGATAAATATGTTAACCAAAGAAGCAATCAGAAAAACCCTTGATAACCTCCCGGATGAAGTTCTTTCAATCGATGAGGTTGTTGAAAGATTAATCCTTCTTGATAAGGTTGAACAAGGCCTTCAGGATATGAAGGATGGGAAAGTACATACAACCGAGGAGGTCAGGAAGAAATTGGAAAAATGGTTAAAATAATCTGGACAACCAGGGCCTTGACCGATTTGCAGGAAATCGGGGAATTTATTTCCAGGGATTCGGTTCAATATGCCGGACTTACTCTTGAAAGGATAATGGAGACAGCTGCTTACCTGGAGACGAATCCACTGATAGGACGGAAAGTGCCAGAAATTAACGAAAAATCAATTCGTGAACTTATTACCGGGAGTTATCGGTTTATTTACAAAATTGAAAACCAATCTAATATCTATATTTTAACCATACACCATTCCGCAAGGTTGTTAAAAAAAAGATCTTTTAAAGGATTAAAATAAAAAACGAATACTAAAACCCTGATTACCATGTAGAAAAACCCTCTTAAAATATAGCGTTTAGCCGAATTCTGTTTCTGAAATCGACCAAAATTTTCAATACTGAACAGGATAGTAAGCAAAACGCCACGTGAAAGCGTGGTCGTTGCTTTACTTGTTCAGTGGGTTCTTGGTCGGACCTCAGAAACAGTGGGCAATCTGGCCACGCTGTTTTTTATTTATCATCAACTGTCAACCAACAAAATGAACTAAAAAAAACCGACATGGAAAACTGGAAAAATGAATTAGACGATTTTCTTTCTGAAAGAGGTCGTCCAAACAGAAAAACAAGTGAAGAACGATTGAAAAATCTTTCCGAAGATATCGTGTTAAAAACACTTAAAGAGATAAAGAATTACATCGAAGAATATCGATTGGAGGTTAGAATTGATGTCTTATATCCTGGGCTTTATTCGCATAATATAGCGGTATATGATACAAATGATGTGATATTCTTTTACCAAATTGAAATAGAACAATACAGTCTTGATGTTCATTGCTTTTGGTCCTCCAGGGCAAGTTTAAAAGAAAACTATAGCAATTTTCTCCTCAAAGATGAAGACAAATCAAATGTTAACCTGAAAGATCTGTCAAAACAATTTGATACTATTACGAAGGAAGAAATGATCGAACATTTTGTTGAATCCTTTCGCATAAATTGCTTTCTGCAAAAAGCAAATTAATTCTGGAGTAGGCGCTATCAGTCAAACAATTAATTGGTTATTAAATCATTAATAATTCTCAACCCACATGAACAATCTATTTAGTAGAATACCATTTTGGGCTAATATAACCATTATGGCAAACGTTGCGTCCATTTTTGGACTGATATTAACCATTTCAGATAACAAGCTAAATCCTTACATCTTTATCATTTTGATCGCAATGTCTTCAATTCTCCTTGTCCTTTTAATGGCAAACGAATCGGACAAACAAATGAGAACTGAGATTGAAAAGCAGATGAATGAGCGTTTTACTACATTGGCTACTCTTGATATCGAAGAATTTAAAGACTTTGAAGAGGAACAAGCTGAACGAAATGAAGATTTTGAAAATCGGATTAAAGAGTTGGAAGAATGCTGTGAATTGGTTAAAAAGAGATTTGATCAAACTATAAAAGACTGACTATCTGTAATTCGTAGGGGAATATGATTCAGCACTTAGGTGTTTGTCACTTAGAAATAGGATTCAATTAAATGGTTTCGAAATATTTCGTAAAACAGTTTTACCATGAAAACAATAGCTTTAGGCAAAGTTCTCTTTCTTTTTCTTCTGATTTTTTCAGGATGGGGGGCAAATGCCCAATATTTTAACGACTCCATTGTAATTCCGGCAGGCAATCGAAACTTTTCATGGTGTTCAGCCTCGAACGACTACATATATGTTTCTGATGCTGTGAATGATAGCATTTATGTCATCAGCATTTGTACACGTTCCATTGTGGCAAGTATAAATGCGCATTCGGACATGATAGGGGTTCACGGAAAAATAAAATTTTCAAAAAGTAAACTTATCCTCTCAATTGACGATTATTCAGTGGAAATGTACGATGCTTCGAACATATTCAACATTACCTACTTACAAACGTTGAGTGGTTTTGATCAGGGTTGGCTGGAAAGCGATCCCGATGATACCACCTATTTCTATTGGATGGAACATTGGGCGCAAAAAATCAGGATCATTGATTTCTCAACCGGAATGATGGTAACAAAAAGCAATCCTTCGACCTCCGGCAATGTGCAGGGTGCTTCAAGGATAGGCAACCTGTTATATACAGGCAATGCCTATCAAGGTAGCAAAAGAATAGATATCACGGATCCTGCTAACCCTGTAGTTACCGATTTTGGCGGCCCTGCAGTATACGTCGTATGCACAAATAATTATATTCTATATGCTGATGCTTTTTTTGACCATGGTATTTCTCTTTTAAATCAAGCAGGAACGGTACTTGCAACGAAAAGCCCAGTCGATGTAGGAAGAGTTACGCGTGATAACTTTGCTTTTGTAAGGGATAATCTTTCTACCTGGAAATTTTATAACATTCAGAACGGATCTTTTGATTTAATTTCCGACGCACCCAGAGGCTTTGAAGCTTACAATGATAATTATTGGATTGGGCAAGAGTCATCAAAAATCGTTTTATATCCACGAAATACTTCAATCCAGGCTTCAAATATCACCTTTTCAGACATATCAAGCAACCAGTTTAACTTCAACTGGACCGATGGTACCGCCGCCAAACGGGCTGTTTTCATAAAGCAGGATAGCCTTGGAACGGCAGAGCCGGTTAACAATGTAACCTATTCCGCCAATACGGCCTTTGGCGCCGGATCACAAATCGGAACTACAGGGTGGTACTGCGTTTTCAACGGAACCACGCATTCATCCGGGGTTACAGTAACAAATCTTTCTCCGGGTAAAACCTATCGCGTGATGGTATGCGAATACAACGGTACAGCAGGGGCAGAAAGCTACAATGGATCTACTTCGTGTAATAATCCGCAAAATCAAACGACCTGTGCAAATGGTATTCCGACAGATGGGCTAATAGCGTGGTATCCTTTTAACGGGAATGCCAATGATGAAAGCGGGAATGGGCATAATGGAACAGTGTTCGGAGCAACACTCACAAACGATAGATGTGAAAAACCTAACAGTGCATATGGTTTTAATGGAGTAAATAATCACATTAATCTTGGTTCTTTAAATACTCCACTATTCTCGCATAGTTTTTGGGTTTATAAAAATATCCAGACTGGAAATTTGATACACAGCATTCAATCCGATATTGGAAAGAATTTCAGATATGTTGAACATGAGATTGGGGTTGGATTTACATTTGAAATGGGGACAGGCACAGGTTATGCATATTTATATACTGGATATTCTATACCAATAAATTCATGGCATCATATAGCTTGTCTCTATGATGGTGATAGCATAAAAGTTTATTGCGATGGCGCTATGATCGGTTCAAAAGAGGTTTTGACATATGTTTTCGACAATGCCGATACATGGGTGGGTCAGAATCCTCTGACTGGATCAACATTAGATGGGAAAATTGATGACATCCGCGTTTTCAACCGAGCACTCAACAATTGCGAAATCCAAGCACTTTATATGGAAGGAAATCCATGCTTTGTCCAAGCCTCCAACCTCACCTTTTCAAACATCACCAACAACCAATTCACCTTCAACTGGACCGATGGCAATGGAACCAGCCGGGCAGCATTTATCAAAGAAGGCACAGAAGGTAGCGCTTCACCTGTAAATAATACTACCTACACTCCAAACACCGCCTTTGGCTCCGGCTCACAGATCGGAACGACCGGCTGGTATTGTGTTTTTAATGGAACAACCCATCCTGATGGCATTATAGTAACAAATCTGTCACCTTGTAAAACATACAGGATCATGGTGTGCGAGTATACAGGCTCACCCGGTTCAGAAATTTACAACACATCAACTGCGTTTAAAAATCCTGAAAACGTGCAGACAAGCGGTACCATCGTTATTCCAAATGATGGGCTTGTTGGATATTGGCCATTTAACGGAAATGCCAATGATGAGAGTGGGAACGGAAATAATGGAACTGTAACAGGTGCGACACTGACAACGGATAGGTTTGGGAATACTGGAAAAGCGTATTATTTTGATGGAATTAATGATAAAATTGATGTGCCAAATTCAAGCACTTTGAATTTTTCATCTGATAAACTTTCAATTTCATTTTGGATTAATGTTCCTATTTATCCAACATCTGGTGAACATGTTCTAATAAATAAACAATCAGGGAATGGGCCATTGACATCCGGATTTCAAATCGAATTATCTAGCCCTGATGGCAATAGGCTTCAATATAGATATGCTGATGCCGGCAATGGCGGCGGTTGGGCAGTCCTTACGATCCCATATTCAAATTTATCCATGACTGGAACATGGTTTCATGTTGTAACAACAACAAGTACTGGTTTTGATAAATTATATATTAACGGAATTCTTGTTGCCTCAAATTCGACCCAACATAATTATCATCTAGGATCTAACACTGAAATACTTCGATTTGGTGGTGCTTCTCCATCAATTATTGGTAATTGGTATTATAGTGGAAATATGGATGATATCCGTATATACAACCGGGCCCTCAATGAAATCGAAATCCAGGCATTGTATCGTGAAGGTGCCCAGGAACCAATCTTTGTTACTTCCCCCAACGGTGGCGAACGATGGAAGGTAGGCGATATTCACCCGATCACCTGGACAAGTTGCGGGGTTGACAATGTTAAGATTGAGTATTCGATCAATAGTGGAACAAGCTGGGCGACCATTATCAATGATACACCGGCTTTATCCGGGTCATACTCATGGACTGTTCCAAATACACCATCCGACTTGTGCCTTGTAAAGATAAGCAACGTTACTGATATCACAGCCTATGATGTAAGCGATACAACTTTTCAAATATACATTGAACATCAGGGCTCCATTATAAATAACGATACAACCTTGTGCGCCGGGGACACTTTACAACTGAACAGCAGGCCGTCACTCACATATAGATGGTATCCTTTAAATGGTTTAAGCAATGACACCATTCAAAATCCAATCTTGGTTGTCGACAGTTCACGAACCTACTATCTGCAAACAACGGAACTTGCAAATAACCTGGTTGATAATGGAGATTTCGAGCAGGGTAATACAGGATTTATTACTGAATATACCTATTGCAATACAGCCAACTGTTTAATGCCAATACCTGATGGATATTCTGTTGGCACTAATGCTAACTTTTATCATAGTTCCTTTACTGGGACAGATCATACGACAGGGTCTGGCAATTTTATGATAATCAACGGGGGGAGTCCAACATTGATATTATGGAAAAAAATAATTGAAGTAACTCCTAATACTAATTATGCTTTCGGAGCCTGGATTAGCACTATGGTTCCTCTTAGTGAACCTGGTATTAAGACTGCTCAAATAAGGTTTTCTATCAACGGAACACAATTAGGACCTATTTATTATGCTCCTGACAATACAAATCAATGGGATCAGGTTTTCATTAAATGGAATTCAGGGTCAAGTACATCGGCAATAATTGAAATCATTGACGTTTTAGATGCGCATTATGGGAATGATTTTGGTCTCGATGATATTTTTTTCGACAAAATTAACACCAATCTTGATAGTATCAGGATCACAGTTGGCAATGCTAAAATAGATCTTGGACCTGATAAGTATCTGTGCAAGGGCAGTACAATGACTCTGGATGCAGGCCAGGGATTTAATTCATATTCATGGAATACAGGAGCTAAAACACAAACTATAGTTGTAGCAGATTCCGGGAGATATTCAGTCGTTGCTACAAGAGGGAACTGCACCGCAACAGGAGAAATATACATTGGACAAAATCCTTTGCCCATTGTCGACCTGGGCCCGGATAAAGAAAAATTCATTGGACAAAAATTGTTGCTGCAGTCCTCAACCGGGCCTTTTTCTCACTATTACTGGAGTACGGGAGACACTTCAGCTTCAATTTCTGTAGCTAATTCCGGCAAATATTGGCTTAAGGTTACTGATCAATGGGGCTGTGTTGGATATGATACAGTTGAAGTAACCAATCTTGGTGCAGAGATCCGCATCCCCAACGCCTTTACCCCCAATGGAGATGGATACAACGACACTTTTGGACCGGTAACCGAGGGTATCGAGACTTTGGAAATGAAGATCAATGACCGCTATGGCCGGCAGGTGAATATCATCGACACGGTCAACGGCCGCTGGGACGGCAACATGCCTTCGGGTTCTAAAGCGCCCCAGGGAGTTTACTTCTACCTTTTAAAAGCCATGGGATATGATCAAATGGAGTATGTCCACCAGGGGATTGTAAATCTATATCGGGATCTGATCGATCTGATGCCAAACCCTGTGAAGGATAAGGCTGTTCTGGATATGAGCGGCAGATTTACAGGAGAGAAGATCATTTCAATCTACAATTCAAGCGGGAGCCTGGTTAAAACGTGGACTACAATGGATGACGTTCATCAGTTTGATCTTTCGTTTTTGAGACCTGGTTTCTATATTTTAAGAGCAACAAATTCGGAACAGGTCAATGTTATAAAATTCATTAAAGAGTAAAAGCCATGAAAAGAACCATCGCAAAAACCATTGTTATCCTTGCTTTTATAGGGCTGCACTGTAGCTCATTGGGCCAAAGTAAATACCTGATCATGGGCGACAAGGCGTATCAGAACAGACAGTACACTTCTGCCATAGAATATTATACCAAGGCGCTAGATAAATTCGAGGGAGAAAAACCTGAGCGCAATGAGGTAGTTTATAAGCTGGCCGACTGCTTCAGGATGATCAACAACCCGCGCAAAGCCGAAATCAACTATCAAAGGCTGGTTAAGAACAGCTATGCAGAGGTGAAACCTTTGATTTATCTCTACTATGCCCAATCGCTCAGTGCCCAGGGAAAATATGCCGAGGCATTGCCCATGTTTGATAAATACCTGGCTAAAGCACCTTCAGACCCGCTGGCCATTGCAGGCAAAGCCTCCTGTGAGCTCAGTATGCAGGATACCACCACCGCCTCACAATGGATCATCAAAAACATCCGTGAACTCAATTCCCCGGATGATGATTTTGCAGCGGTTTACGGGGATAATAAATTCAAGATGGTGATCTTTTCATCCAACCGCAAAGGGACCGTAGGAAAAGATATGGATAACTGGACCGATGGATATTTTTCAGATCTGTTTACAGCCACGAAAAAGAAGGGGGAGAGCTGGAACGCCCCGGTTCTGGCAGAGACCAAGGGTCTGGTAAACACCACCTCGAACGAAGGAGCCGCAAGCCTGGATGACCAGTATAAAAAGCTCTACTTTACACGCTGCCCGAAAATGCGCAGCGGCAGGGAGTACTGCCAGATACTGGAAGCATCGAAAGCAGGAGGCGGATGGGGAAAACCGGCGCTGATCTTTGCCGACAGTTTGGGCAACGTGGGTCATCCGGTCTTAACCGCCAATGGCCTGACCATGATCTTTTCGTCGAATCGCCCCGGGGGCATCGGGGGCCGCGACCTGTGGAAAACCACCCGGCCTTCGGAACGCAAACCTTTTGGTCCTGCCGAAAACCTGGGACCTCTGGTCAACACCTCGGGAGATGAGATGTTCCCTTCACTTTTAGCCGATTCAATCCTTTACTTTGCATCAAACGGGATGACCGGGTTCGGGGGATTGGATATCTACTGCGTCACCCTTGGGAAAAACGGCATATCGTCTGTTAAACACCTTCCCCGGCCCATCAACTCATCGTTCGATGACTTTGCCATGAGCTTTGAAGGAATCAAGGAAAAGGGCTTTTTTACTTCGCGAAGAACAGGCGGAAAGGGAGGTGATGACCTTTATGCCTATGAAAGAATAAACTGGAAGATATCAATCCAGGGATCGGTCAGGGATGAACTTACCCTGCAGCCCATTCAGAAACTTCCGGTCTACTGCATCGATGGGGAGAATGATACAATCATTGTGACCACCGACGATATGGGCGCCTTTACCATCGGGGGAGGACAGATAAAAGAGGAAAGCAACTACAGCCTTCTTTTTTCGAAGGAAAATTATTTTAACAAGAAGGCGGGTGTCACCCTTGGCAAACTCAAACGCGACACGGTATGCCGGGTCAACATAACGCTACAGCCCATTCCCCAAAGGCCCAT
>CAJAUM010000151.1 GCA_903945175.1 uncultured Bacteroidales bacterium | reverse complement strand
TAAATTCTGCGGTGTGCCGTACTCTTGTCTTTTTCATTGGACTTTGGTTTTAAGGTTTATACTCATTTTTTAACCTTAAGTTTCTGTCCAGTTTTATGGGACTATATCATTTAGACCGTATTGCTTTTAACAATGTATCAAAGGCAATAAGTTCAGGGAACCTTATCTCCCCATCAATATTATGGTGGGGGAACCTATGGCCGATCAAAAAATGCCATGATTTCATAATCTGAGCAAGGTGTGCAAGGTCAATAATCAAATGTGGGATTTCAAATCGTTTGCCTAAGTACATTGCGATAAACAAAGCATCCGCCCTTTTGGAATCGCCGGCATAATTAATAAAATGTTCATCAAAATATTTCAAAAGCCTTTCTTTATTGGGCAGAACATCAAGATACGTAATAGCCTCCTGGAGTTCTTTGCGCGTTAACCAATTGCGGATATGTTTAATTTTAATCTCATCCGGATCATCAAAACTTCCGACAGGAATCAAACTGAACTCGATAATCTTGGCGATACAAAGAAGTAAATCATTGGGATACAATTTTTTCTTTGTTGTAAAAAAACCTTCCTTGGATAATAGATTATAGAGGGAAATCGCCAATCGGTATTTGAATTGTCGCGTTTGAATATTCTCATCGAAGCGTTCAGGATATCTTGATAAATCAATCTGCCAGTTTTTATAAGCAAGATTATTATAATGCTCTTTAAAATGTTCAATGAACTCTTTACTAAGCCATGGATGATTAATTCTAATCGATTCATCTTGAAATACAAAATTAACATAACTTAATTGTGCTGGACGTTTTGCATTTCGACCATTCAGCCAAGCTTTATCATCGATTTTCTCGATCAAACGAATAACCTTAGTCGTCTCCTTTTTTGCGGCCGTGATTATCTTCTGATTTTCTGGATCATTCCAGAATGCAATGCCACCATCAACATATTTATATTGAGCTGTTGCAATTATTTCAAGGATTAAATCACGGATTGGTAAAAGTTTGTTGTCATTTATTACATTGAGAATTTCAAAATGAATGTTTTTTGGAAGAATCAGTCGGCAATATTTATTTTGTGGTTGGTAGCCATCGATGAATGCTCGTTCATCAAAGACTTCTTTAAAGTATTTTACAAGAATTCCAAGTTGCCAGTTGTTATAACGAATATAGAAATCATATGGAGGCTTTTCGGGCATATGATACAAACTAACCTCGGTAAAACCTTTTTCTTTTCTCGCTTCTACTAATTTTTCATCATCATGGTCGAATAAATCGAAGTATGGGATATGATGCTTTCGTGATTCGCAATAATAATGAAAGACATAAGTATACCTCCACCAGTTAGATCGCTCCCAATCAAACTTATAGTCCCCGAATTTTATATCGCCCTTTTCATCTCTGGTTTGTTTCTCGTCTTTTTTCATTGGGCATCAGTTAGAAATTCAGTTTTATCCTGCTTGCAGCATCCTTCTTTTTCTCATCAATAATCTTGGCGTAAATCTGCGTGGTTTTCAGGTCTTTATGGCCAAGAAGTTTGGACACCGTATAAATATCAGTACCCAAAGTTAATTGTAATGTGGCATACGTGTGCCGGGCGCAATGAAAACTTATTGACTTGGTGATTTTGGCTTTCATAACCCATTGCTGCAATTTAAGGTTATGCCAGGCACTGTATTTGAGGCCGATGAAAACTCTGTCGGCAGGGGAGGTGCGTTCACCAAGTAGCTGTAATGCCTGTTCTGAGATGGGAAGGGTTTCGGCTCCCTTGGTTTTCTTTTGCCTGAAACGGATATAGTTACCGATCTCCTTTGAATGTTGGACCTCCGACCAGGTCAGCTTCTGAATGTCGGACCAGCGGAGTCCGGTTAGCGCTGAGAACAGAAATGCTTTTTTCAGGATTGGGAGTTCACATTCGGTATTGGCCAGATTCTGAAGTTCATCGAGCGTTAGAAACTCTCGTTGTGGTTCACCTGGTTTCACTCCTTCAACTAAATCAGCAGGGTTGCGTTGGATGATACCTTCTTTAAATGCCTCATGTAAAGCTGCTCTAACCTTATTATAATAGGAGGATTGAGAATTTTGTGAAAGACGTGTTTTGGCGGGTGTCTCGGCTTTCTTTTGAAGAAATTCCTTGAAGTCTTCAAGCCAGCGTTGGTCGATCTGAGCAAACGTGACTTCGAAGGTGACAAACTTTTTAAGGTGTTTGAGGGTGCTGTCCCAGTTGCCGTAATTTCCTAAACTTGCAGCGCGTTTCTCAGTCAGGTACTCAAAATACCGGAGAAAACTTCCTTTCATTTTACCATGATCCTGAAATCCGTAGAGTCCATTTTGAAGTTCCAGGTGTCGCTTTGACCGGATTGATTCGGCCAGTGCAAGGTTATTTTGGTTTTCATCTTTTTCCTCCTTTGTCAGTTTCCCCTTTTCCGGTTCAGGCGTTAGGTACAGTTGAAGGTACTCGTACTTGCGTTTACCCTGGTGATAATAGTCGATGTAAAGACTGATCTTGTCACCTTTTTTGCGTTGGCGAAGTTTGACGGTCATACCATATTAATTAAAGAGGTTATCAATTTCTTTGCGTTTCACAATAGTCCTGCGACCGATTTTTCCGATCTTCAGAGTCCCCTTTGAAATCATTCGCTGGATTGTTCGCCGGCTTGCACCCAGTAGGGTAGCAACCTCGCCAACACTGAGAAACTCTTTTTGTTGAAGGCTGGGATCAAATGTTTGTAGTTCCTGTTCAGATTGGTTCTGGACCTCCTGAAAGGATTGAATTTTTTCGTCCCGTTGCAATTTTTTATAGTGCTTGCGGTTGCATGTGTGCGAACAGTAGCGTGTATAGAGTGTTTTTGCGTCAAATTCAACTCCGCAAAATTCACATTTTTTCTTTATGCTAAGGTTGCTGCTCATTGATGTTTTATATGACTTGGTATGTCATTAAGTGACTTAATATGTCAGAAGGTGTCAGGAAGTGACATCATCTCTCCATTTTGATGCCCGGCAACAAGGGCAACAAGGTTGGGCAACAATATGGCAACAAATATAAGGAAAAAAGAAGGGTTTGGCAACAAATAAAGGAAAATAAATTACTTTATTATTAACATTAACAGGTAGTTAGAAAATAAAGGAAGGATAATTACTTTCCCACGCAAAACCTGCTGAAAATGGTTCCAAGTATCTCATCTGTTGTGATTTCACCGGTGATTTCACCCAGATGATAAAGGGCTTTCCGGATATCAATGGTCAGGAGATCAGGTGATATCCCCTCAAGCAAACCGGTTCGGACGCTCAGAATAGAATCAAGCGCTTTTTGCAGCGCCTCGTAATGTCGTGAATTGGATACGATGGTCTTGTCTGAAATTTTGGTCTCTTCAATTACTTGCTGGAGATGCTCCGCAATTAAATGAATGTTCTCCTTCCTTTTCCCCGATACAAAAATGGTTTCATGTTCAACAAAGTCTTTAAATCCCTTTGGTAAAGACTTGATTTTGTCCATCTTATTCCCGATCAGGATCAGGCGATGGGTTTTATCAGCCGTGATTTCTTTGAATTCAGATAACGACTCCATTACATCTGCAAAAGATTGTGCGGTGGCGTCGAATACATAAAGAATGATGGCTGCATCACCAATTTTTTCCCAGGTGCGTTCAATACCAATGGTCTCAATCTTGTCTTCGGCAGCCCGCAAGCCTGCAGTATCGATAAATCTGAAACTATATCCGCCAATCACGATGGTGTCTTCAATGGCATCTCTGGTAGTCCCGGGGATTTCAGACACAATCGCCTTTTCTTCATTCAGAATGGCATTCAACAAGGTTGATTTCCCGACATTCGGCTTCCCGATGATGGCGACAGGGATGCCTTTTTTAATGACATTCCCGAGGCTGAAGGATTGAACGAGGATCCTCAATTCAATCTCTATCTTCTCAAGAAGTGAATTAAGATCAGCACGGTCTGCAAAAATCATGTGCTCCTCGCTGAAATCAAGTTCAAGTTCGATCAGGGCTGTAAATTCGACTAGGGATTGTCTTAATGCACTGATTTTTTTTGAAAAACCGCCCCGCATCTGCTGAACTGCCAAATCATGAGACGATCCGGAATGGGATGCAATAAGGTCGGCAACAGCCTCAGCCTGAGAGAGATCAAATTTCCTGTTCATGAAGGCCCTCAGCGTGAATTCGCCGGGCTTGGCCAATCGCGCTCCATGCGTCAAAAGCAGTTCCAATGTCTTTTGCTGAATATAAACCGAACCATGACACGAAATTTCGATCACATCTTCACCGGTATAGGAGTGGGGGGCCCTGAAAATACTGATCAGCACCTCATCAAGGATGGATGTATCGGTTCCGATAATGCCCAAATGGATCGTGTGAGAACGGGCTGTTTTGATATCCAGTTTTTTATCAGCAGGACTGAAAACCTTTCCTGTGATTTCAAATGATCCTGGTCCTGATAGCCGTATCACTGCAATTGCGCCCATCCCGGGTGGCGTGGATAGCGCACAAATTGTATCGGTCTTCGGAATGTTAGTCATCGACTACGAAATTACAGCCTTTCTTGTACGATAAAAACAATTTTACCAAATATTATATTTCTTTTTACAAAAGGCTCTATCTTTGAAAAACAAAGTTCAATGCGTTCATCCCATCGGATTTTCAGATCAATAAAACCATTCGCCAGTCTTAAATCGTAAATTGCAGATATGAGCATATTAGTTGACAAAAACTCCATCGTTATCGTTCAGGGCATAACCGGCCATGAAGGTTCTTTTCATGCAGGTCAGATGATTGAATATGGAACCAATGTGGCAGGGGGAGTTACTCCCGGAAAGGGTGGAATGATGCATCTTGGCCGACCGGTCTTCAACACGGTGGCAGATGCCGTGAAAGCTACCGGCGCCAATGTTTCTGTTATTTTTGTTCCTCCTCCGCTGGCAGCTGATGCCATCCTTGAAGCAGCCTATGCGGGAATCAAGCTGATAGTGTGTATTACCGAGGGGATCCCAGTCAAGGATATGATTTCTGTTAAGGAATATCTGAGTTGTCATAAGGTGCGCATGATCGGGCCGAATTGTCCGGGAATCATCACCCCTCCCAGCACAAAAATCGGCATCATGCCGGGATTCATTCATAAACCCGGGTCCATAGGGATCGTTTCCCGTTCAGGCACCCTCTCATATGAAGCCGTTGATCAGATCACCAAAGCCGGTCTAGGACAAACCACCATGATTGGGGTGGGGGGGGATCCCATTCCGGGGACTACCATCGTGGAGGCTGTGCAGCTTTTTATGGAAGATCCTGCCACCGAGGGGATTATCATGATCGGTGAAATCGGGGGCAATATGGAAACCGACGCCGGTTACTGGATCCAGCAGCACGGCACCAAGCCTGTTGTAAGCTTTATTGCAGGGGCAACTGCACCCATAGGCCGCACCATGGGCCATGCAGGTGCAATTGTTGGCGGAAAATCAGATACAGCCGAAGCAAAAAAGAAAATTCTCAGGCAATGTGGTGTTCACGTAGTTGATTCCCCGGCCGACTTGGGCGTAGCAATGGTGGAAGCCTTGAAAGAAGTAGCGAAGCAGCGGAATTTTTAATTCTTAATTTTTAATTTTTCCACGTATTCATACGCGCCGAGATCCGGGGTGGATCCGCGGTCATTGCCCCGGATATCAAATGGAATACCCATAGGCGCTCCCATGTTTATTGCAGGAGATAGACTGTCGATCTGATAATTCATTTTTTGAATATCCACAAAACGAGGATCTTTATTTACGTCGCAATGAATGAATCTGAAGGGATTCGTAGTTTTTAATTGTGTCTTCAGGATGGCATGATCGAAGGTGTATTCAAAAGGTACGGAGGGCAGCGAATCAAGCACAATCTCCTCTTCATTAGACCCATACAGAATCACATTGCCGAAATAGGCCTTCAAAAGCGGATTGGATATTTTTTGCCCTGTTGTATCATAGCTGTAATTGCTTAAATAGACCGAAGGTGAAGTTCGTACCGAAGATGACCAGAAATTTCCGACAGTCAGTTGCCTGAAATCATAGCTTCCTCCATTATGGAGGGCCAGACATGAACCGCCGCAATCACCGATTACCAGATTCACCGAAGTGACAGAACTTCCAAAGGCGAAAATTCCTGCAGAACTCATATGCTGAATAATGGAATTGCTGATCGCAAGCATGGGTGAACCTTGTGTTCCCATTGAATCGACGGCAAATCCGTAAGATCCGTTTTTGATGTACAGGTAGTTTACAACATGGTCTCTGCTTCCTGATTCCAGGAAAATGCCTCCCCATTGGCCTGGAAGATCTTTATAGAATGGATCCATCCGGTCGCCCTGAAACCGTACAGGATGATCGAGGGTTCCCGGAATCGTTAAGGTTGATTGAAAGGAAACAGACATGTAAGCATCCTTGTGAAAATAGACCCTTGTTCCGGGCATGATGGTCAGGGAAGAATTGGTATCGATGCGAATGGAGCCAAAGATCACATGGGCCTTCAAACTGTCCCAGATAATGTTCCCTTTGAGATTTGTCCCACGATAAAAAATGGCATTCCTGCCCCAGGCAACAAGCTTGATATGTTGCAGACTCCCATTGGTGGTGAATTGAATGGAATCGCTTACCACAAATGGCAGGTTTTGGTTATTCGGATCCACCGTAACACGCACAAAAACAAAGAGGCTGTCATTTCCTGCGATCTCAATATTTGTTGCACTGATTGCCGGTGTTCCATTGACATTAAGCCGGAACATGGAACCCTGACCACCCGAAAGCCTCACATCAGCAATGCTGACCTTGTTTTTATTCGTATTGTAAACCACAAGCCGTTTGGTAACAGAGCCTACCGTTGGGAATACGGTATCAAAGAAAACAGTATCAGTTGAAAAGGAAAGCTGCAACCCCGGACTCGTGTCAATCTGATCCTTTTTACGGCACGAGAGGATGAAAAAAATAAGAAATCCAGAGAACAGGATGATAGGGAGAGATTTTGGTAACCGGATCATTGCAGGGTTTTGGAGCGCCAAAGTTAAGGAATAATTAACTTTTGGATAGGATAACGCTGAAAACCCAGAAAATTGTACCTTTGCAAATTGATATTTTTCCGCTATATTTGAAAAATTGTCAGGTAAATCAAGCAAGATGAGCTATATAAATTTCGACAAGAGCAAGCTGGTAAATTTAGAATACTCCTTGAACCGTGAATTGCTTCGCTCGAACAGGGCGGGATCATACGCAAACTCAACCATTGTAAATTGCAATACACGTAAATACCATGGCCTGCTTGTTACTCCCCAACCAGGTATTGATAATGAAAATCATGTCTTGCTCTCTTCCCTGGACGAAACAGTGATCCAGATGGATTCTGAGTTCAACCTGGGCATCCATAAATATCCCGGAGGAGTTTATAATCCAAAGGGCCATAAATATCTGAGGGATTTCGTAACCGAACCATACCCAAAGATGACCTACCGTGTTGGTGGTGTCATTCTAACAAAAGAGATGGTGTTCACCACCCATGAAGACAGGATGCTTATCAAATACACGCTGGTTGATGCCCATTCCCCTACAAAACTGAGGCTGAAACCTTTCCTTGCATTTCGTAACATTCATGCATTAAGCAAAGAAAACATCTTTGCTGATAAAAAATATGAAGCGGTGCTTCATGGGATTAAAATTCGTATGTATCAAGGCTATACTGACCTTTTCATGCAAATATCGAAAGAAAACGAATATACCCATGTCCCGGATTGGTACTATAAGATTGAGTACCAGGAGGAAATGGATAGGGGATATGAGTGCCAGGAGGACCTTTATGTACCAGGTTTTTTTGAGTTCGATCTTAAAAAGGGCGAAAGCGTGATTTTTGCAGCCGGCACAAAGGAGCTTAATCCTGTCTCAATGAAACGGGCATTCAATGCAGAATTGGATAAGAGGATTCCAAGGAATAACTTCGTCAATTGCCTTATCAATTCAGCTAACCAATTTATTTTAAAGAAAGGGAAAAACACCGAGGTGATGGCTGGATTCCCATGGTTTGGACGATCAGGCAGAAGTACGTTTGTCTCCCTGCCCGGTCTCACACTTGTTCATGGCGATATATCAACCTGCAAGGCTGTCATCGATACCATGGTAAGTGAGATGAAGGGGCCGCTATTTCCCAATTTCGGAAGTGGAAACAGTGCTACCTATAATTCTGCAGATACCTCTTTGTGGTTTTTTTGGACATTGCAGCAATATAGTGCATTTACAGGAGACAAAAAGGCAATTTGGTTATCCTACGGAAAAAAGATGAAGACCATTCTTGAAAGTTATAGGGCTGGTACTGAGTTTAATATCCATATGGATGCTGATGGATTGATTTATGCCGGATTACCAGGAATGGCCCTTACCTGGATGGATGCGTATGCCTATGGTAAACCTGTGACCCCCCGGGTCGGAAAAACGGTTGAGATAAATGCCTTGTGGTATAATGCCATTCGTTTCAGCCTGGAAGTTGCGAGTCTCGCCGGAGACACCGCTTTTTGTAAAGAATGGGAAAAACTTTCAGTGCAGATACCTGAATCCTTTGTGGATAGCTTCTGGAGTCCGGAAAAACGATACCTGGCCGATTACATTGATGGAGAATACAAAGACTGGGCTGTCAGGCCCAATATGGTTATTGCTGCCTCCCTGCCATATAGTCCCGTGAGGGAAGAGATCAGGAAAGAGGTTTTAAGCCGCGTGAAACAGGAACTTTTAACCCCGCGTGGCCTACGCACACTGAGCCCCAAAAGCCCGGTATATAAGGGGTCATATTTCGGAAATCCCTCTGAGCGTGAAGCTGCATATCACCAGGGAACGGTATCTCCCTGGCTGCTTGGACATTTTGTTGAAGGATACCTCGCTATTCATGGAAAAAGTGGGTTATCACTGATTAAATCAATTCTTGCAGGTTTTGAAGCTGTTATGACGGAGCATGGAATCGGTACAATCTCTGAGATATATGATGGAGATCCTCCACATGCTGGCAGGGGCGCTATTTCTCAAGCCTCCTCCGTTGCAGAATTACTTCGCATAGGTTATCTGATTAAACAATATTGTTAGTTATTTACATTTGGAAAATCGTCATTCGTAATTTGTAATTCATAATTTGTAATTAAAATGCGTGTCTTAATGTTTGGGTGGGAATTCCCCCCGCATATCACAGGAGGATTGGGAACGGCCTGTTTCGGGCTTACAAAAGGCCTGGTCAAACAAGGTGTTGAGGTTATTTTTGTTGTCCCCAAAGCGTTTGGAGACGAGTCGAAGGATGGATTTCGCCTGGTAAACGCCAGCGATGTTACCCTTGATTTTACTCAGGCATGGACAAAAGAGCACCTGGAAAGGATTCAGTTTATGGAAATTGGCTCCAACCTTGTGCCTTACCTTGATCCCGAAGAATTTGAAACAGTAGTGAATAAAGAGGTTTTAACAGGGATACAGGAAACCCAGTCGGTTTTTTCCAAACAATATTCCTTCTCAGGAAAATATGGTCCCAACCTCATGCAGGAGGTGTCGCGGTATGCGCTTGTAGCTTCTTCAATTGCAACAACCAATACCTTCGATGTAATTCATGCACATGACTGGCTGACCTATCCCGCAGGCATTGCTGCAAAAAAGATGACTGGCAAGCCCCTGGTCGTTCATGTCCACGCAACCGAATTTGACCGGTCAGGAGAGCATGTCAACCAGCCTGTCTACGATATTGAACGGCAGGGAATGATCGAAGCGGACCTGGTCATTACGGTAAGTAACCTCACCAGGCAGATTGTGATTGAAAAATATGGTATAGCTCCTGAAAAAGTAATTACCGTTCACAATGCAGTTGAACCTGTCGATCATCCTGAATTGTCAGGAGTTACCAAACATGTGAAGGAAAAGGTTGTCACCTTCCTTGGACGCGTGACCTATCAAAAGGGCCCCGATTATTTTGTTGAGGCTGCACACAAAGTTTTACAGCGCGATTCAAATGTTCGTTTTGTCATGGCTGGTTCGGGTGATCTTCTGAACCGCATGATCCGCCGGGTTGCCAAATTGAAAATTGCAACTAAATTTCACTTTACCGGCTTCCTTGCAGGCCCTGAGGTGGATACCATGTTTGCCATGAGTGATGTCTATGTGATGCCATCGGTTTCGGAACCTTTTGGCATTTCACCCCTGGAAGCCATGCGATCAAACGTCCCCGTTGTCATCTCCAAACAATCGGGGGTTGCCGAAGTATTGCAGCACGCCCTGAAAGTCGACTTTTGGGATATCGATGCCCTGGCGGATGCCATTTATGGTATCCTCCATTACGAAGGTCTTAGTAAAATGTTTATCCGTTACGGCAAAACTGAAGTAGATAACCTGATTTGGGAAAACGCCGCCCTGAATATTTTAGAAGTGTATAACAAAGCTGTTTATAAATGATCATATGAGATCCATCTGCCTTTATTTTCAAGTCCATCAGCCATTTCGCCTAAGGACTTACCGGTTTTTCAATATCGGACAAGATCATCATTATTATGATGATTATCAAAATCGACATATCATTCGCAGGGTTGCTGAAAAATCGTACCTTCCAGCCAACAACCTCATGCTCAGTCTGATCAAGGAGTTTGGGTCGGCTTTTAAGGTAAGCTATTCTATTTCAGGAACGGCCCTGGAACAATTGGAAACCCATGTTCCCGAGGTGATAAGAAGTTTCAGGCAACTTGCCGATACCGGCCAGGTTGAATTTATTGCTGAAACCTACGCACATTCACTGTCATCCCTTGGAAACAAGGATGAATTTGTTCGACAGGTTGAATTGCATGCCTCTAAAATTGAAGAATTGTTTGGAAAAAGGCCAACGACTTTCCGGAATACAGAATTGATATACTCAGATCATATCGGTGAGATAGTCGCTGATATGGGGTTTCATACCATGCTGACCGAAGGTGCAAAACATATTCTTGGATGGAAGAGCCCAAATTACATGTACTGCAATAATATCAACCCAAAGTTGAAGGTCTTATTGCGGAATTTCCGCCTGAGCGATGATCTGACATTCCGCTTTTCAAACCAGGAATGGTCTGAATGGCCTTTGACAACTGAGAAATTTGTAAAATGGTTGAATAAAATTGAAAAAAATGAAGAGGTTGTGAATTTGTTTCTTGATTATGAAACCATTGGAGAACATCAATGGAAAGAGACAGGCATCTTCGATTTCTTCAGCCACCTTCCTGAAACCGTATTTTCTAACTCCAATTTCTCATTCAGCACGCCGGATCAATTATATCATAAACTTCAACCCGTTTCAGCAATTTCAGTTCCTCACCCAATCTCATGGGCCGATGAAGAACGTGATCTGACGGCATGGTTGGGAAATGAACTCCAGGACGAGGCCTTTGGAAAACTGTATTCTTATGAAGCCAAGGTCAGGCAGTGCAAGGATCCTGAAATCAACCGCGATTGGCTTTACCTTCAAACAAGTAACCATTTCTATTACATGTGTACAAAATGGTTTTCCGCTGGCGAAGTTCATAAATATTTTAATCCATACGGATCACCCTATGAGGCATTTATCAACTACATGAATGTTCTGTCCGACTTCATGATCCGGGTTGATGAGAGTTTGAATGTGAAGGAGCCATCCGTACAAGAAGCTGAACCAATACCAGCATCAAAAAGGAAATCATCCCCCGTTAAGGCGGCTGTGAAAGCAAAAAAGAAACCTGCAAAAGGTGTTAAAAAAGCAAAGTAAACCATATCGATGAAAGATAAACAGCTCATGATCCCCGATTATGTGTTTGAGACCAGTTGGGAAGTATGTAATAAAGTTGGTGGAATCTACACGGCAATCGCTACCAAGGCGCATGTAATGGTTGATGAGTATAAGGATAACTATATACTGATCGGACCGGATATTTGGAAAGAGACCCACAAGAATCCGGAATTTATTGAGGATAAGTTTTTATACAGATCGTGGCGGGAAATCGCTGAATCTGAAGGAATGAGATTTAAAATCGGACGGTGGAACATTCCCGGAAAGCCAATCGTCATACTGGTCGATTTTACCCATTATTTTTCAGAAAAGGACAAAATATTTGCTCATTTTTGGGAACGATATAAACTTGATTCCCTGAGCGGGGATTGGGATTATATTGAACCTTGCTTCTTTGGCTATGCAGCCGGCAAGATTATCGATAGCTTTTACTCATTCTATCTTTCGCATCAGGATAAAATTATTGCCCAGTTCCATGAATGGCTGACCGGTACAGGTATTTTGTATCTGAAGGAGCACATTCCTCAGGTTGGCACGGTGTTTACAGCCCATGCTACAGTTATTGGCCGGACCATTGCCGCCAACGGTCTTCCGTTGTATAAAAATCTTGAAAATTATAGTGCCGAAGCCATTGCCAAGCAGTTTGGAGTTATGGCCAAGTACTCACTGGAGAAATTATCAGCCCACGAAGCCGACTATTTTACGACACAGAGCCAGATCACCAACAATGAATGCCGCCATTTTCTTGAAAAAGAGGCAGATTTGCTAACCCCAAATGGATTCGACGACTCCTGGGTGCCGGTGAAGGATGACTATCTTGAAAAACGGCATCTCGCCCGCATCAAACTATTGGAAGTTGCCGGTGCACTCACGGGAGAGGAATATCCTAAGGATACCATACTTGTCCTGACCAGTGGTCGCTATGAATTGCGCAACAAGGGCTTTGAAGTTTTCGTCGACTCCCTGGGAATGCTCAATAAGGATTCCAAATTGCCACAAACGCTGATTGCATTTATTGCTGTTCCATCAGGTCAAAGCATCCCGCGCAAAGAAATTCTGGACCGTATGAGCCGAAAGGACTACAGCCATTCAAGACCGGAGGAATACTGCACCCACAGTCTTGCTGAGCCTGAGAATGACGTAATCCTGAAAAAAATTAAAGAAAACGGTCTTTTGAATCGCCCGGTAGATGCAGTGAAGGTTATTTATATTCCGACCTATTTAAATGGATCAGACGGAATATTCAATCTCAATTACTATGATCTTTTGATAGGTTTTGACGGAACTGTTTTCCCATCTTATTATGACCCATGGGGTTATTCCTCTCTTGAGAGTCTTTCGTTCCATATCCCGACGATTACAACCTCACTGACTGGTTTTGGTCAATGGATAAAATCATTGTTTCCAACGGTAAAGGATTGTACTGCCGTGATTGACAGGAATGATGACAATGATACCGAGGTTGCCGAAGACATTGCCAGGCACATTTTTAACTGTGCATCCAAGACTGAAAAGGATATAATCAAAGCCAGGATAAAAGCGTATGAAATTTCCAGATCAGCCTTGTGGAAGAATCTGATCAGCAATTACCACGAAGCGTATTCTGACACCCTAGAAGAGACCGCTTCGAGGGCCGATTTATATGCAGGGAAGCAGCCACATTTGTTTTCACCTACATTGAAATGCGCCGTTAATTTAAAACCAGATTGGAAGAAGGTTCTGATACAGCAGCGGATTCCTGAAAACCTCGCCAGTATTGAACGATTGGCGAAAAATTTATGGTGGTCATGGAATTATCAGGGATCTGAACTGTTTGAAATGATCAATAAAGATCGCTGGTATGAATTAAAGTTTAACCCGATCGCCTTGATCGAATCCCTGTCATTTAATGAATTACAGGAGTTGAGCATAAACGAGAAATTTGTTAATAAACTTGTGAAGGTTACTGCAAGTTTTGATTCATACATGGCGAAAGCGGCCGAGAAACCGCGCGAAATGGTCGCCTATTTCAGTATGGAATATGGCCTGCATGATACAGTTAAAATTTTCTCAGGCGGTTTGGGGATGTTGGCAGGTGACTATCTGAAAGAGGCCAGTGACTCAAATTATAACATTGTCGGCATAGGCCTGTTATACAGGTATGGATATTTTACACAAAGCCTCTCTATTTTTGGTGACCAGATAGCTACCTATACTCCCCAGAAATTCACCCATTTGCCATTGATACCCATTCGGGATGAAAATGGCAATTGGCTGAAAATCACCTTCGCCTTACCAGGACGTATGATGTATGCCAAAATTTGGCGTTGCGATGTGGGGCGTGTTCCTTTGTATCTGATGGATACAGACATCGAGGAAAACGAAGAGGCTGATCGCACCATCACCCATCAGCTTTACGGAGGAGATCTGGAAAACCGGCTCCGTCAGGAATTATTGCTGGGTATCGGAGGCATTCGCATGCTTGATGCAATGGGGATCAATCCGGACATTTATCACAGCAACGAAGGACATTCCGCCTTTATCGGCGTGGAGCGGTTGCGCAAGCTTATCCAGAATGAAAAGCTTACTTTTCCGCAGGCTTTGGAAATGGTCCGTTCATCCGCTTTATTTACGACGCACACCCCTGTGCCGGCCGGACATGATACCTTTCCTGAAGATCTGCTGCGTCGGTACATGTCTCATTATCCTGACCATATGAGTCTCAAGTGGGAACAGTTCATGAATCTTGGACGTATGGTGGAATACGACATCAATGAAAAATTTTCCATGAGCGTGCTGGCGGCAAAATTATCTCAGGAGATCAATGGCGTCAGTAAAATTCATGGCCGGGTTACCAGAGAGATGTTTGTAAAACTTTACCATGGCTACTATCCCGAAGAGTTGCATATCGGATATGTCACCAATGGGGTCCACTTTCCTACCTGGACGGCCAAATCATGGCAGCAAATGTATGATAAGGAGTTTGGGGATGGATTTTTTGAAGATCAGTCGAATCCGCAGTTTTGGAAAAAAATCCACAATGTGGACGATGAGACCATCTGGAAAACCAAGCTTAAGCAAAAGGATCAGATGACTGAATTTCTTTTGCAACATTTATATGCGGATATGACCCGCCGTCACGAAAATCCCAAACTGATCTTCAAAATCCGGGAAGCTGCAAATCCCAAAGCGCTCACCATTGGTTTTGCCCGGCGATTCGCCACATACAAAAGGGCACATTTACTTTTCAGCAACCTTGACCGCTTGTCACGTATTTTAAATAATAAAGAGCGGCCAGTTCAGTTTATGTTTGCCGGAAAAGCACACCCCAACGACAAAGCAGGGCAGGATCTTATTAAAAGGATTTATGAAATTTCCCATCTTCCGGAGTTTGTCGGCAAGATATTCTTTTTTGAAAATTACGATATGGAACTTGCCAAATATCTGATCAAGGGGGTGGATATTTGGTTAAATACACCCACAAGACCATTGGAAGCCTCTGGTACCAGTGGCGAAAAGGCTGTGATGAATGGCGTTGTGAACTTTAGTGTGCTCGATGGATGGTGGGCTGAAGGCTACCGGCCAAATGCAGGCTGGGCACTTCGTGAGGAATCAACCTACGACAACCATCAGTTCCAGGATGAATTGGATGCGGAGACAATTTACTCTATTCTGGAGGAAGAGATCGTCCCCATCTACTATGATGTTGATGAAAAAAATGTTCCGGTGAAATGGGTCTCTTATATCAAAAATACCATCTCGGAGATTGCTCCTCATTTTACAATGAAAAGACAGCTCGACGATTATATCCGACAATATTACAACCCATTGTTGAAACGTTCGCATATTATGGCCGGCAAAAATTATGAAATGGCGAGGCATATTGCGAGTTGGAAACGCAAAGTCATGCGAGGTTGGGAAAGTATCGAGGTTATCTCGGTTAAAATTCCCGATTCTAACCAAAAGCCGCTTTCACTGGGTGAATCATTCAAAGCTGAAATCATCCTTGACCTGAATGAATTATCGGGTACCGATATTGGAATAGAAGTGCTCTTCGGAAAGAAAATCAATGATGAGGTGAAGGAGCCCAGTTTTAAAGAGGAGATGACCCTGATGAGATCAGAGAAGAATATCGTTTCATTCGCCTGCGAAATTCCAATCAATCAGGCGGGCGTCTATGATTTTGTATTCCGGATGTTCCCTAAAAGTCCGTTGTTGCCGCACCGTCAGGACTTTAATCTGGTTACGTGGATTTAACATGTTCAAGGGTAACCTTACGATATTTCTATCTTAGTATGCATAAAAATGACAATCATGAAATTACTTGAAGGAAAAACTGCCCTAATCACGGGTGCAAATCGAGGTATCGGAAAATCAATTGCATTGAAATTTGCTGAAAACGGTGCCAATATTGCCTTTTCTGATATACAATATAATGATGATTCAAAGCAATTGGAGCAGGAGCTTGGTGCATTTGGCATCAAGGCGAAAGGATATGCTTCTGATGCAAGTTCATTCGCTGATAGCGATCAATTGATCGCCCAGATTATGGAGGATTTCAATACGATTGAGATTCTGGTTAATAATGCCGGAATCACGCGCGATAATCTTTTGCTTCGCATGACCGAACAAGATTGGGACCGGGTTATCACTGTAAACCTGAAATCGGTGTTCAACCTGACAAAGGCTATCCAGAAAGTCATGATCAAACAACGATTCGGCTCCATCATCAACATGAGTTCGGTGGTAGGGGTTGAAGGAAACAGCGGCCAGTCAAATTATTCGGCTTCCAAAGCCGGTATCATTGGATTTACGAAATCAATAGCCCAGGAACTTGGCTCCCGCAATATTCGCTGCAATGCCATCGCTCCGGGTTATATTGAAACGGAGATGACAGCAAAGTTGCCTCAGGAATTCCGCGACAAATGGATTCAGGATATTCCCATGAAGCGTGCCGGAACGCCCGACGATGTTGCCAATCTTGCGTTATTTCTGGCCTCTGATCTGAGTTCTTATGTTACAGGTCAGGCCATTACAGTCTGTGGCGGCCTTCATACCTGATTAATCCAATAGTTTTGGAACTGGTTACTGAATACCCTTCAGGATTCATGTTGCTTTGCCTCCTCCTTGGAGGGATATACTCATTTTTCCTGTATTACCGGGACCTTAAAAGGGGTTCAAAGTCTGCCCCCCTTTGGATAATGATGGTCCTGCGGTTTTTATCCGTCTCACTTATTTCATTTCTGATCCTATCACCCCTGATCAGGCAATCAGATAAACTGATCGAAAAACCCATCGTAATTATTGGAATTGATAACTCCAGATCAATCATTCTTGCAGGTGATTCAGATTATTACAGAGCTGCATTTCCTACGCAGCTGAATAAACTGGCTGAGGCCCTGAATAAAAAATGCGAGGTCAAAATATACTCACTGGGCGACAATTTAAAACATGGGTTTAATGCTTCCTATACAGATGCATTCACTGATATATCTGCCTTTTTTAATGAAGTCACTACCCGATATTCCAATCGGAACGCCGCTGCCATCATACTCGCTTCTGATGGCATTTACAACAAAGGCTCCGACCCATATTATGCAGCTCAGAAATTATCCTTTCCGGTTTACACGATTGCCTTAGGGGATACCAGTCTGAAAAAAGATATCATCATCCGCCAAATTATTGTCAATAAATCAGTGTATACCGGAGATAAGTTTCCTGTTGAGGTGGTCGTTGAAATGAATAAATGTTCCGGTTCAGGCTCAAAACTGACCTTGTCGCAGGGAAACCGCGTGATTGAAACCAGGGATGTCAGGGCAACCAGCAATAACTCGGTGCAAAAGATCTCATTCCAGCTGGATGCCAAAGAAAAGGGCATGATCAAATATTCAATCAGGCTCAGTGAGCTGGACAGCGAGATCAATGTTCAGAACAACAGTATGGATTTTTTGGTAGAAGTGTCGGACACCCGACAGAAGATTGCTTTGATTTTTGATGCCCCTCATCCCGATGTAACCGCCATGCTAAAAGCGCTGGAAGGCTCTTCACATTTCGAAACTAACCTCATCCGAACCGACTCCTTGCCAAAAACTTTCGCAACATATGACCTGGTCATTCTTAACCAGCTGCCTTCGGTTTTGAACCCAACAGATCTGACCCCATTATTGACATCCAGGGCATCTTTGCTCTTCCTTATCGGATCCCAAACCGATATGAATGCCTTTAATAATCTGAAAGCAGGGTTGATGATCAATTCAAATAAGAATGCTTTTTTAGAATCACAACCAACAATCAATGAGGATTTTTCTTTGTTCAGCATACCTAAAAAGGATGCAGCTTTATTCGCTGAATTTCCTCCGTTGCTGTCACCTTTTGGACAGTACCAGTATAGCCCATTAACGGAAATTCTGTTTTATCAGAAAATCGGAACGGTAGTCAGCTCAATCCCACTGATCATGTTTACCAGAGCATCATCTGACAAGAAAATCGGCATCATTGCAGGTGAAAATATTTGGCGATGGAGAATGTATAATCATAATCAGCAGTCAAATCATGAAGCATTCGACCTCCTTATCAATAAAATGGCGCAATACCTTTCAACCAGGGATGACAAAACTTTTTTCAGAATACATGCCAAAAGTAAAATATCGGAAAATGAACCTGTGGAAATAGAGGCAGAGGTGTTCAATGCAACCTATGAGATGATCAATGACCCCGATGTAAGCCTCACCATCACGGATGATGCTGGAAAATCTTATCCGTTTTTGTTAAGTAAAACCCTGAAATCATATTATCTCAATGCGGGTTTCTTTCCTGTGGGCGATTATTCTTACACCGCGACAACAAAGGTTGGCAGTACCCCTTATCAGAAAAAGGGCAAGTTTTTCATTGAAAAGGTCAGTGTGGAGGGATCAAATCTGATGGCCGATCATCAGCTCCTGTTCAGGATTGCTTCCACGCACGATGGAAAAATGATTTCCAGGGACAGTGTGCATGTTTTGGCTGATGAAATTATATCCAGACAGGATATACGAACTGTTTCCATCAGTCAGAACCGAATGACTGATTTAATAGGGAATCCATGGCTTTTTGCCATCATCCTGTTTTTAATAACTGCGGAATGGATGATGAGAAAATCACAAATCTCTTTTCAATAAAACCCAGTAAACAATCCCTACCATCAAAGCTGAATAAAACAACGGGATGCAGCAGGCTAAAAAGCTGACAGAGTCCTGCAAATTCAACCCCATCACCTGCTTTAAAACGGGGATGGCCGGGTATTCTGTGATTCGGAGGATGGAATTTACCGGGAGATAGGTTGAAATGTCATTTTTGAATACGATCGGACTCTTGAGAAAATAATATAAAATTGGCTCAACGATAAATACATATAACGTAAAAAGTGCAATGGATAGACCTGTGTTGCGCAATAAGAATCCGAAAAATAGTGCAAAAATCTGGAAGGAAAGTATCGTGACGAAAAACCCAAAAATGAAGGATGATTTTTCCAAAACCAGGCCAAAGGAAATATCAGAGGTGTTTGATAATCCAAGGATCAGGGTTCCAATCGAAAGTAAAAAAGTTATTGCCAACGAAATTAACAGGATCAGCTGTAGTTTTGATGCCAGAAATTCAGCTTTACTCATGCCATTGATCACGTTTTGACGAATGGTTTTAAAAGTAAATTCATTGGTGATCAATATGATGATTACCATTGCCGGGAAGATCAGGACATAACGGATAGATGCAAAAAATGCTATATTTTGCCATACCCAGGGAAAGAAATATATGGCAACATGGGGTATGGGTATGGGCAGATGCCTGTTTGTGCTGTCGACCATATTGTTGATCATAAACTCCGCCATGGAAATACCTGCAGAAAGAAAGATAAAATAGAGGCCGATCAGAATCCAGAAGATTTTGTAGGTCAGAATTTTTTTGGCTTCAATTTTTAACAATTTTATCATTTGTTATCGTCTAATAGTTCAAGAAAATGTTGCTCAAGACTGCGTTTACGTTCTGATAAATGACTAAGAATGATGCCTTTAAGAAAGAAGAATTGATTCAATTCTTCAGCTTTGACTTCGTCTTTAAAATAAACCAGTATCTGATCACTGGAAGGAGTTATTGATTGAAAAGCGGGATGCTGTGCAACAACCTTCTTGAGACCTTCGAGGTCATGGGATGAAAGTTCAAAGGAGTCTGAAATGGCCAGAACTTCGCTTACTTTGCCGTCAAACAGTTTTTTCCCTTTATCCAGAACCGCCACATGGCTGCATATTTTTTGAACCTCATCGAGGAGGTGTGATGCAAGAATAATCGTAGTTCCCTGGCTGGCGATGGATAAAATGAGTTCGCGAATGTGGGCAATGCCTTGCGGATCAAGGCCATTGGTGGGTTCATCCAGAATCAGCACATCAGGATTTCCGAGTAGGGCAGAAGCAACTGCAAGCCGTTGTTTCATTCCAAATGAAAAGGTCTTGAACCTGCTGTTCCTGCGCTCGTAAAGACCAGTAAGAATGAGCACCCGGTCGATATCTCCATAATCATGATCTTTGATATCTGCCACAATCTTCAGGTTGATGGCCGGGCTGAGGTAGGGGAAAAAATTGGGACTTTCAATTACACTGCCGATCCGCTTCCTGCTTTCTTTTGAAGGCTCCTCGCCAAACCATTGAAAATCCCCTTTATTGGCTCTGATCAGTTCAAGGATGGTACTCAGGGTGGTGGTTTTTCCACTTCCATTCGGGCCAAGAATGCCAAATACCTGGCCTTTTTTTACCTCCAGGGAAAGATCATTGACAGCCTGGATTTTTCCATATCGTTTCGAAATGTTATTGACGGACAGTATCGTTTCCAAAATCAGATGAATGAGATGGGTTAAAAGAATGAATCTATGACGCTATATTGACATGCATGTTACAGTTAACGTAAACCGGGGGTAAGTATTATAAGGCTAATGATACAATAGAAAAATGGTTGGTTTCTTATGGATTTCGGGTCTTGTTTTTCTCCAGGTGTCCACTGATTTTGATTCAATTTGCTCATTTATTCCGGAAATTCCAGTGGCAATGCACAGCAGCGTATCTTCCCGGCATGCAGAGATGAGTGAATCAAAAAGTTGCATGTTGCGATAGGGTGTTTCAATAAAAATCTGAGTTTGCTCTTTTTCCCTTACCATGCGCTCCAATTCCTTGATTTTCTTCACCCTCAGCATTTTATCGGCTGGCAAATAGCCATGGAAACAAAAATTCTGACCATTGAATCCGGAGGCCATTAAGGCAAGCAGGATAGAGGAGGGTCCGGTAAGCGGAACAACCCGGATGCCCATTTCATGGGCTGCCTTTACGATCAGGGAACCGGGATCGGCCACACAGGGAACACCTGCCTCTGACAACAAACCGATATCATGCCCGGTTTGGGTACACAATAGGTAGGTTTCAAATTCCGGCTCTTTGGAATGCTCATTGAAGAGATGAAACGCAAGGTCATCAATAGATTTAGTTATCCCTGCCTTGATTAAAAACCTTCTGGCAGTGCGGAGTTCCTCAACAATGAAATGGTCGAGTCTTCTGATCACAGCCAGTGTCCCTTGAGGTATCACCGATTCAATCTCACCATCAGCAAGGATCGTAGGAATCAGATATAGGTTGCCTTTATTCATGTTTTAGCCAGGGTAAATCATCCAGGTCAACATTTCCGCCTGAAATAATCAGACCGGTTCTTTTACCGGCGATCTCAATTTTTCCATCCATGATGGCAGCAAATGGCACCGCAGATGATGGTTCAATGATGATTTTCATCCGTTCCCAAAGGAAACGCATGGCGTTGACAATGCTCGATTCACTCACGGTAACAATGGAATGAACATGCTGAAGGATGATGGGGTAGGTAAGGGAACCCAGCGATGTCCGTAATCCGTCGGCGATGGTATTGGGGTTTCTGGAAGGAACAAATCGTTTACCTGAAAAGGATAAAAAAGCATCATTGGCTTGTTCAGGCTCAGCAGCAATAACCTTGGTTGACGGACTGAAATAATGGACAGCGAGCGAAGTCCCGCTTAGCAATCCTCCTCCGCCTACCGGTGCAATTACGATGTCAAGGTTTTGAACATCTTCAACAAGTTCAAGTGCTGCAGTTGCCTGTCCGGCTATGATCCGTTCATCATTGTATGGATGAATCTCTGTCGCACCTGTTTGTTGAATGATTTCGGCAAGCGTTGTTTCCCGGGATTCCAGGGTGGGTTTACAGAACGTTATCAGGCCTCCGTACTCCTTCACTGCATTGACTTTAATTTTGGAGGAATTGGTCGGCATCACAATATACGCTTGGGTATTCACAAGTGAAGCGGCCCAGGAAAGCGCCTGGGCATGGTTGCCCGATGAATGGGTCGCTACTCCATTGACCAGCAGGTTTTTCTCCAGTGAAAGAACGGCATTGGTGGCACCCCGGGCTTTAAAAGCACCGACTTTTTGAAAATTTTCACATTTCAGGAAAAGCTCAGTACCGTACAGACTGTTGATCATGTGAGAGGTAAGTACCGGAGTTCTCCTGATGTAGGGAGAAATCCGGTCTGCTGCAGCACGGATGGTCTCAGGCTGAATATTTGCGACGATTTTCATTTTGGCAAATGTTGCCTATGCCAACAAATAGGATTGCTGCCAAGGCCGTGGCTCGTTCATTTACAATTTGATCCGCTTGTCCAACTCTTCAACAAATTGCCGGAATTGCTTGTCTGTCTCAACCAGGTTGTTTACAGTCCGGCATGCATGAAGTACGGTAGCGTGATCCTTATTTCCGCAATGAAGTCCGATGCTTGCCAGGGAGGATTTTGTGTGTTTTTTTGAAAAATACATCGATAACTGGCGTGCCTGCACGATTTCCCTCTTCCTGGTTTTGGAATGGATCATCTCGACAGGAATATTGAAATAATCACAGACAACTTTTTGGATATAGTCGATGGAAATTTCACGCGAAGTATTTTTGACAAACTTGTCAATCATTTGTTTGGCAAGTTCCAGCGTAATGGTCTTCTTGTTTAATGAAGATTGAGCCAGGAGGGAGATCAATGCTCCTTCAAGCTCCCTGATATTTGTATTGATATTGTATGCAAGGTATTCAACAACCTCAGGCGGAATTTGGATGCCATCGTTGTACAATTTTTTGTGCAGAATTGCAATGCGGGTCTCCAGGTCTGGTATTTGCAGATCGGCTGATAATCCCCATTTAAAACGGGAAAGGAGACGCGGTTCAATCCCCTTCATCTCCACAGGAGGCTTATCGGAGGTGAGAATGATCTGGTTGCTTTTTTGATGCAGGTGATTGAAAATATGAAAAAACAGATCTTGGGTTTTTTCCTTGCCCGACAAGTTGTGAATATCATCCAGGATCAAAACATCAATCATCTGGTAAAAGTGAATGAAATCATTTTGATTGTTGTTCCTTACAGAATCGATGTATTGACTGGTGAACTGGTCTGTGGTAACATACAGAACCGTTTTATCCGGAAAATTAGTTTTTACCTGCAGACCAATCGCATGAGAGAGATGCGTTTTACCTAAACCGGTGTGACTGTATATAAGAAGCGGGTTAAAAGCTGTCTTCCCTGGGTTGCTGGCAACGGCAAAACCTGCTGAACGTGCGAGCCGGTTGCAATCACCTTCAATAAAATTATCGAAAGAATAACTTTCAATCAGCTGAGAATTGACCTTGATCTTTTTAAGTCCGGGAATAATGAAAGGATTTGGAATTTCCTTGGAGGTCCCTTTGTTTAAATCGATAGGCATGGAAACGGGCGGATTTAAGGTTGCTTTTTTCTCACCTGTGGGTACTTTGATCGTATAGGGCCCTGGCTCAGCATCGGAGTTGTCAACGATGATGCTATATTCTAATCTGCCATCATTTCCCAATTCTTTCTTTATCGTCTTCTTTAGTAGTCCAATATAATGCTCCTCAAGCCATTCGTAAAAAAACTG
>CAJAUM010000150.1 GCA_903945175.1 uncultured Bacteroidales bacterium | reverse complement strand
GATGTCCTGACAATCTGGATACGATACCGTATTGTTGTAGGTGAAGCACATACAGGTAACATTTCAGAATGCAATCTTATTTTCAATTAATCTGTCATAAATATAAAACCCCATGGGAAATTCAACTTTTTTCAATCGTGGCCAGGGAGCAGCCGAAAACGAATCCGATTTTATGGAACATAGCCTGTTAGGCGCTCCTCCAACTGTACCGGCTACAGGTGCTATCAGATCATACATGGATGCTACCGGCATTCCATCAACAATCAACGCCAACGGCGATGTTGTCAAATATATCTCTGGTGCACAGGTAGATGTTGATGATGCTGTTTCTAAAAAGCATGCCGCTGGAACTGACCAGGGTCTTGATACTGGGGGAGCCAATGCTGTAACTGCTGCTGATGTTAAATCTGCAGTTGACCTCAAGCATTCTAACACAAATGATCATGCAAACACGCTGGACCACTCAAATGCTGCTGACCATACACAGGGTACTGATACCGGACTTGATACCGGGGGAACCAATCCTGTTACCGCTGCTACCATCAAAGGTGTCACTGACCTTGTCAAACCAGGTGCAGGGGCAAACTCTGCCATTGTAGGTACGGGTGGAGCTGGCCACCTCAATACGGCTGCGGGCACCTGCAATATCGTGGGAGGCAACGACAACACCGCCGCTGGCAACAACAATCTGGTGGTGGGAGAGGATCACGCAACTGTTGCCGGAAATGATAATATTGTTGCCGGAAAAGCCAATGCAGCCTCCACTTCGGGGTCACACTACAATTCAATTACAGGTGAAAGCAATGCGGTTGAAGGCACACATAATTTGGTATCTGGTTACTCTCATGTAGTTACCGGGAACAAAAATGCCGTTACTGGTAACGACAATATCTGTATTGGCAACAATAACCATGTCGAAGGCAGCACAAATGACCTGCAGGCATCCGACAGCCATTGCGAAGGCACGGCAAATTCATCCAATGGATTCAACCATGTCCACATGGAGGGCAAAAACTGTGCAGCCTATAACCATATACAGCATATTAAAGGTGGAGGACTCTTTACCGATGGTGATCCAGGTTGCTGCCAGGTTACCCATATCATTGCAAAGGCTATTACGCCAAGCGATGATCCTGTTGACCTGTTGGTTGAGCCAACCTATTATATTACGTTGGCTCAATTTAAAATCTATGCCTTCTTCATCCGGGTATTGACAACCAGTGCTGATTATGCCGCTGCCCAGCATGCTACAATCGCAGGCATGATAAAACGCGGAGAACTGGCCAGCACCACGGCCCTTATAGGAACACCTGTCCTTGTAAATGTGGCCGATAACACAGGCGACAATATTACAATTGAAGCCACAGCCGACACCACCAATGGAGCGCTGAAAGTCACAGCAACGGGTTTGCATGATACGCCCATGCATTGGGTAGCTTACATCGAAATGGTTGAAACATTGTCGTTCTAAACCCATGGTAACATGGTCAAGGATTCTAAAATATTTGGCATTCCGGTTGTCCAGGCAATAAGCCTGGCAACATTCGTTGCCGGGGTTATATCAGTCTGGGTACATCTTGAAATCCAGATTGCAGCCATCAATGTTGAGATCATTAATCTTAAAAAGAACGTGGAACAGCATTGTGCTGACAATCGGAAAGAACTGGATGCACTCAAGGTTGATATCAAATCCGACACACGCGAAATCCTCAAAAAAATTGACGAAATACAGGTCTACCTCCGAAACCAATCAAAATAAGCGGCCTCAAAACTTAAAACATAATCACTTAAAACTTGACACTTAACACTTTTTCCATGAACTCAAACTTCTTTTCCCTAAACTGGCTGGATCTTGGTAAAGGTCTGCTGGTTGCTGTTATCGGCGCAATTCTCACAGCTGTTTACCAGGCTATTCAAGCCGGACAGTTAACCTGGACATGGGCTTTCTTTCAACCTATAGTATTAACAGGGGTTTCCGCCGGTATTGCTTACCTGATTAAAAACTTCTTCTCAAATTCGGCAGGAGTACCACTAAAGGGCGAGCAATGACAATTTCTGAAAAGGGCCTGGCGCTGATCGGGCATTTCGAAGGCCTCAGGGCATTTGCATATCGTTGCCCTGCAGGGGTGTGGACTATCGGGTACGGCACAACCCTTTATCCCGATGGTACGCCGGTCAAGGAAGGCGATCGTGTATCCTACAAGAAGGCCCGGGACTACCTGATGCACGATGTCAGACAAACCGAGTACCAGGTCAATTCCATGCTGAAGGTTAAATTAATGCAATGTCAGTATGATGCATTGGTTTCTTTCGCCTATAACGTAGGATGCAACGCACTCCTGCAGTCATCCCTGTTAAAGTTCATCAATGACCGAAGGACAGATATTTCCATTGAGGACACCTTCATGATGTGGAATAAATGCGCCGGTAAACCCGGCATCGATGATGATCGTGATGGGATGATCGATGAACCCGGCGAAAAACAAATATCCCTTGGCCTAAGTAACCGACGCAGATCAGAGGCCTGGTTGTTTCTGAACAATGAAGTGAAATACTTTTAACCGTGGCATTTACATTTGATTCATCCAGTCTGTTTTCAGCTATCAAAAAGCCTTTGGTATGGGTCTCAATTATCCTGGCATTAATACTCATAGGTGCCATTGTACTGGAGCGGGTTATGCACGATGCTGCGAAAAACAAGATCCTCCGCAATCAGGCGGCCTTGATCCAAACATTCAAAAACGCACCGGTCAGGATTGATACCGTCCATGATACCATCCACTGGTCCGGAAAAATTATCATCAAGCCGATCCCTGTCACCTCATCAACTTATCAACCCATCAACTCATCAACCAACATATCAACCTTTCAACCTGTCAACCCTTTACCTGTTCCCACCTACAACCCATCAAACCAGTCACCAAATGATTCAATCCCTGTATCATCCCAGCTGTCATGGTACGATTCTGTATTCAATCATGGCGACATCCGGTTCCGCTGGCAGGCAAAAGGCGACCTGCAATTCATCTCATTCTCCGATTTCGTTTGGCCAAAAGAAATCATCACCATCACCCGGCAGGTTGATACCTGCATAACCAAACCCTCTCCAAAACAACCTGTCTTCCGGATTGGGCCCTATGTCGGGCTATCGCTTAATTCATTCACGAAATTTCCTGGATTCGAAGCTGGAGCCCAGCTCATCATCAAAGACCAACTCACTGTTTCAGCCGGTGGATTGTACCTCGATGCGATTTACGGAAACTTAAGATTGGGTTGGTTGTTTAAATAATCATCAACATCCCGGAAATCTCCGGAAACAATTTGCAGGAATAAATCCGGGTTTATTATCTTTGACCTTTGAAAGTATTCCGGACCATGACAAAATATACAGCTGTCGAAAGTGTAATAAGTCCTGTAAATTCAAAAGAAATTGAAAAAAACATCAAATTGATTGAACCTGAATCTGAATGAATAACCAAATGCCGGCCGTTACTCTGTTGGGATTTGCCAGATAGAATGAATTTTACCCTCCCCCGTACCCTCCCCCTTCAAAAATAAAAAACCTGCAAACGATTGATTTACAGGTTGATTATGTGATTTTGAAGTACCCCGGGCGGGACTTGAACCCGCACGACCGCAATGGTCACAGGATTTTAAGTCCTGCGTGTCTACCAGTTCCACCACCAGGGCAGATGTTGATTTGATGATAAAAAAACCCTCAGCATAAGAGGGTTTTTCTGGAGCGAAAGACGGGATTCGGACCCGCGACCCCGACCTTGGCAAGGTCGTGCTCTACCAGCTGAGCTACTTTCGCATGGTAATTTTAAGGCTGCAAATTTAGACAAATTTTCATTTCCTCCTACTTTTTTTCAAGCAATTTTTTAATCTCGTTCAACTTCAGCAGGGCTTCAACCGGGGTGAGGGTGTTGATCTCTGTGTTAAGAATGTCTTCCTTAATCTGTTGCAGGAGGGGATCGTCAAGCTGGATGAAACTCAACTGGTAGCCCGGATCGCTGGTTGGGCGGGAATGGGTGGCCGACCTTGGAAACTTATCCCTCTTCGGCTTTCCAAGCTCCTCGGCATTGTGGCTTTCTTCCAGCTGCCTAAGCATTTCACCGGCCCTTTCAAGAACGGATGACGGCATTCCGGCCATCCTGGCCACATGTATTCCAAAACTATGCTCACTTCCTCCCGGGAGTATTTTTCTCAGAAAAATCACCCTGTTCTGAATCTCCTTCACGGCCACATGATAGTTCTTGATCCGCGGCATGAGCCCTGCCATCTCGTTGAGTTCATGATAGTGTGTGGCAAACAGCACTTTCGGTTTATACAAAGGATGCTGATGCAGGAACTCCGCAATGGCCCATGCAATGCTGATCCCGTCGTAGGTGCTGGTTCCGCGGCCAATCTCATCCAGGAGAATTAAACTGCGATTTGATATATTATTGAGGATGCTGGCCGTTTCGTTCATCTCGACCATGAAGGTGGATTCGCCTGATGATATATTGTCGGAGGCCCCTACCCTTGTGAAAATCTTGTCGGTCAACCCGAGAACAGCACGTTCGGCCGGAACAAAACTACCCATCTGGGCCATCAGTACAATCAATGCTGTTTGCCTCAACAACGCTGATTTTCCAGACATATTCGGCCCGGTAAGGATGATGATCTGCTGTGAACGGTCCTCGAGGTAGACATCATTGGAGATGTACTCCTCGCCAGGTTTCATTTGCTGCTCAATGACCGGATGACGTCCGGATTTTATATCAAGAATCAGAGAATTATTCAATTCTGGCCGCACATAATGATGTTTTACGGCGCTGGCCGCAAACGATACCAGCACATCCAGCCGGGCGATCAGGGAGGCATTGAGCTGGATCGGCTGAATATAATCAGCTAAGAAAAGAATCAGATCGTTGTACAATTTCAACTCTATCTCCATCATCTTCTCCTCGGCATGAAGGATCTTTTCTTCATACACCTTGAGTTCTTCTGTAATATAGCGTTCTGCATTCACCAGCGTTTGCTTGCGCTGCCATTCAGGAGGAACCTTTTCCTTATGCGCATTGGTCACCTCAAGATAATATCCAAACACATTGGTAAATCCGATCTTCAGGGATGATATGCCCGTTCGCTCAATTTCGCGCTGCTGTATGTTCACCAGATAATCCTTACCTGAAAAAGCCATCTGACGCAGTTCATCGAGTTCAGCACACAGACCTTCACGGATGATGTTTCCCTTGATGGCCAGTGCCGGAGGATCGGGGTTGATCTCGCGTTCAATCCGCTCCCGCACAAGCTGGCAAATGTTCAGCTGATCCCCGATCTTCATAAGTCCATCATTATCAGATGATTCACAAAGCGCCTTTACCTCCTCAATGGCGTCCAGCGCTCTTTTCAGGTAAATCATCTCCCTGGGATTTACACGGGCAACCGCAACCTTTGAAATCAGTCGCTCAAGATCTCCGATCTGTTGAAAATGATGACGGATGTGCTCCATCGTTTCCCCTCGCCGGGTGAAGTATTCAACGGCATCCAGCCGCTCTCCGATGGGCTGGAGATTCTTCAATGGCAGGATGATCCATCGCCGCAACTGTCTTGATCCCATAGGTGAAACGGTCTGATCAAGCACATCAAGCAAGGTTTTCGCATTTTCATTCACCGAGCTTAGCAATTCAAGATTGCGGATGGTAAAGCGGTCAAGCCATAGATAATGATCCTCCTCGATGCGACTCAGCTTGCAAATGTGTTGCACCTTGTCGTGCTGCGTTTCAGCCAGGTAATGCAGCGCGGCCCCGGCTGCAATCACGCCCATCTCAAGGTTTTCAACACCAAAACCCTTTAACGAAGCTGTACCAAAATGTTTAAGCAAGAGATCGTTCGCGAAATCAGAGGAAAAAACCCAGTCATCAAAGGTTGAAATGTAAAATTTACTCCCGAAAAGTTCAGTAAATTCCTGCCTTTTGCTTTTTTGTATGATCACCTCACTCGGGCGGAAACTCTGGATCAGTTTGTCAATGTACTCAAAACTTCCCTGCGCCAGGTAAAACTCACCGGTTGAAATGTCGAGAAATGAAATGCCGGATACCTTTGATTCAAGGTGTACCCCGGCTAAAAAATTGTTCTCCTTCTGATCAAGAATTTTATCATGGTACGATACACCGGGCGTAACCAACTCTGTAACGCCGCGTTTGACAATCGTTTTGGTCAGTTTCGGATCCTCAAGCTGGTCGCAGATGGCCACACGCAACCCGGCTTTGACAAGCTTCGGGAGGTAAAGATCAAGCGAATGGTGCGGAAAACCTGCCAATTCCATGTAGGCAGCCGCTCCATTGGCCCTCCTTGTAAGCACAATCCCGAGAATATTCGATGCCCGAATGGCATCATCACCGAAGGTTTCGTAAAAATCGCCGACACGAAACAGCAAAAGCGCATCAGGGTACTTTGCCTTGATGGCATTGTACTGCTTCATTAAAGGGGTTTCGGCGTATTCTTTCGGTTTTATCATTGGAAATAATCCAAAGGATGAAGGATAGAACAAGGTTCCTGGCAAAAAATCTGAACCATCCCCTGACAGAAAAACAATTTCCAAAGGTAAACAGGAGTGACTAGGCTGCCTAGGTTTGTTGATAAATTTCGATAAAATCAGATCGAGTGACCATTTTGAGTTGTAAATTTGATTCATGAAAAAGCTGACCATGCCCGAGTTGCAGAGATTATCTGTTGAAGAATTCAAAGTCTCGGAAAAATCGCCCATGGTGGTGGTATTGGACAATATCCGCAGCCAGAACAACATTGGCAGTGTGTTCCGGACGGCGGATGCATTCAGGCTTTCGGGAATTTATCTTTGCGGGATCACCGCCACACCCCCCCATCGTGAAATTCACAAAACCGCCCTGGGCGCCACCGAATCCGTCGACTGGGTTTACGTTCCGACCACCCTCGAAGCTGTAAAAGAGCTTCGCTCCAAAGGCTTTACCATACTTGCCGTTGAACAGGCCGAGGGAAGCATAAAACTTTCTGATTACCTTCCCACCCCGGGTGAAAAACTAGCCATCATCTTTGGAAATGAGGTGAATGGCATTGAGGAGGAGGTGCTCCCGCATGTTCAGGGATGCATTGAGATACCGCAATACGGTACCAAGCATTCCATCAATATTTCAGTCGCGGTTGGGATTGTGATATGGGAACTCTTTAACAAAATGAATATTTTTAAAAATAAATGAAACCATCAGGAAATTTTATCGTACAACAAAGATATCACAGGCGCAACATGAATTAGAAACTCATATTTGACCAGTGTTTTGAAAAAAAATTTTGTTGGTTTAACCCATTTTTTTTATTTTTACACTTTAATTTCAAGAAAATATTTCAAAGCATTGTAAATCAGCAAATTAAAAATTAATAAAAAAAAGAGAGATCATTTTGGTTGTGATTTTTTTTTTTGAAAGCCGTTTTATATATAGTATATTTGCTAAATCCATAACAAAAGTCAAATTATAATTTAAATCCTTAAGTATGAAAAAAATTTATCAACCCCTGGCGAAAGCGTTAATCGTCCTTCTGATGTTTGTCGTGCCTATGCTCTCCATTGCACAGACTAAATCGACGGAAGCTCCCAAAAAAGAGGCAGAAAAGACAAAAACTTCAAAGTGTTCAAAGGCCTCAACCTATAGTTATTGGTCTGTTACTGCCTATGGATCACTGAACCAATTCAACGGTGATCTTTCCAAGAATATCTTTTTGAATGACAAATGGATGTTCGGGGCAGGTGGAATGGTAACCAAACAATTTACCAGGGTAATCGGCGCTCGTTTCAGAGGTGGCTGGGTTCCCCTTTCAGCATCTGTTACCAATAAGTATGTCCCTTGGGAAGCACCATTGGGTTCTGATGGAAAGATTTCCCAGAATTTCAAATCATGGGTTATTGAAACCGACCTTGAAGTTACCATCAACTGGGTTAACTGGATCATGGGTCATAAGCCGGAGCGGTTCTTTTCATCATACATTGTTGCCGGTTTCGGTCTGGATCACACACAGGGTGTAAAATATGACAACAGCAACCCAAACCTGATCATCGGCTATCTCGGATACGGAAGGGATGCTGATCAGGACGGAGTTGGCAACAACAGCGGCATCGGAGGCTGGAATATGGAATTTAAAGCAGTGGCCGGTCTCGGATTTGATTTCAACCTGAGCGAGCATTGGTCCATCAATCCTGAAATTCTTTGGAGATGGAGAAGCAGTGACTTCCTCGACCTGTCAGTAGGTGGTGACAAGCAAGTCATCAATGATATGTACAGCGGGATCAACCTTGGCCTTACCTATAAATTTTCCGGTGGATGCAACCTGAAGAAAATGGCCAAGGAATATGATCTGGTAAAATATGAAACCACGCCGGCTGTTCTTACTGAAAAGGGCGACTCTGTTGTTGTCACAATTAAAGGAACCGTTCCTCCAAAGTTCTTGTGCCCAACCGCTGCCATGTATTTCCACCCCGTACTTACCTTCGAGGGCGGACAATATGAAACACCTTGTGCTACCCATATTTATGGTGAAAAGTTATCAGGAACCGGTACGATGATCAAATACAAAGAGGGTGGTTCTTTTACCTATACCTGTGTATTCCCTTACAAGCCTGAGATGAATACATCCATGCTTTCTGTAACTCCTATTATTTATGAAGCCAAGGAAAAGGTTCTGCTTAAAAAAGATGAGATCAAGGTGAAGGCCAAATTTATGGAAATGCCCAAACGCGATCTTGCTCCCGGGGTTATTTATACCGCCACACGTGTACAGCATGACGAACTCACCCTGATTGGTGATCACGGATATCAGAAAGAGGTGCTTGTATCAAAAACAGGAACCATCTTTTTCAAAAAGAATAAATTTGACCTGGATTTGAAATTTGGCAACAACAAATCTGATGCTGCCAAGAGCGCTTTGAATGACCTTGATGCCTTTATTCAACAGGGATGGAAAATAAAAGACATTGCCATGAACGGCTATGCTTCACCTGAAGGAGAAGAAACTTTCAACGCCGGATTATCTGAAAACCGTTCCAAAACGGGCAACAAATGGATGATTGACCAATTCCAGGGATGGGCAAAAGCGGCTAACAAAGACAATAAAGACAAAAAAGCTGTGAAAGCTGCCGTTGAAGCCGCCGGTAAAGATGTCAACATGACCCTGCAACATCATGGACCGGATTGGAATGGCTTCCTTAAAGCCGTTCAGGGAAGCAACCTGAAAGACAAGGATAAGGTGTTGAACGTAATCAACTCCAATGTGGATCCCCTGAAAAAAGAACAGGAAATCCGCAACATGATCCTGATCTATCCTGCAATCGAAAAAGATTTGCTCCCGGCTTTACGTCGTTCGGAAATCACGGCTACCCTCTTCGAACCACGTTTTACGGATGCTGAGCTGCTCCAGTTTGGTGCCTCGAATCCTGAAAAACTTAAGGTGGAAGAACTTCTCTATGCTGCGACACTTACTGCTGATAACAATGTAAAGGTGACCATTCTCGAGAATGCTGTAAAGCAGTTCCCGGCTAACTGGAAAGCGTTGAACAATGACGCTGTTGCCCAAATCAACAAGGGAAATCTTGCCCGCGCCAGCGAACTTCTCATCAAAGCACAGGCTGCTGCTCCGAACAATGGCATTATTGAAAACAACATCGGCGTTGTTGCAGCAAAACAGAAAGATCTGAAAAAAGCAGAAGCTCAGTTCAAGAAAGCTGCCACATTGGGAGAAAACACCAATTACAACCAGGGAGTTCTGTTGATTCCCAAAGGTGATTATCCAAAAGCATTGAATATGCTTGCCAACGCTAAATGCAACTACAACCTTGGTCTTGCTCAACTGGTTTCTGGCAATACCTCTGCTGCTGAAACAACCTTAAAGTGCGCTCCACAAACACCGGAAACGTTCTATCTGCTGGCAATTACTGCAGCCCGCAGCAATAACAGCAAGGCGTTGTATGAAAACCTGATGAAAGCTTGTCAGAATGCCGACCTGAAAGCTCAGGCAAAAGGTGACCGCGAATTCTACAGCTTCGCTAACACCCCTGAATTCCAGAATATCGTTAAGTAATTTTGTTTGCTGATTTTTTAAAAGCCGTTCTGAAAAGAACGGCTTTTTTTATTTAATCCGTTTGTTACCTTCCCATTGGGAACGGAAGGATCACAAAGGCCGGCTGCCCGCTGCATCGGGTTTTTGAATGCGCTGCATCCCCAGCGGATATTCTTTGAAGATCACCTCTTTAATCCACGCGTAATCCTCGTTGCGTTCAACAAAATCGATGTTGTTTGTATCGATGAGAAGCACACGTAAATCAGGCTGCTGCCGAAGAAATTCGAGGTACCCGTTCTGAATTTTATCCAGGTAATCATACTGGATGTTCTGTTCATAGGGCCGACCTCTTTTTTGAATATTCCGCTTAAGGTTATCGACGTCAAGGTAAAGATAAACAATCAGATCGGGCTTAGGCACTACCGAACTGACAATCGTAAAGAGCTTGCTGTACAAGCCGAATTCAAGCTGTTCCAAATTACGGCTGGCAAAAATCAATGATTTGAAAATAAAATAATCAGCAATCGTAAAGGTCTTAAACATATCGGAAGCCGTAAACTGGGCTTTCAATTGCTGGTACCTGTCAGCCAGGAACGACAACTCCAATGGGAAAGCATATCGCGCGGGATCTTCGTAAAATTTTGGCAGAAATGAGTTTTCCTCAAACTGTTCCAGGATGAGACGGGCATTGCACTCCTCGGCCAACCTTGTGGCGAATGAGGTCTTCCCCGCGCCAATATTGCCTTCTATGACGATATAATTGTACAAAACAGGCGTGTTAAAATGTCAAAATCAGGGTGATAAATCTACCTTTGTCTTGTCATGGCATTCAAGCAAAAGTTGCGAAATTTTCTTTTTCAGCAATGGATGGATGAGATCAGGGACCATTTCATTTAAAGGTATAAGCGAGAACCTTCGCTCATGCAGGCGGGGATGGGGAATCATGAGATCGTCGGTAAAAACAAGCTTATTGCCATAAAACAGGATATCGAGGTCGATCGTACGGCCTGCATAGGCAGTTTCAGCCTGTTGATTGGCGCTGGTACTGCATCCACAGCCACCAAAGGGCCTGATCCTTCCAAGCCTGGCTTCAATGGTCAATAATTGTTCGAGCAGTTCTGCAGGAGACAGGTTTGTTTCAATTTCGATGACCTGGTTTAGAAAAGGGGTTGAATCTTTAAATCCCCAGGGCTCGGTTTCATATACGGCTGATTTTTTCAAGACCGCTCCCACATTTGTAGAAATCATTTGCATCGCCCTGGCCATATAATCCATCCTGTCGCCGCGGTTGCTGCCCAACAATATAAAAATTTCCTTCATTGGTCCTATTTACCGTAGAGTCTTTTGAGCAGAACACCGAGTTTAATGCCATAATCCGGATCGGAAGCCCATTTGCCGGGCAGGTCATGGATTGTAACCACGGTCCCCCGTGGTACAACATCAAAACGCTTATCAACAAGGGGTGAATTGACAGGTTCAAAACTCGCATAGGCCTTCAGGTGCTGAATATGTGCCCTGACACCCTCTTCGAGCGATTTGAACCAGTCTCCCCCCGACCATGCATTGATGGCTCCCAAGCCACAAAAGTTATTCTGATACCGGCTGACTGAACCTGTAAAGCGCAGAAAACCTGTTTCAAGGCACATTTGGCATACCGCAACATCGTGATTGATACCCTCTCTGCGGCTTTCTGCAATATAGGTCTTGATGAGGCGCTTTACATAGGTCGTATCGAGTTCATTGTTATGTTCAAGCATGAAGCGGACTAAATTCCCGGAAGCCTTTCCGCCATAATCCATTACCATCACCGACGGCCATGTTTTTTTTCCAGCAGGTTTGGATAAGGGAACTCCGGTGTTACGCAATCCTGTTCCGGGTTTGGCGGATTTTTTTGCGGGTTTCATGGAATTGGCCGCCGACTTATCGGACCTGGCCGCCGTTTTTCTTTCAAGAACTTCAGCATTCCTGATGATCATATCCGCCTTGCGGAGAAGATTCTCTGATTTCCTGGAGGAATTATCTTTAATTCCTTCGTTTCCATCTGAATAGACAGCAAGGGCAGAAATAAGTAATAAAAAAAGAAAGATCAGTCGCGTTTTATGCACCCGGTTCAGGAATTTTCGATGGCAATGATAAGAAAAATCACATCCACTTTTTGGCCTGATGGTGCATTGTTATTCACAAATTGTTGTTAATCCGGGGTGAAAGTGACGCTGATTGTTGTAACCTTCACAAAGTAACAGCGTTTAATTTTATTACATTTGTGTTCAATTAAATATCATCAACATGAAACAGTTTTTTAAATTTATGTTCGCCAGCATGTTGGGAACATTCATCCTTATTGTCCTTGTGACCTTTATAAGTATTGGCATCATTGCTGCCATTGTTGCAACTGCTTCAACAGAAGAAACGGTGATTTCAAAAAACACCCTGCTTCATGTGAAACTCAACAAGGAGATTGCCGACCGGGGGTCAAAAACAAAATTTATGATGGGTTATGCGGGCCCTGAAAAAACGACCGGACTAAACAATATCCTTGATAACCTTAAAAAAGCAAAGAATGATGATAACATTGAGGGCATATACCTCGACCTGAGCGATATCCCATCCGGAATTTCCACACTGGATGAAATTCGTGACGGGCTGATCGACTTCAAGTCCTCCGGGAAGTTCATCTGGGCCTACAGTGAAGGATATTCACAGAAAGCTTACTATCTGGCAACAGCTGCCGATAAAATTTATTTAAACCCCCAGGGGATGGTCGATTTCAAGGGATTGGCTTCTGAAATGGTCTTCCTGAAAGGAATGCTCGAAAAACTGGACATAAAAATGCAGATCATCCGGCACGGTAAATTCAAGGCCGCAACAGAACCGCTGTTCCTCGACAAAATGAGCGCTGAAAACCGCAAACAGATTACCAAACTTATTGGTGATGTCTGGGAAAAAATGGTCAGTGGCATTGCCGATACCAGGAAAATAACCAAGGATAATCTCAATCTCCTGGCCGACAGTCTTAAAATTCAGACGGCGGAAGATGCGTTAAAATACAAATTCGTCGATCAGCTGGTATATAAAGATGAGCTTCTCACATTAATTAAAAAACAGATCAAAATTGATGAGAAGAAGAAAATCCAGCTTGTGACGATGGATAATTACACGGATGTGGCCGATACGAGGAAAACTCCGGCAGGAAGCAATAAAATTGCTGTGATCTACGCCAGCGGCTCAATTGGCGGCGGAGAGGGAGATGATCAAAGCATTGGATCTGAACGGATTTCAAGGGCAATAAGGAAAGCCCGTGAAGATGAAAAGGTTAAGGCCATTGTGTTTCGCATCAATTCTGGTGGTGGAAGCGCCCTTGCCAGCGATGTCATTTGGCGTGAAATTGACCTGGCCCGCCAGGTGAAGCCGGTTGTTGCATCCTTTGGAGATGTTGCTGCAAGCGGTGGATACTACATTGCATGTGCTGCCACAAAAATAATCGCAGATCCTACCACCATCACCGGTTCAATCGGCGTTTTCGGTGTGGTTCCCAATATGGAAGGGCTTTTCAATAAAAAGCTGGGTATTACCTTCGACTGGGCCATGACCAATAAAAACGGAGATTACATTCCCGTCATGAAACCACTTTCCCCTTTCCAGACCAAGCTGATTCAGCGTGATGTCGATCATATTTATGATGTTTTCACCGGGAAGGTCGCCAAAGGCCGTAACCTGAAACAAGCTCAGGTCGACAGCATCGGGCAAGGTCGCGTTTGGAGCGGTTCTGATGCAAAAGCCATCGGGCTGATCGATGATTTCGGAGGGCTGACCAAAGCGATCCAGCTCGCAGCTGAACTGGCTAAAACCAAGGATTACCGTCTTATTTCATTACCCGAACAAAAGGAATGGTTCGAGGAATTACTCAACCAGATCACCGGGAACGACCCATCGGCAAAACTGAAAGAGGCACTTGGCTCCGATTACCGTTATTATCAGTATTATAAGGAAATTCGTGACATGAAGGGGATTCAGGCCAGGATGCTGATGGATATCAATTTAAATTAATTTACCTTATCTGATACTTTTTGAAGATCTCTTCACTTTTCATCAGGATGTCAATATATTGTGCTCTCCTGTAGGCGAATGGATCTTTCTGGTTTTTACGTGAAAGTTTGCCGCGGAAAGCATCCAGGTTGTCATATTTTTTGTGTTCCATCCAGGCTTCGAGTTCTTCAAGGATTTTGGTGATTTGCCCGATGCCGTTCTTATAAATCGTACTCACAACCTGAACGCAATCGGCTCCGGCCAGGATCATCTTGGTGGCATCCTTGCCGGTAAAAATACCCGTGTTGGCACACAACGATCCGCGAATTTCACCGTACAGGAGCCCCATGAAACGCAAAGGCAGACGATTGTCCTCTTCATGACTGAGATTATAGGGAAAATGATGCTCCTCCTTTTCCAGGTCGATGTCGGGCTGAAACATGCGGTTGAATAGTACAAATCCATCTACTCCTGCGTAATACATATTCTGTACAACCATCAGGGTATTGGTATAAAACGGACTCAGTTTTACACTCACTGGGATCTTCACATTCTTTTTCACTTCGCTTACCAGATCCAGCTGTTCATTCACGATGGCTTTTCCTTCACGCTTGAAGTCCCCGGGAACTGAGTAAAAATTTAATTCCAGTGCATTGACTCCGACGTTTTCCAGCTGCCTGGCATATTCAACCCAGGTTTCATCAAATGTACAATTCAAACTGGCGATTACCGGGATGTTCACGGCCTTCACCATCCGTTTCAAATGACCCAGATGTTCACGCGGCCCGGCATGATCAATGTCAGGAAAGAGGCTGATCATTTCGGCATGTCGCTCATTGTACTGATTCAGCTCTTCATTTAGCTGAAGCCGCTCGAGTTCAATCTGTTCTTCGAAAAGTGTTTTATAAACGATGGCTGCAGCTCCTGCATCTTCCATTCTTTTACAGTTGTCAATATCTGTTACCAGGTTGCTTGCACCCACAATGATCGGGTTCTTCAACTGAAGACCCATATAACGTGTCGATAGATTTGTCATGAAAAACTGTATTAAAAAATCAAAGTTGGAACAAAGATATAGTTTTCTAAATAGAAAATAAATTCTATTTCTCGTATTTCATCTCTGCCAGGCGCCTGTAATGGGCATATCTCCATTTGGCATTGTCTTCGGCTGCTTTGAATAGTTCAGTGGCCTCGTCGGGGAACATCTTTTGGAGAGAAGAATAACGGACTTCACTGGCAAGAAAGTCCTGAAATCCGCTCCAATCAGGCTCTTTCGAATCGAGGATGAACGGATTCTTCCCTTCATTGCCATGAAGCGGGTTGTAGCGATACATCTGCCAGTAGCCTGTTGCTACGGCACGATCCATCTCCTCTTCAACTTTACCCATACCGAGTTTCAATCCATGGTTGATACAAGGAGAATAGGCAATGATAAGCGATGGGCCATTGTATGATTCAGCCTCCTTCACGGCACGGAACAGCTGGCCGTTGTTGGCGCCCATAGCGACCTGCGCTACATAAACATAGCCATAGGTCATGGCCATGGCGCCGAGGTCTTTTTTACGAACCTTTTTCCCGGAAGCGGCAAATTTGGCAACAGCTCCAACCGGGGTCGATTTCGAAGATTGTCCTCCGGTGTTGGAGTATACTTCCGTATCGAGCACCAGGATATTGATATCCTCGCCAGAGGCAATCACGTGATCAAGTCCGCCATAACCGATATCATAAGCCCATCCGTCGCCGCCAATGATCCAGATTGATTTCTTTATCAGGTACTGACGCAGGTTCATAATCTCCTTGCAGAGATCGTTGTTTTCTTTCGTAAGCAATGGAATCAACGCTTTCGATGCCAGTATTGAGGCTTCTGCATTGTACATTCCTTCAATCCAGGCCTTCATGGCATCGAGTGTGGCTGCACCCATCATGTTTTCCTTGATGGCATTTCTCATTTTGTCGGCCATGCGCTTGCGGAGCTGTGTAATGGCTACGGCCATGCCGTATCCATATTCAGCATTGTCTTCAAAAAGTGAGTTTGCCCATGCCGGACCTTGGCCATCCACATTTGGACGATAGGGCGTAAACGGGGCCGTACCGCCATAAATGGAGGAGCATCCCGTTGCATTGGAGATCATCATCCGCTCTCCGTAAAGCTGGGTTAACAGCTTAATGTACGGTGTTTCACCGCAACCGGCACATGCTCCTGAAAATTCAAACAGGGGCTGTGCAAACTGACTGTTTTTAAAGGTTTTAAAACGATCAATGACATCGGTTTTATATGAAACTTTGCTGATGTTGTAATCCCAGTTTGTTGTTTCGGGCATCTGGCTTTCGAGTGGTTTTAATACCAGTGCCTTTGTTTTAGCCGGGCAAACATCTGCACAGTTTCCGCACCCTGTGCAATCGAGGGGCGACAGCTGGATGCGGAATTCCATACCCACCAGCTCTTTGCCTATGGCCTTCAGCGTGACCATATCGGCCGGAGCATGCTGCTTTTCAGTCTCATTAAGCAGGAATGGACGGATAGCAGCGTGAGGGCATACATAGGCGCATTGGTTACACTGGATACAGTTTTCTGCAATCCATTCCGGAACATTTACGGCAATGCCACGTTTTTCAAGTTGGGTAGTCCCGTTGGGGAATGTTCCGTCTTCGCGTCCGACAAAGGCGCTTACAGGGATGTCATCACCGTTCATGGCGCTTACAGGGTCGAAAATCTGACGTACAAAGGCATCTTTGGTTTCAGCATTGGCCGGCTTAACAGTCAGGGTCGACCATTCAGAAGGGATTTCAATCTGGGTTAATTCACCTCCACGATCGATCGCGGCGTAGTTCATGGTTACAATCTCTTCACCTTTGCGTCCATAGGTTTTGTAAATGGCCTTCTTCATGTCGGCGACTGTTTTTTCGAACGGTATCACATTCGACACTTTAAAGAAGGCGCTCTGCATGATAGAATTGGTGCGGTTACCAAGGCCAATCTCTTCGGCGATCTTGGTGGCATCAATGATATAGAAATTGATCTTATGATCGGCCAGGTATTTCTTCATGTGATCGGGAAGGCGGCGCTTGGTCTCTTCCGCATCCCACATGGAATTAAGAAGGAATGTACCACCATCTTTCAATCCTTTGAGCATGTCATATTTCTCAAGGTAGGCCGGTACGTGACACGCTACGAAATCGGGTGTGATCACCAGGTAAGGCGAGCGGATGGGGCTATCACCGAAACGCAGATGCGATACAGTAATCCCTCCAGACTTTTTCGAGTCATAGGCGAAATAGGCCTGGGCATATTTATCGGTACTGTCGCCGATGATCTTGATCGAGTTCTTGTTGGCGCCCACCGTGCCATCAGAACCGATGCCATAAAACTTGGCTGAATAGGTCCCCTTTGGTGCAATGTCCATCTCAGCGATCAATGGCAGTGAATGGAAGGTCACATCATCCACGATACCAAGGGTAAAGTGGCTTTTCGGTTCCTTTAATTTCAGGTTATCAAAAACTGTAATGATCTGGGAAGGGGTGGTATCCTTTGAACTCAGGCCATAGCGCCCGGCAATGATCATGGGGTGGATTTCGCGATCATAAAACATATCACGGATATCGAGATACAGCGGATCGCCGTTGGCTCCAGGCTCCTTGGTGCGGTCGAGGACGCAAATGCGCTTTACGCTCTTAGGAAGTACATTAAAGAAATATTTTTCAGAGAAGGGACGATACAGGTGAACTGAAATCAAGCCAACCTTCTCTCCTTTTGCCATCAGGTAATCAATCACCTCCTTGGTTGTATCGGTGATGGAGCCCATGGCTACCACAATATTTTCAGCTTCAGGATGACCATAATACATAAATGGATGATACACCCGTCCGGTAATTTTGGTGATTTCCTGCATATAGCTGTCAACCAGGTCAGGCACAGCATCATAAAAACGGTTCACAGCCTCTTTTGCCTGGAAAAAAATATCGGGATTCTGCGCGGTACCACGGGTAAATGGATGCTCAGGATTGAGCGCCCGGTCACGGAATTCCTGCAGTGCTTTAATGTCGAGAAGTTTCATCATATCCGCATCTTCGAGCATCTCTATCTTCTGAATCTCATGTGAGGTGCGGAAGCCATCGAAAAAATGAAGAAAAGGAATCCTTGATTTGATGGCTGAAAGGTGAGCAATTCCGGCGAGGTCCATAACCTCCTGCACAGAACCTGAAGCCAGCATGGCAAAACCTGTCTGACGGGTAGCATACACATCGCTGTGGTCGCCGAAAATGGAAAGCGCATGAGCGGCTACTGTTCGCGCACTCACATGAAATACAGCCGGGAGCAACTCACCAGCCAGCTTGTACATGTTGGGAATCATCAGCAACAACCCCTGCGAAGCCGTAAAGGTTGTAGTAAGCGCACCTGCCTGCAATGAACCATGCAATGTACCTGCAGCGCCTGCTTCCGATTGCATTTCCACCACTTTAACCTCTTCTCCAAAAAGGTTTTTACGACCATGGGCAGCCCATTCATCCACATTCTCGGCCATGTTTGAAGAGGGAGTAATTGGATAGATCGCAGCCACTTCACTGAACATGTAGGCCATGTGTGCCGCAGCCTGGTTGCCATCACAGGACAAGAATTTTTTTGATTTGCTCATAATATATTGATATTTAAGTACTTAATTTCTTTGTTGTGAATTCGATAACAGTTGGCGAAATTAAACAATTCTATTTATAATGACAAGGGAAATTGATGTTTCCCCGATTTTTTCTACTTTTGCAATTCCATGCTCTATCCCCCGACATTTGAACAAAAGCTGGGCTTTGATGTGATCCGTCAAATCCTCGGCAGTTATTGCCTTTCTTCGCTGGGCCGGGCCTATGTTGATAAAATCGCCTTCTCAACGCATGCTCCCGAAATTAAAATCTGGCATGATCAAACGGCTGAGCTGAAACAGATCCTGCAATTCGAGGAGCAGTTTCCTTCGCAGGATTATTATGATCTGATCCCTGAACTGTTGCGGATCCGCATTCCAAATACCTACATTGAGACCGAGCAACTTTCGCAACTCCGGTTATCGGTTTCAACCATTGACTCTCTGATCAGATTTCTGTCGGAAAGAAAAGAAAAATATCCTGCCCTGTGTTGCCTGGCGGATGGTGAGGATAATTTTTCTTTGACCGCCCCTCCTTTGCTCACCGATTTAATCAGCCGGGTAGATCGCATTGTGGATGAAAAATCGGAGATCAGGGATTCTGCCTCTCCTGAACTTAACCGGATCCGCAAGGAGAAAATATCATTGTTATCCTCCGTCGAAAGGAGGGTGTTGCAAAGTTTCAAATTGGCACGGCAGAGCGGCTGGACCCCTGATGACGCGGAGATCACGATCCGCAACGGAAGGCTTGTTATCCCGCTGATCAGTGCCCATAAGCGAAAAATCCAGGGATTCATGCACGATGCATCAGCAACAGGACACACCGTTTTTGTTGAGCCCGCCGATATTTTCGAAACCAACAATGAAATCCGCGAACTTGACTATGCCGAGCGTCGCGAGATCGTGCGTATTCTTATTGCCTTTACTACCTCCATACGCCCCGATATTGATCTCCTTATTCAGGCCTATAAACTCCTTGGGCAAATCGATTTTATCCGTGCGAAGGCTCGTTTTGCCATCAGCATTGGTGCCACAAATCTGATACATTCCAGTCAAGGGGCAAAAACATTCATCTGGCACCAGGCCGTCCATCCGTTGCTTTTACGCGCTCATCAAAAGCAGAATAAACAAACAATTCCCCTCGATATTGCCTTAAATCACGATCAGCGGATCCTCATTATTTCGGGACCGAATGCTGGAGGAAAATCGGTATGCCTTAAAACAGTCGGACTGGTTCAGTTTATGTTTCAATGCGGATTGCTTCCGCCGGTAAGGGAGGATTCCGAATTTGCTATGTTCGATAAGATCTTCATCGATATTGGAGATGAGCAGTCGATCGACAATGACCTGAGCACCTATACATCCAAACTGTACAATCTTAAATTTTTTATAGAAAATATAGATGCCCATTCCCTGTTTTTAATTGACGAACTTGGAACGGGGACTGATCCGTCGCTGGGAGGCGCGATTGCAGAAGCAACGCTGGAAGCGCTGAATTCAAAAGAGGCCATGGGGGTTGTGACAACCCATTATTCCAATCTTAAATTGCTTGCCGGTCGCGAACAGGGGATTGTAAACGGAGCGATGCTTTATGATATAAAAAAACTCAAACCCCTGTTCCAGCTTAAAATCGGAAAACCGGGAAGTTCATTTGCACTGGAAATTGCCCATGAAATCGGATTTCCTGAACAGGTTTTAAAAAATGCAAAGGAAAAAACAGGAAAAAGTCAACTCGATTTTGATCGTGAATTACAAAACCTCGAAGTCGAAAAACATGAAATAACTCAAAAGTCAACAGAATTAAAGGTAGCTGATGATTTTCTGGCCGAATTGATTAACAAATATGAAAAATTAAACAAAGATCTTGAAATAAAGAAAAAGGAGATTCTGGATAGGGCGCGTGACGAAGCGCGCCAGCTGCTGGATAATTCGAATAAAATTATTGAAAAAACAATAAAGGAAATCAGGGAATCGCAGGCTGATAAAATCCGTACCAAAGAGGTTCGCGCTGAATTATCTGAAATGAAAGAAAAAATTCTGAAACAGGATCCTCCGGATAAAAATAATATTGAAAATAACATTCCTGCTGCTGCAAAAATTACAAGCAACCAGATAGGCAGTGAAGCGCCACCGCATCGTTTTCAAAGCTACTTCAATGATCTTCATGAAAAACTGACCAATTTCTCGTTAACCCTCGATTTAAGAGGCAAACGCGTGGATGAGACGATCTCGCTTTTGCAGCGTTTTATTGACGATGCCATTTTATTATCAATTCCTGAAGTTCAGATTTTACATGGAAAAGGAAATGGGATTTTACGCCAGGTAACGCGCGATTACCTCCGTTCGCAAAAAGAGGTCAAATCGGCCAAAGATGCACCCATTGAACAAGGTGGCGCGGGAATTACGGTCGTGCATTTTCGAAAATAAAAATTTCGGTAAAATTAAATCCTGATTAAATTTACTATTTTTGCTTAAATTTATCACTAAAATATCCATTATGAAATCGATTAAATTTAGCGAATCAGAACTCGAATTTTTACAAACCAATTATGAGCTGGAGTTGCTGGATGCTGAAAATTATGTTGCAGAAATTAAAAACATCCTGAAGAAATTGGGTAAAATCGAGAAGGAGATCATCAAGGAAAAACCTGTAAAAAAGACAGAGAAAAAGCGCGGTCGTCCAAAGAAGACCAAAAAGGCTCCTGCTGAAGTAACTGCCGCTGTTAAGTCAACCCCTGTCAAACAGGTTGATTAATCTATTTTTAAATTGGTTTGGAAATTCTCTAAAAGGTTGTATCTTTGCACCCCAATTTGAAAATATATATTGATCATGGCCAATCATAAAAGCGCAGAAAAACGCATTCGCACCACCAAAACAAAACGCACGCAAAACCGTTACCAGGGCCGTACTGTCCGTAACGCTGTGAAAAAATTACGTGAAACTGAAGAGGCTGCAACCATTGTAAAGGATCTTCCCAATGTCGTTGCCCAAATCGACAAATTGGCCAAGAAAAACGTGATTCATAAAAATAAAGCATCCAACCTTAAAAGCAAACTGATGCGGAAGGCAAATGCTGCCTCATCTGCGTCTACGCCAGCGTAATCCTTTTAGCGAGGGAAGTCGTTGTATATAGGTTTTCAGGTGCCTCTCTTTTTTGCGCGGGTATATATCTTCAATATGTATCAATATTCCCGTCTCTTCCACTTCACCAAATCCGTGATTGATCGCTGTTCCGAATGTACGCATGGTCGGTGAAAGGTTCATGTAGGCATTAACGAGGGGCGGTACATGCTCACCATGGCGCCTTACTTCGTGAACCAATATCTTATAATTTTCTTCATAGGTTCTTGCTGAAAACAATTCGGCCAAAACTGGGTCCGGAGTTTCGCATACGACCGCCTCTCTTGCAAGCATGAGGGTTTCCGTATCAGGGAAATACCGTCTCAGGAAATAAAGGACCATGTCGCGGGCCTCCCGGTTATAATCGGGGTACATGGTCATTTTTCCAAAGAAATACTTTATGTCGGGATTTTCAATGATCATCGCCCCCAGACCGTCCCATAAGTTATCCAGCGAATACATCCCTTTGCGGAAATTGACCAGGGGCTGATAATTTGGCTGCACGAACGACCGTCCCAATTCAATACTTACCGGCAGGTAGTCGCGGATAAACTTATTTGTAAAATCGAACAGTTCAGCTGTAGCGCTGTGAATGCAATCTCCCTTGCTACATGGGATGTCACGGCCATGAATAAACCGGTACCCTCCCGAAATTTCTTTTTCAACGGGGTCCCATACGATCAACTGATGAAAAGGCACCTCCATGACATCAAACTCATCAATGTCGACGCTTTTGCCAGTTCCTCCGCCTGCATCACGGAATGTTATCTCACGCAACCGTCCGATTTCCTGCATGAGATGGGGCGAATCATGCGCGGTAAACACAAATATCTTGTTACGCCCGTTATTCGTATTGCGCAAAAAGGTGCATTCAGCTAATTCAGCTTCAAGGAGGTTGCGGTTAACTGGGTTGATGATGGGTTCCATGGCACGGAGGCTAAGTAGGGAGATATTTTTTACAAATATACAAAGTTAGATTCCGAAATAAACATACCAACGGGAAACGAATAAAAATCTAAATTTGCACTGGTCTTGAAACAATGAAGCACCTTACAATGACGGAACCGACGCCCATCGAAATCCCCGAAAGATTGATCGATATTGAAGCGCTTTTCGCTTCCAAAAATCCACAACTGCTGCGCTTCATCCCCAAATTTATCCTCTCCTACCTGAAGCGGATTACCCATCAGGAGGAGGTTAACGGATATATCTGGCGTAACCGCGATAAATCAGGCGTGCCATTCGTAGAGGCCATCCTGCATGAATTTGGGGTCAAGGTTGAAACCATCGACAGGCGAGCCAGCCAGCAACCCCTGTCAGGACGTTTGATTGTGGCTTCAAACCATCCCCTGGGCGGACTGGATGGCATGGCCCTGATGCAAGTCCTCGGCAGGATCCGCCCCGACATTGTCTTCCCTGTCAATGACCTGCTTATGAATGTCCCCGGGCTCAGGCCACTCTTTATTCCAATCAACAAGCATGGAAGAAATACCGAAAATGTGCGGCTGATTGACCAGACGTTCGCATCAGAAAAGATGATCCTCTATTTCCCGGCCGGTATGGTTTCCAGGAAGCAACGCATCGATGGCAACATGGTGATCCGCGACCTGGAATGGAAAAACACATTCATCAAGAAAGCAAAGAAATACCAGCGGGATATCATTCCCGTATACATTGAAGGCCAAAACTCCGAATGGTTTTATAACCTCTCCCGATGGCGTAAAAAACTGGGAATTAACGTGAACATTGAGATGCTCTACCTTGTGGATGAGATGGTCAAACAATTCAACAAAACCATCAGCATTATCATTGGCGATCCGATAGCCTATACCACGTTTGATAAATCCAAATCCGAAGCCGAATGGGCTGCATGGGTTCAGAAGAGGGTTTATGCCTTGAGAGAAAAATAGGTGCAGTTGGAAATATTGGCTATCTTTGAATAAATAACGAAGACGTTGAAAATAGAGAAGATTGAATTTACATGCAGCAGTCCCTCCCTGAAACTCTGTCCTCAGGAGGAGATTCCTGAATTTGCCTTTATCGGGAGATCCAATGTTGGGAAATCATCGCTGATCAACATGCTTGCTGATCACAAGGGACTTGCCAAAGTATCAGGAACTCCTGGTAAAACAAGGCTCCTGAACCATTTCAAGGTAGAATCCATTGTTAATAAAACATCTGCAACCTGGTTCCTCGTCGACCTCCCGGGATATGGCTTTGCAAAACTGTCGAAGGAACAACGTGCAAAATTTGAAGGCTTAATCGAGTCCTATCTTCAGAACCGCGAAGACCTTGCCCTTACCTTTGTGCTGATAGACTCCCGCCTTGAGCCACAAAAAATTGATGTTGAATTCATGAACTGGCTGGGCGACAACGAAGTAAGCTTTATCATTCTTTTTACCAAGATTGATAAGCTCTCGAAAGCACAACTTGTCAATAACCTTGCAGCCTATCAAAAAGCGCTCTCCGGCTCCTGGGCTGAATTGCCGCTCATTATCCCGACTTCGGCTGAAACCAAAGCAGGACGCGAAGCGATCCTGGAGATCATCGAAGAGGCGCTGAAAGAGATTTATCAGTCGGAGTAAATGACTCCGTTCAAACGACCTTTCGCTTTCATAATACGGAAATCGAGACGGGCTTGTTGAATAAACGCGCGATACGTTTGCTCCATGCCTTGCTGGATAAAAAGGCAGCGTGAATTTGATGCCTTGAAACGGGTTTTCAGATCCACCCTGTTCAAAAGAACCACCTCGCATAAGTTCGTCGGGATTAAATCTGTTATTACCGGCAAAATTTTTTCAAGGGCATAACAAAAACCGGTGTTCTGATCAAGCAGAACGGATAATTCCACATTGTTAAGCAAGTCAGGCCGCCCCTCTTCATCAATCCCACTGACAATGGCAAATTGAATAAAGGGACACTCCTCTCTGAGCGCGTCTGCGACCCGCTTCAAATCAACCAATTTCAAGTTCACACAAATTCATTTCTCTTATGACAAGAGCGGTGGGTAAAACGTTGCATCTGATTGAAAAAAAACTGGAAGGGAACTATTTCAATTCTACCAGGAGATAGTGTTTAGGTACAACTTCCCCCTGTTTAACATAGACCTTTTTCACTGTTCCGTTGATGGTTGACAATAAATGGTTATCCATTTTCATCGCCTTCAGAACAAGCAAAGTTTCTCCCTTTTTGATTTTGTGACCCTCTTTTACCAAGACCTTCAAAATCGTTCCGGGGATAAAAGCCACGATTTTGCGCGGATCAGGAGGCGTATAAGGCGTACGGTTTGCGAACTTCTTCGTTAAAGTGGTCTTATAGGTGATTTCTTCAAATTTAAAATCGACAAATTCTATATTTTCGTCCATATACCCTGATTAACTCAATAACAATAAGTGAAGTCCAAATCTACAACCATCTCAACAATGGACCATTTTCTCAGAATGGTGGAACTCCATGTTTCTTCTTAGGCGTTATCTCCCGCTTCCCCTCGGCCAGGGTCAGGGAGTGTGTAAGATAATTTCGGGTTTCATTTGGCTCAATAACGGCATCAACATAGCCATAAGCCGCGGCTACGTATGGATTGGCAAATTTCTGCCGATATTCTTCAATTAACCTTTTTCGGGTCTCTTCCGGGTTGTCACTGGCTTTGATTTCACTGCGGAAAATGATGTTTGCAGCGCCTTCAGGGCCCATGACTGCGATTTCGGCTGTTGGCCAGGCGAATACAAAATCGGCACGAAGATGGTTCGAGCACATGGCAATATAGCCTCCCCCGTATGCCTTGCGTAAAATCACGGTTATCTTTGGAACGCTTGCTTCGCTGTATGCGTAGAGAACCTTTGCACCATGACGGATTACCCCGGCATGTTCCTGGTCTACACCGGGAAGGTAACCTGGTAAATCGACCAGGGTCACGAGCGGAACATTGAAAGCATCGCAATAACGGATAAATCGGGCGGCCTTGTCACTTGAATCGCAATCGAGTACGCCGGCGAGCACCATCGGCTGATTGGCTACAAATCCAACAGTTTGTCCGTCGAGACGACCAAAACCAATCACGATGTTGGCTGCCCACATTTCATGAACCTCGAAGAAGTCACTGTCATCAGCAATGGCACGGATGATATCCCTTACATCGTAAGGAGTCATCGGGTTTGTCGGGAAAATGCTGTCGAGTTTATACTGGCGTGATTTGGGTGCTTTTTTGGGGAATACCTCGGCCTTCTTTTCATTGTTCCAGGGAATGTAACTCACCAATCTTTTGATCTGATCGAAACACTCTGCTTCACTTTCAGCAAAAAAATGGGCATTCCCGGTAATTTCAGCATGTACGCGGGCGCCGCCCAGATCTTCCATGGATATCTCCTCCCCAAGAACGGTCTTGATCACTTCAGGACCTGTAATGAACATCTTGGAGATTTTATCAACCACAAATACAAAATCGGTTAGGGCCGGACTATATACTGCACCACCGGCACAAGGGCCAAGGATAACGGAAATTTGAGGAATGACGCCTGATGCCTGGGTATTTCTGTAAAAAATTTCGCCATAACCCGCCAAAGAGTTCACCCCCTCCTGGATACGGGCTCCACCGGAGTCGTTGATCCCGATCAGGGGTACCTTCATTTTCATGGCATGATCCATGATCTTTGTAATCTTTTTGGCATGCATCAATCCAAGCGAACCACCGGCAACCGTGAAATCCTGGGCAAAAATACAAACCGGCCATGCACTGATCGATCCGGTACCTGTAATTACACCATCTCCGGGTAAATATTTCTTATCCATGTCGAAATCCTGCCCGGCATGCTTTACAAAGAGATCATATTCGTGGAAAGAGTTTGGGTCAAGCAAGGCGAGAATACGTTCGCGGGCCGTCATTTTACCCGATGCTTTCTGCTTTTCGAGGGCTTGTTCTCCGCCCCCTTTAAAGGCTTCCTGCATGCGCCTTTTCAATTCCGTAGTCTTTGCTCTCAAACTCATAAGCAATCGATTTTTTACAAGGGCAGCAAAGATACATCATTACATTGCAAATAGCAAATTGAGGCAATCTCTCACCCGAATTGGAATTTGAGTCTAGTGGATGAAAAAAGAATAATGAGTACATTTGCTACTCATAATGAATAATATTTTATTTTTGTTTTACATAGTTAACAGGGAGATTCATGTTGGATAGTTCAAATAAAACCAAGCCTGCGGGCAAACTCCCTGTTGCATCTGCGCCACAAAGCATCTCTTCCGCAGGGCATCCTTCCCCGAACAAACAAGCTGATCCTGATGCCCCGTGGTATGCCGTTTATACCCGTTCACGATGGGAGAAACGCCTGATGGAACTTCTTATCGAAAAAGGAATTGAAGCCTATGTGCCGCTGCGCAAGGCAATTCATCAATGGAGCGACCGGAGGAAACTTGTCGACGAGCCGCTTATCCGCTCTTATTGTTTTGTAAAGGTTGGAGAAAAGGACTACTACGAAGTACTTAACACACCGGGTGCTGTGCGCTATATCTGGTTTTCGGGTAAAGCAGCTGCCATTCCCGAACGCCAGATCAACATCCTCAAAGCCATTACGGGATCTGATGTGGAGGTTGATTGCGTTGAGGATACCTTTCAGCCTGGGATCCGTGTGATAGTGAACGGTGGGCCCCTTACCGGGGTTACCGGCGAATTGGTGTCAGTGACCAACAAAAAAAAGGTGATCGTTCGAATTGATCATCTCAACCAGGTACTTACCCTCACCATTTCCCCTTTGCTCCTTGAAAAGGTACATGAAGAATCCCGAAAAAATTGACAAATTAAAAACCAAAAACATTTAAGTAGATCCAAATGACCATTTACGAAAAACTGCTGAAAAAAGAGACGAAACTTTCAGTCATCGGCCTGGGATACGTCGGATTACCCATCGCCCTTGAATTTGCACGAAAAATAAAGGTGGTGGGTTTTGATATCAAGCCCGACCGTGTTGAAATGATGAAAAATCACGTAGATCCGAGCGGCGAGTTGCCTTCTGAGTCCTTCCATGACACCGACATCCTGATAACCGCCCATCCCGAAGACCTCAAGTCGTGCACCTTTCATATTGTGGCAGTACCCACTCCGGTCGACAAGCACAACCTTCCCGACCTCTCTCCCCTTCTGGCTGCCACGCGGACCGTTGCAAAAGTTCTGAAAAAGGGCGACTATGTTGTGTATGAATCCACCGTTTACCCGGGGGCAACCGAGGAAGACTGTGTTCCCATTCTTGAAAATTTATCGGGTTTGAAATTCATAGATGATTTCAAGGTGGGCTTTTCTCCAGAGCGCATTAATCCCGGTGATAAGGAGCATTCACTCACCACGGTGATCAAGATCGTTTCGGGTTGCGATAAGGAATCGCTGGAGGAGATTGCCAAAATATATGAACTGATTGTTAAACCGGGTGTGCACCGCGCCCCCACCATCAAGGTTGCTGAAGCCGCCAAGATCATTGAAAACGCCCAGCGCGATGTCAACATCGCATTCATGAATGAACTTTCGATCATTTTCGGCCGCATGGGGATCAATATTTATGATGTCATAGAAGCTGCCGGTACGAAATGGAACTTTCTGAAATTCTACCCCGGTTTGGTTGGCGGACATTGCATCGGCGTTGACCCCTATTATCTGACATACAAAGCCGAAGAGTATCGTTATCACGCCAGGGTGATCAATGCCGGAAGGTATGTAAACGACAGCATGGGATTTTATGTGGCAAAGCAGTGTGTAAAGCAGCTGATTAAAGCAGGCAAAAATGTGCTTGGGGCAAAGGCGCTCGTGATGGGTGCCACGTTCAAGGAAAATGTGAGCGACATCCGGAATTCCCGTGTTGCAGACCTGATTAGTGAATTAAAACAATATGGAATATCGGTGGATGTTACCGATCCCTATGCCAACAGCGAGGAACTGATGCACGAATATGGTTTCGGACTCGCCGAAATACCGGAAAAAACTGTGGCTGACCATTCCGGAAATCAAAAATACGATGTGGTTATCGTGGCCGTAAATCACAAGCCCTACCTGAATTTGACCGAAACCTATTTTAAATCAGTCAGCTCCCCGAATGGGATCCTGGTTGATGTGAAGGGAATCTACCGGAACAAAATCAGTGAGATGCATTACTGGAGCCTGTAATCTATTTTTTGCTCTTCAGTTCAAGCCGGCTGAAAATATTATACCAGAAAAAACCGCCCTGAAAAGCATAAAAATAGCCAACAATCCCATCGGGCAGTTTATCTACCATGTAATAGGTGCCGTAGAAGATCAGCGGTGAAACGAAAACAGCCATCCAGAAGGTGATCCCGGAAAAACCATCGGCAAGAAGCCTGAACACCTTTACGCGGGTTACTCCCTCCTTCTTTTGCTCCTTCAGGTTTTCGAAAACCTGATTAAAAAACATCCCGGCCAGCATTACGGCAAACATCAGCACCGGTTTGATCCATTGGTTGTTTTGCAGCAGCGCTGTCCATGAAGACGGAGGCTGATTCACATCGGCAAAACCTGCACCTGACGGAGCATGTGCCGGCATGATTCCGATATAGAGTGAAATGCTGAGACATGCCCCTACTGCAAGCAGCAGAATTGAAAGGGCCGCCTTACCTGTTTTCATTAAATTGGGTTCCATATTACAGGGATTAAGTTTTACATGCTTCAATGACAACACAAACCCTGAAAACGTTGCATTTCAAAAATAAATAACAAGCTGTTTTTTTTCATACGTTTGAACAAAGTCGTTGGAGATATTTGAATTTACTGGGGAAGAATGATCAGATAAAGTTTGCTTGGTCGATTAATCTGTATAATTTTACACCAGGATAAATTGTTGTTAACAAAAATTTTAATCCTCAAATAAAATGAACAAGATGAAACAATTGTCAGAAACACTCCGTTATGCAATTATTTTTGTGATGATCCTTTTTTTCAGCAATGCACTCATAGCACAGGAAAAGGGAACTGTGAAAGATTCCCGTGATGGCCGCGTCTATCAATGGATAAAGATTGGGAAAAAAGTATGGCTTGCAGAAAACCTTAAATATGATGCCAAACCCGGCAGCTGGCTTTACAACAACGACACCGTCAATACCGCCCTATACGGCAGGCTTTATACCTGGAATACGGCTGTGGCCGCTTGTCCGAAAGGATGGGTTGTGCCAACGGATGCCGACTGGACGCAGATGACAGCCAAACTTGGTGGAGCTGAAGTTGCTGGCGGGAAGATGCAGGAGATGGATTCCCTTTACTGGCGTGCGAATAAAAACATACCGGAATCAGCAAAGACGCTCTCTTCATTGCTGGGCGGCGTGAGGCACAGCGACAGCACCTATACAGGCGTGGCATTGTGGGGAGGCCTCTGGTCGGCAAATGTCACCGGAGATGTTGCAACCAACTACCTCTTCGCACGTGGAGATAAAACCATTGTTAAAAGCTCAAATGATAAAAATTCCGCTTTTGGTGTTCGGTGTGTGAAGAAATAATCAAATGGAATCTGGTATCTATCCTGAAGAGGAGTCACAACAAAATTACTTAACCCTTAAGGAATCACTTGAACTTTCTCTGGCCAGAGCAGCCGGGACTCAGGATTTGCGTGAGGCAAAAGGATTTCTGATTGATGTTCAAAGTCAATTTAAAGGATTAAAGCTTCTCAGGGAGGATCGGGAGGAGCTCT
>CAJAUM010000149.1 GCA_903945175.1 uncultured Bacteroidales bacterium | reverse complement strand
CGGTCATCCGTCATCGAACACTACCAAAAATAAACATTATCGAGCGTAAACCTCGAAACTTTAGCCTTAAATTTTGTATCTTTGCAAGTATGTGTTGACAAAAATATATTAAAAATCAGGACTATGAATACGGCATTAAAACGTAAATATTCAATTCCTTTTACATTAGAGCAAATTCTGGACTTAATCCGTTCATTGCCGCTGGAAGAAAAAATCATCATCGAAAAGGAAATTGAACGGGATACTTTGGTGGCACGGGCAGCAAAGATCGATAAAAAGGTTAAAAATAACACCCTGACAATGGACGATATTGCCAATGAGGTGAAAATTGTCAGGAAAAAACAACATGGAGAATCCTAGTTTTATCCTTGATACGAATATTTGGATCAGCTATATTGTTACTGGCAGATACACGGAACTTACAAGCCTGATTCAGCATAATAAATTAAGGATTTATACCTGTCAAACATTGATAGAGGAATTAATTTTGGTACTTAACAGACCTAAGATTAAAAAGGTCATTGATGTGTCAAATATCGGGGAGATCATAAGCATTCATAAAAAAATATCCCACGAACTCAAGCCAGACAAAAAAATAAACATACCAGAATTAAGTGATCCGGATGATGTATTTCTTGCACAAATGAGCTATGCAATAAAGGTGGATTATCTTGTGACAGGTGATAAACTATTATTGAAACAAGCCTCAGGATTTAAATGCAAAGTGATTACGATGGCTGATTTTATTAAAATGTTTGCCAGATAGGATTCCTCACCGGCAAACTCATCCTCGACACCGGCAACCCCCTCTACCTGATGTTCCTGATCATTTATGGCGTCGATACCTTTTTAACCATCCTTTACCGGTTAATCCGCCACGAAAACATCTTTGCAGCCCACCGCAGCCACATGTATCAAATCTTAGCCAACGAATCAGGTATTAACCATGTAAAAGTTTCAACAGGCTACACCGTAGCCCAACTGCTCATCAACCTGCTCATCATTGCAATGGCCGGGCAAGTGGCTTTGGGTTATCAGTTGGGGGTTTCGGTAGGAATCGTGGGGGGGTTAGTAGCGGTGTACGTTATTGTAAAAGGCGACGGGCGACGGAGGACAGATGACTGATGACGGAGGACGGGCGACTGACGACGGACGACGGGCGACGGGCGACTGACGACGGACGACGGACGACGGTCATCCGTCCTCGGTCCTCTGTCATTTATTTCAATTCGTAATTTGTACTTCTTCCTCCTGCCTCTTCCTTTTGTAATATATTTTTGCTTATCAAATCGTTAATATCCCGTATTGCGGTATCCTTTGAACATTTAGCAATTTTTGCCCATTTAGAGGAGGTGAGCTTACCCTCAAATCCGTCAAAAACTTTGTTCAGCAACTTCTTCTGCCGTTCGTTGATTGGGGTATTTGCATGTTTATTCCAAAAATCAGCTTTAAACAAAACACGATTCAAAACAGTATCGGTCGATTTTAATGCATTCATCAAACAACGTAAAAACCACTTAATCCATTCTGTTATATCAAGGTTGCCTTTTTGTGTTCTTTCAAGTATTTCATAGTAATGTTTCCTGTCAAGCCTGATTTGGGCCGACATACTGTAAAACCGTTGTGTGCTTTTGTCTGATTGTGCCAATAACATATCTGTCAAAGCCCTGGTGATCCGGCCATTCCCATCATCGAAAGGGTGAATGGTCACAAACCATACATGAGCTACGGCAGCTTTTATGACCAGATCAATGTCCTCTTTTTTATTAAACCAATCGAGGAAGCGATTCATTTCGGTTTCAACGAAAGATGAATCAGGGGCTTGAAAATGAACTTTTTCCTTACCCATTGCTCCCGAAACGACTTGCATTGCACCGGTGGAATCTTTTCTCCAGCCGGCAATAGTAATTTTATACATTCCGCTTCTTCCTGTAGAAAATAAAGCGGCATGCCAATCAAAAAGTCTTTCTGCAGTCAATGGTCTGAAGCAATGATGGGTCGCATCAATCATCATCTCAACCATGCCATCCACATTTCTGTCCGACTCAACTGAACCTGCTATTTCCATTCCCAGTCTTCTTGCAATCGAAGAACGGACCTGGTCGGGATTTAATATTTCACCTTCAATTTCTGTCGATTTTAATACGTCAAGGGTCAATGTTTCAAGCGTTGCTTCATTTCTTAGGTCAAATCCCAATGATTCCATTCTCCCCGTCAGCCGGCCTTGTAAATTTCTCACTTCGCTTAACAAGTTGACAAACTCATCAGTTCGCCATGAAAATTCAGGCCAATGGTCCAGTTGATGTATAAATGCGTTCATTCGTTGCATGTTTTGCTACAAATATACCTCTTATTCGTTGCATTTAAAAATAATCGTTGCAATTATTTCGTCAAATACACCTTTTATTCGTTGCACGGTCATTTTCGATGAAATCGATGCTAACCTGAAACCTGCAACCTGAAACAACTTTGAGCAAAAAACAATTTCTTTTCGGTTCTGCCAGCGGGGTGGTGCAACTGGTATTCATTGCGGCGCTGGCCATTGTGTGCATCCCGGTGTTTATCGGGAAACTGGGCAGTGAGGCCTATGGTGTTTTTGCGGTCGTTACCCTGGTGGGCAATTTAACGGTGTTTGCCAATCTCGGAACAAACCGCTCCCTGGTAAAATTTATCGCCGAGCAGGGCCGCACCCGCGAATCGAATTACGACATCGCCATCACCCTGGTCATCGTCACCGCCACCATCGTGCCCATCACCCTGCTGTTTATGGTGCTCAGGAAGCTGGTGCTTGTAAAGCTGTTCAACGTTCCGCCGGGTCTGTTTGACCAGGCCAATATCCTGTACATCTGCCTGCTTTTCTCGAATATATTTTTGCTGATGGGCCAGTCGTTCAGCTCCATCCTGTCGGCGCTGCAGAAGATCTACATCAACAACCTGCTGCAGATGGTGTACAATGCCCTTTACTATGGATCCATCATCGCGGTGCTGCTGCTGGGTTGGGGGCTGGCCGAAATCGGGTATGTGATCCTGCTCTCGACCATCGCCTGGTTTTTTCTGGCACTCTGGTACAGTCTGCGGCTTTGGGGAAAGTTAGAAATAGGGGGAATAACCCATCATTACAAACGGATAGCCCGGAAACAGATCGGCTACGGATCGAAGATCTGGTTGTCGGAGATGGTCGCCTTTTTCATCGAGCCCCTCACCAAAATTTTCATATCCAATTTTATCGGTATCCGTGAAGTAGGTTTTTTCGACATCGCCCTGAAGGTGAAGGCGCAGTTCCAGGGGCTGATTACCCGCCTGCTCGATCCCTTCTACCCCTTCAT
>CAJAUM010000148.1 GCA_903945175.1 uncultured Bacteroidales bacterium | reverse complement strand
CCTTTGAAATATGTCGAATTAATTGAAATTCCACTTATCAGTTTTGCTACCACGGCCTTTCCTAAACTTTCAAAAGCGAGTCTTGATAATGACAAGAATCGTTTCCGTGATATTTTTTATTCCTATACTGGAATCGTTGTGTTTTTATTCATTGGAATTGCAATCCTGAGCCTTATCCTGAATAAATATTTTATCTTATTTATCGGAGGCAGTAAATACATGGAATCACTCACGGCCCTGTCATACATCATGGTGTTGTTCATCATCTATGGTGCATTGCTTCCACTCGACCGATTTACCGGAGTGGCCCTCGATAGTCTGAATAAACCACAGCGAAACTTTCAGAAGGTATTGTACATGACGACAGCCAATATAATTGGTGATATTATTGCTGTATTCGGCTTGCATTATTTATTTCCAACAATGCCAGTTACTACATTACTGTTTTTTGTGGCACTTGCTTCCATTGTATTTTCTCTCATCGGAATTCTTGTAGGATATCGATTTCTCCGACAGGAAATTGATATCTCCTTCTGGCAAATATTCAGGAAAGGATATAGTTTTTATAAGGAAAATGCTATCCGTCTGCTTTGGAAAAGATCGATGAAAAATGAATCCAACTAATCCATTTCTTTCCAAAACAGGTGCCGATCGCCTGAAGGACCCATTCCTGATAGGTTCAATTCTTATCATGTCAGTGGGCATTGGATATGTTATTGCCCGGGGGGGGATAACAATAGCCTCAGTCTTGATGGTGTTACCGTTTATCATTTACGCACTGAATAGAATGTTTTCAAAACCTGAAATAGGGTTGACATTCGCTTTTATCCTCAACTTTATACTCATGGGATTATCCAGGTACTTGCCTGTAAAGCTGGGATACTTGATGGATATTACACTGATCGTGATTTACATTGCCATTTTCTTCCACTATTTTGACAAAAAATTTCCCTTCAGCACATTAAAACTGGACTTGGTCATACTGGCAGCCATTTGGGTTTCTTACATTGCTTTAGAATTTTTTAATCCGGAAGCCCTCAGCAGGGCGGCTTGGTTCGCAGCCTCCCGTGGGATTGCCTTATATATGATTCTTACAATTCCACTCGTTTTCATGCTGTTTAACACCCCTCGACACCTGGAAAAGTTCCTGATGATTTGGGGGGTCTTCTCCATTCTTGCCTCTGTGAAAGCTTGGATGCAGCTAAATATTGGTCCCGATCCCTGGGAACAAAGGTGGCTGGACGAGATCGGTGGAATTACCCATCTCATCCAGGGGAACCTTCGGGCCTTTTCATTTTATACCGATGCAGGCCAGTTTGGTGCAGCCCAGGCACATATGGGAATAATTGCATCCATCCTGATGCTGAACGAAAAAAATGTCAGGAAACGTGCTTTCTGGATAGTGGTAATGATTGCAGGTTTTTATGGCATGTCCAGCTCCGGTACCCGGGGAGCCGTTGCGGTACCCTTATCAGGATTACTTTTGTACATGGTCCTGCGAAAGAATGTAAAGGTAATTATTATTGGCGGCATCCTTTTCATGCTTGTTTATTCGTTCTTCCGATTTACGTATATAGGCAATTCAAATTACCAAATTTTTCGCATGCGAACTGCATTCGTTCCGGAAGATGATGCTTCCTACCAAGTTCGTCTGGCCAACCAGAGGCTTCTTTCCGAATATTTAGCTACCCGGCCATTCGGAAGTGGTGTTGGCCAGTCGGGGGACAAAGCAAAACAATATGCACCTGACTCTTATCTTGCAAATATAGCCACCGACAGCTGGTTCGTTCTGATCTGGGTTGAGAACGGCATAATTGGATTATACTTGCACCTTTTTATTCTGGGATTTTTTCTAGGAAAGGGAATGTTTATTTGCATGTTCCAAATTAAAAATCCTGACCTTTTCGCGAAGACAGGGGCACTTCTGAGTGGTGTATTCGGCATTATCATTGCCAGTTACGGAAATGCAGTACTTGGACAGTTCCCGACCGGAATATTAATCTATTCCAGTATGGCATACGTATTTATGGCCCCTGACCTGGATAGACAGATAGAAGAGAGTTCAAATAAAGTTCAACCCAACTTATCAATTCAATAATATGGAAGGTGTTGCTGTTCATATGGTCATTGGCCTGCTCCTTTTCACCCCGATTGGATTCTTTGTTGCGATGTATCAATATAGAAAAGCAATTGAGAAAGAAAAAGAGGAGGAGCATCGCCGCGAAATGATGATGAAGTGATTTTCATTAAACGCTATCTAAAATATTTTACCAAATTCAATGCAAACCATGCCGACTGATAGCCCCCTTGTATCGTTCCCTCTGGTTTCTATAATCACGGTCAATTATAATCAACCGGAGGTAACCTGCGACCTTCTTGAATCTCTTACCCATATAACCTACCCTTCAATTGAAATCATTGTTGTCGATAACGCATCACCGACAAAAAATCCTGATATCATCCTTGAAAAACATCCCTACATCACGCTTATTAAAAGCGACCAGAATCTTGGATTTGCCGGTGGGAATAACCTTGGAATCAGGGTAGCAAAAGGAAAACACCTTTTGCTGATTAACAACGATACAGAGGTTGAACCAGGATTCCTGGAACCACTCATTGCCAAGTTGGAGAACAATCCTGATATTGGTGTCGTCAGCCCAAAAATCAGATATTTCTTCCAACCTGATACGATTCAATATGCTGGGTTCACCCCCATTAACCCCATTACCATACGTAACAATGGGATCGGATTTAACGAAATTGATCAAGGACAGTTTGATGCAGATGCACAAACGAATTACGCATTTGGGGCAGCCATGGTTATACCTGTTAAAGTGACGAAAGAGGTAGGTTTAATGGCCGATATCTTTTTTCTTTACTATGAAGAGATGGACTGGATGCAACGAATCAAGGATGCGGGATACAAGATTTTTTATGTTCATAACTCATTGGTTTATCATAAAGATTCAATAACTACCGGAACAATGAGCCCCTTGAAAATATTTTATCTCAATCGGAACAGGTTACTTTATATGCGTAGAAATGTGCATGGCTGGAAAGCCGTTGCCTCTCTTTTATTTCAAATATTCGTTGCCATCCCAAAGAACATGACTATGTTTCTTTTGAAAGGACAAGTCACACTTTTTGTTGCATATTCAAAGGCGATGTTGTGGCATGTTTCAAATTTGTACAACCCCAAATTACACGAAAGTCCCCGCATGGTTTAATATGATTTCTGTTTCAAATAGAACATATCCTGATGATCCGAAAAAACTATCCGCTCGTTTCAATTGTTTCAGTAAATTATAATGGATCAGAAGATACCTGCGAATTCATTGAATCCCTTACCAAAATCACCTATCCGAACATAGAAATCATCATCATTGATAATGCCTCTCCATCCGACGATCCAAAAATTATTAAACAACGTTTTCCATCTGTAATCCTCTATGAGAGTATTATCAATTATGGTTTTGCTGGCGGCAATAACCAGGGGATAATGCGGGCTCGGGGTGATTATGTGCTGTTGCTGAACAATGATACAATTGTTGATAAAGGATTTCTTGAGCCTCTGGTAAATAAACTGGAATCTGATAAAAGTATTGGCGCCGTTAGCTCTAAACTTCGGTATTATTACGATCGGAACATAATCCAATATGCTGGGTATACCCCTATTAATCACCGAACCATGCGCAATTTTGCCATCGGTCACAAAGAAAAAGATAAAGGGCAGTACGACCGCGATTATGAAACTTCATACGCGCATGGTGCCGCCATGATGGTTCCCATGCGTGTTATAAAAGAGATCGGGCTGATGTCATACATCTTTTTCCTTTATTACGAGGAGGCTGATTGGAGCTACCGGATTAAACGAGCTGGATACAAAATCTATTATGTGCATAATTCGTTGGTCTTTCATAAAGAATCAATATCTGTTGGAAAATTAAGCCCGATGAAAATATATTATCTTAACCGAAACCGAATTGTTTTCATGCGAAGGAATGTATTTGGGTTGGCTTTTCTGATTGGGTTACTGTACCAACTTACCATTGCAATCCCCAGAAACGCCTTCACCATCCTTGCAAAAGGTAAAATTGACCTATTCTATGCTTATGTCAGGGCCATCGGATGGCACTTGAGAAGAACTGTCAATCGTGAAATTCATGACAATCCCTATTTATAAACGTTGATCTTGCTTTCGTACTGAATTATCCTTATTTTTGCTTCAATGGCCTGGCGGAGTTTTTAAAAATAAAAAAATATGGCAAAGGATTACCTGCATTTTACTTTTCAAGTTTTGGAAGGAATGCTCTTTTTGTATTTCCTGATTTCTGCATTATATTTTTCAATATTTTCAATTTCAGGACTTTTTCGATATAAAGCACCAAACAAAAATGATGGCCGATCCAGGAGGTTTGCCGTCCTCATTCCAGGATACAAGGAAGATGCTGTTATTATCGACGTTGCAAAAAAAGCACTTGATCAGGACTATCCGGCTGACCTGTTTGAAGTTATCATCATTGCAGATTCTTTTCAACAAAACACCATAGATGAACTTCGAAAATTACCCATCCGGGTGGTTGAGGTCGTTTTTGAAAAAAGTTCAAAATCCAGAGCATTAAATAAAACAATGGCTATTTTGCCTGATATCTATGATGCAGCTATTATCCTGGATGCTGACAACATCATGGCCAGGGACTTTATCACTAAAATGAATATGGCTCTTTCCAGTGGATTTGTTGCAGTTCAAGGACACAGGAAAGCGAAAAACCGAAATACTTCATTTGCCGTTCTTGATTCTGTCAGTGAGGAAATCAACAACCATATTTTTCGCAAAGGCCATCGTATTCTTGGACTCTCTTCTGCCCTCATTGGAAGCGGGATGGCATTCGATTATAAAATGTTTAAAGAATATATGGCAACCATTGACTCCTTTGGCGAAGATAAAGAACTGGAAATTAAACTTTTAAGAGACAAAAAACGAATTGAATATTGTGAACAAGCCTATGTGTATGACGAGAAAGTTCAGAAATCACAAGTTTTCATGGTTCAAAGAACAAGATGGCTGGCCAATCAATTCATTTATGGAAAGCAATATTTTTTATCAAGTTTAATTGAGCTTTTTGTTAAAAAGAATTTTGATTATTTCGACAAAGTGTTTCAGCAGTTTTTACCTCCCAGGATATTTCTGATGGGTTTTCTTGTTATTATCTCCCTTTTGTCTATTTTCCTTAATCCATTGATTATTACAATATCCTGGGTTGCGCTAACCATACTCTGTGCCATCACCTTACTTATCTCAATCCCTCGTCCTTACCTTAATATGGATACATTAAAAGCTGTCCTTTTTTTGCCACAAGGTTTCTTATATATGCTTGGATCTCTCTTCCGAATCTTTAAAGCCAAACGAAGTTTTGGCCATACAGCCCATACTGTGCAAAATGAACCTCACATTAAACAATAGCAAAAAATGGATGTTGCCAGATCGGTCTCGGATGTTGTTCAAATTATATTATTGGCCTATTTGGGAGGTGCAACTATCTATTTATTGATATTTGCAGTAGCCGGTCTTTTTAACAGGAAGGATGAAAAGTTTTCAGTTACCAAAACCAGGCATATCAGTATCGTCATTCCCGCCTTCATGGAAGATCCTGTAATTATTGAAAGTATCAGGTCGGCACTGAAACAGGATTACCCATCATCGTCTTACAACGTAATCCTGGTCGCCGATTCTTTCAAGGCTGAAACGCTTCAAACACTTAGGTCTTTGCCCATAACGCTCGTTGAAGCACAATTTAAAAACAGCACCAAAGCCAAGTCTCTGCAAATTGCATTGAACTGCCTCCCCGATGATACCGATCTGATACTTGTGCTTGATGCAGATAATATCATGGAAGATCATTTCCTTGAAAAAATAAACATGGCCAGTGAATCTGGTTTTAAAATTATCCAGTGCCACCGGATTGCAAAAAATACCGATACATCTTTTGCGCTGTTAGATGCCATAAGTGAAGAGATCAACAATAACATCTTTAGAGCTGGTCATCGCGTTCTGGGATTTTCATCTGCGCTTATTGGATCGGCAATGGTCTTTGATGCAAAAATGTTCCGGTATTATATTCCGCAATTAAGTGCGATTGGGGGATTTGATAAGGAACTTGAGCTTTTGATTTTACGCGAAAAAGTTAAAATTGAGTACCTTCAGGGTGCTTACGTTCTTGATGAAAAAGTACAGAATGCGAATGTTTTTTATAAACAGCGCAAGCGTTGGATTTATGCACAATTTTACTTTTTTGGCAGGGATTTTATTGTTTCAATATGGCATCTGTTTGCACACCGTAACCTCGATTATTTTGATAAAACGCTGCAATTCTCCATGCCGCCGCGTCTGATGCTTTTCGGCATACTAATTATCATGAATACGATAAATATCTTTATCTCAAATCCCAATTTCAAATATTACTGGTTGGGAAGCTTAATGTTGATAACAACAGCGTTGATCATATCTGTGCCGAAGAAATTCTTCAGCATTAAGACAGTGAAGGCATTTATATCACTTCCCAAAATATTTTATTTAATGCTTTTAATCATTATGAAAATAAAGGGAAGTAACAATGAATTCCTGCATACTGTGCATAGTTATCAGAAAGATTCGGAAATAAAAGCAGAATCATGAAAATTGGAATTGAAGGTCAACGGCTATTCCGTCAAAAAAAACATGGAATGGACATGGTGGCCCTGGAATTGATCAGGAACCTCCAGGCAATTGACAAAAAGAATGACTATGTCATCTTTGTGAAAAATGATGTGGATCATTGTCTCAAGAGCACCCCGAATTTCAACATTGTGGAGGTGGCTTCTGCGCCATATCCTATCTGGGAACAAATAAACCTGCCAGCCGCAGCCAAAAAAGCCCACTGTGATCTTCTCCACTGCACAAGTAATACCGCTCCTGTATTCACCTCAATGCCACTGATCGTCACATTGCACGACATTATCTACATGGAAAGTCTGAGTGTTTTGAAAAAAGGATTTACCTCTTATCAGAAATTCGGAAACATGTACAGAAGATATGTGGTTCCCCAGGTTGTCAGGAAAAGCGCAAGAATCATCACGGTTTCTGAATTTGAAAAGAAAAGGATCGGAGATTTTTTTCATGTTGACGACCACAAATTGAGAGCAATATACAATGGGGTCAGTGAGCATTTTAAACCAATTACAGATAAGGAGTACCTTAACGAGATAAAGGCTAAATATCAATTGCCTGATAAATTCTTTTTCTTTTTTGGAAATACTGACCCTAAGAAAAATACGCCCGGTGTTTTAAAAGCGCTTTCCCTTTTTCTTAATTCCTCTGATGAAAAGATTCCCCTGGTCATGCTTGATTTCGACCGGACTGAATTATCTAAAATCATCAATGAAATAGGTGACCCTAAACTTCAGGACTACATTAAACTCACCGGATATGTTCCCAATAGTGAATTGCCGGCACTTTATGCCCTGAGTACTATTTTTCTGTATCCCTCCCTAAGGGAAAGTTTTGGAATCCCTATGCTGGAAGCAATGGCTTGTGGTATCCCGGTGATTACTTCCAATACGAGTTCCATGCCCGAGGTAGGTGGTAATGCAGCATTGTTTATTGATCCGTTCAAACCTGAGGAGATCACTGCGGCAATTAAAAAACTCTTATCAGACCCGTCTTTGTGTGAAACCCTTATCCGCAATGGATTTGATAACGCACAAAGATTCTCATGGAATATAATGGCTGAAAATGTACTTAACTTATATCAGGAAATTGAACTTAGATAATTAAATCAGCAAAACACAACATATGGACATTGTCATAACCGGTCTGCAAGCTTTTGATAGTGATATCGGATGTAATTGTATAAACCTGGCCCTTGAATTTGCAAAGCATCACCGTGTTCTTTATGTAAACTACCCGATAGACCGGTCAACCGCCTTTCGGCAGCGAAAAAACCCTAAAATTCAAAAGCGCATAAAGATGCGCAATGGGGAATTGGAAAACTTTGTTAAAATTGAGGATAATTTATGGAGTTTTTATCCCAATGTCATTTTAGAATCTATAAGTCAACTCCCAAATAATACTCTTTTCGATTTTCTCAATAAGATTAATAACAAAAGGTTTGCGAAGGAAATTTCATGGGCAATTAATAAACTTGGCTTCAAGGACTTTATTATTTTCAATGACAGTGATATGTTCAGAAGCTTTTATCTGAAGGAATACTTAAAACCATTATTGTATATTTATTATTCCCGTGATAACATGATCGCGGTTGATTGGTGGAAAACGCAAGGTATACGCATTGAAGCTGCATTAATCCGAAAAGCGGATATTGCTGTTGCAAATTCGGTTTATCTCGCAAACTATCTTAAAAAGTTCAACCCTCACTCCTACTACGTTGGCCAGGGCTGCGACGTTAGTGCGTTTGATATGAGGCTGGTCAAATCAATTCCCGAGGACATCCGGAATATTAAAAAACCCATTATTGGCTATATAGGGGTCCTTTATACGCTCCGATTAAACATTGAAATTATTAAATATCTTGCAAAACAACGTCCGGATTGGGCTATCGTCCTCATTGGGCCTGAAGATGAAGGTTTTAAAACCAGTGAGCTACATGACCTGAGCAATGTTCATTTTTTAGGCAGTAAAAAACCAGACGAATTGCCTGACTATTTATCTTACTGCGATGTCGCTATCAATCCGCAGATTCTCAATGAAGTTACTATCGGCAATTATCCTCGAAAAATTGATGAATACCTCTCCATGGGAAAGCCGGTTGTGGCGACCAGGACAGAGGCAATGCAAGTGTTTGAGGAGTTCACCTACCTGGCAGAAACAAAGGAAGAATATTTAATGCTGGTCGACCTGGCACTGAAAGAAAACACCCCTGAATTGGCAAAAGCACGTGAGGTATTTGCCCGCAGCCATACATGGGAAGCCAACGTTAATGAAATATATAAAGCAATTGAACTTGTTAAGCGTAGTCCGTATCTGCCAAAAGAACCTGCCAAACCATCCTTTATTTCCAGGCTCAAATCAAGGCCTAGGATAAAAAAGTTAATGCTATTTTTGCTTGTTCCAAAGAATCAGGCCCGCCCGAGGCTCTGGGTGAAACTTTTTGTCAATCCCCTTAAACATAAAAAGGGAAAACATTCTACAATCCGCTGGCGAACAAGAATAGATGTGTTCCCCTGGAATAAATTTATTCTTGGAAATGATTCTACAATTGAGGATTATTCTACAATTAATAACGGAGTTGGGGCTGTGATTATCGGTGACCGCACCCGTATCGGAATGAGCAATGTTATCATCGGCCCGGTTACCATAGGTAATGATATTATGTTCGCACAAAACATTGTCCTTTCCGGCCTGAATCATGGATATGAAGACATCGATATTCCGCCCACCAAGCAAAAAACTACCATGGCTGAAATCGTGGTGGAAGATGAGGTTTGGATCGGGGCAAACGCAGTAGTGGTTGCCGGCGTAAGGATTGGCAAGCATTCTGTGATCGCTGCAGGCAGTGTAGTTACGAAAAATGTTCCGCCCTATTCCATTGTGGGTGGAAATCCCGCCAAATTACTGAAACAATACAATCAAGAAACTAAAACCTGGGAAAGGATATAACAATGATTATACTGGAAATTGTTTTTTGGCTCTTTGTCTTTATCGTCATCTATGCCTACCTTGGGTATGGTGTATTGCTGTACTTCCTGGTTAAACTGAAAGAGACCTTTGCTAAAAGAAAAATCACAGTTGATTCGGCAAATTTCGAACCCGAGGTAACCTTGTTTGTCGCGGCATTTAATGAAAAGGACTTTGTTGACATCAAACTTCAAAACTCATTTTCATTGGATTATCCGCAGGAGAAAGTCCGGCAATTGTGGGTTACCGATGGTTCAGATGATGGGACTCCGGATATTTTGCGCACATACAAAGGAATTGAAGTATATCATCAGCCAGAGCGTGCAGGTAAAATTGCAGCGATGAACCGTGGCATGGAGTTCGTAAAAACACCGATCGTTATCTTTTCAGATGGAAACACCCTGCTTGGAAAAGAATCCATTCGCCGTATCGTAAAGCTTTTCAGCGATCCGAAGGTTGGTTGTGTTTCCGGTGAAAAACGCATTTTTTCAAAGGATTCCACAGCGGCTACCGAAGGCATTTACTGGAAGTATGAATCGAAATTGAAGCAGTGGGATGCCCGGCTATATTCTGTAGTAGGCGCTGCAGGAGAATTATTTGCCTTACGCACTGAACTTTTTGAGCCGGTTGAACGCGATACCCTGCTCGACGACTTTATTGTTTCTCTTAGGATTGCCGAAAAGGGATTTACCATTCAGTATGATCCAAATGCGTATGCGATAGAAAATCCGTCGGCAAATGTCCGGGAAGAATTGAAAAGAAAAATCAGGATCTCTGCAGGAGGAATCCAATCTGTCATCAGGCTCAAGGAGCTGCTGAACCCATTCAAATTCGGGATCCTTTCTTTTCAGTACATTTCACATCGGGTATTGAGATGGACATTGGCTCCTTTGGGTCTGCCAATCATTCTTCTGTGCAATCTGGCGATCTCCTTGTCCATCGGAATCTTTGATTTCTCGAACATATATAATTGGCTGCTTTGGTTTCAGATTGTCTTCTATGCCATTGCACTTTTTGGGTGGTACCTCGAAGAAAAACACATCAAGGTCAAAATTTTTTATGTTCCATATTATTTCTTTATCATGAATCTTGCTGTTTATCTCGGCTTCATCAGGTATATAAAAAAAAGTCAATCGGTTAATTGGGAACGTGCAAAAAGAGGTTAGTGAATTTTATTATGCTGAAGGTGATTTCACATAAGTTATTGTGGATTGGTGGGTTGATAAGCCTATTGTTTGTTTTCGCTATCCCCATGCAGTCGCAGACGGCAATATGTACACTCACATTTGACTCTGCGGTCAATCTTATTAACGGACACGGCAATGCAGCCGGCATAGGGCCCGGGGACACGATATGCCTTAAGAAGGGACAAAAATCTTTTTTATTAATTTCTTATCTGCATGGCACAAAAAACAATCCGATTGTCATCCAAAATGCTGAAGGATTGGTTTTGATTAAAAACAGTTCAAATTATGGTGTAAAATTTGATTCCTGCTCCAACTTAAAATTTTCCGGAGCAGGCATGAGCACAATTCAATATGGGATAAAAGTTGATCATACTGTGGGCGCAGGGGTTTCGGTGGACGGACTAAGTACGGATATTGAAATTGAAAATATTGAAATCGTAAACACGGGACTTGCTGGAATTTTTGCAAAAACAGAACCCGACTGTCTATTCAATTCTACCAGGGATAAATTTACCTTACGAAATCTGAGTATCCATGATACATACATTCACAAAACCGGCATGGAAGGGATGTACATCGGCAGTTCCAAATACGCCGGTCAGCATATTACATGTAATGGAAGAGATACGCTTGTGTATCCTCACATGCTGAAAGGTGTAAAGGTGTATCGTAATCTTGTGCAGGAGGCAGGATGGGATGCCATTCAGGTGAGTTCAACTGATTCAGGCTGTTTCATCAATGACAATACCATCCTTGACGACAGCCAACTTGCGGTCTACTTTCAAATGTCCGGTATCCTTGTTGGCGGAGGCACCAATGCCAGTGTTTTCAACAATTTGATCAAAAACGGAAAAGGGGATGGTATCGATGTCATTTCAATGGGAGTTCAATATATCTATAACAATCTAATCATTAATCCGGGGAGATCTTTCAAACCCGACAGCAACTTTTCCCCCTGGTTAAAATATGGAATGTATATAAGCTCTGAGTATGGATCTTTATCAAATTCATATCTGATTCTTTTTAACACAATCATCTCACCTAAAAGTTACGGCGTAACGTTTGCAGATACCAAAAGCACAAAAAATATCATTGCCGATAATATTATCGTTGATCCTGGCTCCTATCCAACTGAAGGAGAAAAAGCGTATATTAATCTTGGCACTTCATCAACCAATGTCACGCTTTACAATAATCTTACGACTCCCGATATCAATTTCGTGCAGTTCATAGACCCTGAACAGGGAAAATTTGACTTGAAGCCGAATTCGCCGGCAGTTAACAAAGGGTCAGCTGTTAAGGAATTCAACCTGTTCTATGATATATTAAACCGCATACGCCCTTTCGCAAAGTATTATGATATAGGGGCATATGAATGTCATGATTCTTCACTCCTTCACACACCAGCGTATGAAGATGCAGCAGACATGCATTTGACCATTTCGCCCAATCCATCTTCAAATCATTTCAACGTCTCTTATCGTCTTTTTCATCCCTCTGATGTAACCTTCAGTTTAAATGACAATCAAGGTCGGATTGTCCAGAGAAAGCAATGGACAGGTCAGAAACCAGGAACACATCAGTTCATCCTGAATCGGGAAACTTTGAAACCGGGTATTTATATGCTTATTTTTCGGACTGGTGAGACATTTATATCAAAGAAATTAATAATATTAAACAATTAAAATTATCAAAATGAAAAGTGCAATAAAAAAATTAATCCCCTTTTGGCTTGGCCGAAAACTCCGGGGCGCTTATCAAAAGGTAAGCGGGTTCTTGTATACCGGTGGTTCATATTACTGTCCCTATTGCAAAAAATCTTTTCGAAAATTGCTCCCTGGCGGATCCGATATACCTGTGATTTATGAAAAACAGATAATTGGTGCCGGTTATAGGCAGAACAATGTTTGTCCCCGATGCTATTCACTTGACAGGGATCGGCTTGTTTATCTTTTCCTTCAGGAAAAGACGACGATCTTCAACTCGCCGATTACATTATTTCATGTAGCTCCTGAAGGATGTCTGCGCGTCTTGTTGGCCTCCATGTCAAATATCACCTACGTCGCAGGTGTGAAATACCTTGAAGGTTATTACTATGAGCGCCTTACCGACCTTTTGGATATCACCAGCATTCCTTTTGATAATGAGGCATTTGATGTGATCATTTGCAATCACGTACTTGAACATATTCAAGATGATGCCTTGGCTATCAGTGAGCTGTACCGTGTTCTGAAACCTGGTGGCTGGGCCATCCTGCAGGTTCCCATTTCGAAAATATTGGAAACAACTTTCGAAGATCCGACTGCAATTGATCCGGAAACCAGGGAACGTTTTTTTGGTCAGTTTGACCATGTTCGGATTTATGGCCAGGATTATAAAAATCGTCTTGAAAAGGCCGGTTTTATTGTAAAAACCTATAATCCTACCAAAGAAAAATGGGCCGTCAATCTTGATCAGTTGGCGATCAACCCCGAAGAAGATTTATACGTTGTATACAAATAACTGGCAGATGCAAAACACATTACTCTTTCTTTTTCTCTCTCTACTGCTGATAATACTCATGGTATGCCTGGGGTTTATTTTCAATTTACGCAAGAAAAACAAGCAATTTTCGGAAATACTGGCAAGGAAATCAGATGAACTTAACAAAGCAGTTTCCCGAAATGATGAGCTACAAAAATCTATTGAAAAGACCATTCAGGAGCGGATCCAATCCTTTAAAGAAGAAATCGGGGAGGGCGAAAAAGTCGATTTCACGCTAAAACGGGCATTGAAAAGGTCAGAGGAGTCAAATTTCATGAAAAATGCATTTCTTTCAAATATCAGTCATGAAATCAGAACTCCCCTAAACAACATTATCGGTTTCTCCAGTTTGCTGGAAGCTGAAATTTCATTGCTTGAGAATAAAGAATTGTTCGATTATGCCAGCGCTATTTCTGAAAGTGGCGGCCGGCTGCTGCATCTTTTGAATAATATACTGGATATCAGCAAGCTTGAGGCAAATGATATGCAAATTGTTTTAAAATCCAGCGATTTAAATACCATAGTGGCCAATGCAACACAGTTGTTTATTTTCAAGGCCAATGAACAAAAATTGAAATTAAATTTAAAAACGAATGAAGTACCTTCTGCTAGTGTTGATGAAAAAGCGCTAACCAAAGTGATCAGTGCCATTGTAGAAAATGCAATAAAATATACACAAAATGGCTTTATCAATGTTTCAACTGAGTTTATAAAGGAGAAGGATGAAATATGCATCCGCATAAAAGATACCGGTGCTGGTATTGACCCCTCCTATCTGCCTATCATTTTTGATCCATTCCGGCAGGAAAGTCTTGGCTATTCAAAAGAAGCGCAAGGTGCAGGCCTTGGATTACCATTGGCTAAAAGCCTGGTGGAATTGATGCGTGGCCACATTGAAATCGAGTCGGCAAAAGGGGTTGGAACCACCGTCACAATCTTTTTTCCACCAGAAACATCGACCCAGGATGAACAGTTTAAACAAGAACCAACGCGAAAGCAAAAGTTTAAATTACTGCAAGGTCTTGAAATTTTTATCGTCGAAGATGACCTTATGAACAAAATTGTTTTATATGAAATGACAAAATCTTTAGGAAATGTAATTACTGCTGTCAATGGTGATGAGACAATGAGGATCATGGAGGAAACATTTAACAGTGGAAAAATCTTTGATATTATGCTTTTTGACATTAATCTTCCTCCACCATGGGATGGTACCAGGTTGATGCAGGAAATAAGGAAAAAATGGAAGGAGTATAAGACAATCCCATTTGTGGCGCAAACAGCTTATGCGATGGCCGGTGATAAGGAAAAACTTCTGGAAGCCGGGTTCGACGATTATATATCCAAACCCATCAACCAGCAGGAGTTATACTCGATCATTAAAAATCAATTGAATAAATTGTAAAATGGAAGAATTAACAGGGAACAATGCAGGATTTGTCACACTGGAGGAGCATGAAAAGGTGCGCAATGCACTTTTAAAAGCAAAACAGGAAGCAGAAAATGCCAACAGATCAAAAACCATGTTCCTCGCGAATATGAGCCATGAAATCAGGACTCCGATGAATAGCATCATTGGCATTTATAATGTATTGAGTCAGACAGAACTTTCAAGTGAGCAACGTGAATTTCTTGAGATTATCAATATTTCAAGTGTCAACTTGCTTACGATTATCAATGATATTCTCGATCTTTCAAAGATTGAAGCCGGCCAGTTGAAATTAGATAATAAGCCCTTCCTTTTACAGGAAGAGATTCATCAGGTGATCAAGCTTTTATCAATCAAGGCAAAAGGGAAAGGTATTGATCTCTTCTCTAAGGTACAGTCAACAGTTCCAAATTGCGTGATTGGAGATCCAGCGCGCTTAAAGCAGATACTGATCAACCTTACCAACAATGCAATAAAATTCACCAATGAGGGTCAGGTTGTTGTTTCTGTTGAGACCATCTGCATAAACGGTAACAGTTCAGATATCAACAACGAATTTATTCCTGAAAGCTTAAATAAACATTCCAAGATTGATCCTGAAGCTGTATTGCTGAAATTTTCAGTGACCGATACGGGAATTGGCATTTCTTTAGACGAACAAAAGACTCTTTTTAATGATTTTGCTCAGTTAGAGAATTCATTAATAAAGCAATATGAAGGGACAGGATTGGGTCTGTCAATATCAAAGAACCTTACCCGGATGATGAAGGGGAAAATAGGAGTGCAAAGTGAAAAAGGAAACGGATCAACCTTTTGGTTTTCATTGTTATTAGAAAAAGGAGATGAAAAACAATTGATTAGTGATCGTTTGGGCACTACAACTCAGAAGAAAAAATTGCCTCCACTTTCAATATTGTTGGTGGAAGACAATCTCCTGAATCAAAAATTTGCAATGACCAGCCTCGAGCGAGCCGGTCATCATGTTGATCTTGCTGAAAATGGAAGAATCGCTGTTGAAAAATTTAAGAACACCCCTTATGACCTGATCCTGATGGATATCGCAATGCCCATTATGGATGGTATTGAAGCTACACGTGTAATTCGTGAGATTGAGGCAGGAAAAAAACGCATTAAAATTGTAGCTGTTACGGCCCATGTAATGGTCACAGACCGTGAAAAATGCTTAGCAGTTGGGATGGACGAATATATTTCAAAACCATATCGCCCAAACGAGTTGCTTTCAATACTTGAAAGCTTTGATTGGGATTAAATCAAAAAGCAAAAAAATTAGATTTTAAGAAATTTATATTCAGCACGTTTCAATCCCTGGTTTATTCTTAGGAAATAAATTCCTTTTGACAAGTTGGAAACAGGAATGCTATTGGACACGTTTTCCAAAATCATCTGCCTGATTACCTGACCATTGATATTGGTGATCTGAATTGTCAGGAGTTCTGGTTTATTAGATTTTACCTTCACAATTATTTCGTCTGAAACTGGGTTGGGATATACACAAAACCGGTCTGTAAAATCCTTATCCTGAATGCCGGGACAGGTTATGAATTCAATATATGCCGTATCCTTATCAACACAACCGTTTTTTGTTACATAAACCCAAATAGCATAAATACCCAAACCATGACCAATAGAATCTACAGTTGTTTGGGAATCAACGGATCCGTTTGACCATTGATAATTATCAAATCCGCTTCCTGCATCCAACGTGATGGTATTTCCGCCACATAATAAAGTGTCAGGAAGTCGCTTGACTACTGGTAATGGATTGACGATGACCTTTACCGTGTCGGTATCTCCACAACCTGTTGAATTGATATACGTATACCAGATAACATTGACTCCAGGGTTGGCTAAATTCGGAAAGAATTGATTGCCAATCAACCCTGGAGAAGTTGAACCATACATGCCATTGGGTGGCGTACCATTCAAAGTCGCAGTATAGTCATCTGCGCAATATGATGGGAGCAATCCATACAGCCGGGCAATCGGGTATTCAACAACATTTACCAACGTACTGTCACTGGCAGAACAATCATATACATTGGTCACAAGAACTGAATAGTACCTCGAGGAGGCCGGATTCACAATGAGGGAGGCAAGTGTATCAGCCGGATTTCCTGTATTCCATTTAAAATGAATTCCATCCTGAGCAGTCAACCTGACTAAACCACCCGCACAAATTGTAACATCAGCTGGCAGTCCCGGAACTGGAAAAGGATACCGGATCAGCGTGATTGTGTCTCTATTAATATTACCAAGCGGATTTATGCAGGTGACAATGTATTGCGTAGTGGTATCTGGTGCAACTGTTGGATTATATATTGTGGAATCAGAAATTGACGAATCATATGGCACTGATTGCCATATTATTACATCGTTATAAAGCGTATCAAGCAATGCCAATGTAATTGGGACACCGCTGCAATCGGGAGCAATAGGAATTGAAGTAAATTTAAATAAACAGCTATCCTTTAATCCGTCCGGACTATGTGCAATGAGAAACGCACTATCCTTGCCACTCCAAAAAGAGACGGGTTTCATGGTCTTTAATATCATGCCAGGCAGAATGCTCAGGTGAAGTGTATCGATACTTCGAAAGGTCCAGGTGATTTCCGATGGAGGATACATTGTTTCGACGACCAATGTATTTAAATCGATGTTTACAAAGGGTTCATTGGCTGTAATTTTTTGCTCAGGGAACTTGGAAGTTTTTAAAAACCCTGTTGATTTGAAATCCATACCGCTTATCATCACTGTATCCTGGTTTTGGCCTTCATTTTTAATCAGAATATTGACCAGTGAGGCTGATTCCGGCACATCGACAATGAGTTGCTGCTTATCCCATGTATTTTTAGAAACCGCGAATTCAAGGGTTTGTATGCTTCCCGATTCAGGGAAATTAAATACGATCAGGATATTACTGGAGTCTAGGGCCGTACGTTTCAGCCAAATGGAAAATTTATTTGTACCCTTTTCTAATCCCCCCAAGGCCGTAATCTGGCAAATGTCACCAGTTCCGGGGATGATAAAACACCGTCCTCCGCTTTCGTCTACACCTCCGGTTACCTGAAAGATCCCCCCAAAGGTCGTATCCTGATCATATCCATCAGGAAAATTATCTGCATCAAGATCCATATTGAGTTTCGGAAAAATATTTTCCACCCTGGATGGGATACTGTCATAAAGCAACCCACTCCATTCACGATAAGTTTTAACTGGAATATTGCTTGTTACACACCAGGCTAAAAGGGAATCAACCCGCCGAAGATAGGAGTTCCAATCATTTTGGACTTTGGACAGACCAGATACGTCGACTTTTACATAATGTTTCGCAAAGGAATTGGCAATTTGCGACTTATTCCATTGAAGATCATTGTTCTCAATGGAGATATCTCCTGACTGTAGCGAAAATTGCTTTATTTTACTTGGGTTCAATTCATTATAACAAAAATAGGCCGCGTTGATAAAATTAGAACCAGCCGAATAACCCAAAGAATCACCGAGTTTTGATTTAATGTCCAATGCATTAATCCATGGCATCTGACCCCGGGGATGGATCCAGGTTAAAGGACGTTGGATTGCAAGGTCGTCAAATATTTTTATTGAACGCATGCCAAGTAATCGCACTGAATATGGATTCATATGTACATCTCGAGGCATCAATTTGTGGTAACGTGCCCACCACAATGTTCCCAAATCGACTGGCTCGCCCCAAAATGATTTCAATTTAAGGGTATCCGGATCATTGGGATTGATATTCTGCAAATCATACCAGAGATAAACTTTCCTGGTGGAATTCAAGTAAAAAGCAAAGAAGTATGGATCGCCCGACAAATTGGCAAATTCCCCCGGATTTACGCTGATCACCTGATTGCCAGAAATGTTTAACCTTCCTTCATTGTGGTTGGTCATGGTATCTACAGATGTATATTTTAAACAAACCTGGGAGCCATTGAAATGATCAACACCCCAATCGTTTGAATAAAGAGCTGTATCCTGGGCATTGAGCAAAGTAAAATATTGGGTTTGATGGGTAGGTGTGTTGTCCATTACTTCATGTCCGGATGATATAAACTCTTTAAGTTTCGTGACATAGGGAAGTGATACAGGCAAGGTCCAGGAGGTTATGGCGAGGCAAAAATTCAGATTATGTTTTTTAAATATGGAATCAAACTGATTCAATTTCGCTAATGGGGGATTATCATCCACCCTGAAACAAACGCCTCCTGTTTTTGAAACATTTTGACTAACTGAAGAGAGGTATAATAACATCAGGAACAGGATAGTGAGCCGCCTGAGCGTCTTTCCTATCCGGGATTCAGGAAGATTGCTTAAATAGCTATTTTGTTTATCTGACATAGTCTTTAATTTGCAAGACTTTTTTAGGTTTTACAGTTCCTTTTAGACGATATCCAACAGTGAACTCGTGGTTTCCGCCACTTGAACCCATCATCGAGGAACCTACGAACTCATAATTGTAATTTATCACGATGCTGTTGATTATTTCTAATCCAGCAGTTACGCCTATTACTGTGGGTTTCCGGTACAATAATCCGAACCAGTAGCTGTCTCTGAATTTTACCAACGTGCTCACTTCAATGGTCCACGGAACTTGCTGAACGTATCTGAACAAGAGATCAAATTTCAATTTCCACTCCTCATTTAAGTCAAGGGTATAATTTGAGTATATAAGAAAATTTCGTTTCATGGTCAGTACATACTCATAGGGCGCATCATCGATGTAAAATGACCTGTTGTTAAAGAGCAGCGGAAAAGCGATACTGAAATTAAAATTCTGATAATTATACAGGAGACTTGCGCCCATATTAAAATAGGATTCAGATATTTTACTTTGGTTCATGACCATCGGATCATTGGGATCTTTCAGAATAACAGAAGAAATATCCAATGAATTCTGATACATGGCCGCGCTGATTCCAAAACTGAGAAAATGTAATTTGGCAACTTGAAGATGATAAGCATAATTCAAATTGATCGAAAAATTCTTATAAATACCGGCTTTATTCAATATGATGCTGCCGCCCACCCCCATTTTTTTTCCGATACGTCCATCAATATTAACATTTCCGATAACCGGAGAACCGCTCAGTTTCGGTCCTTCAGTGCGATGCGTAACCAAAGCCTCGAAGATATTGTCTCTACCTGAAAAAGCAGGTGAGATGGAGACAGGGTTAAGGAGGTAATTGTCGAGTATGGGAAGCTGTTGTGCTTGCAATGCAGGGCATAAAACAATGAATAATAATAACCTGAATATGTGTTTTCTCATTTCAGAATATTTACTGTACCCTGTAATAAGATATCATCGAAACATCGTACAAAATAATAATAGGTATCATTTGCCAGGGGCTTCCCTTTCGTATCTGTTCCATCCCATTCATTCCCATAAATTGAGTTTGAAAAAACTTTCTCTCCCGAACGGCTGTAAACAGTTGCATCACAAGGTCCAACCGAGAGGAGATTTAGTATTTCCCACCGGTCATTTAACCCATCTCCATTCGGGGTAAAGAGGGTCATGATCATGGGAGCCGATCCATATTTATTCACCTGGATGTTAAAATATTTCATTGCAGAGCATCCTCCAACATAGGCCTTCACCCAATAGCTCCCCTTTGTTTTAATTATAATTTGTCGTTCCTTTGACCCTGTGGACCATCGAACACTGTCATAAGCTCCCTGAACATAGGCAATGACGCTGTCGCCCTGAATAAATATGGTATCGCTACCGAAATTAAGGTCAATGGTTACAATATTCCCGATGGTCACGGTGTGCGCTATCGAATCAGTACAACCTGACTGGGTTTGTGTTACCAATATCACCTCAAAATTACCCGCTGTAGTGAATGCGTGAACGGGATTCTGATCAATTGATGAAAAACCATCTCCAAAATTCCAGGTGCGCGAAGCGATAACATCACCAATAACAGTAGACTTGTCAGCGAAGTGCAGATTCTGAGCTACACATCCATTTTCAAAGTTAAATTCTGCCCGGATCTTCCCAACGGTTACCAATTTGTAGATGGCCTTCGATAGTCCATTCATGGTTAACACTTTCAACCCCACAGGATGTGATCCTGCTAAGAAAAGATGATGAACCACAGTCCCCGTGTCGGGGCCAAAGCTGCCATCTCCATTGAGGTCCCACAATTGAGATAAAATGATATCGTCCGTAACGGATGCAAGACTTGTAAGGGTGGTCACATTACCAAAGCAAACACTGGGAGCACTGAAATCAACAATGAGTGAACCCCTGTCATTTGGTGATGCAACCACCCTGAAAGGAAATGTAAGAAAAAAAATGAAAACAAATGAAAGAAGGGTTTTCAAT
>CAJAUM010000147.1 GCA_903945175.1 uncultured Bacteroidales bacterium | reverse complement strand
CCGTACGAAAGAAAGTCGGTCAGTACGTGCACATTGCGGCGGATTGTGCGCATGTACGAGTCGCTCATTCCTGAAATACCACCTAAAAAATCTTCACCAATAGCAGCATTGTAGTTTGCCAAGGAGTTTTTATTCATATACTCCTCGATTCCATCATGCCAAAGCCGCTGGTAATCCGCGATCCGTGGCTCACTGTAGCCTTCCTCCATGAGGAAAACTACGCATTCTCTGATAAGAGATTTGATTTCCTGTTCTTTCTTCATTTGCTATCTTTTTAGATAAATGCAATATTGCATCCACTTGAAAATAGCAAATATTATCACGATAATATTATCAATAGTAAAATTGATTTACTGATACTTATAGGATGTAAACAGGAATAACTTTGGATAACGATTTACTTTGGATAAGAAAACTTATCACGAGTCGTGATAAGTTCTCCGAAGATATTGACATTCATATCAAAACGAATTTCGGATTCAACACGGAAGGGAAGGATGATAAACCAGCCATAAAGGAGGCACGCAAAGCATTCTACGATAAACTGGCGCACGAAATATCGATTGACGGAATTGTAAAAGTTGAAAGAGACCACGAATTTGATGATCCAGATAAATATAGAAGCGGCGGCATCAGGCTTTATTATAATACTTACACTGCGGCCTTGGAAGGATTAAAGGAAGGGGTTCTCCTGGAAGCAGGGTTTGATACAGTTACGCCAAACCAGCCTGTTGATATTTCTTCCTGGGTATTGGATTATGTAAAATCGTTGGAAGGACCATTTCATTATATCGATAACACCGCCAGGGCTGTGTTGTGTTATCTGCCGGGATACACATTGGTGGAAAAGCTCCAGACCATTGTCAATAAATTCCGGAAGGAATCAGTAAACATGGAGAAATCCGGGAATTTTTTGCGGCAGTATTATGATGTTTATTGTCTGCTCAAACACCCGGACGTTCTGAAATTTATCGGCACTCAGGAATATGAAGCCCATAAAGCAGCCCGGTTTCATGGTGCCGACAAGGGAATCCCATTATCTGAGCATCCTGCATTACTTTTACCGGATAAAAAAATGCGCAGTATATTTGAGAAACAATACAAGAACTCTTCTAAGTTGTATTACAGAGATCAGCCGGATTTTGAGGTGGTTTTAGCCGGCATTCATAAGTATATTCACCTATTATAACACGTTCAAAATTTCAAGAATTCAGGTGCAATGGTGACGGATTTTGAATCCTTCGCAGAGAGTGTAAAACCCGAAGGTTGGATTGTAAATGATAAAAAGTGTCAAATTCTAGTAACCAGTCAGTGTTCTCACAAAGGAAATAAATGTGTACGCTATATAAAGAGGAATTAAAAGCATCAAATTGTGCATTTAACAAGTTTCCACGTGTCATTTGAGCCATCATGCTTAATAAGAAAGTAAACGCCCCCTTTATATATCCTGAGTTTTTCCGGGAAAGGGAAGGGGAGGACAGTGCCGCTTGAAAGTTTCCCGGTTTCGAGGTCAACTCGTTGAATTTTAACCATCCCATTCTTTCGAAATATTGTATAAACGTCGCGGGAATACTCATCAGTCAATATTTCGCTTCCCCATCGCCAATCAGAATCTGACAATTTGATGGATTTCCTTGTATCTGTCTTAACCTTTGCTGCGATATGAAATTTGATAGGTACACTATTTATTCTTACGCCATTTCCATTCATAAATTCAATCGTATCCGTAGCAAAATTGAAGAAGGCAATCTGGTGTGCCCTTTTTTCGTCTTTATCTACCGTCCAGCTGCGGGGTTCCCCACTTCCAAAATCAAATTCCGGAGTAGTGTAAAATTCATCTTCCGCAGGCAACATGGATTTTGGGGTATTGTCCGACATGCTTCTATACAAGTTCCATGAATTATAGAATGACTGATCATCACCTAATTTAGATAGCTGTTTCTCATTGACGTATGTTCTGATATATTTTTTCCCAACTCCCTTTTCATAGAATCCAAATGCAGTTCCAAAGCCATTTACAATTTTTTCCTGGAAATAGATCCGACCCCACAATTTAAATATACCCTGTCTGAGAATGGTTTGCAATGAATCAATTGTTATTCCATGATAAAATTCAAACCGACTTTTCTCTGCGTTATATAAGAACTGAAATGTATTTTCGTCTTTTGAAATGTAATGTACGTTTGCAAGAAAGTCTTTAAATAATTTCGCCGGGGGAGCTTCTGGCAAAGGTGAAAAGGATAACGTGTCACCGTTTCTGGCAAGCAATACAAGTTCTGATTCCTTTATCTGGTATTTGAAAATAATTAACACAAGATTGTCACCCATGATTTCATAATCAAGCACTGAGTAGTCCTTGTCTTTGAAAAGATAGGAGTATTTATGTGAAGAAATATCGACTTCTCCGAGCAAATAGGTCTTAGGCCTTAACTGAAATTCAATTGGAGTTTTCGGTGTCCCGGTGACGGTATAAGCAGCAACTTCATAACCAATACAGGTAAATATAATTGTTGTTGGAATTTTATTAATCGTTAATGAAAAATTGCCTGCATTATCAGTTGAAGTTCCTAACCTTGTTTTGCTAACCATCATTTAGTGGCTATTTTTGATTATTAAATCCGCATTATTTTGTAAATGTAATCCAAAACAAAGAATAGTTAGCCCTTCAATATGTCTTATAATTAATATTATGTTAAATAGTAAATATAAAAAGAACAGGAGCATACCTTCTTACAGCTACGCTCCTGATCTATCCTTTTATTAAGTCCTGCCCTATTTCTTCTGAGCAGCATTAATTTTTTCCTGTACAGCTTTAACTTTATCTGTCTTGTTCGTCCTGGCATAAATTTGCTTAAGCGAAACAAGGGTGTTTACATCCCCCGGTTGAAGTTCAGTTGCTTTTTCAAGATATGGCAAAGCTTTCTCAAGGTAATTATCTGCCTCCTTCTTGAGCTTCTCATACTGTGCAGTGGCATCCAGGGGCAATTTATTGGCCTCATCATTGATTGATGCCGCTTTATTAACATACAATGCGCCCAGGTTATAGTTTCCTTCAAAGTAATCAGCCTCCATCTTGATGGCGCTTGTATAGGAAACTACAGCATTTTCAAAAGCCTCTTGCCTTGCGGCGATAGTTTTGCTGCTGTCGTTCGAAATATTGTCATAAATGGTTCCCAATGCGAACGCAACAGAGGTATTCGTTGAATCCTTTGCCAACGCGACCTTGAGATTGCTCAACGCTTTTGGCGTATTATTGAAGGTCAGGTAAATATTGGTTTCAGCCAAAAATAACCGGAGATCATTTGGATAAATTGCCTGTCCCATCCGGACATATTTCAATGCATTAACGGAATCTTTCTCCTGACGATATATATCTGATATTGACATGTATACAGCAGGTGTTTTGTAGTTTTCCTTCAATAACTTTAAATAATAGAATTTGGTAGATTCCCGATCGTTGGCCAGGGAGGCACAGGTCGCAGCATTCAAAATTGAAATGGTATCGGATACACTCAGGAGTTCAAGCACCTCTGCACCCTTTCCGAAATTCAACATGGCCTCTTTATAATTCTTTTTGTTGTATTCATCCACCCCTACGTTATAAAAATTATTCCGTTGGAAATTCAGTTTTAAAAAGATTTCATCATAATACTCCTTTTTAGGATCAAACTCCACAGCCTTCTTATAGGATTCCAATGATTTGGTTAAAGGATCTGCATCGAGACTTTTAAATTTCTCATCTTTCGTATTGGCGATTTCAAGATATACATTTCCCCTGATGAACCATGCTTTGGCATCCTGGGCAGTACTGGGATCGAGAACACACTGGTTGATGGCTTCCACAGCTTTATCTAATTTTCCATCCTTCAAATAATTAGAGGCGGATTGTCGAACATTTTTTTGTCCGAATGCAAGGGTAATGGAAGTTACCAAAACCAGAAACAAGGCAATTTTTTTCATCGATTTGATTATTAAGATGTTAGTTTTGAGTGGATTTCAGCGGGCAAAGATAAAAAATACACTTCTATTATATACTAAGAAATTCAAATTAATTTTCAGATTCTGCATCATTTGTTTTTTCATTCACAATAGGTTCATCCGGGTTTTCCATGTTAGCCTCTTCAACATGTTCAATTGCATCGGAGATTTGCTCCTCCTCATTTTCAGGCGTCACCTCCACATCCACTTTTGCAACTGCTGCAATGGAATCACCCTCATCGATTTTAATCAGGCGAACGCCCTGTGTTGCACGTCCCATCACACGCAGGTTTGCAACGCCCATGCGGATGATTACCCCTGAACGGTTGATGATCATCAGATCATCACTGTCTGTAACATCCTTCACAGCAATAACAGCTCCGGTTTTATCCGTTATATTCAGCGTTTTTACCCCTTTGCCTCCCCTGTTGGTAATTCGGTAATCATCCAGATCAGAGCGTTTACCATAACCATTCTCTGAAACAACGAGAACTTCACATTTTTTATCCAACGGAATACAAATCATGCCGACCACCTCATCATTGGCACCAGGGATGGAAATTCCGCGCACACCGGCAGCATTTCGGCCCATGGGTCGAACGGTTTTTTCATTGAACCTGATTGCGCGGCCCGATTTCAAAGCCATAACCACCTCATCTGTCCCCTGGGTCAGTTTTGCTTCAAGCAACTGGTCCCCTTCGTTGATGGTAATGGCATTGATCCCGTTCTGACGTGGACGGGAATAGGCTTCCAGCGAGGTCTTTTTGATGGTACCTCTCTTGGTAGCAAGGATGATGAAGTTCGAGGAAATGTAATCTTCATCCTTTAGATTCTTTACATTGATAAAAGCCCTCACCTTATCATCGGGCTCGATGTTTACGAGGTTTTGAATGGCCCTTCCTTTGGAAGTTTTCCCGCCTTCAGGAATTTCATACACCCTGAGCCAAAAGCATTTACCCTTCTCCGTGAAGAACAAAAGGTAATTGTGATTGGTTGCAACAAAAAGATGTTCAAGGAAGTCCTCATCCCTGATTTCCGACCCTTTTACTCCGCGCCCTCCCCTATTTTGTACACGGTATTCTGATAGGGGAGTCCGTTTAATATACCCCATATGCGATATGGTGATAACTACATTTTCATCAGGGATCGTATCTTCAATCCTGAAATCTGATGCAGCATATACGATTTGTGATCTTGGCTCATCCCCGAACTTTTCCTTGATCTCCCTCAACTCATCTTTAATAATGTTCATCCGGAGAGATTCATCTGCCAATATGCCGTTTAGGAAATCGATCAGTTTCATCAGTTCGGCATACTCCTCCTTGATTTTATCACGCTCAAGGCCGGTTAACCGTTGCAAACGCATGTCCAGAATTGCTTTAGCCTGAATTTCAGTCAGACCAAAGTTCGCAATCAACCCGGCCTTGGCCTCATCCGGTGTCTGGGAAGCCCTGATCAACGCGATCACTGCATCAATATTGTCAAGTGCAATCAGCAATCCTTCAAGGATATGTGCCCTTTTAAACGCCTCTGCAAGATCAAATTTGGTTCTGCGTATGACCACTTCATGACGATGCTCAACATAATGAACGATCATGTCCTTGAGGTTCAGCATCATAGGCCTTCCCTTGACAAGGGCTATGTTGTTAACGTTGAAGGAGGTCTGCAAGGCGGTCATCTGGTATAATTTGTTCAGCACCACATTGGTGATGGCTTCACGTTTGAGTTCGTACACGATGCGAACCCCGTTGCGGTCTGATTCATCACGAATATCAGAAATACCCTCAATCTTTTTATCATTAACCAGATCGGCCGTTTTTTTAATCATTTCAGCCTTGTTCACCTGGTAGGGCACCGAAGTAACGATGATTTTCTCCCTTCCGTGGTCATCCTGTTCAATTGTGGTCTCCCCGCGAACAACAATGCGTCCCCTGCCTGTTTCGAACGCATCTTTAACGCCGTCGTATCCATAAATGATCCCACCTGTTGGGAAATCAGGTGCTTTGATATACTTCATCAGTTCAGGAATGGTAATTTCCCTGTTATCAATATAGGCAATAATGCCGTTAACCACTTCACTCAGGTTGTGAGGGGCCATATTGGTAGCCATCCCCACGGCAATCCCCGATGCACCATTTATCAGCAGGTTCGGAATCCGTGAAGGCATTACAGTTGGTTCCTTCAGGGTATCATCAAAATTCAGCTGGTAATCGACGGTATCTTTTTCGATATCAGCGACCATCTCTTCGGCGATCTTCTGAAGACGCGCTTCAGTGTAACGCATTGCAGCAGGACTGTCTCCATCCATGGACCCGAAATTTCCTTGTCCATCTACCAGGGGATAACGCAAACTCCAATCCTGGGCCATTCTGACCATGGCATCATAGACCGAAGTATCACCATGGGGATGGAATTTTCCCAGCACCTCCCCTACGATTCTTGCTGACTTTTTATAGGCTCTGTTTGAAAGAACGCCCAACTCATACATGCCAAATAATACCCGCCGGTGAACTGGCTTTAACCCATCCCTCACATCAGGCAATGCTCTCTGTACAATCACCGACATTGAATAATCAATGTAGGCGGTTTTCATCTGATTCTCAATATTGACCTGAACTATCTTTTCTCCCGATTCCATATCTTCACACAAATTAGTTATATGATTAGTTTTCAGATAGATAAATTACCTGAAATTATGATACGAAGATAACATTATTCCCTTTCTAAACCATGGGATGCGGAGATTTATTTTCATCTCTTACTAACATGAAAGTGTTAATAAATTAAGGGTATTACAATTTTATTTAGAGATTTCAATCGTATTTTTGAAAGCAATGGTAACTTTGTCAATTATAACTTGGTTCGATTTTTGACAATACCCCCTATTCACATTGATAATAGTATTTTATGGAAGCAAAGTTCTCACAACGTGTAAAAGACGTTTTGATATATAGCCGGGAAGAGGCCCAACGGTTAGGAAATGATTATATTGGATTGGAGCACCTGCTGTTAGGAATTATCCGGGAAGGCGAAGGTTTGGCCATCCGCATTTTACGCAACCTGGGCGTTGATCTTGCCGAAGTCAGGAAAAAGGTTGAACTGGCAGTGGCCAGCCACAAGGAAAAACCTGCCGGGAGTGAAAATCTACCCCTGATCAAACAGGCCGAACGGGCACTGAAGATCACCTACCTTGAGGCAAAGCTGTTCAACAGCGAGCTGATTGGCACAGAACATTTGCTATTGGCCATTCTTAAAGATGAGAACAACCTGGTAACAAAGACTTTCTCCATATATGGAGTGAATTATAACGCCGTTAAGGACGAACTGAAGGCCATTCTTACAAGCGGGAAGGAAGAACGCCGGTTTGACCCCCAGGATATTCTGCCAAAGGATGATGACGATGAAGATCCTGATGAAGGTTCAAAGAGTTTTAGTGGTAGCAGCCCCAAAAAACCGCAGGATTCGAAGTCTAAAACACCTGTTCTGGATAATTTCGGGCGTGATATCACCAAGGCAGCCGAAGAGGGTCGCCTTGATCCCATTGTCGGCCGGGAAAAAGAGTTACAGCGCATTGCTCAGATTCTGAGCCGGCGCAAAAAGAACAACCCGATCTTAATTGGTGAACCCGGTGTTGGTAAGTCTGCCATTGCAGAGGGACTCGCCCTGCGCATTGTTCAGCGAAAGGTTTCCCGTGCCTTGTTTAACAAGCGACTGGTATCCCTTGACCTGGCTTCACTTGTTGCCGGAACCAAGTACCGCGGGCAGTTTGAGGAGCGAATGAAAGCTGTATTGAATGAATTGGAAAAAAACCCCAACATTATCGTCTTTATTGATGAAATTCATACGATTGTAGGCGCAGGGAATGCCTCCGGATCACTTGATGCCTCCAATATGTTCAAACCGGCATTGGCACGGGGCGACATCCAGTGCATTGGCGCCACTACCCTTGATGAATACCGCCAGTATATTGAAAAAGACGGAGCCCTTGAGCGTCGCTTTCAAAAAGTGCTGGTCGATCCGACCTCGCCTGACGAAACGGTTGAAATTCTCAACAATATCAAAGAGAAATACGAAGACCATCATCTTGTAAAATATACGGATGATGCGATTAAGGCCTGCGTTTCACTTACCAACAGGTACATTACCGACCGGTATCTTCCTGACAAGGCCATTGATGCCCTTGATGAGGCAGGCGCCCGGGTTCATATTTCCAATATCAATGTTCCGGATGAAATCGTAAATGTTGAAAACCAGATCGAAGAGACCCGGAAATTAAAAATGTCGGCCATCAACAGCCAGAAATTTGAAGAGGCAGCCGACCTGCGGGACACTGAACGCAAACTTCAGGATAGCCTGGAGCGCGAGAAAAAGAAATGGGATGAGAATGCAAAATTGAATCGGCAGACTGTCTCCGAGGATAATGTGGCAGAAGTTGTTGCCATGATGACAGGAATTCCTTTACAGCGGATCGCTAAAAATGAAAGCGACCGCTTAATCAACATGGAAGCCGAACTGGAATACTCCGTCATTGGCCAGAATGAGGCCATTAAAAAAGTGGTTAAGGCCATCCGTCGCAACCGGGCAGGGCTCAAAGATCCCAACAAGCCAATCGGAACATTTATTTTCCTTGGTCCCACCGGCGTGGGAAAGACCCACCTTGCCAAGGTTTTGTCGAAATACCTATTTGATACTGAAGATGCCCTTGTTCGCATCGACATGAGCGAATATATGGAGAAATTTGCCGTTTCACGCCTCATCGGAGCACCTCCGGGATATGTTGGATACGAAGAAGGAGGGCAGCTGACAGAAAAGATTCGCCGCCGCCCCTACTCCATCGTCCTGCTGGATGAAATTGAAAAAGCACATCCCGATGTTTTTCATCTGCTTTTGCAGGTGCTTGACGATGGCATGCTGACTGACAGTTTTGGCAGGAAGGTCGATTTTAAGAATTCAATTGTCATTATGACCTCCAATATTGGCTCAAGGCAACTGAAAGATTTTGGCCAGGGGGTTGGTTTTTCTACCTCTGCAAAGCAGGCTGCAACCAGCGACTATGCCAAAGGGGTAATTGAAAATGCCCTCAAAAAAGCATTCGCCCCCGAATTTATCAATCGTATTGATGATGTGATCATATTTGAATCACTCGAACGTGAAGATATCCACAAAATCATCGACATTGAACTCAGGCATCTGTATGACCGGATTAAACTCCTTGGTTACCAAATTGTTATAACCTCTGCCGCCAAGGATTATATCGCTGAAAAGGGATGGGATGCCCAGTTTGGAGCCCGGCCGCTGAAACGTGCCATACAAAAGTATGTGGAAGACACACTCGCTGAAGAGATCATCAAGACAAAACTCACCGAGAACGACCTGATTACGGTCGATTATATTGCTGAGAAAGATGAAGTTGTGGTCAGCGTATCTGATAAATCCCAGGTTGTCAACTAGAATTTATAAACGTTATCTTCAATCAGTTTATCTGCAATTTTCCGCCTGGCATCTTTGACGTTGATACCGTTAACATTCGTGAGGGTTTCGATGGAGTTTTTATATTTCTCATGGATCTGAGAAGTAGCAAAGGCATTGATTGCATCAGCAGCTGGTTTCCTGATTTTATCGGCAGCATCATACACAAATACATCGAGGATTGCCCTGTAAATACCAGACGGGTCAACTCCGTTCATTATTTCCATTTTTTGAATTCTTAATGCCAGGGATTCTGCGATATACACCTCCATGATCATATCGGCGAGGTTATTCAGCACCTCCTGTTCCATGATCAGGTTTTTACCAAAATGTTTGGATGCCCCATTGATAACCAACAGGATAATGTTTTTAAAATTCTTTATATACCTTAGCTTTTCCTCAAAATAAGAGGCTCCATCCACCTTGTTGTCGGTGATGCTACCAAGTTTTTCAGCCAATGCTTCAGCTTTTCCGAAAAGATCGAAATCACCCTTCATGGCCCGTTTCATGGCTGTATCCACAACTAAAAGCCGGTTAATTTCATTCGTCCCTTCAAAAATCCTGTTGATCCGCGAATCACGGTATGCTCTTTCAACATCCATCTCTGCTGAATATCCCATGCCTCCGTGAATTTGAACAGCTTCATCAACCACAAAATCAAGGATTTCAGACCCGTAAACTTTAAGAATGGCAGCTTCAACCGCATAATGGCTGATACCCTCCACAGAAGCTTTGCCTTTGTCAAGCCCGGTGGCTTTATACTGTTCAATCAGCTCATCGATGTCCTTGCTTAAACGGTAAATAGCGCTCTCAAGGGCAAATGTTTTGATCACCTGCTCGGCAAGTTTATGTTTAATAGATCCGAATGTTGAGATTAGAACATTAAATTGTTTACGCTCATTGGCATATTTCACTGAATCATTAATCGTTTTTTTTGATGCGCCCAACACATTGGCGCCAAGTTTTATGCGACCCATGTGCAGGATACTCAGGGCAATTCTAAACCCCTCTCCCCGCTTACCGATCAGGTTCTCAACAGGCACCTTGACATCATTATAAAAAATCTGGGCGGTTGAAGATCCTTTGATCCCCATTTTATGTTCTTCTGGGTTGACAACCACCCCCGGATAGTTCTTTTCAACGATGAAGGCGCTTAGGACCCTGTCTTTATCAATTTTTGCAAACACGACCTGGGTATCAGCAAAGCCTGCATTGGTAATCCACATCTTCTGGCCATTCAGAATAAAATGTGTTCCATCTTCCGACAAAGTGGCAGTTGTTTTACCCGAATTTGCATCACTGCCTGCTCCGGGTTCTGTTAAACAATAGGCCCCAAGCAAGTCACCGGTAGCAAGGCGGGTAACATAACGCTGACGCTGCTCCTCATTACCATAGTACATAATGGGCAGGGTCCCGATACCGGTATGTGCCATAAATGCAACAGAGAAGGAGTGTCCCGAACCGATCGTTTCGGCAGCAAGCATCTGGGTAACAAACGACTGACCAAATCCTCCGTATTCTTCGGGAATGGAGATGCCCATCAATCCAAGTTCTCCGGCCTTTTTCAAGGTGTTTTTCATCAGGTTGATATCAGGAGTATCAATTTGGGCTATATTGGGATAGAGTTCGGTATCCAGAAAATCCTGAATGGTCTGCGCAATCATTTTTTGCTCTTCATCGAATTGTTCCGGGATGAACATGTCGCTGGCTGTAATTTCATCAACGAGGAACTCTCCGCTTTTCAGTACTTTTCTATTCTCCATGTCTGTTGGTTTAAAAATGCATTATATATGTAGGGATTGAACAATCAATTCAGCAATATCATAATTTTTGACATCCTCAGCCACGTTTTTCGCCTTGATGCCATCGGTAAGCATGGTCATGCAAAACGGACAGGCTGTTGCTATCACCTTCGCGTTCGTTTGCAAGGCTTCCTCCGTTCGTTCCATGTATATCTCTTTGTCACCTTTTTCCGCTTCTTTAAACATTTGTGTACCCCCACCCCCGCAACATAAGGCAAAGCTTTTATTCCGTTTCATTTCCACTACATTGGGAGTCAGTTTTTTCAGGATCGACCGTGGTTCAAAATAGATATCGTTGGCCCGGCCAAGATAACAGGGATCATGATAGGTAATGGTCACACCCGATAAGGCCATTGGATCAATGTTAAGCTTACCGGTTAAAATGCAATTATCCAAAAACTGGAGGTAGTTAATCACGTTAAGATCGGCGCCAAGATCAGGATATTCATTTTTAAAGATATTATAACAATGGGGGCATATGGTGATAATCTTCTTTATTCCGTAGGTTTTAAAAACCGCGATATTTTGAAGTGCCTGCAACTGGTATAACATCTCGTTACCAGCTCTGCGGGCCGGATCGCCTGTACAGGACTCCTCTTTACCAAGCACGGCATAACTCACATTGAGGAAGGCCAGTATTTTAACAAAAGCCTGCGTAACTTTCTGATACCGGTCATCGAATGCCCCTGCACAGCCAACCCAGAAAAGGAATTCGGGCCGCTCACCGCGTGCATGCAACTCAGACATAACCGGAACTTCAACTTGGCGGACTTCCATAGTCAACGATTCATGTTAATTGATATGTAGTTCAATATTCTTAGCCCAAAGCAACCGATCATCGGAAGAGAATTGCCAGGCTGCTCCATTATTTTCAATGTTGCTGAAAACCCATTTTATTCCACTCGGAGCTGAGGCCTCCTCCATGACAAGGTATCTTCGCATGTCAACAATTAATATTGGATGATTGATGCTTATCGGGCACTCCCGTGCACATGCATTGCAGGTTGTACAGGCCCATAACTCTTCTTCTGAGATATAGTCACGCAGCAGTGACCGGTTATCCGAAAAAGTTTTTCCAAGCTTCAATATTCCCGGCCCCTTTTCCTTCATCCTGGCGCGCACATCCATCATGATTTTGCGGGGTGATAACCGCTTCCCGGTAAGGTTGGCCGGACATACAGCGGTGCAACGGCCGCATTCAGTGCAGGCAAGGGAATCAAAATAATTTTTCCACGAAATATCCTCTGCATCCTTAATACCAAAGCGTTCGACCGGGGTAACAGAATCCGGTGAATCAAACGTAGCGGATGGGTCCAGCATCATTTTGACTTCACGGGTAATGTGTTCCATGTTCGGTAACTTTCCTAAAGGCTCAAGCCGTGACAAAAAAACATTGGGCACCGACATGAATACATGAAAATGCTTTGAATAGGGCAGAATATTTGCAAAGGCGAAGATCAGCAGGATGTGTGACCACCAACAAATTTCGTAGAACAAGCCGATTTGTTTTGAAGATAATCCTGTCATGATTTTAGAAAAATAACCGCTAACCGGGTAAATTCCTGAAAGGTGCTCTCCCGTCCCTTGAATACCTGCAAAATAAGCCATGTTCATTCCCAGAAGTGAAATCATCAGCAACAAGATCATGGTTAAGGCCAGATTTGCATCCATATGAGAGATGGATTTCATTTCAACTCCTTCAAAGCGCCTGATGTGAAAAAAAAGGCGGCGGGATAAAAATATAAGTATGGAAACACCGACCAATAATCCAAATACATCACCTGAAGCAGTGATGATATCATACACAGGACCAAGCAGTTTTAAATATCGTTCAGTTCCAAAGAGCCCATCAATGACCATTTCAAGGGTACCAACGGCAATTATGCAAAATCCCCAAAAAACCAATGCATGAAAAAAACCGATTACCGGTCGGCGAAATATGGTTGTTTGCCCGATAGCCACATCCATCATCACCCAAAAGCGCCTGGCAAAATTACGAACAGGAAATGCAGGCCGCGTTAATCTGAAAAAACTGATGATGCGAAGTATCGTGAAAGAAAGGATCCCAATCGTGGCAAGCAGGGTGATTGCAAAAACAAGCTGTTTAACCATGGCCGATTATTTCCCCTTCAATTCTTTTAAGGCTTCCACGAGTTTTGGCAAGACTTTGCTGGCATCGCCGACAATTCCATATTGGGCCGCAGAAAAGACCGGGGCATCTTTATCCGTGTTAATAGCCACAATGAATTTCGATGAACTCACTCCTGCCAGGTGCTGGGTAGCACCAGATATTCCAATGGCGAAATAAAGATTCGGAGCAATAATTTTACCTGTTTGACCTGTGTGTTCTTCATGGGGTCGCCAGCCTTCATCGGAAACGGGGCGTGAACATGCAGTAGCAGCGCCAAGCAGATCGGCCAGCTCAACTAAGGGGCCCCAGTTTGCTGAGGACTTCATACCCCTTCCTCCCGAAACAACCACGTCGGCATCTGTCAGTAAAATTTTGCCACTCTGCTTTTGAACTTCATTGATCCTGGTTTTCACGGATTCACTGTTCCAATCAATGGCCATCTTTGTTATTACAGCTTTATTTTCGGTTTCAATCAGTTCAAAAGAATTTTGGGCCAGCGTTAAAACTTTCATGTCAGTCTTAATAACCAGATTGCAAAAAGCATTTCCTGAGTATACTTTTTTGTACACAACAAACGGAACGGTACTGATGGGCAATTTGCTAACACCTGCTCCGAGCCCGGCCTTCAGCTGCACCGACAGGCGTGGTGCAACTGCTTTCCCCGTATTGTTATTTGAAAGGAGCACAACTTTTGCATTTTCCTGTCTTGCAAAACCTGAAATTATTGAGGTAAATGCCTGGCTGTCAAAAACATTGATATGGTCATTTACCGCGCTGATGATACGTGAAGCGCCATACTTACCAAGCTTTTCCAATTCAATGTTTTCAACATTGCCAATGGAAATGGCAACAGCTTCAGTGTTCAGCATTTCTGCCAACTTAGCGCCATAGGAAACAAGTTCAAAACTCAGCTTCTTGAATTTCCCATCCCAATTCTCTACAAAAATTAAAACTGACATATCTCGGTTTTTGTTTTATCTGAACTGACTAAATAATTTTTGCTTCATTTTGAAGCAATTCAACGAGTTGACGGGGATTTTCCGGATCAACAAATTTGCAGGCTGCCCTTGGTTTTGGCATTTCATACGTAATCACCTCCGTCAATGGGTCAATGGATGCCGGCTCAATAACCTTCAGCGTCTTTGTGCGGGCCATCATGATTCCTCGCATGGCGGCTATCCGGGGTTCTTTTGCAATACCCTTCTGAACAATGGCGACAACCGGAGTTGCGACTGTAACTATTTCCTTACCCCCGTCAATTTCACGGGTAAGGATTGCCTGGCCATTCTCAAACTTAACACTGGAAACAGATGAAACAGAAGGAAACCCTAAAAATTCAGCCAACATTCCTCCCACTGTAGATCCATTGAAATCGCTTGATTCAATCCCGCACAATATAAGGTCGTATGATTCGCTTTTTAAAACCTCCGCCAATTGCGCAGCAACAAAGTAACCATCCGATGGATCGGCATTTACCCTGATTGCATCATCGGCGCCAATGGCTAACGCCTTTCGTATGGTTGGTTCTGATCCAACCAGGCCAACATGGGCCACTGTAACTGTTTGAATCCCGTTTGAGGCATCATCCTTCAATTCCAAGGCCCTTGTCAGTGACAATTCATCCCACGGATTTATAACCCATTGTATCCCTGATGTATCCAATTTTTTAAAATTGTCAATAAATTTGACTTTGGTGGTCGTATCGGGAACATGGCTAATACAAACTAATATTTTCATTGAACATTGGGATTTGTTAACATTGGAACTTGGGATGCAAAGATAAAAAAAGGTTGAAGTAAATCCATTAATTATCCGTTTCCTCCAGACATTTATTGTACTGTATCATTGCCTTTTGGCTCATTGCCATGCTGGAAAAGCCTCCATCGTGATATATGTTCTGCATCGTGACTTTGCGGGCTAAATCTGAGAAAAGGACAATCGAAAAATCAGCACATTCGTCGGCCGTGGCATTTCCCAGCGGGGACATTCTTTCGGTAAAATCAAGAAGACCTTCAATTCCCTTGATCCCGCTTCCGGCAGTAGTCCGTGTGGGGGACTGCGATATCGTGTTGATGCGGATTTGCTTTTCTCTGCCGTAAATATAGCCAAAACTGCGTGCAATGGATTCAAGCAAGGCTTTGGCATCAGCCATATCGTTGTAACCAACCAGGGTCCTTTGGGCGGCAATGTAGGAAAGGGCCAATACGGAACCCCAGTTATTTATGGCATCAAGTTTTTTGGCAACCTGAAGCATTTTATGAAATGATATGGCTGAAATATCAATGGTTTTGTGAAAATAGTCATAATCCACATCATCGTAATCACGCTGTTTTCTTACATTCATCGACATACCGATGGAATGAAGTACAAAGTCGATTTTGCCTCCAAAAATTTCCATGGAACGGCGAAAAACATGTTCCAGGTCAGGGACGCTGGTGGCATCAGCAGGTATAACTTCAGCATGGCATTCTTCAGCCAATCGGTTGATTTCTCCAAAACGAAGTGCGACGGGTGTATTTGAAAGCGTAAAAACAGCACCCTCCTCATGGGCCCTTGCGGCAATTTTCCATGCAATTGACTTACTGTCCAACGCACCAAAAATGATTCCTTTTTTACCTTCTAATAAATGATGGTTCATATAAAAAATTGATTAAATTAATAATTTAATTAAAAGATATAATTAATT
>CAJAUM010000146.1 GCA_903945175.1 uncultured Bacteroidales bacterium | reverse complement strand
GGGTATACCACGGGCAGCACTTCATTTCCGTTTTTCTTGCTGGCCAGCCATCATGCCGACGGAACCCCCGACACGACCTTCGGCAACGCAGGGTTCATCACAACACAAATCTGGAGGTGTACAGGAGCATACGCATTGGGGATGGTGCTTCAGCCCGATGGCAAGATCCTGCTGGGCGACGAGGTTAAGATCGGTAGCAAGTATTGCATGGCCATGTTACGTTATAACCCCGACGGTTCGCTTGACCCGGGATTCGGTACAGGCGGATTGGTACTCGACTCGGCTGGGCTCAGAAACGGCTGCTATAAACTCGCCGTTCAGCCAAACGGAAAGATTCTTGTCCCCGGTTATGTCTATTTATCAGATCTCACCCATCCTCAATATTCGCTTTTCAGATATAATCCTGATGGAAGCCGCGATTCTACTTATCATGGCGACGGGCATAACATCGGCGAAGGGGGCGCAGCCTATGATATCATGATACAACCTGATGGAAAAATAGTGACCTGCGGAAACCGAAAGAACGACTCAACCCTCAAGCGCGGAATCGTAAAGCGCTATCTGTCATCCGGTGATCCGGATCCGGCTTTCGGAATCAACGGCACAGCGGATCTGGATATTGAGAAACCCGGCGGGATGATAACGCTTGCTTTGGCCCCCGACGGCAAGATTGTCACCACGGGTTATTGCAACGAAGTTACCTCTCCCTTGTGGAGAAATACCTTAACCGTGCGCCTCAACACGTTCGGCCTTGAGGTAAGCGATGCCGTAACCAACGAAACAGTAAACATCAGCCCAAATCCCTTCCGCGACAACGTACGGGTTGAAGCCGCCGGCCTGGCGGGCAGCGTCATCACGGTAACCTCCATGCAGGGCTGCACACTATTTAACAGCACAATGCAATCAGACCAGAAAACCATCAACCTCGATTTTCTGCCCACGGGGATGTACATCATCCGTATTATATCTGAAGGAACAGCATGTGCCAAACAGATCATTAAACTCTGAACAATGAAAACAACACAAATAACCTCAAACTGAAAATTATGAAACGATTTTATTTTTTTGCTTTTTCTTTAGTTTGCTTTATGGGATTTTCCTTTGCGGGAGTTCCCGGGAAGAACCCAGGTGAATTGTTAAATAAAAACCGTGTGAAAGCCGGAGAGCTATTCCGTTTGCCGTTAAACCCCTCTGATGTCCGCTATAACTGGGACACGGCGCTCCTTTACGATACGGCCGGACCTGCTGAGAAATTTACCCGTGTATTTAATAATACTGGGAGAGAACTTTCTGAGCTGAACTATGTCATGGATGCCGGTAACTGGGTGGTGTTCAGCAGGGTCAGAATTACATACGATGACCAGGGAAATCAGATCGTTCGCGATAACGACCATTGGGTGAACGGGGCATGGGTGTTTTTCACGCGCAGTGAAATGACCTATGATGCTTCGGGAAACCTCCTTGAAACCGTTATCCAGTCCTGGTTGTCAGGGGCATGGCAGAATAGTTACAAGTTTTACTCCAGCTATGATGCCGGGGGAAATGTTATTTCGGAAGGAGATGCTTCCTGGTCTGACGGCGCCTGGGTCAATGAAACCCGGAATACTTACACCCTCGATGCCCAGGGCAAAGCTTTGACGAGCCTGTATGAAGTTTGGAAAAACGGTGCCTGGTTAGCCCATGGGTTTGAGACAGACACATATGATGCTTCAGGGAGATTATTGATCACTGTCGGCCAAATCTGGAAGGGCGGGGCATGGGTGAACTCCGACAAAGCAAGCCTTTCTTATAATGCCGCTTCCCAGTTGCTGACAGAACTGAAAGAGACCTGGGATACCCTACATCAGCAATGGATGAATTGGTTCAAATACAGTTCATCATACGATGTGAGTGGCAACCTGCTTACCCTGCTTACAGAATCATGGGATAAAGCGGGCAATGGCTGGGTTAACCTGAAGAGAAACAGGTTTGCCTACGATGCGAGCGGGAATTCCACCAACGGAAACTGTGAAGAATGGAAGGCCGGAGCCTGGGGTCCGGGTATGAGTTCCATCTCTGTATATTCCCAACAAAAACTTGTGTATACATTCTGGTGGCCTCTGCACTATCAATATCAAGCAACATTTACATCATATTCGAGCGGTGTAGATGAAATAGACAACAGCATGGCGTTGTCAGTTTTCCCCAATCCTGCGGGTGAAAAGCTTACAATTGTTTGTAAGAACCTTAAGCCGGGGCAGCAGGTGGCCATATATGATCTCCAGGGCCGGCTCATTCTGCAGTCCTCCATTACAAGATCAAACTATGAACTTGACATCAGCCGGCTCTCTCCGGGAAATTTCCTGATCAGAATGGGTTCGGGAACTGAAGCTGGCTGCGCTCATTTTATTAAAAAGTAGGTGTTGTCACTGCTTCTTTTGAAAAAACTGTTCAATTGATCCAAAGTTTATATAAAAGATAGACGCCGGGAGCGGGAGATCAGATTAAGGTACACCCTGCGGAAGTGAGATTATTTCACCTTCACCTTTGATTTCACTACTGCAGCAAACTCCTTTGCCGGCTTAAACGCCGGAATAAAATGAGCCGGAATCTTCATGCTGGTGCCTTTGGTAATATTCCGCCCGGTCTTTTCCGCCCGTTTCTTTAGCAGGAATGTCCCAAATTCCCGGAGGTAGATGTTCTCCCCTTTCGCCATCGATTCCTTTATGGTGGCCATGATTGCTTCAACAGTAGCTTCAACAACCACTTTATCCAGCCCTGTGGCTTTGACGATCTCTGCTACAATTTCTGCTTTTTTCATTGTGATTGAGGATTAGTTGGATAATCTGTTGGTAGGCTATGTTTTGTGTTGCAAATATGGACAAATTTTCGGTAAAATCTTCGATGTTCGACTCTTTGATTTGTTTTAAGGTTACATTTTATGAGTAGAATCATCCATAGAACTGACTGGAATTACGTACTTCTGCAAAAAAAGTAATATAAGGTACATTATTTTATTGATCTTTAACATTACATTTACACAAATAGATTATTAAAACCTTGGGATTAATTTTGATCAACCATGCTTGTACTTCATTTTAACGAAGCAGATCAAATATTATGTATTGATAATACGGGAGGTATTTCCTTTCAGAACTTAGCATTTGAATCGTATAGGGTCATTCAGGAAAAAAAATTACCGCAAAACCTCAAAATTCTTGAACATGCAACTGCGTTCCTCATTAATTCGGATGTTGATCGGCTAAAATCACTCAAGGATAAGCTACTTGAAAATACATTGCATTTTGATTCCGTAAAACACGCGATAGTAACCAGTGACCCAGCGGTCACG
>CAJAUM010000145.1 GCA_903945175.1 uncultured Bacteroidales bacterium | reverse complement strand
AGGCAGGTGCGGAACATTGTCCTGCTTCACCTGAGCAGCGGAAATTCAGATTCAAAAATGTTTGCAAAATCAGTACAATCCATCGCACCCAATGCCTCTGTCTGTATCGCCGACAAAGGACTTGAAGTCTATCTATCAAAACATCCATTCTAAACCACTCCATCACTTCATCACTTAAATCAAAAACCATGGCAACTTATGAAATGAGACCCGAAGAGATCAGCATCTTCCCAAACACCGACCGTGTAGCAGGTTCCCAACAACCCCAATGGAAAGGAAATGCAATGACAACGTGCCCTCATTGCGGCCACTCCGAAAAATTTGATGTGGCCATGTGGGTAAAGTACAGCGATAAATTGAAATCAAATTATGTCGCTGGCAAAATCAAAAAGCACGTTCCTAAAGATTCTGTTATTGTTGAGGCCGACCCGTTCAATGAGCCGCAGCCTCTTGCTCTGTCAACTCCCTCGCCTCCTGATGATGGCCCGGGACCGCTTGATGAACCAATGAACGATCTGCCCTTCTGATCTTTATCCTTAAAAAAATGGCGCTAGCAAAAGACTTTCTGATCCAGGAATTCGAAATAGGTAATTGCGATGATATTACAACCAATCCACAGCCTGATTTCGATAAACCATTTTTTGATTCAATCGCCGGCCTCATGGAACGCTTTACCAAACAAGAAGCCACAGCCTTTGCCGAATGGCTCGATTCGTTTGGATGGCGGCAATTTCAGGAATCAACCTGGTACAATACAGTAAGTCATAAGCACAGGGCAACAGATTATTATACAACCGGCCAATTGTACCAGCAATTCATAAAAGACCAGCAGTAACCATCCAAAAGTAAAATAATTGGAAAATGTTTCTGATTGTTCCGAATCGTTGACCAGTGCTGAAGAATTTTTTAACTCGATTCAAATTATTGAAAAATGACTAAAGATCCTGCGTTTCTGTTTTATCCCGGTGATTGGCTTGGTGGAACACTTGGAATGACCCTCGAGGAAAAAGGTGCTTACCTCGAATTACTCATATGCCAGTTCAATTCTGGCCATATGACCTCCCATATGGTAGGTCGTATGGTTGGTCAAGTTTTTGGTCAAATTCAGGAAAAGTTTAAAAAAGACGAAAATGGCCTTTGGTACAATGAACGGCTTGACAAAGAAATTGAAAAACGTAAATCTTTCATTTCAAGCAGGTTGAACAACTTAAAAGGCATAAATCAGTACACAAAAAATGAAGGTCACATGGGAGGTCATTTGACCTCCCATGCTGAAAATGAAAATATAGATATAATTATAAAGAAAAGAAAAGGGGGTGTGGGGGAAAGGAAAGGAGAGAATGAGTACCCAAATTTGGATCAGGTTAAATCCTATTTCATCGAAAATGGATATTCAGAACAATCAGCGGTAAAAGCATTCAACTACTATTCCGTTGCAGGTTGGAAAGACAGCAATGGCAAACAGGTCAGGAATTGGAAGCAGAAAATGCAGTCGGTGTGGTTCAAAGATGAGAACAAGAAACCGAGTGGTTCATCTTCAATCGTATTTCCAAGATGAAGATAAAATCAACTACCGGAAAAATCCACGATTTACAGATCAGCCGATCGGGCGAGAACCGTCAGAGCTGTCCCGAATGCTCTGCAAGCCGGAATAAGAAAAGTGCGAAGCCCTTCTCATTCAACCTGCAGAAAGGAATCGGGCACTGCATGCATTGCGGCGTGTCGTTCTACACCTTCATCGAACAGGTCCAGGTGAAGGAATATTCCATTCCTCAGTGGAAAAACCGCACCGCGCTGACTAATGCAGCAGGCACCTGGATGCGTTCACGCCTGGTGTTGGATGATGTCTTGAATGCCATGAATATCAGCAGCGCGGTGGAATGGATGCCACAGGTGGCCGGGAATGCCAACGTGATATGTTTCCCCTACTATCGCCAGGGACAACTGGTCAACGTGAAGTATCGCGACGGGGCCAAGAATTTCAAGTTGGAAAAGGGCGCCGAATTGATATTCTACAACATCGATAGCATCAGCAGCTGCAAGGAATGTGTGATTGTCGAAGGAGAGATGGATTGCCTCTCTTTCATCCAGGCCGGAGTGAAAAACACGATCAGTGTTCCCAATGGAGCCGGATCGAAGTCCATGGAATACATCGACAACTGTTATGCAGAACTGCAGCACATCGAAAAGTTCTACATCGGGGTGGATAACGATCCTGCCGGAATCGGATTGCGTGAAGAACTGATTCGCCGCTTAGGTGCCGAACGATGTGCCGTGGTTGGCTATGATGATTGCAAGGATGCGAATGAATATTTGCAGCGTCACGGATCATTCGACCTGGGAAATCTGCTAAAGTCAGCGGTCGACGTAAAGGTTGAAGGCGTTTTTTCATGTCATGACGTGTACGAAAGCGTATATGATCTCTATGTCAACGGGTTCCGTCCGGGCGCAGATATTGGAATGTCACAGTTAGATGCTGCTGTCTCGTGGGTGGTTGGAAGATTGGCTGTGGTAACAGGAATCCCCGGTCATGGAAAAAGTGAAATAGTGGATTTCATCATCACGCGGCTGAATGCGATCCATGGTTGGAAAGCCGCCTACTTCAGCCCCGAAAATCATCCGATTTCTTACCATTACGGGAAGATTGCATCCAAGATTTCAGGAAAGTCGTTCGATGGGAGGTATATGGCGGTTGAAGAATTTAACCGTGTGTTTGAATACATGAACGATAATTTCTATTTCATCTCTCCGGAAGAAGATGTTACGATTGATTCGATCCTTGAAAAAGCCAGGTACCTCGTTCGCAAACGAGGGATTAATGTGTTGGTTATCGACCCGTTTAATAAACTGGATCATTTGTTCGATAAGTCCGAATCCGAAACCCAGTACATCAGTAAGTTCCTTGATAAACTGGCAAATTTCGCGCGAATCAACGGGGTATTGGTTTTTCTGGTGGCCCATCCCCGTAAAATGACAAACAGGAAGGATACTCCCTCATTGTTTGAAATCCCTACACTGTATGATATTTCAGGATCGGCAAATTTCTATAACAAGGCTGATTATGGACTTACTATTTATCGGAACTGGGCTGAAGGTGTGGTATCTGTAGTCGTTCAGAAAGTAAAATTCAAACACTGGGGACCGGGTGGGTCTGTTGATTTTTGCTACAACACGGTAAACGGAAGGATACACCACAAGGGAGAAATAGCCGATTATGACAGCTATTTGTCCAGGTCGTGGAATGAGCCTGTACAACAGGTGATGAAATATGATAATGAAGTACTACCCTTTTAAATCCCCAAATCCCCAAATCCTGACATATGAAACCACTGGCCACCCTCAACGCCATGATCCACGCCGATATGGTACGCAGGTATCCCGAAATCCCTGAACAGCTATTGCCAAACAAGCCCATCAAGGCCACCAAAGCGAACGAACTAACCAAGGCAGTGATTAAATTCATCCAGCTCTCCGGCGGCCAGGCCGAGCGGATATCCGTCACTGGCCGTCGGGTTGATATGCGTAAAACCTATACCGATGTGCTGGGTCAACAAAGGCAGATAGGTTCTGTGCGCTGGATAAAGTCAAGTATGCAGAAAGGTTCGGCAGACATCTCAGCCACCATCGCAGGACAATCGGTCAAAATTGAAATTAAGGTCGGTAAAGATCGTATCCGATCCGAACAGGCAATATATCAACAGCAGGTTGAAAAGGCCGGTGGAATCTATCTGCTGATCCACACCTTCGATGAATTCTACGACTGGTATATGTCCAAATATCCGGATGTGACCTGAAAATAATGATCGATGGCATAAGCTGTAACCTTACAAGTAACCCTTAACATCCATTAAAATCACCATGGGCCTTGAAGTAACATACATCAACGGGAAACGATGCTACGGCTTTGAGAAAGGCAACCGGTTTTTTTTCATGAAAGGGATAGAATATGAGCTACTTGGAGCAGCAAGCATTGAAGGAGACACATCATGGACTGGCGTGATGCACAGGTTTAAAAAAAGATTTCCCGGTCCGGATGATGATAAAGACGACAGATGGGAGGTGTCAATGTTAACCTTGACGAACAAAATCTTAGCAGATCAACAGGGCAAAAATTAACTTCGTAAATTGCATATTAATGGTCGTCTGGAAGAAAAGAGATGATGGCATCCGATTTGTCAAAAAGAAAATAAAGTTGTAATTTTGAATGAATAATTTCCCTTGCCTTGGAATCAAAAGATAAAATACTAAGCCAGATCAGGACTTCTGTCTTTGAAGTACTTCCCGGATCAGAAATTATTCTTTTTGGT
>CAJAUM010000144.1 GCA_903945175.1 uncultured Bacteroidales bacterium | reverse complement strand
GATGACTGATGACCGATGACTGATGACTGATGACTGATGACTGATGACCGATGACCGATGACTGATGACTGATGACTGATGACTGATGACCGATGACGGATGACTGATGACTGATGACTGTCGTCCGTCTTCCGTCGCCCGTCCTCCGTCTTCCGTCATCCGTCGTCTGTCGTCCGTCATTTAAGGGATGCTATAAAGGCTGAGAGTTTTGCAAATTCATGATTTGTTTCTTCATATGCCTGAATCATTAATGGATCGTTTGGCTTTAGGTATTTTCGTCTTTCGATCAGCTTCAGACAAGCGATGATTTCAATCGTTGAATGAAAGGCAATACGTAAAAAATTTGCCTGTTCTTTATCTGATGAAGTGGTTGAACCTTCTGCAATATTCAGGCTAATGGAAGTTACTGCCCTGCGCATTTGTCCTTTCAGGTTGAAATCTTCCTCTTTGGGAAGACGCTTGATTACCTCATAGATTATATCTGAAAGAACAAGAGAAATTTGCCAGACCTCAAGTTTCTCGAATTTGTATGATTTCATTTTGTCCTCCGTCATCAGTCATCTGTCCTCCGTCCTCCGTCATCCGTCATCCGTCACTGACACAGGTTAGTTTATTTATCATTTCCAAGGCATCGAGTTCGATTTTTGAAAAGGCAAACCATTTCTTGCCAAGGTCTTTTAACGAAGCGCCTATATGATAAACCGTAGCATGGTCAACGATCAGAAACCTGTCGTGCGATTTGGTAAACGTTTTTACCTCAACCATTGGATATTGGTCATTGAATCGTTTCAAATCCAACTTTAACTGCTTTGATATGGAAGCGGTGTAAATCGTGGCTGTCACTTCAATAGTCCTTTTCGACAACAAAGTCAGCACACTTTCATCGATATAATTGTCGATCAGTATAATGCTTTGTTTTGCTCCTTTGATCAAACCTGATGCAAACTGCCATGCATCGAAAATTTGTCCATCAAAGAAGATACCCTCGGTGGGAGGCAGGTTTGTTTTAAGCTGGAATTCGAATTCATCCACTCTTTTATTCAAGGAATAAATGTTGTTTTCAACTTTCTCTAAGCGATGATTAACAACATATCCTTTCAAAAGGTATTCTTTCAATACTCTGTTGGCCCAAATCCTGAACTGGATACCACGCTGCGATTTAACTCTATATCCAATAGAGATAATCATGTCTAAGTTGTAGTAATCAACCTGGTATATTTTACCATCGGTTGCAGTTGTCGCAAATTTTGCGATAACTGATAAAGAGCTCAACTCTTCTTTCAGCACATTTGCAATATGTTTGCCGATCGTTTTGACATCCCGGTCGAATAGCAATGCAATTTGCTGACGATTAAGCCACACCGTCTCATCTTCGACCCTTACTTCGATTTGAAAATCAGTATTGTCAAGTTCTTTATATATTACTATTTCAGCTTTTTCCATGAAAGATCAATGGTTTCAGGTTTCAGGTTTCACAATAATGTTTATTTTTTTGGGGTGTTCGTGATTACTCGCCATTGGCTCCGCTTCGCTCCGGTTCAGGTTGCAGGTTTTTTTACCGGTTAAGTCGGGCAGCTATGGCAAATTGCATGAAATAGGTTTCGATCGATGGATCGTCGGCTATGAAAAGGGCCTGGAGGAATTGATCCCTGTTCCAGCAAGAATTGCTCCTGATCAACATGCAGCTCCGAATCAACTACCAGCATGTCACGCTCCACATCAACGACGGCTTTAACCAGTGTGCCATACATGGATGCTGCCATGTCGTTTAGTTCTGAAAGTGTAATGATTCCTACTTCTTTCATGAGGTCATCGATTTACCTGACTGAAGAATGATCTTCCGCGCTTTTTCCAGGTTGTTTTCCGGTGACGACATCCCGGCATGGATCACCAGGTGGGGGTTGTGTCGTTCAACCAATTCTTCAAGGCCTTTTATATCCGTTGGCTCCAGGCGACAGATCGTGATCTTCACCGCGGGATATCCGGCATTGATCAGTTCCGGCTGTTCAGGTATTTGTTCATCTGAATGGGCCAGGATGAGTTCGGCAGGACGGCAGCGGATAAGCAGGGCGGTCAATTCCCGACCCATGTTGGTGCCCGCACCGGTGATCAGGATCCGTTTTCCGGCTAAGGTGGCGCTAAAAACGGGAGGCAGCGGAAAATCGACAGGTTTAATGATTTTTTCGGATGCGGTTTTGTCATTCATCCCTGCTTTTCCGCCGATCAACAGGCTGCGGAGGAACAGCACCAATACCGTGGTGATCAGAAATTCGAGGATGATGATGGTAAGGGGGATGAACAGGCGCTGGTTGACCAGGTAGTAGCTGATGAAATCGGCCAGGATAAAGAGGAAGCTGCCCAGGATGAGGATCAGGATGAACCGGAAGGTATCGGTGAGGCCTTCGTGCCGTATGATGCCCAGATTGGAGCGGATGCCGGCGAAAAGCAGCACCCTGATCACCCCAATACAAATAAGTACCTGCGGTATATCAGCAATTTCCGATGCCGGGATGGCAAAGTTAAACCTCAGCAAATAGGCCAGCCAAACCGCGGCAATGACGATGGCCGCATCGGCGAGGGAGAGAAGATAATTCGGGAATGTGCGGGTCAATTTATTTACGATTTAGGATTTATTTTTTGTCACGCGTCACGTGTCACGTGTCACGAATTTATTACCTTGTCACCCTGTCACCTTGTCACTTTCTAAAGCAAGACTTTTCCTTATGGTGCTCTTATACCGTTTCCCAATGTCCTGGCACTGCACTTCGAAGGTAAGTCCATCGAGGTGGCGGATGATTTCGCGGATTTTTTCAAGGTCGAGGCCGGCATCAAAGCCGGTGAGGTCGAATTCGAAGATCTTGACCGACTGTTCGGGCATCACCTTCATCCCTTCGCGGATGATCGAAAGGGAGAGGTAACCGGTATCCTCATCCACCAAAGGTAAAAAATCGGCGATGGAGCCCGACACTTTCCCATCTTTGGTAACATAAAACTTCGAGATGAAGAACGGGCTGTTGCCACTGTTGACGAGCCGCAGGGAGATGCTGTTTTCGGTAACACTTTGCATCAGTAAAGGAAGCGGTTTGATGGTATCGCGGTAAAATTTGAAGAACAGATAGACCGAGAAGGCGCTCATCACAAACGCCGCCGCCGAAAGAAACAGCGTAAGAATCACCAGAAACCTTAAATCCACCGGAATGGAAGTACTGGAAAGAAAGAAAACTGTTTTGAGTATCATTTGAAACTTTTTACCTTGTCACCTTGTCACCTTGTTACCTTGTTACCCTGTTACCCTGTTACCCTGTTACCCTGCCACCCTGTCACCCTGTTACCCTGTCACCCTCCTTCAACATCCCCTTCAACTTCTTAAAAGCCGGTACTCCAAATACGATCCCCACCCCCGCCAATATCCCCAAAAAGATCATGATCATGATAATATTACGTCCTGAACTGATCATTGCAGCATCTGATGGCGGATCGATCATGGTAAACACGGGGGTATTTTCCTGCACATTGATCTTGGCCTGTTCCAATAGCTGTGACAGGCTGTTGTAGACATTAAAGGTGAGGTCATATTCGGCCTTCAGGCTCTCCCCCTCGGTGCGGGCGGCCGACCGTACCACATTCTGGTTCCGGTCGTTGTATGTTGCCAGGATCTGCTGTGCCCGCTTGTACTTTATTTCGGCTTCGGCATGCAGTTCTTCAATAAATTCACGGTCACTCTTAACCTTCCGCGTACGGTAATCGATGATGTAGCGGGTAAGGGTGTTCACCACCGAGCCGGCCAGCTCCTTCGTCACCAGCGGGTCATCCATATTCACCGTGATCATCAGCAAATTCAGGGACCCTTTTTTGATCTCCACCTTGATGCGGCTGGAGAGCGCCCCGATTTTTGATTTTTCATCCGGCGTCAGGGTTGCTGATGCAGAATCATCTCCCGAGGGTGCAATAACCGATAGGCGGATACCGGGCAAATTGGTGGTTGATGGAAGAATGGAGGCCTTGGGAAGGGTTCTGGCAGGTATAACTATTTTTTTATCTTTCTTTTCTCCGCGGATGGCCCTGAGAATTGTTCCCGGGAGACCTACCGTGTATTTCATAAGCATGCTTTGCAGCGTTTTCGGAGGATGGCTGTCGAAGTATTGCGACAGGGTCATTTTCGTTTTCGTTTTCGAATCGGTGACCTGCTGATACAGTACTTCAAGCCTGAAGTACTCACTGCCCACCACCAATGGATAGAGGGCCGGGGTGAGCGCATCCTGGGAGGATCCGGTGGGGACTCCCGTCAAGGCGGATAACTGTTTTAAAATGGCGGAATTGGCGGCCGGATTTGATCCGCCGGGTTCAACAAGCAATGAAACCCCCGACTGGTATTGTTTAGGCGAAATATAGGCTAAAAAAATCCCCAATACCAGGAAAATACCCGCTGTAACCAGTATGGTTTTGCGACCGTGCCAGATTTTCAGGACAATGGCCATCAGGTCAATTTCGTCTGAAATTTTATCGTTTGGTTCTATCATAAAGTGTCAGGATTCTGGTTCCGCAATTTAATCGTAAATTCATTGGTCATTGGTCATTGGTCATTGGTCATTGGTCACTTCTTCGGGGGTTTCATCCTTATGTTGATGAGGGAACCGGTTGAGACTTTCGGGTATTTACGTATCCAGAGGATGGTCCTGCTGGTGCCCTTCATCTGGCCGTTTTTCGCAATTACGGTTACACTGTTCCGGTCGGCTTTGGACAGGAATCCTCCGGTAAAATTATTAATATACCATTTGGCTGATTTTGATCCCTGGTATACCAGGTTAATGGCGCCATCGGAAGAGCCGCTGTATTCCGACAGTTTGGTTCCGTTATACCGGATGGTAACTGTATTTTCGAGGCGTGTGATATTGATCACATCCCCTTCCATCAAAATAGGATCAAACTTAACATTCCCGGTCTTACGTAAAGCTTTGCTCACATCCATGGTTATGCTTCCTACCTTATTAAAAGACCGGAACAGACGGCTTCCCCGAGCATCAGCGCTTTCAAGCAATCCACCGGCCATCCGGATGATCTCACTCAACTGAACCTGCTTTGATTCAAGGACGTATGTTCCAGGGTATTTCACCTCTCCGTTGATTTCGACCAGGCGGCCCATGGTGAAATCGGGAGTCAGCCGAATCACTACCTGGTCATAAGGCTGCAACACAAAATTTGCGGGAGTAACAACCTTAAAAGCGGTATCGATTTGCAATGTGATTATATCAAGCTTTACCGGTTCGGTAGGGGATAAGATGGTACGGAACACCTCCACCCGGTTCAGTGCGGCGCCAATAGTTAATCCGCCCGCTGTGGTAATGAGATCGCGCAGGGTGAGATCTTCATGATACGTCATACCGTGTGGTTTTTTCACGGCACCAAAAATCTTTACCTCGCCGATGTTTGTAAAAAGAGTGTTATCATACACATTCAGCTGATCGCCAGGCTGCAGCAGGATTTCGTTTGCCTGGGCAAGGTCGATCCGGATATACTGCATCTCCAACGGGTTCAGCAGGTTCTTCCTGAAGATATAGGCCACAGGGTAGGCGCTGGTTTTCAATCCGCCGGCCAGTTCGAGGGCCTGCTTAACTGTGATCCGGTCGCCCAGGGCCAGCGTTTTTTCGAACGGGTCGCGCACCTGTCCGCTCACTGCAATGGTAGCCACATCGCGATAGCTGGCCAGCATCGGCACGGTGATACGGTCGCCCGGTCGCAGGTCAAAGTCTTTGCCGGCCGTTTGGAGGTCGGCCCAAAGTAAGGTAAGCACCTCCACGGTTTCGTCGGGCCGTACACGCTCCACAAACACCAGGTCCTTTTTAGCCTGGGTGGTGGGTTGGGCCTTGTCAAGCAAACTGCTCAATGTGGGGCTGTTCACCAGATCAAACCGGCCCGGGTAATATACGCTTCCGGCGATGTTCACAAATTGTTCCAGGGGCTTTCCGATCGCCCTGATACGAATGATATCCCCGTTCTGCAGCGCGATCTTTATCTTTCCCGATACGACATCAGCCAGGTTCCATTCGAGCAATTTGATCTCGCCATCCATATAGCGTTGGATCTGCACGAAATTGGGATATACATCCACGTTGACCCCCCCGGCGTAGCGGATCAGGTCGGTCATTGATTCGCCGGGCAACATTTCATACAGCATGGGCCTTTTAATGGCGCCTTCGATCGAAACAAGGTTTTGCGCTACCGGCACAAAAAGGATGTCATTTTGCTGCAGGTCGAACTGGAACTGAACGGCGGGGTTGCTCATAAAGGCATACAGGTCGATGGTTTTACGGGTGTTGCCGCGGATCATCTGGATATTGCGCACCGACCCGATCTCGGTGGGTCCGCCGGCCGCCGAGAGGGCATTGAAGGCCGAATTAAGCGCCGAAATGTTGAATCCTCCCGTGATGCGGGTTTCGCCGAATACATTCACCAGGATGGTGCGCGCTGTGGAAATGGTCACGGATAGTTGATCGGAGCGGAAGGTGAAGAAGGTCGACAGCCTGTTGAGCAGCAGGTTGCGTGCCTGTTCGAGCGACAGTCCCTGTAAGAAGATCTTCGACATGCCGGTCGGCTGGATATATCCTTCATTGTTGATCTTGATCTGCATATCGGTTTGGGAGGCTCCGAAGATGGTAATACGGATTTCATCTCCGGCGCCCAGGATATAGGTATCGGGAGCCTGTGCCCCGTCGCTGGTGCGGAACACTTCGAGCGACTGGTCGGTGAAGAGCGAATGGCCGTAGATATTCAGGCCACCTGATTTAGCTGCTGCCGATTGTATTACCCGCTGGGCTGCTTCGGCCGCTGCCTCCTGCCTGGTGGTGACCGGTACACTGAGTTCGGGCACATAAACGGTATCTGTTTTATTGCCACCCTTGTTATCCTTTTTATTTTCGACGGGCGCCTTCAGCTTGTTGTTTGCCGAATAAACTGAATCAGGGGTAAAAAGCTCGAGTGATTCGGTTTGTGCATAAACCAGTCCGGAGAAAAGCAGGGCTATTGCAATAGAGAGGAGGTGTTTGATCATAGGTGGAAGGTTAAAAGGTAACAAGGTGACAGGGTAATAAGTTGACAGGGTGACAAGACAAACACCATATAGGAATGGCGCAAACAAGGACTAACTTTGGTATTTTAGGGGGCCCTAAGAAAGTAAGCCAACATCACCTTGAGGCTAAGACCTCTTTGACAAGATTGGTTTTGTTTGCCGTTAACGCGT
>CAJAUM010000143.1 GCA_903945175.1 uncultured Bacteroidales bacterium | reverse complement strand
AACTCAAAAAAGAGGGGGGTCACTATGGCCGGAATGGGGGGTCACCTTGCTCCGGAATGAGGGGTCACTATGCGCCGGAATATACAACTCTTCCTTAGTCTGATTGGTTGTCTGCCAGATTTATCACCTAATCTAATGGGCGTTAATAGTTTGCGCTTAATATATGAATATACTGTGGCTTCCGATTCCAGATTAAGATATTTGGAGGCTTCTTTAACTGTCATAAGTTTATCTTCATTCGCTTGTTTTTCAATACCTTTTTTAATAAGTACGGGCATTTTATCTCTATAGTATGCAGAAAGAAAGGCCAAAAGATCTTCTATTTTCCGTATATCACCTTTTAAATACAAGTCCATGCTAACACCATAGTCCCTATGTAATGACTTAACATGTTTTTCTATTTCCTTATTCAGGACCACAATATCCATTTTGGACAACCAATCAATTAATTCTTTTAAGTCTTTCATACGCCAAAAAATTGTGTAACGAATACAAAAGAATAGAAACAAAAATCGGACAAATTCAGTACAGGCTGAAAGTGTCCGATTTTAAGTGCTTGAAAATCAATTAATACAATTTTCAAATTGTCAATATTTGTGGAGCTGGAGGGATGAAAACCATAAATGGTTTAACCGTCTGATTCAGTAAGATTTAAGAGGGAGTTTGAAAGCGTGCTGTGGCACATTTGTTTACGAAAAGGGGGAAAACAGCACCGCCGCTGACTTTTTATATAGAAGGGATCTCAAGTTGTTTGCAGACTTTTTTACAAAGTAAATTTGAAAGCTCCTGGTGCCTGCCGACGGTTGATTGTTTTTGGTTTACAGGGTTCAGGTAAATGGTATGGTTTGCTCCCTCTCGTAACATGATGCAGCCATGTGCACGCAGATGTTTAAGGAACTCGCCCCTTTTCATAACGCCGGGTTCAGTCTCCGTTTGATGATTTTTCGTCCGGCATATTCCTGTAAAGTATTCTCCCTGTGAGTTGACATGACCAGGGTGAGAGCATCCAATAAATTCTCTTTCAACTCATCAATGGTTTTGCCCTGAGAAATGACTTCCGGGACCTCCGGAATCTGGCCCACATACCAACCATCATCACTTTTCTCGATCACAGCGGTAAAGTCTATCGGTTGCGGCTTATGTATTTTTTTCATTTGAGGTGCAAATTTTGTAGATTATTCATGCAAATGCAAAGTTAATGAAAAATGGTCTTGAAATTATTTGACTTAATTCACCATTCCGGATTGTTTCCATCATCATGGGGCGTGACTCCAATAAATTTTCCTTCAACTCATCAATGGTCCTGCCCTGGGAAAATACTTCAGGCGCCTCCGGGATCTGGCCCACATACCTGCCATCCTCACTTTTCTCAAGCATAGCGGTAAAATCTATTGATTAAACGGGAATTTTCATTTTCAGGGAAAACGTTTATAAATGTTCTTACGGTGATCGAATATGGAGAAGTACAGCGTGCCATTTTCAATAAACATACCTATCCTGTAATCGTTAATCCTAAACCTGTAGGCGGTTTTATGTCCCTTTATTTTAACAAGGTTTGGTATTTCCGATATCGAATTGCAGAGGGAGGTTAATTCTATGAAATCTTTAACAGCCCGGGCAATAGCCCTGTCTCTTATTTTTTTCAGATCGCGGTCAAAGGAGGTGTAAAATACCTGCTTCATTTTTCAATGATCATATTGAGCGTTTCCATCACCTGATCGCGGCCAACCATTCCTGATTTACGGGCCGAAAGCATCTTCCTTAATAATGCAGGATCGTCAACTTCGTCTCCTTCCACTACTTCAATGCCCTTGAATTTTTCGGCCATTAAACGGGCTGTTTCTATCAACGCCCTTCCTGCCTTGGTCCGTTCATTTACTTGTATGGTTGTCATATCAATATATTTATTGCAAAATTACTCATTCTTTATTCTCATCACCAGGTTAATGCATCATTCAGATTTTCCTTCAACTCATCTATGGTTTTGTCCTGGGAAATCACTTCAGGCGCCACCGGAATCTGGCCCAAATTGAGTTCTCAATGTCATATGTAAAGTGCACCACGTTCATTCCTTAAAGATGTCATTGATTGGTTTAACAATCTGATCATGATTCATAACTATCGATTTAATTGCGGCCATACTCTTTTCTTTATTACTAAATGGCATTATAGATTTTATGTTGAGTTGAAATTTATCGAAAGCTTCCTCTTTATGGTCACTTAGGATAAAATCGGCCATAGAATTAAACCAAAAATTGAATTGCTCATCATTTATCTTGCCTGCAGTATGTAATTCGTTCCCTAAGAAAAACATGGATACTACTGATATAGTATTGTTGAGTCTTCCTTTTAGTTCAGCGATGACATTGGTCATTTGAGCCATAACCTCTTGGTTCATCTCGTTACCTTTTTTCTCGGCTTCAAGATCGTTTATAAAAATAGCCTCGGGATCCAAATCAAAAAAACGCCATATATCAACATCAAGTTCTTTAGCAATTTTTTCTAAAGTTTCAACCTTCATGGTTTTTTCTTGGATGGATCGGTAAAGACCGGGCTTTGAAATGCCAATTTTCTCAGCTAGTTCAGCAATACTTATTCTGTTTTTATCACAATACTCCTTTATCTTATTGAAATTCATATAAATTTATTGTTAATAACTAAATATAGACAATAATGTAATAAATGTGAAAACATAATCTATATTTGTAGACTATTATTTCATTTATTGATTTTCAAAGATAACAAAAAAATAAATTCATTCAAAATTAAATTTTATGGCTGACATGATTTTTTTGCCGGTTGACCAGGTTCAACAAACCATTCGTGAAACGATTCGTCAAGAGTTTACGCTTCTTGAAGAAAAGCGCAAAAGCCAATCCGGTGTGACTTTGTTCACTCGAAACAAAGTCGCGAAACGCCTCCATCTATCATTTAATACCGTGAAGGCTCTTATTGAACGTGGCGTTATCAAAACCACCGCCTCAGGATTAATCGAAGAATCAGAGTTGGAGCGTTATCTGGCAAATTCGTAAACATTTCAAACCTCAGTCCCTATGGAAAATCGGAAACAGTTGAGACAACTTACTAAAATGTTGCAGCAAGCCATAGATGATTTACTAAATGATAGGATTTCTGTTGAAAAAGCAAGAGAAATAAGTAAAGCTGTCGGTAAGCTCATTAAAGTTCAAATAATTGAACTCAAACGCTTAGAGATGGAACGGGAGGATAAAAAACGGCTGCCATGAATCCACAGAAACATTCCAATGAAGATTTGCGTGCCCTGCGCTGCTCGTTAAGGCGGGAACAGATTCGATTCCGGCGACTTAAAGGGCGTTACCTTGAATTGAAAAAGTCAAATCCTGATCTCAGGATCGATTTCTTCGAAGGGATTGGTTCTCCACAATGGCCCGATGTTGCCACAACCCGATCCATACCAGATGACCAGGTGCTGGTGGATCTTCTTGAGGATCTGACAAGGATCATGGCGGACCTGTTCAGCTTCATGAATCGGTATGATGCCGTACGAAAAGAGCGACCCGATATAAAAATATCTTTTATTGAATCCATTAAAAACCAATATGTTATCATGAATTGACAATTACCCGGATTGTGATCAGATCATTTCAACCTTGAGTTATCCATTACCAATTCACATATTATTAACCATTTAAATCTCAAAACAATTATGAAAAGTGTAGTTTATGCAAAAGTCAGAATTCAACAGATTGTTGAGCAAATGACAGAGAGACCCAAAGATGACGCCGTATTTTTTGGATTCGATCCCGATGTGGAGGAGGTTGTTCAAATCGAAGTGGTCGATGAAGAACCAAAACCTTCAAATTTTCTTGGTTATTTATACCGGGTTGATTTTGATAAAGACGGAAATTTTAATATTCTGTATTTGTCGTAATCAGAAAAATCAAAGAGCCGGGACAGGGATCCCGGCTCACTTGTTTCACAATTAAAAACACAAAATCATGAAAGAAATCAAGGATCAAAAATACAACAAATTCCACGAAAAACACAAGGCCCCAGGACGGCTTGTTAGTATTGCTGAGTTTGTTGAGAATAATGGTAAGGGAGATCCTTACATGATGAACATGTCGCGTGACAGAGACATTAGTAATTACTTCATTGAATTGGTCGAGTTTCCGATGAAATCCAAGGAAACATTAGATTCAATACTATTACATTATCTGGAAATGGTGAATGTACATGAAGCCGCACCCATTGACCCGGATGAAATAAGGTTCTTTGAAGATCTTAGCAATTTATTCTACGCATGCTTTAAATTTCAGGAAGGGATTAAAAACCAGGAAGGAGGCCGGGATGAATAGCGAATTATTAAAAGAGGGCAATCAGATTCAGAAAATTCTTGGGTGTGCCGGTGATGTGCCGGAATCAGAGCTGGTAACAATCAAGCTTCCACGAGATATCGCTGAATTTCTTTCAAGAAAAATCGGAAACGACCGGGGCTATTTACGCTTAATTCTTAACGAAGGTGTTTATTCTTCGATTGTGAATTTTTTTGACGTACCCGCTTCATCGAAAAAGGTTTTGGACGAAATAATATTCGATTACTTGTCTGGAATTGCTGAAAGGGGTGAAAGTTGTGTTGAGTGTGATCACGTTTACTTTCTGAAGGGTTTAAACCAATTATTTCAAAGCTGCTTCGATGTTCTTGAGAAGAAATTAATGGAAGGAGGCGCCCATGTGTAGTAACTCTACTGAATGCACCTCCCGGATCTCTGAAAAGGCAGCCCAGGAAATACTGGAGGACATTGCGGCCGTGAAATCCCTTACATTTGGCCTGATCACGGCGCTTGAATGCCCACTCTACACTGATAATGATTCTGATTCTGATTTACCGGTAACAGGTGGTCAGCATTTTGTTGTTGATCAAAAAGCAGTACTGGCAATTTTTGGAGAAACTATTCATGAGCGCTTCAATATTCTGACTGACCATATTGGCAGACTGAAAAAATTCAGAGACTTACAATAATCACGGCCTCGGCAGTTTTGCCGGGGCTTCTTTATTAATCCAATTACAAAAACTTAACCCAATGAAAAAAGATGAATTATTGATCGATAATGTCGTACAGATTATGCAACTCCGGGCCTTGATGAAAATATCCGGCGAATATTTGAATACAATGTATAAGAAGACCGAAACAGACGATCCTACGAAAAAGGACGCGTTGTTTGAACCGTTAAATAAGGCTTATAACGCCATGTGGAACATTGTTGACAAGCTACAGAATAACGCCAATGAGCTGACCGGCATTGATCAAGGGAATGAATTAAAGAATTAGGAGCATAAAAAAAGGCGAGCCCTCTTGCAGTAAGCTCGCCTTTTTAATTTTTTAGCTCTTTCTTTCTCGTTGATTCCTTTAGAATAGAACTAGTACTTTGAATAATTACAGACAGACAAATATACAATGAATAAGCTGAATTCCAACACTCCAGCCAAAAATAATTTCATTCCGGATGAGGATATCCAATCGGTAAAGGACCTTCCAATCAATGAGGTTATTGAAAAATATTTTCCATTAACAAAGAATGGCGCCGGGTACAAGGCGCTTTGTCCGTTCCATAAAGAAAAAACGCCCAGTTTCAATGTTACACCATCTAAGGATAGGTTTAAGTGTTTTGGGTGTGGCGAAGCAGGTGATGCAATCGCATTTGTGAAGAAGTATAAACAGTTGACTTATCCGGAGGCAATAAAGGAAATAGGCAGGAACCATGGTATTGAAATTCATGAGGAAGAATTATCTGAAGAAGCATCAACCATTCACAAAAGGGAGGATGAGCTATACAACGTAAACCAATGGGCCAGTAAATGGTTTGCCAGTCAGTTACAACTTCCTGAGCATGCAACTGCACTGGAATATGTTAAATCGCGATGGGATGATGAATCGATTGATGTTTTTAACCTTGGATTTGTTCCTGATGGATGGAAAAATTTGCTGCCGGCAGCCAAAAAGGAAGGGTACAAGGAAGACTTGCTCCTGGAGGCAGGACTGATAAAGAAAAAAGAAAACAATGGGAAAGAGAGCATCTTCGATACTTTCCGTAACCGGGTCATTTTTCCTATTTCCGATCGGCGCGGTATTGCCGGGTTCACCAGCCGGTGTTTACCCGGTAAACCACAGGAGCCGAAATATCTCAATACCGGCGACAATCTGGTATATCATAAAAGCAATATTCTTTATAACCTGCCTGCAGCCAGCAGATATATCAAAGAACAGAAGAATGCTTACCTGGTCGAGGGAAATGCTGATGTGATCAGGCTGAGCCAGATCGGGATCTGCAATTGTGTTGCCATTTCCGGCACCTCTATGACCGCTGGCCATATTGAAGCCCTTAAAAAGATAACCCCTTGTATCACCCTGATCGGCGACACCGACAAGGCTGGCCAGGATTCAGTAAGCCGGTCGGCGAAGCTGATCATTGAAAGTGGCATGTACTGTAAAATTATTTCCTTGCCCGATGGAGCAGAAAAGCAGGATGCTGATTCTTTTTTTAAAGACAAAGCTACTTTCGATGAATATGATGTTGCCCCTCATAAGAAGGATTACATACTGTATTTGGCTGAGAAGGAATATAACGATGAGCTGGAACCGGATCAGAAAGCAAAGCTGATTGATTCTATGGCCAAGTTAATATACCGGCTTCCACTTTCAAGTCATAATGGTTATATTGATGATGTGACGAAGATCCTCAAATCGAATAAGAAGGACTTGAAAGATTCCATAAAAGCCTTATTGAAAGAACCCGTTATTGCAAAGCCAAAGGCGAATATACCCGATGGTGTGGATGAGGTTACGGCCCTCAGTTCGGGCTTTTATGAGAAAAATCATTGCTATTATTTCATCTCCAAAGAGGGAGCGTTTAAGGCCTCGAACTTTACCATCAAACCGCTGTTCCATATCTATTCAAAGTCTGATAATAAGCGGCTCATTGAAATTACGAATGAACATGGCCATACAAGGATCCTTGACATCCCTTCGAAAATGTTCACGGTTGACCAGTTTCAGCAGGCGGTGTTCGGAGAGGGAAACTTTATCTTTTTCGGATCGAAAAGCCATTTCATGAAGGTACTTGAGAGGATTTCGAATAATTTCCCATTCTGCAATGAATTAAAGACCCTGGGCTGGCAGAGAGAGGGTTTTTATGCTTTTTCAAATGGCATTCTTGATGGATCGTTTATACCGGTCGATAAGTTTGGCATTACCGAATTCAAGGGATCAAAGTACTTTTCGCCTGCGTTTTCAGTCGTTTACAGCGATGTTCGCGAAGATGATGATGAATATTCGAACGACCGCGAATTCATATGGCAGCAAAGCCCGGTTACTTTTGGAGAATGGTCACGGCTCATGTTGAGTGTTTATGGAGAAAAGGCAATGTTGGGTATTGCTTATGTGATTGCAGCTGTATTCAGGGACCTGATCTTTGACAAGTATAAACTTTTTCCACACCTGTTTTTGTTTGGCGAAACCCAATCGGGCAAAAGCCAGTTTGCCTATTCGCTTTCGAACTTCTTTTTTAACTCAATGCCACCGTTCAGTCTTAATTCAGGCACCCAGGTCGGATTTTTCAGGCGCCTGTCGCGTGTTAAAAATGCTCTCGTCTGGTTTGACGAATACAATAATAATATTGACGAAAAGCGTTTTCAGGCGCTGAAAGCCGCTTATGATGGCATGGGCCATGAAAAAGGCAAAATGACCAACGATAACCGTACGGCCATAACCAAGGTAAATTCGGCCGGGCTCATATCAGGACAGTATTTGCCCACCCTTGATGACAATGCCTTGTTTTCAAGAAGCATCCTTATCTCATTCGAAAAGCAAAAATATACTGCAGAGCAGATGAAGGAATTTTCAAGGCTAAAGGAATTGGAGACAAAAGGGTTAAGCTCAATGGTGAATGATATTATAAATTATCGTGACCAGTTAGAATTAAAATACACGATGGCCTATTCCGATTTGCTCGACAAGATGAAAGATGATCTTGCCAGGGAGGGAAAAGCGTTTGAGGAGCGGTTGGTCCGGAATTTTGTTTCCGTTTTAACGCCGGTAAAGATCATCCTGGAAAGCAGTTCTCCGTTGGAATTGAATTTCACCTTCGATCAGTTATACCAGTACTCAAAAGAAAAAATATCAGAGCTGTCGGCGCAAATAACCAGCAGTGAGGCCCTGACCAATTTCTGGCAAATGGTAGAGTTTTTATTGGATGATCATAAAATCGAAGAGGGTATTGATTTTAAAATATGCTCCGGAATAGAAATTACCTATAAAAACAAGCGCAATGAATGTATCAACGAAGAAATCGACATCAAGAAAAATGCCCTGTTAATCCGTTTCACTAAAATACATCCGTTGTACATGGAGGCCCACCGCAAACAGTTTGGGAAAAATGGCATTGATTTGCCAAGTTTGACGGAATATATAAAACATCAACCAGCCTTCAAAGGATGGGTTCAAGGTCACCGTTTTGATGATAAGAATACAAGTTGTTATTATTTCGATTATGATCAATTAAAAATTAACCTAACAAGAAATACGATAAATACATCTGTAAATAGTCCCAAAAATAGCTATGAGGACAATTCCGAAAAGAACCTTCCTTTTT
>CAJAUM010000142.1 GCA_903945175.1 uncultured Bacteroidales bacterium | reverse complement strand
CAAAAATCATGGCCGCAAGGCCTATAGTTTATTTAAATTTGGTTTGATGTTTCTTGCTCATGCTTTGCTAAATCCATTGTCAGTAAAGGATCGTATGAGTTCAATTCAAATTTTGTCATGTACTTAGAAAAATGGTATAAAAAAAATTGCAACTTGTTTAAAAAGGTTCCTGGACATTGGGATTTGCAATTTCACATTCGAGTATTACAATAGCAGTTGCAAGTTCTTTTAGATGCGATAAAGATACATGTATTTTTGATATTGACAAATCGGTGACCAATTCTTTTGCCTTGCCTGAAACCCGGATAAATGGCTTCCCAAGTTCATCATGATACACCTCCATATCACCGAATCGGATACCAAAACGCCAACCGGTACCAATGGCTTTTAAAAAGGCCTCCTTAGCCGAAAACCGGGCGGCATAATTTTCATATTTATGCTTTTTGGTTTCGCAATAGGCAATCTCTCCGGGGGTGAAGATCTTGTCCCTGAAACCAATGTCGCGCTCCATCACCTTTTCGATGCGAGCTACCTCGATAATGTCTGTTCCGATGCCATAAATCATAACCGCGTGCAAATTACAATTTCTTTTGAATCGGTGAAATGGTTCATTCCGATTAATATTTTGGGTCAACCAAGTTCTTGCCTGGGCATCTCTTTTCCAGGCTAAAAATGGCTCAGGAAACAACATATCCGTTCCTTTTCAACCGCGACGACCTCGCCCCAGGGCTTTACCTTCTTGTTGTCGCCAATGGGGAGGGAAAGCCTAAGTATTTCAACATTTTCGTTTTTTTGTATTACCTTTATGGAATTGAAACGAAAGTGTTAAAACAAGCTGTTAAGCGCAACATTGACCGATTTCCTGAGGATTTCATGTTTGAAATGAAAGGGGAGGAATTTCAGAATTGGAGGTCACAATTTGTGACCTCCAATTCTGAAAGGATGGGTTTGCGTTACGCACCATTCTGTTTCACAGAGCAAGGCGTAACCATGCTCTCCTGCATTTTAAACAGCAAAAAAGCGATTGAGACCAACATTCGAATTATCCGGGTCTTCACGAAAATGCGTGAAATGCTGTTGGCCCATAAAGACATCCTATTGAAACTGGAGCAGTTCGAAAAACAGGTTGGGAAAAACAGTGAAGATATCCAGCTGATTTTCAAAGCCCTCAGACAGTTTCTCAATCCGCCGAAGGAACTCAGAAAGCAAATAGGATACAAACGAACGTCGGAAGAGTAGGGGAAAACAAATCGTAAATCGTAAATTAAATAGCCCCAAGTTTCTTGCCAACTTTCCTGAATTTATCCAGGGCAAAGCCGATCTGTTCCATGGAGTGGGCGGCGCTGATCTGTACCCTGATCCTTGATTTTCCTTTCGGTACCACAGGATAATAGAACCCGATCACATATATGCCCTCTTCGAGCAGGGCGTTGGCAAACTCCTGCGAAAGTTTGGCATCGTTGGGCAGATGACCAAACAGTACCGGGACGATGGGATGTATCCCCGGCACAATGCGGAACCCGAAATCTTCCATCCCTTTTCTGAAAAGCTTGGTGTTTTCAAATAGCTTATCCCGCAAAGCGGTTGTTTCCGAGAGCATGTTCAATACCTCCAGCGTGGCGCCGGTGATGGCCGGTGCCAGCGTATTGGAAAACAAATAGGGCCTTGACCGCTGACGAAGGATCTCCACAATCTCTTTCTTTGCTGAAATACATCCGCCGGAAGCACCGCCCAATGCCTTGCCAAATGTGGTGGAGATGATATCCACCCGACCCTGGGCATTGCAGTGTTCGACCGTTCCCCTGCCGGTTTTTCCGACAAAACCTGTTGCATGCGAATCATCCACCATCACCAGGGCATTGTATTTGTCGGCCAGGTCGCAAATTTTATCCACCTTGGCGATAATGCCATCCATTGAAAAAACCCCGTCGGTGACGATGAGTTTGAAGTGTGCCTCGCTGGCGTCCTGAAGCACCTCCTCAAGGTCGTCCATATCGTTGTTCTTGTACCGGAAACGCTGCGCCTTGCAAAGCCTTACGCCATCGATGATGGAGGCATGGTTCAGTTCATCGGAAATGATGGCATCCTGTTCGCCCAGCAAGGGTTCAAAAACGCCGCCGTTGGCATCAAAAGCAGAGGAATATAGAATGGTATCTTCCATGCCAAGAAACTCACTCAGCTTGGCCTCCAGCTCCTTGTGAACCTGCTGTGTGCCGCATATGAAACGTACTGAGGACAATCCGTATCCGTAGCGAAAAAAGGTGTAGTTGGCGCCGGCCATTACCCGCGGATCATTGGAAAGTCCCAGATAATTATTGGCACACATGTTAAGTACCTTTTTGCCATTTGTCTGTATCTCAACTCCCTGTGGCGTGGTGATGATCCGTTCGGTTTTATATAATCCGTCATGATGAATGCCGTCAATTTGTTTTTGCAGATGCTCCTTGAATGTTCCGTACATGATGTTGATCGTATTTGGGATTATTCTTTGGTTAATAATAAATTAAGAATCGCAAAGTTACAATTGTCGTAGGAATTTTATGGTGTTTTCGCCAAAATTCAAATTGGTCTGTTCGCGGTTGATTTGATCTGATTACTTTTGCATGGAAAATCATCTTTTAATCTATGATAAATATGGAAAACTTCATTGCATACAACCCGACAACCCTGCATTTTGGAAAAAATGTACTGACAATGCTGGGATCAACACTTAAAGAATACGGAAACCGGGTTTTATTGGTATATGGCAAAGGTTCTGTTAAAAAAAGTGGTCTCTATGACATGATCATGGGGGTTTTGAAAACACAGGGTTTTGAAATCTGTGAATATGGCGGGATAAAACCCAATCCGGTAATCGAGGATGTTGACGCTGCAGCAGCAATAGGAAGGCAACACAACGTCAACGTTATACTTGCTGTGGGAGGTGGAAGTGTCATCGATTCGGTAAAAATCATATCGGTAACCATACCGGTGAATCACGGGGGATGGGAATTCTTCGGCGGGGAGGCAAAACCTGTAACCGCTATCCCTTTTATTGCTATTCCGACGCTGGCCGCAACCGGTTCGGAGATGAACCCGTTTGCGGTGGTTTCTAACCATGCACAGGGACAAAAATCAGCATTTGGTTCACCCCTGACCTTCCCGAAACATTCGTTCCTGGATCCGGCTTTAACACTCACTGTTCCAAAAAATCACACCGCCTATGGCATTGCCGACCTGATCGCACACTGTTTTGAGGCCTGGTTTGGCGTCGGGGAATCCACGCTTACCGACCGTTTTGTTATCTCCATCATAAGGGAAGCAATGGATTACGGGCCAAAACTGCTTGGGGACCTGCATAATTACGAATACCGGGAAAGGATCATGTTTTCCGCCACCATGGCGCTGAACGGGATGACCATGTATGGCCGTTCCACAGGCGACTGGGGTGTGCACAGCGCCGGCCATTGTCTTTCTTTACTTTATGATGTACCTCATGGTGCATCGCTCACCATCGTCTTCCCTGCATGGATGCGTCATTTCAAGGGTCAGATCGGTAACCGGATTGCACAGCTCGGTTCCAGCCTGTTCGACGAACCACTAACCGCAGATGAATCCATTGATCGCATAGAAGCCTTCTTTAAATCGCTTGGATGCCCAACACGCTTATCGGATATGAACATTCCTGGTGATCTATATCAACCCATCTTTGAATCGATGATTCACAGCAAGGTGAATGGCGGAAATATGAAGATGAAGGAGGAGGATTACGAGAAACTGATAAGGCTTTATCTTTAAATTATCCCATTGCCCTCAAATTCATCCTCCTCAATTTTGGAGCAAATTTCGAAGTAAATCCCACAATCCCCAGGGTCATGATGCCTCCGAATATCACAGAGGGAATTAACCCAATCAGTTTTGCGGCAACACCTGATTCAAATGAACCGATTTCATTGGATGAACCGATGAAAATGGCGTTAACGGAAGCTACACGGCCACGCATTTCGTCGGGGGTAAGCAATTGCATGGCTGTAGAACGAATGATCACGCTGATGTTGTCGAACATACCGCTCAGCATGAGCAATCCCATTGAAAGATAGAAGTTCTTCGAAAGGGCAAAACAAATGATGCTCAGCCCGAAACCTGCTACGCCAATCATAAGGTACTTTCCAGCGTGAACCAGCGGAGGACGATGCGCCATAACCAGCGACATCCCCACCGCGCCAAGCATGGGGGCTGCACGCAAAAACCCCAGCCCCTGTGGTCCAACCATCAGCACTTCAGCAGCGAAGATCGGAAGCATGGCAACCGCTCCGCCAAAAAGTACGGCAAACATATCGAGCGACATGGCCCCCAGCAATATCTGGTTTTTAAAAACAAACTTCAACCCTGATGAAAGGCGCTGGAACAAGGTCTCCCCTGCGGCAGATTGAGGTACCGGACGGTTCTTTACAACCCCAAGCAAGGTAAGGGCGAGTAACAAAAAGAAGAGTACACTCAAATAAGCTATCCTTACGCCGAAAAAACCATAAATCAATCCCCCCAGTGCTGGGCCGGTAATGGCGGCAATATGCCACATGGTGCTGTTCCAGGTTGATGCATTGGTATAGAGTTGCCTGGGAATCAGCTGCGACATCAGCGCGATGATCGAAGGATAGAGAAATGCCCGTGAAATCCCTGAAATCATTACCACAAGGTAAATCGGAAATACCCCAAGGGCTGCAATAATTCCAAGAGATTTGATTGAAAAAAGAAAAAGCAGGGTGGTCCCGACCAGAAACAATAGGGTAAACCAAACAATGATCCGTTTTCTGTTGTAACGGTCGGCGGCATGACCGGCAAAAAGGGCTGTGGCAATATTCGGCAATGCCTCCGCAAGTCCGATCAGCCCAAGCGCAAGCGGATCCTTTGTAAGCTCATACATCTGCCAGCCTACGATCAGGCCTTGCATCTGGAAAGCAATGGTTGTGAAAAACCGGAAGGTTAGAAACAGCCTGAAATCGCGTACCTTGAGTACTGCATAGGCGTCATGTTTGCCCGAAAGCGTTTCGTCTGTTGACAAGGTTATTCTTCGTCTTTCTCCTGATCTTCGTATGCCTTCAGCAACTTTTCCTGGATGTCAGCCGGAACCTGAGCATATTCCGCATACTTCATATTATAGGTAGCACGACCGCTCGTGATAGAGCTGAGGGCTGTTGAATACCGGTTCATTTCGGCCAGGGGCACTTTGGCCAGAATCTTCTGATAGCTTCCTTCGCTGTCCATCCCCATAATTACAGCACGACGACCCTGTAAATCGGTCATGACTTCACCCATTTTATCTTCGGGCACAATCACCTCCACATCATAAATAGGCTCCATGATTTTAGGCCCTGCATTTTTAAATGCTTCACGAAAAGCGTTACGGCCTGCCAGTTTAAAGGAGATTTCATTGGAGTCGACCGGGTGCATCTTGCCATCATACACATTGAAAACAATGTCGCGGGCATAAGAACCGGTCAAAGGTCCCTCTTCCATCTTTTCCATTACACCCTTGAGAATCGCCGGTAAAAAACGGGCATCAATGGCACCACCAACAATACAGGTGTTCATCTGCAATTTACCGCCCCATTCCAGGTCAATCACATCACGTCCGCGAATCGGAAATTCAGTCTGGTCTGCCATGCCTTCACGATAGGGCTGAATCATCATGTGCACTTCACCGAACTGCCCTGATCCGCCAGATTGTTTTTTGTGACGATACGTGGCTTTTGCCGATTTGGTTATGGTTTCGCGATATGGTATCCTGGGTGCATAAAATTCCATAGGAATTTTTTCAAGCGTTTCAACATGCCATTTGGCCAGGTTCAGATGAAGTTCGCCCTGTCCCTGAAGAATCATCTGTTTCAATTCACGCGAATATCCCATTAACAATGTCGGATCCATCTTGGCAAGTTCGTTCAAAATGCCGTTGATTTTTTCATCATCGGCAGTGTTCTTTGCCTTCACGGCTGTTCTGAATTTTGGATCAGGATAGGTGATGGGCTTAATAACATCGTCCGGATTCTTTAGTGAATTCAGGGTATTGTTGGTAAAGGAGTTCTTCAGTTTGATAGTCGCTCCTATGTCTCCGGCAACCATTTTTTCAACCTTTTCACGATTCTTTCCGTTGATCACGAATAGCTGTGAAAGACGTTCTTTTGACTGACGCACAGGATTAACCATATCCATGGCTTCGGTAATTTCACCGGCGTATATTTTAAAATAGGAGATCTCGCCAAGGTGCTGTTCAATTGAGGTCTTGAAAATAAAGGCTGAAGGCGGTTCCGTCGATTTACACGTTAAAAGTTTACCTCCTTTTGTTTTTATGCCAGGCATTTCATTGGGGGCTGGAACACTGCCAGCAATAAATTCGAGTAAGCGGCCAACACCCATATCATGCTTTGCACAGGTGCATAAAACAGGAAAAATAGTACGGTTGATCAAACCGGTTTTCAGCGCCTGCAGCATTTGTTCTTCTGTAAGGGTTCCTTTATCGAAGAAAACCTCCATCATGACTTCATCTTTGGATGCAAGTTCTTCCATCAGGGCAGCATACATCTCTTCAGCCTTCTCTTTTTCCCCTTCAGGAATATCTGAAATTTCAGGTTTTCCACCACCGGCAGTAAATTTGTACTGTTTCATCTTCAACAGGTCGATGATGGTATTAAAACCCGAACCGGCATTTACAGGATACTGCATAAGGGTGACATTCTTGCCGAACTGAGCCTTCATTTGACGAAGGGTCTCATCAAAATTGGCATTTTCCTGATCAAGGTGGTTCATTACAAAAACAACCGGAGTATTGGCACGGTTAGTATACCGCCACGTTATTTCAGTTCCGACCTCTACGCCATTCTGGCCATTCACAAGCATTACTGCCGTGTCGACCACGCGGAGTGCAGAAATTACTTCGCCACAAAAATCGTCAAAACCAGGAGTATCAATGATGTTGATCTTTTTATTGTCGCAGAGCGTATACAATATTGTGGCAGACACAGAGTTCTGACGCTCCAGTTCAATTGGTCGATAATCGGAAACCGTATTCTTGTCCTCCACCGATCCCCTGCGGCTAATAACGCCTCCCTCTAACAGCATGGCTTCAGCTAACGTTGTTTTTCCTGACTTTGCCCCTCCAATGAGGGCGATGTTGCGAATTTCGTTGGTTTGGTATACCTTCATGGCAGCTAAGTAATTATAAGTGATTGAAAATTATTATTTTCGTGAAAGGGCCACAAATTTAGAAATTTTTATGCAATAAACCAAGACACCCGAAGGAATTACAAATGACGTACTTATTTACCCCCTGTTTCGTAAATTCAAGGGTTGTTAACAATTTCAGGGTTGTTTTTCTGTTTTTTTTCTAAATCTAAACGATATCAACCGTTTTCGGTTGATTGATCGTTTGTAAGATAGCTGAT
>CAJAUM010000141.1 GCA_903945175.1 uncultured Bacteroidales bacterium | reverse complement strand
TTGGTCGCAACATTAACTATTTATGCTGTCCTTAATCGATAAAATCATTAAAAATGGGTGGTCAGTTTCCCCCGGACTGGGGGTGGTCAGTTTGCTCCGGATTACAACTGAAAAGTTATTGGTTTAGAGGTGGTCAGTTTCATCCGGATTTAGGTGGTCAATTTGACCGGATTCTCCACATAACTGGACCAGATTCTGCAGAAAGAATTATGAAAGAGGGTATAAATGCAGATGAAGAAGGTTATATTTATTTACTTACTGAATTAGAAATACCTGAGGATGTTTATGGAAAAAAGTTTAGCATTCCTGACATTGTGGTTACTTCACAAATTGGATATATGAATTATATTATAATTGAGATTGATCCAAAAGGAATAACAGCAAGGTTGCAAAAGGACAATGTTGCTGAGATTACAGCTTATGCACAACGGAGAGTTAAACAAAAAAAAATTGAGCCGAAATTTTTAAAAATTGGCAAGATACAACAGGTAGATGTTAAACAAGTGCGGCTCTTCAATACACTTTTAATAGAAAAGCTGATGAGTATTACCTCAAAATGAGTGGCTCGAAATAGTCTGCATTAATTAGAAGTGCTAGTTGTACCCATTTTTCAATCATCACTCACAATATCAAATAGTTACAATGGTACAACCTACAACCAGAAAAACAAGGTGCTGTCCCCTTGTCTTCTAAAATATACAGATTCAATTATGCCTAGGGGACAATAAAAATATATTTTTGTTACTATTTTGTTACCCAATAAACGAAAAGCCCTCATTCCACTGGGGTTTGAGAGCTTTTGGAGTACCCGGAGCCGGAATCGAACCGGCACGAGTGTAACCTCATTGGTTTTTGAGACCAACGCGTCTACCTATTCCGCCATCCGGGCAGTTGTTCCATCCGATTCTGGCAATTGCAGAATTCGGGATTGGGGTAAACAAGAGTGCAAAAATACCATTTTTTATTCACCATCCAATTGTTGATACTTTAATTTGCACCACGCTTTATTATGGCCTATATTTGCGCAAAGTAATTCCCTCCACCTCATGGCAGCAAAGATCAGCATCTTCTCAGGTTCGGCCACAGCCTACCTGGGCGAGAAAATTGCGCAAAGTTATGGCGCCGAACTGGGCAAATCGGCGGTAGTCAGGTTTGCCGACGGTGAATTTCAACCCTCCTTTGAAGAAAACATCCGCGGTACCGATGTCTTCCTGATCCAGTCAACCCACGCTCCCTCCGATAACCTTTTTGAACTGCTGATGCTCATCGACGCCGCCCGGCGCGCCTCGGCCAAGACCATTGTAGCCGTGATCCCCTACTTCGGGTATGCACGCCAGGACCGCAAAGACAAACCCCGCGTATCCATCGCCTCCAAGCTCGTGGCCAACCTCCTTTCTGCCGCAGGCGTGAACCGCATCATCGCCCTCGACCTGCATGCCGACCAGATCCAGGGTTTTTTCGATGTTCCCGTCGACCACTTGTATGCATCTTCTGTTTTCATCCCATACCTGAAGACGCTCCACCTACCGGAACTGATCTTCGCCTCCCCCGATACCGGAGGAACCCGCCGGGCCGGATCCTATGCCAAGTACTTCCATACCAACTTTGTGATCTGCTACAAACACAGATCTAAACCCAATGAAGTGACAAAGATGAGGCTGGTGGGCGATGTGAAAGGCAAGGATGTAATCCTGCTGGATGATATCGTGGATACCGGCGGAACCCTTTGCAAGGCTGCCGAGATCATCATGGAGAACGGCGCCGCATCTGTTCGCGCCATGGTCACACATCCACTCCTTTCCGGCGATGCCCGTGAAAATATCGAAAAGTCCCAGCTCCTCGAACTGATTGTCACCGATACCATCCCAACCCTGGTCGATAGCCCTAAAATAAAAGTCCTCAGCACGGCCGACCTCTTCGCTGAGGTGATCCGCCGACTTAAAAAACGGGAATCGATCTCCTCCCTGTTTAAGTTCTGAAAGAAATTCTTACCTTTGCACCCGAAAATCGTGACGCGTGACGCGTGACGCGTGACAAAAAAACATATTACGCTGTTTCTTTTTCACCCTGTTACCTTGTTACCTTGTCACCTTTATAATTATTAACTAAACCTATAATTACATGAAAAAGGTATCATTGAGCGGTTCTCTTCGCGAGAACGTAGGGAAAAAAGATGCCAAAATGCACCGCAAGGCCTTTCAGGTTCCTTGTGTTATGTATGGCGGAAAAGAACAGGTCCACTTCGTGGCCGATGAAAAGGTGTTGATGAAGATCATGCACACACCCGTGGCCCACATTTTTGAATTAAGTGTTGGCGGACATAAACACAGCACCATCGTACAGGATGTGCAGTATCACCCGGTCACCGACCGCATGCTGCATGTTGACTTCATGGAGATCATTCCTGAAAAGCCTGTCACCATTGGTGTTCCTGTTAAGGTTATCGGTACTGCCCCCGGTGTGCTTCGTGGTGGCAAACTGATCAAGAAAATGCGTAAACTCGTCATCAAGGCCTTGGTGCAAAACCTGCCTGATGAAATCACTGTATCCATCGACGGACTTGAAATTGGCGATTCTGTGAAGGTTTCCAATATGGTGCTTGAAAACGTGACCTTCCTTGACCCTGCAAGCAGTGTGATCGTTGGTGTACGTACTGCACGTGCAGTCGTTGAAGAGGCACTTCCTGGCCAGGAAGCTGCTGCTGCTGGTGCTGCTCCTGCTGCTGCTGCTGCTCCTGCTGGCGCAAAGAAAGCATAAGGAAAACCAGTTTAATATTTTTGGAAGGAAGGTGCAGGGTGCGTAACTTTGTACCTTCTTTTTTTGGGAATAAGAGGATGTGAGGATTGGTAAAGGTGTTTTATTTTAAATTTTTGCGTTTTCCTTTGTGGTTTTGATCTTTTTGTTAAATATGAAGTACCTGATCGTTGGTCTTGGAAATATAGGGGACGAGTATGCTGATACGCGTCACAACATCGGTTTTACGGTGGCGGATGCATTGGCGTTGAACTTCAAATCAACCTTTGCGGTGGGGCGACTTGCTTCTGTGGCCCGGATGTCACTTAAAGGACGAACCCTGGTCGTGATCAAACCAACAACCTACATGAACCTCAGCGGGAAGGCGGTCCGGTACTGGATGCAAAAAGAAGATATCCTGAAGGAGAACATTCTCGTCATCGTTGATGACCTCGCCCTTCCCCTGGGTGCGCTGCGGTTAAAGGCCAAAGGGAGCGACGGGGGCCATAACGGGCTCATCAGCATCATCGAAACCATTGAAACCACTGAATTTGCGCGCCTTCGGATCGGAATCGGCAACGATTTCGCAAAAGGTTACCAGGTCGATTATGTTTTGGGCCAATGGACGGCCGAGGAGACCAAGACCTTAATCCCGCGGATAGAAACCACCGTTGAACTCATCAAGAGTTTTGTTTTGATCGGAACCGAACGCACGATGAATTCCTTCAATAAAAGATAGCACAAACAAAAATAACTGTATCTGATCTGGCTGTATTGAAATCGATTGATTTACTGCTGATCGCTTGCGCCGCATTAATCAGAACCTCCGGACGGTGGATTGAATCATAAACCGGCATGACCTCTTTCCCGGTTTCAAATAAGCCATATACGGCCATCTGCGCCGTGCACACTGAATACTCAACTGTAAACACGCAATCTTTCGGGGCTTCGGCAAACTGTCCTAAAAATGCAAAATTTGTTGCTCCTGCCGGCAAAACATCTGGTCTGTCGCCGATTTCCCTGGGCATGAACAGGCTGTCGACATAGGGCATGGCCACCGGAATGCAGTTTACTTTTCCTGCCTCCATCACCGGATTCATCAGATCCTGGATCTTCAGGTGATACCATAGTTCCTCCAGCATCTCTTTTCCGGTGCATTCGGCCATGGTCTTATTCACAAAATTTCTTTTCCGGTCGGGATAAAGTCCATAACCCCGGAAGATCTTAACATCCTTCGCCTGATTTGGAAAATGGGGCTGGCGGGCAATTACGAACGACATCAGGCAGCAATCCGAAAATTATATATTTCCAACTAATTGTAATCCATCGGTTTTTATAATCTAACTTAGCTGTTCCGGAGTTAACGATAAAGAAATGGTATTATTCAATCCATTTTAACCAACCTCTATCACAGGCAATTTTCAAAATTTTAATTAAACAACTGTATTATGGCGCTGCACGAAAAAGAAAAAATCATGGCGAAGATGGATGAAGATATATATACTTCAACCGATTTGCGCATGAGTGTTCCGAAATTCAAAATTCCGGAAAAAGAGAGCAGAAGTGAAGATGTATATTCGATCATCCACGACGAACTGATGATAGACGGCAACTCCAGGTTGAACCTGGCAACATTCTGTTCAACATGGCTCGATGAAGGGATCCATAAAATAATGGATGAATGCCTGGATAAAAATATGATCGATAAGGATGAATACCCTCAAACTGCTGCGATTGAAGAGCGTTGTGTGCACATGTTGGCTGATTTGTGGAATGCCCCGAAAAGCAAAAACACAATCGGTTGTTCGACCACAGGCTCCAGCGAGGCAGCCATGTGCGGAGGACTGGCCATGAAATGGCGCTGGCGCGAAAAGATGAAAGCCGCCGGGAAGGATAGCTCAAAACCAAATCTGGTAACAGGTCCGGTCCAGGTTTGCTGGGAAAAATTTGCCCGTTATTTTGATGTGGAGATTCGGCAAATTCCCATGGAGCACGGACGTTTGCTGATGAATGCCGAAGAGGTCCTGAAACGCTGTGATGAAAATACCATTGGGGTGGTTCCGACCTTGGGTGTTACCTTTACCTGTCAGTACGAAGATGTAAAAGCGATCAATGATGCCCTGGATGAATTGCAGAAAACAACCGGACTTGACATTCCTATTCATGTGGATGGAGCCAGTGGCGGGTTTGTTGCGCCATTCCTCCATCCCGACCTTGTATGGGATTTCAGATTACCCCGGGTAAAGTCGATCAATACTTCGGGGCATAAGTTTGGATTGTCACCCCTCGGCGTTGGCTGGGTAATCTGGCGTGAAAAATCAGATCTACCGGAAGGTCTGGTCTTCAATGTCAATTACCTGGGGGGCAATATGCCCACCTTCGCACTCAATTTTTCCCGGCCTGGCGGCCAGATTATTGCCCAATACTATAATTTCCTGCGTTTGGGTAAAGAGGGATACCGGAGGATTCAGCAGGCCTGTGCAGACCATGCAAAATATATTGCAGGTAAAATAGAAAAAATGAAAATTTTTGATATCATTTATGATGGACAGGGAGCATTACCCGGTGCATGCTGGACATTAAAAAAAGATGCTCATGTTGGTTTCACACTTTATGATTTATCTGACCGTTTACGCAGCAGGGGTTGGCAGATTGCCTCCTACTCCATGCCCGAAAACCGGGAAGATCTGGTGGTACAACGGGTCTTGATCCGTCATGGTTTCAGCCGCGATATGGCCGATCTGCTGATTGAAGACTTTAAACGCGCCCTTGAATGGTTTGAAAAACATCCTGTGAATAATTCCAATGGAATCGAAGAGGGTAAAGGCTTTAATCATAATTAATCAACCGCATCAATAATAAAAATTTACAATGGAACCGACAAAAACTGTCAATATGACAACCACCCGTCTCGTATTTATGACGGGTGCCGCTGTGTTCAGTCTTCGTGGCCTGTCGTTTATGGCAATTGAAGAATTAACCATGTTTTTCTATGTATTATTTGGCACCGTATTGTTCCTGATCCCGGCCTCGATGGTTTCGGCTGAGTTGGGCGGAGCTTTCGGAACCATCGGAGGGGGTGTTTATACCTGGGTGAAGGAGGCCTTTAATAAAAAACTGGGATTTCTTGCCATCTGGCTGCAATGGATACAAAATGTGGTGTATTACCCCATACTGCTTGGGTTTGCAGCCTCCATCATTGCCTACATGATCGGCAAGCCAGAGTTGAGCAACAATGGCACCTACGTGGGAATTTTCTGTATCGTGGTGTACTGGCTTTCAACCCTGATAACCCTGAATGGTTCACAGTTAATGTCAAAAATTGCCAGTTACGGCTTCCTGCTGGGAACCATCATTCCCGGCGCTTTGTTAATCCTTTTTACCATCATTTATATCGCATTGGGAAATCCTCTGGCATTTCTGCATCCCTCCGCACTTGACACCACGAATGCTTATGTGATAGAGGGCATTACCTCTCCTCGTTGGTTTCCTCACATAACCAGCCTCGACAATGTCACCTTCCTGGCTGCGGTAATATTGATTTTTGCAGGGATTGAAGTTCAGGCCGTACATGCAAACGAATTAAAAAATCCCTCCAAACAGTTTCCGAAGGTGCTTTTTTTCGCTGCAGCGCTGATTTTCTTTCTCCAGATTTTAGGCTCACTGGCTGTTGCAGTTGTTTTACCTGAAAGCAAGATCACCCTGCAGTCGGGGCTGATGCAGACCTTTGAAAACCTCTTTATCAGCATGGGAGTGAAATGGCTGTTACCTGTTGTTTGTGTCCTGATGGCCTTTGGCGTGCTGGGCAGCGTAATCTCATGGATTGCCGGTCCGAGCCGCGGTTTGTTGTGGACCGCAAAAGATGGATTATTGCCTCCTGCCCTTGCAAAGGTGAATAAAAAAGGAATTCAGCAGAATATTCTCATCATCCAGGGACTGATTGTGACCCTTCTGTCATCCATCTATTTTATAATTCCTAATGTGGGAGTCGCTTTCTTTTTATTAGGCGCTCTGACCATCGGATTATACCTGATCATGTACCTGTTCATGTATGCAGCCGGTATTAAATTGAGGTATTCGCAGCCTGATCTTGCACGTTCATTCAAAGTTCCAGGTGGAATAACAGGCATGTGGGCGATTGCAGGAATCGGTTTCCTGGCTGTACTGTTTGCGTTCATTGTATCCTTCTTCCCTCCCTCTCAGTTGCCGGTCGGCAGTCCGCTTGAATACGTAGGATTGGTTCTTGGAGGCACGGTACTTTTTACTGTTTTGCCATTTTTAATTACCATGAGAAAAAAATAAAAACCAAGGTGCTATGTTAGAAAAACTGAACAAACACAAATGGTGGATTATCATATCCATTGGAATTGCGATGCTGCTTTATATTGTTCTTACTTAGTCGGTTCAAACAGGTAATACTGACTTGATATTACAGCCAAAAATGAAAATAAAAGCAAGATTTCTTTTACTGGCTTTGGCCTTCTCTTTTCTGTGCACGCATGCACAGGAAACGGATATACAACAGATGAAAGTCAGGATGAATGCACTGGAAAAAAAGGTGTCTATCCAGGATTCGTTGTATAAAAAGTTGTTAAACAATGATCTGCCAAATTCAAGAAATGTGGTTGAAAACAATTCCTATTCCGGGTTTGTGATTTCCAGCATCAAAGGGGTTGTACTCAGTATTGGTGGTTTTGTTGAAACCGACCTGATACATGATTTAAAGCCGGTGGGTGATAAATATTCTTTTACAACTTCATCCATTGAAATGAATCCTGATCCGGGATCACAAAACGTAACAAACTTTAGCATCAGGCCCTCCCGTATTTCATTCAGGGGAAGCAACACCGACGATAGTTTTTCTGCTTTGCTGGAGTTTGATTTCGCGGGAAGCAACGGGACAACCGTCCCTCATCTAAGACATGCCTATATAATTTATAAAAACTGGAGTGCAGGGCAATACTTCAGTAACTTTATGGATAACAACAACAATCCTGATATTCTTGATTTCGAAGGGCCCAATGCAACTATCTCCATCCGTCAGATACAGGTCAGGTACAGTGTTAAGATTGGCAAGAATGACAAGATGGCCTTCTCCCTGGAGGCGCCAGGCGCTGAGATTACGGCACCTGCTGCCTGGAGTTCAAAAAAAGTTTTTCCGGACCTGATAGTAAGCTTTGAGCACCAATTTTGGCAGGGAACCAGTCATGTGCGGGTTGCCGCCCTGGTCCATCCGGTTACCTACCTGAATGGAAGCGGTGCCCAGAAAAATGTTATCGGAGGCGCCTTGAATTTTACCGGAAGCATCCAGGTCACCAAACTGGATAACATCAATGTTCAGGCAACTGCCGGGACCGGATACGGGAAGTACAACAATGACCTGGGTGGCCTGGGTTATGATGCGTTTCAGCGTAAAAGTGATACGACCAAATTGTCAACAGCCAATCAACTGAATTTGTTTGCCTATTACAACCATTGGTGGACTCCCCGGCTTAGCTCGGCTGTGGGCGGGGGCTATGTGGATCTGCTTGACAGTAAGGAGAACACAGGGCCCGATGCCATTCAGAGCACAAGTTATGCCTCAACCAATTTAATATTTTATCCAAACAATAATTTCAAAATCGGGATTGAGGTACTCTATGGGAAAAGGAAGGATGCGGATATGAAAATGAAGGAGGCCTTCAGATTTCAGTTCACCTTCTTTGCAAAGCTTTAGCTGCATTTTGATGATGCTGCGTTATACCCACCCCTGTAGTTTGTAATAGGCCAGGGCAAGGTACTCTCTCAGCAGGAGGAATTCGTATTCCATATGCACCCAGAATTCATACCTGAGGGTGATATTTCTTCCGACATCCGGCACCCACGAGCGGGCACCCAGTTTGCCTGCATTGAAGTTCAGGTCAGCCTCAATGGTCTTTTCAAAAGCAGGGACTCCATCGACCTTCATAAAACCAGCTTTTTTAAAGGTAAGAACGGCCCGGTAGAGATGTTCGGGGGAGGTGACAATCAAAAGTGACGCGTGACGCGTGACGCGGGACATGTCATTATTCGTTATTATCTTCAATATATTTAGTGCTTCGGCGCGGGTATTGGTTCCTGAATCTTCAAGAAAAATTCGATCACCGGCAATTCCGCGGAGTTCCATTTCCCGCTTCATTTGATTTACGGAACTCAGGCTGTCCTTTACATCACCCGGCAGGGCAATGATGATACGGGCCCTGGTAAAGTGATTGGCCACTTCAGAGGCATACCAGCATCGCATAAGTCCCGATTCACTGGGCATCCCACCGCCTCCCATCACAACAATGAAATCGGGTGGACGATGAATGCCCGCTTTTTTCACGCCCAGGTTATACCAGATCCAGAAGGGCGCCGAGGTGAAAGCCATCAGGATCATCAGGGTGAAAAAAAGACCCATCATGATCAGAAATGCACGGATAAACGTTTTTACTTTTTTCATCGAATGAACTGATCCCCTGAAACTCGTTATCGGATTTTCGTCCGGACGATCGAAGAAATATCATTTATGCTGATCCTTTCCTGCAACATCGTATCGCGGTCACGGATGGTGACGGTGTTGTCCTCAAGGGTTTGATGGTCGATCGTGATGCAATATGGCGTACCCAGTGCATCCATGCGGCGGTAACGACGGCCGATGGTGTCCTTTTCCTCATAATAACACCGGTAATCGTACTTCAGCACATCCATGATCTCACGTGCCTTTTCCGGCAGTCCGTCCTTTTTGGTCAATGGCAAAACGGCCAGCTTGATGGGCGCCAGTTTAGCCGGGATCCCCAGCACCACACGCTCGCTGCCATCTTCGAGCTTCTCTTCACGATAGGCATGGCTGAGGATTGCAAGGAAGGTACGGTCGAGTCCAATGGAGGTCTCCACAACATAAGGGACATAACTTTCATTCGCTTCGGTGTCGAAATACTGGAGTTTCTTCCCGGAATGCTGCTGGTGGGCGCTCAGGTCAAAATCGGTCCGGCTGTGGATCCCTTCCAGCTCCTTGAACCCAATCGGAAATTCAAATTCGATATCGGCTGCGGCATTTGCGTAATGGGCCAGCTTTTCGTGGTTATGAAACCTGTACTTCGAAGCAGGAAGTCCCAGAGAAAGGTGCCATTTCATGCGTTCCTCCTTCCAGAATTCGTACCATTTAAGCTCCTCCCCGGGTTTAACGAAAAACTGCATCTCCATCTGTTCGAATTCTCGCATACGGAACAGGAACTGACGTGCCACGATCTCGTTGCGGAAGGCCTTGCCGATCTGGGCAATGCCAAACGGGATCTTCATGCGGGCCGACTTCTGCACATTGAGGAAGTTGACGAAAATTCCCTGGGCTGTTTCCGGCCGGAGATAAACCACGTTGGTATCTTCGTTCACCGATCCCATCTGGGTCGAGAACATCAGATTGAACTGGCGTACATCGGTCCAGTTCTTGGTTCCGCTGATCGGGCACACGATTCCTGCCTCTTCGATCAACAGTTTGACATCAGCAAGATCATCCCTCCCCAGGGAGGCATAAAACCGGATCTTGATGGCATCAATCTTATCCTGGTATTCCTTCACGCGGGGGTTGGTCTCCCGGTACATTTTTTCATCAAAAGATTCACCAAACCGGCCGCGGGCCTTATCAACCTCCTTCTGGATTTTATCTTCGGTTTTCTGTAGATGATCCTCAACAAGCACATCGGCACGATAGCGCTTCTTTGAATCCTTGTTATCGATCATCGGGTCGCTGAAGGCATCCACGTGTCCTGAGGCTTTCCAAACCGTAGGATGCATGAAAATGGCACAATCAAGTCCCACAATGTTTTCATGGAATTGGGTCATCCAGCGCCACCAGTTATCCTTGATATTGTTTTTGAGCTCAACGCCAAAGGGGCCGTAATCATACACGGCGCTCAATCCGTCGTAGATTTCACTTGAGGGAAACACAAAGCCGTATTCCTTGGCGTGGGATATGATTTTTTTAAAGAGCTCCTCGTTGTTGGCCATAGTCATTCTGAATTAGGGCCACAAAGGTAGGAAATTTAGAAACTGGCCGGCAGGTCAATTTTTGATGCACCTGACAGACAAAGCACTGGGCTGATACTCCTCATACATGGTGACGCCACTGGTGCGGTATTCCAGGTATACGCCAACGGCCGTGCCTTTTGAAATGATCTCAGATGACCAGTAATAACCCTCCCGGTACAAATCATGCCATTGCTTGGCCATGAAATCGTAATATCCTCCCGGAAGCGCTGAAAAACCGCTGAAATTGGTGGCGCCGACGTTTGGGTTTTGCCAGCTCAGGGTGGATTTGAGTTTTCCCCCCGCCTCCGAATTCATGCCAAGGTACCTGATCAGGTTCTTCCAATCCTGGCTCGATGGAACATGCCATCCTGTAGGGCAAATTCCCTGTGCCCCCGAAACCAGCGAATAGGCCATCAATTCATCCCACTGGTAAAGACCTCCCCAGAAATCGCACTGGGTAAAATCGTTGCCGTAGCAATACTTTTCAATGACCCCGTTATCCTGCTCTTTTTGAATCTGGCTTTCATCAGTCCATTTCCCGATATTCAGGTTGTCACTCATCCAGCATTGACTGCCGATTTTCACGGTATGGTACACCTGTCCCCCATAGTTAAGAAGGCCACAGGAGAGGCTGTCAGTCTTTATTGTACTGTCGGGATTGATTTTTGCCTGGGAAACTGCTACTTCTGCTTCAGATTGGCCTTTCTGGGCGAACAGCGGGAATGTCCCCTGCAGCATTGATAATATCAAAACTGCAGCGATCATACATTTTTTCATAGTCAGGATTGTTTTCGAATGTTATGGGAATGGCTCTACAATATCGGCAGATTATTCCAAATGTAACTCGATTTTTTCACTGTTGTGAAATCAAACTTTAATTTCCCGTGTCGTACTGTGATCATATTGTTGTGCTGTTCCAATGAAACCTCCAGGTGGCGAGCCTTTGCAACATTTACCAGGGTGATGGCCTTTTCGATTCCATCGCCTCGCAGATAATTCACAACCTCATCGGGCAGGGCGAGCCGGTTCCCATCGTATATCGATTCGTTTGGCCATGATTGAAGCTGGGCATGAACGGCCTGCAGGTCTGTGTCGCGGAAATGTTCCACTGAGACCGGGTTGCGTTCGAATGCCGCCTTGAAAAAAGGTTTCCAGTCACATGAATCCATATATCTTCCGGCATAGAAGGCGAGGTCGGCGATAAGGGATGTCGATTCCGAATGACGAATGACGAATGACGAATGACGAATAGATGAGAGATAGGTTATGATCTCTTCGCGGGATTGGCCGGGAGATATTTTGATCGGCCGGGCGACCGTGAACTCTTTTTTAGTTGATGGCAGATGGGGTACGGTATGAACGAATTTTTTCAGATCAGCGAAGAATTCAGCATGTTGTACAAGACCGGGGAAGCTGTTTTTCAGGGCATCAATGAAAGCCTGGTAAGGTTTCAATTCAAACAGTTCGTCCTCATGATAAATCCTATACCTGTGATCGATGGGCTGGAGATAAAGATCCTCCTCATCCATTTCGCAATACAGTTTTCGTCCGGTTTTATCACCAAGCCGGTTTTTGCTGCCGTGTTCGTATCCAAAAGCCTTTTCAAGCTGAATAAAGCGATTGGCCCCCTGGCATTGGAAACATAGCTGAAAGAATTTTTGATGACGGCTGTAATCGCGCAAAAAATTCATAAAAATTTCGAAGTCAATCGTCGTTTGGAGGTATTTGGTCAATTTCTCGCGAAATAATTGATATTCCACTGTATCGATGGTGGCTTCGGGATACATGGAGTGAATCCATCCGCTGCTGTGGGCGATGTAGGTTACCTGTTCATGCTCAAGCGCCCTGCGTGCAAGGGCCGACAATTCGGTGCCATTGTACCACATCGATTTGGTGACAATACGGCGGTTATTGGTGAGCACCCCTTCATCGACCATAATAAAGTTTTGGGAATGAAGCGGGGTTCCCATCAGGAATATCTTTTCGAGGGGCACTTCGGCTACGATGAACAGGGCCGCGGCATACAAGCATGCCAGTGAAACGCATTCCCCTGCACCCGCCTGGTGGTTGGGTTTGTACCGGAATGCATTCATGGCCTCCACGGTCTCCGTTTTCCAGTAAGGGATAATATCGGAATCGAATTTATCAAGGCCAAAATGGCGGCGGATGTCCATGTCGAAATAATACTTGTCTCCCTCGTAGCCAAAAAGTGCATTGGACCTGGAGAGCATTTCCATATCAACAAAATCGTTGAAGCGGTTTATCTCCGTTTGTTTGTCGGTAAGGCCCCAGGTTTCCAGGTCGAGGTTGAAGTTGTAATGCTCCATTACGTACTGTTTAACGCGGTGGATTTTTTTCAGGGGGCCCATCTTGCCAATCCCTGTAAACCATGGGTCTTCCCGCCATTTCCAGATTTCAGGCGACATGATATTGGCCAGCACCAGCGCATACAAAAGATCCGGAAAGATGAAGATCTCCATGTCGCTCAGGGTGAAGGCGGAGCTGTATTTTTCGAGGGTTTTCTTATCCATTATTTTTAGGGTTGAAGCGAAGCCATGCCAGACAAAGGGAATGACCAATGACCAGTGACCAATGACCAATTATCTTGCCACCCTGTTACCTTGTCACTTTGTCACTCTGTTACTTTGTCACCCTGTTACCTTGTCACTTTTTTCCGGGGTGCAAAGATACGAATAATCGACAGGAATGAGATTTAGCCGTTGCCCCGCTTTTTCACTATTTATCTGCCGGCGCGCCATTTGTCCTCAAAATCATTGGATTTTTTTATAATTTTGCTGCACAAAAATTCTACCATATGTATTACTCCGGACAAGAAATCGTGGAAATCGCCGTACGAATTGAAGAGAACGGCAATGCGTTTTATACCGCAGCAGCGAATATGATTAAAGAAGATACTGAAATCAGGCGGTTATTCTTCGACCTGGCAGAAAAGGAGATCGTGCATATTGCCGTTTTCCAGCGACTTGCAGAAAAGTTTGATGCCGAGAGTTTTGATTTCAGCACAGAAGATGCTTCAGCCTATATCAACCACCTTGCAGAATCGCATATTTTCGGGAAATCAGATTCTGGTAAAAACCTGGCCAAGACGCTCACAACACCTAAAGAGGGACTTGATGTCGCCTTTAAATTTGAAAATGACAGTGTCGCCTTTTACACGGAGCTGCTGAAATATACCCGCAGCGATTCAAAACGCCTGGTGCAGCAGATCATCGATGAGGAGAAGGAGCATGCGGGGGAGATTGAGAAGTTTCTATAAGATTCCCATTACCAAAAACGGCAGTACCCCTATCAGAATGACCAGCAAGGTCATAAACATCAGATGGACTTTGTAAGAGCGTCCCACGTTAAGTTTTACCTCATTTGACTCTTTCAAATACATGGCCATGATGGGTTTGAAATAATAGGCCACACTGATGGCCGATCCTGCAATGGCAACAAGGACCAGCCAGAGCAGTCCCTTTTCAAGGGCAGTGGTAAAAAGGTAGTATTTTGCCATAAAACCTGCCAGCGGCGGTATTCCCGTGAGTGAAAGCATGGCAATTGTAAGGCAGAAGGCCTCCAGAGGATTGGTTTTTGCCATGCCGTTCAGTGAGCTGAAGTAGTCATTCCCATGCGCTTCGCGAATCAGGATCAGAATGGCGAAGGCCAGGATGGTGGCAATGGAATAGGAGAGCGTATAGAATAGCAATGCATTGTTTGACATAGGGCTGAAGGCCACCACCGCCAGCAGCATATATCCCGAATGGCTGATGCTTGAATAGGCCAGCATCCGCTTGAGATTGGGCTGGTACAGACCGGTAAGGTTTCCCAGCAGCATGGTAAGTACCGCCAGGATCCAGATCGTAGTTTCCCATACCCCGTGAATGCCATAAAAAGTATGGGTAAAAAAACGGTACATCGCCACGATGGAGGCGGTTTTCACCACGGTAGCCATAAAGGCCGTGAGCAGGGTGGGGGTGCCCTCATACACATCAGGAGCCCAGAAATGGAAGGGAGCGATGGCAATTTTAAAAGCCAGTCCGATGATGAGCAGGAATAGCCCGGCGAGGAACATGGGTGGGTAGATTCCATGGCAGGCAGCAACAAAAACAGATATCTTCTGCAGGTCGAATGATCCGGTTGAGCCATAGATCAATGCAATCCCAAATAACAGGAATCCTGAAAGGAAGGAGCCGAGAAGGAAATATTTAAGTGTCGCTTCATTGGATGTAATGGCCTCCTTATGACTACCGGCAAGCACGTATAGTGCAATGGACAGGGTTTCGATCCCCAGGAAAAGCATGATCAGGTTGCCGTAAGAGGTCATCATCACCGCCCCGACGAGGGCAAAGATCATGACCCCGTAGATATCGTCGAGTGGTCGCTCAACTCCCCGGTAATAGTGGGATGCAAGAGAAAAAATGAGGAAAGTAGAGAAGATGAGGACCAAACTGAAGGCGACCGATGTTTTGTCGATGATGAGCATTTCGTGGTAGTAGGAACGGGCGGTGTTCCAATCGAGGATGGTAAGGATCATCGATGTTGCCAGGCCCACCAGGATAACTGGCAACAGCCATGACTGTTTCTTCTGGATCCCAAGAAAGAGAACCAGAATGCCAAGTATGGTTATGGAGATGATCGTGGTCATGAGATGAATGACGAATGACGAATGACGAATTTGTGATTTTGCATTTTAATCATGCTGTTTTATTTACTTGGTGTAATTCAATATTTGCATCACATCGGGCAATGCCACATTCAGGAAGAGACCCGGGAACATCCCTATCCAGAAGACCATCACAACCAAGGGCACCAGGGCGGCCATTTCGGTCCAGGTCAGGTCATGGATGTTTTCAGTGAATTCATTGGCCTTCCCCAGCATGGTTCGCTGGTACATCCAGAGCATATACACTGCACTGAAAATTATAGTCAATCCGGCTACTGCAGCAAATATGGCTGAATATTCGAACAGCCCAAGAAGCAGGAGAAATTCGCCGACAAAACTGTTGGTGAGCGGCAAGGCAATACTTGCCAGAAGGAAGAGCATGAAAAAGATCGCCAGCCTTGGGGCTGTTCGGGCAATGCCGCCCAGATTGCTTATGTTTCGCGTCTTTGTGCGTTGTTCAATAAGATCGATGATGATGAAAAGTCCCACGATATTGATCCCGTGCGACACCATCTGGATCACGGCGCCCTGCATTGCATAGGTAGTCAGCGACAAAAGGCCTGCAGCAATAAGCCCGACATGGGCAATGGAAGAGTAAGCAATGAGCCGTTTCATGTCGTTTTGCCTGATGGCTATGAGCGAAGCATACACAATCCCGGTGATGGCCAGGATCATGGCAACGCCTCCCCACTCCTGCACAGCATCATTGCAAATGGGGATCATCCAGCGGATCATCCCGTAAAGGCCCATTTTCAGCATGATGCCCGCCAGCAGCATGCTTCCGGTCGCAGGCGCTCCTGAGTAGGTATCGGGCTGCCAGGTATGGAAAGGAAAGATGGGAATTTTAACGACAAAGGCCAGGAAAAAGGCCAGGAAGATCCATGTTTGCTCCCCGGGATTCAATCTGACTGCATAGAGCCCCTGAAAATCAAAAGAGTGCGGAAGGGGAGTTCTGAAATAGAGGTAGATCAAGGCGACCAGCATGAACAGACTTCCCACGAAAGTGTAAATAAAGAATTTAAAAGTGATCCGGATCCGGTCATCGCCTCCCCAGACGGCACAGATAAAATAGGCCGGGATAAGCGCCAGCTCCCAGAAAATGTAAAAGATCAGTCCGTCGAACGATGTGAATACACCGATCAAAGCCATCTCCATCAACAGGATGAGACTGTAAAAGGCTGAAGGGCGGCTGTATGCGTGATTAAAAGAGGCGAGGATGATGATGGGTAGCAGAAAGGTGGTAAGCATGACCAGCAGCAGGCTGATGCCATCCATCCCGAACTTAAGGCTGACGCCCAGGGTGGCAAGCCAGTCGGTCGTAAACAACAAGTTGCAATGGCAGGAGGTTTTATACTGGATAAAGGCGGCCACGCCGACGCCAAATTCGATCAGTGACCCGGCCAACGCGAATTGTCTGATGGCTTTCTCCTCCTTAAAGATAAGGATGATCAGCGAAAGGGCAAGCGGCAACAATATGAGCAGTATCGTCAGCATGGTCAGATCAGGATATTAAAAAACAAAATCAGGATGATCCCCAGGATCATGATAAACATGTAAAAACCCACATTGCCGGTCTGGACGTACCGCACCGTGTTGCCGGTCCATATCACCACTTGTCCAACACCGTTCACGATGCGGTCGATGAAGCGGAGTTCAACCACCTGGTGAAGGTAGCGAGAACACCACAACGAAGGTTTCACAAATACGAAATCGTACAGTTCGTCGATGTAATATTTTTTTGAAATGAGCTGAACCAGGAGGGATCGCTTTGCCTCATCCGGAAGCAATCCGTTCTCCTGTTTTACATACCGGCGCCAGGCCCAGAATATGGTCACGAGACACCCTGCAAGGGTGGTAGCCATGAGCAGCCATTCGGTGGCATGTGAAAGCGCTGCCGGTTGTACCTTGACTGCCATGGCATCAGCAAAAACAGGAGCCAGGAAGCCGGAAAGCCAGTTTTCGCCCCCAAACAGGACAGGAATGTTGAGCACCCCTCCAATGGCTGCAAGAACAGAAAGCACAATCAGCGGGGTGGTCATCACTGCAGGGGACTCATGCAAGTGATGCTTCTCTTCCTCTGTTCCTCGAAACGCTCTGAAAAATGTCAGGTAAAAAAGGCGGAACATATAAAATGCGGTCATGAAGGCCCCAACTGCCAATGCAAACCAGGTGACATGGTTGAATTCAAAGGCTTTTGAAAGGATCTCGTCCTTGGAGAAAAAGCCCGAAAAAGGAGGAATACCCGCAATAGCAAGGGTGGCAATCAGGAAGGTCCAGTATGTTTTCGGTAGTTTCTTACGCAGTCCGCCCATGTTGCGGATGTCCTGTCCTCCGCCGATGGCGTGGATCACGCTGCCTGCAGCAAGGAAGAGCAGGGCCTTAAAAAAAGCATGGGTGGTGAGATGGAACATGGCGCCGGTGAAGGCTCCGATACTGAGCGCGGCAAACATGTATCCCAACTGGCTGATCGTCGAATAGGCCAGTATCTTCTTGATATCGTTTTGGAAAATGGCGATGGATGCGGCAAAAAGTGCAGTGGTGATGGCCGTAATGCCAATGATCTCCATGGTAGCCGGTGACAGGACGTAGAGAATGTTGGAACGGGCGATCATATATACTCCTGCAGTGACCATGGTTGCGGCATGGATGAGTGCTGAAACCGGAGTGGGTCCGGCCATGGCATCGGGCAGCCAGGTGTAGAGCGGGATCTGGGCGCTTTTCCCGACAGCGCCAATAAATAAAAGCAAGGTTATGGCAACCAGTGTGCCGTTTCCTGAGGTCATTCCCTTGGCCTGTGAAAAGATATCCTGGTAATTGAGGCTCTGAAAAGTAGTAAAGAGCAGAAACATACCCAGCAGGAATCCCAGGTCGCCAATGCGGTTCATGATAAAAGCCTTATTGGCTGCATTGTTATATTCATGATTTTTAAACCAGAAGCCGATGAGCAGGTATGAACAAAGCCCTACTCCCTCCCAGCCGATGAACATGATGGGATAGTTAGCGCCCATCACAAGCAACAGCATGAAAAAAACAAACAGATTCATGTAGGCAAAGAACCGGTTGTAGCCCGGATCATCTTTCATATACCCGACCGAATAAACATGGATAAGAAACCCGACACCGGTAACGACGAGCAGCATCAGGACTGAAAGCGGGTCGATCAGGAAGGAAAAGGAGATGTCGAGGGAGCCGATGGAGATCCAGGAAAACAATGTATAAACATCTGAATGGGGAAACAGGGATGACTGTGTGCCGGCCTGTTGTGTAAGGTGGATGAAGGTGATGATGGATAAAATAAATGATGCCAGGATTGTTCCGGGGCCAACAATGGATGTGACCTTTTTAGGGATGGATTTAAACCCCAGTCCCAGGAATAGAAATCCGAGGAGCGGCAGCAATGGTATAAGTATCAATATTAACTTCATCAACTATTTACGATTTTATTACTTCATTACTCCATTACCCTGTCACCTTGTTACCTTGTCACCTTATTACCATTTCAATTTATTGAGCACGTCAATATCTATCGAATGCGTAGTCCGGTAAATCAGCACCACAATAGCCAAACCGATGGCAACTTCGGCAGCCGCCACGACCATGATGAAAAAGACGAAAATCTGTCCGGCCGGATCGTTGGTATAGGCTGAGAACGCTGCCAGGAGGAGATTGATGGAATTGATCATCAGCTCAATCGACATCAGGATGACCAATGCATTGCGTTTGATAAGAACCCCAAAAACCCCTATACAGAACAATACCGAGCAAAAGACAAGGTAGTACTCGATCGGGATGGTTGCAAGATTTGACATTGACTGTATATATATAAATATCGCTATATTAAATCTGTTCTTTCTTCCCCAACAAAACCGCCCCGACCATGGCCGTCAGGAACAGTACCGACGACATTTCAAAAGGCAGAAGATAATCATGATATAAAATCTTTCCAAGATTCTTGACCAGGCCGATTTGTGTAGTCATCGGATCCTGGGCAGACTGCACATCATATTCACGGAAAACGCCAACAAGTATGAGCATCAGCATTCCACCTGCGATACCTGCAATAATCTTCACCCACATCGGTTTTAGTGAACGTTCATCTTTATTCAGGTTCAGAAGCATTACGGTAAAGAGAAAAAGCACCATGATGGCACCGGCATAAACGATCACATGAACCACGGCCAGGAATTGTGCATTCAGCAATACGTAATGGCCTGCGATAGCAAAAAAGGTCATTGTAAGAAACAAAACCGAATGGATGGGTTTTTTTGATGCAAGCACCATCACAGCCGAAAAGAGGGCCATGATGCTAAGAAAGTGAAAAACGTACTCTGTGAACATCTATCTGTTATGTTTATAGCTCCTGTTTTTTTTAAACTCCAGCACCTCTGGCGTTTGACGTTTTGAAATATCGATCCGTTTTGCCGGATCAAAGGGTTCAACCAGCTCCGCCTTGCCAAAAATGAACTTGCCACGTGCATACTCAGACCTGACCATTTCCCTGGTCAGGAAAATAGCCTCCTTGGGGCAGGCATCTTCACAATCGCCGCAGAAAATACATCGAAGCATGTTGATCTCATATACCGAAGCATACTTCTCCTCGCGATAGAGGTGCTCTTCACCTGGTTTGCGTTCGGCCGAGATCATGGTGATGGCTTCGGCCGGACAAGCAACCGCGCAGAGTCCGCAAGCTGTGCACCTTTCCCGCCCATCATCATCCCGCTTCAGAACATGCTTCCCGCGATAAATTTCCGAAAATTCACGCGTCACCTCGGGATATTGCACCGTAGTCTTTCTGCGAAACAAATGGCCGAATGTTATCCGCATCCCTCCCAGAATTGCAGGTATGTAGATCCGCTCCCAGAAGGTCATCTGTTTGTTGGAAACTACTTTGGATCTGTTGGTCAGGTTCATCATTATTGATTTAACAGTATAACAACTCCGGTGATGACCACATTAAGTATAGCAAGTGGGATTAAAGATTTCCACCCAAGTTTCATCAGCTGATCGTAGCGGAAACGCGGGAGTGTCCATCGGATCCACATGTAAATAAAGCCAAAAAAAGTGATCTTGGCAAAAAGTACCATGAAGCTGACAAAGGCAAATACATTTGGAGAAAGTCCGAGTTTATCCAATCCGGGAAAATGATAACCCCCAAGGAAGAGGGTAGCCATCACGGCGCCCGAAATAAACATGTTGATATATTCGGCAAAGAGATAAAAACCGAGTTTCATACTGCTGTATTCGGTATGGTAGCCCCCGACAAGTTCCGTTTCACATTCCGGCAAGTCAAAGGGAGCACGGTTGGTCTCGGCAAAAGCACAAATCAGGAAGATCAGGAATCCCAGGGGCTGATATAGGATATTCCAGTTAAAACCCTGCTGTTGCGCAACAATATCGCGCATGCTCAACGAACCGGTCATCATCACGATGGCAATGATCGATAAACTCATGGCCAGCTCGTAGCTGATCATCTGCGATGAGGCCCGCACGGCGCCAAGTAATGCGTATTTATTGTTGGAGGCCCATCCTCCGATCATGATGCCGTATACCCCGATGGAGACGATGGCGAAGATGTATAGGATTCCTATGTTGATATCGGCTACCTGCATTGCATACGTCTGGCCGTTGATCACCAGGTCGGGGCCCCATGGAATCACGGCGCTGGTAAGCAGGGCAATGAACATGGTGAGTGAGGGGCCCAGGATATAAAGGAATTTATCCGCTGAATTTGGCATAAACTCCTCTTTGAAAAAGAGTTTGATTCCATCGGCAAGAGGTTGCAGCAATCCCCACGGACCTGCGCGGTTTGGCCCATGCCGGTCCTGGAACCAGCCGGCTACCTTGCGTTCGACGAGGGTGGAATACATCGCAACAAGCAGGCTGAGGATCAGGATGAAACTCGCAAGGAGGGTTTTATATATGATTTGCTCTACCATCTGTTTTTCAAACCAATGATCATCATTCCTGTGATTCCATCAGCCCTTCGATCGGCTTGATGATTGATTGCATTTTCATCCGCTCATAGTGGTTGGCCGAAATAACCGACTGTCTCTTGATGTGACGCGGACCTTCGATCACCCAATCGGTCAATGCCTTCTTCTCAAACCGGCATTCATTGCAGATGTATTCTTCCAGCTCTCCATATTGATCTTTACGTCCGGTGATGCGGTATATCTCGTTTCCGAACATCCAGGCTGTCACCTTTCCTGAACATTTGCTGCATTCGCGGTGAACATTCATCGGTTTAAGGAACCAAACGCGGCTCTTGAACCGGAAGGTCTTGTCGGTAAGGGCCCCAACCGGGCAAACATCGATGACATTACCCGAGAAATCGTTCGTTATCGCATTTTGTATAAAGGTACCTATTTCGGAAACATCGCCGCGGTAAAGAATACCATGCAGCCGCTGATCGGTCAGCTGATCGGCCACATAAACACATCGGTAACAAAGAATACACCGGTTCATGTGCAGTTTGATCTTGTCGCCGATATCGGTCATGGGAAATTCGCGGCGCTGTTCTTCTGTAGCCGTCTCCTCCATTCCAAATCCGAAACTCAGATCCTGGAGATCACACTCCCCTGCCTGGTCGCAAACAGGGCAGTCAAGCGGATGGTTGAGCAGCAGAAATTCAACAATCCCTTTTCTGGCATCGATGACTTCGGGGGAGGTGAGGTTCTCAACCACCATGCCATCCTGCACCGGCGTGCTGCATGAAGCAACCAGCTTCGGCATCGGGCGTGGATCTTTGGTTGAGGAATGGGAGACTTTCACAAGGCAGGTACGGCATTTACCTCCTGAGCCTTTCAACTTCGAATAGTAACACATGGCAGGGGGAACAACCTTTCCTCCGATTTTGCGCGCCGCATTGAGGATGGTCGTTCCTTCATCAACCTCAATGAGTATGTTATCTATGGTTACTTTTATCATAATCTGCGCTCCTTTTCAATTACTTCTGCAGGGTGGAGCACATGCTCCTCGAACTCCTCCCGGAAATGCCTGATGGCACTGGCTACAGGCCACGCGGCTGCTTCCCCCAGCGGGCAAATGGTGTGACCCTCAATATTTTTTGCAATACGCACCAGCAAATCAATATCCGATTTTTTTCCCTCCCCGTGTTCAAGCCGGTATAACACTTTTTCCATCCATCCCGTACCTTCCCTGCATGGAGAACATTGACCGCAGGATTCATGGTGGTAAAAACGGGTCAGATTCCAGGTGTTACGCACAATGCATGCATCTTCATCAAACACAATAAAACCACCTGATCCAAGCATGGTGCCGGTTTCAAAATCACCATCAGCCAGTGATTCATAAGTCAGGAGCCGCCTTTCTCCTTTGGCTGTATTCAAAATCAGTTCTGCCGGAAGAATAGGTACCGATGATCCGCCTGGAATTACGGCTTTTAAATACCTGTCCCGGGCAATGCCACCGCAATATTCAGGATTGTAAATGAAATCCTCCACCGGAAGTCCCATCTCGATTTCATATACCCCTGGATTGTTTATGCTTCCGCAAGCCGAGATCAACTTGGTCCCGGTGCTCTTTCCCCTTCCCACTTTTGAATAGGCTTCACCACCCATATTGATGATTGGTCCGATGGCGGCCAGGGTTTCAACATTGTTGACCACCGTCGGACAACCATACAAACCTTTGAAAGCCGGGAATGGTGGTTTGATGCGTGGATTCCCACGTTTGCCTTCCAATGATTCAAGCAGGGCTGTCTCTTCACCGCAGATATAGGCGCCGGCCCCTGGATGAACCCAGATATTCAATGAAAAATCGGTTCCTAAAATGCGATCGCCAAGAAAACCATGCTGATGGGCCTCTTTGATGGCTTTTTCGAGTACGCCCACCAGGTATTTGAATTCCCCCCGGATATAAATGTAACATGTATTAACCCCGAGGGCATAACTTGAGATGATGAGCCCCTCAATAAGCAGGTGAGGCAGATGGTGCATGAGGTAACGGTCCTTGAAGGTTCCTGGTTCACTTTCATCGGCATTGCAAACGAGATAGCGCGGCTTGTCTGATTTCCGGTCGAGGAAACTCCACTTCAGTCCCGTTGGGAATCCGGCTCCTCCCCTTCCCCGGAGGCCAGACCGGGTCACCTCGGCATTTACCTGGGATTGTGACATTTCACGCAGGGCTTTGGTTACGGAATTATAACCACCGTTGGCCCGGTAAACATCAAATCCCCGGATTCCCGGAATGTCAATATTCGCTAAAAGAATTTTTCCACCCATGCCGAATCGTTCGGTTTATCTTTGTTTGCAAATGTCCTCAGTTCTTCAATCAGCTGATCGACCCTTTCAGGGGTAAGTTTCTCGTAATACTCCGTATTTACCTGCATTACAGGGCCGGTACCGCATGAGCCAAGGCACTCAACCTCTTTAAGGGTAAACAGACCATCCTGGGTGGTTTCCCCTGATTTGATTTCCAGGATTTCCTGAAGGTGCTTCAATATTTTTTCTCCGCCTGAAATAGTACAAGGGCCTGTATGACAGACCTCTATCACATATTTTCCGACTTTATCCAGATAGAACATGGAATAAAATGTGGCTACTTCGTAAACTTCAATTGGCTGAATATCAAGTAGTGAGGCAACATAATCCATAGTATCGACCGAGAGATGTCCCCCGAATTCCTCCTGGGCGATATGTAAAATGGGCAGCAAGGCCGATTTTTGCTGGCCTTCAGGGTAACGGCTTATCAACGCCTGCACCTTCGTGAACACCTCAGGTGTAAAGGCTACCGGGCTACCATCCCTGGTGAACTGCGGGTGATTTATAATATGATTGTGCTCCATGTGCTGAATAGGTCATTATTTTTATGCGTCTAACTCTCCTGCAATTACATTCATGCTGCTCATGGTAAGAATGGCATCCGAAAGCACGCCGCCCCGGATCATCTCAGGGTAAGCCTGATAGTAAATGAAGCCGGGCCTGCGAAAATGCAACCGGAAGGGGGTTCTTCCCCCATCACTTACGAGGTAAAACCCCAACTCGCCATTCGCACCTTCCACAGAATGATATACTTCACCAACAGGGACTTCAATCTCCCCCATCACAATTTTAAAATGCCAGATGAGGGCCTCCATTTTTGAGTAAACCTCCTCCTTGGGAGGTAGGTAAAACTGCGGAACGTCAACATGAAAGCTTCCTTCCGGAAGGTTCTCCAAAGCATTTCGTACCAGTTTAAGGCTTTGCCACAGCTCCTCCTGCCTTACACAGAATCGGTCATAGGTATCGCCATGGGTGCCAACCGGGATGGTAAATTCAAAGTCGTTGTAGCTGCTGTACGGGCTCATCACCCTTACATCGTAATCCACGCCGGCAGCGCGGAGGTTCGGGCCGGTAAAGCCATAATTCAACGCCCGCTCGCCACTGATAGGGCCAACGCCAATGGTACGATCCATGAAAATGCGGTTGCGCATCAGCAGTTTTTCAAACTCATGCAGGACTTTGGGTATGTGATCGAGGAATTCCCTGATCTTTTTAATGGCTAAAGGAGACAGGTCACGTTCAAAACCCCCAATACGCCCCATATTGGTTGTAAGGCGTGCGCCGGAAACCTCTTCATATATTTCATAAACCCGTTCCCGCTCTTGAAAAACATAAATAAAACCGGTGAGTGCGCCGCTGTCGACACCAATCACACTGTTACATACCAGGTGGTCGGTAATGCGTGCCAACTCCATCAGGATGATACGCAAGTAATCAATGCGCTTCGTGGTAGTAACGCCAAGCAGTTTCTCCACGGTCATGTGCCAGCCAATATTGTTTATGGGGGAGGAACAATAGTTAAGACGGTCGGTGAGTGGGGTGATCTGGTAAAAGGGGCGACGTTCAGCAATTTTTTCAAAGGCACGGTGGATGTACCCGATGGTTTGCTCGGCATCAATGATCTGCTCGCCATCAAGCGTAAGCACGTTCTGGAAAATCCCGTGCGTGGCCGGATGGGTCGGACCCAGGTTCAGCGTAGTATATTGCCTGTTATCTCCCTCCATGTCTACTTGTTATCAAGTTTCTCCATCACTTCATTACCTTGTTACCCTGTTACCTTGTTACCCTGTTACCCTGTTACCCTGTTACCTTGTTACCCTGTTACCTTATTACCCTGTTACCCTGTTACCTTGTTACCCTGTTACCCTGTTACCCTGTTACCCTGTTACCTTGTTACCCTGTTACCTTGTTACCCTGTTACTTTTTTACTTTTCACCTCCCAAAAAACCTGTCATCCTTATCTTCCCGTGTCGGATCCTCCAGCGGAAATTCCTTGCGTAACGGGAAAAAATCCATGTATTCTACGTTCAATATCCTTTTCAGGTTGGGATGTCCTTCGAAAACAATTCCGTAAAAGTCATAGGTTTCGCGCTCCATCCAGTTTGCCGATGAAAACAGGTCGGTGACTGTAGCCACATTCGGGTAATTCAATGTTACAAATGTCTTTATTCTAATGCGCTTATTTTCAGTCAAATTATGCAGGTGGTAGATCACTCCCAACGGCAAACCGCGGTCGGGATGGTGGATCCCGCACAGATCGGTCAGAAAACCGAATTGCATCTGTTCATTTTCCTTAAGAAAACATATCACCTCATGGATCACCGGGCTGGCAACCGTGAATGAAAGAATATCCGAAGCTGTGTCCATTTTCAGAATATCCTGGCCAAACGCCTTATATAATTTATCTATGATAAATGAATTATCCATCTATATTACCCTAATAACATGTTACCCTGTTACCCTGTTACCTTGTTACCCTGTTACCCTGTTACCCTGTTACCCTGATACCCTGTTACCCTGTTACCCTGTTACCCTGTTACCTTGTTACCCTGTTACCTTGTTACCTTGTTACCTTGTCACTTTAAAATTCCATACCCCGCCAGCAAATCCATATACTCTGCCGAATACCGGCGTCGGAGCGACTCATTCCCAACCAAATCCTGGACCTTCATAAAGCCATCGATGATCTGCTCCGGTCGTGGCGGACAGCCAGGCACGTAAACATCCACCGGCACCACCCTGTCGATACCCTGCAGCACACTGTAGGTGTCGAAAATTCCGCCACTCGAAGCACAAGCGCCAACAGCGATAACCCACCGCGGTTCGGCCATTTGTATGTAAACCTGCTGTATTACCGGGGCCATCTTTTTGGCTATCGTACCCATTACCATCAGGAGATCGGCCTGCCGCGGACTGAAACTTAGCCGCTCGGCCCCGAAACGCCCCAGATCGTAGTGTGCCCCCATGGTTGCCATAAACTCAATGCCGCAACAGGAGGTGGCAAAAGGCAACGGCCAGATGGAGTTCTTCCGCGCCATTCCGACCACCTTGTCAAATGTGGTGGCAAAAAACCCCGGAGCGGAATAGCCATCGGGAGGGTCAACTTTAACATATGCTGGTGGTGCCTTATACATTTTAACTTTTCAGCCAGTTTTTAAATATTGCATGTTGATCAACAGTGGCGAACATCGATATTTCGCTTCTTCGCTATTTCCTATTTATCAATCTTCCCAATTCAACGCACCCTTCTTAATGATGTACCAGAATCCGAACAACAGAAATCCCAGGAATAACAGCATTTCCCAAAATCCTTCCCAGCCAAAATCCTTGAAATTAATCGCCCAGGGATAGAAAAAAATGATCTCCACGTCGAATAACACAAAGAGGATCGCGATTAGAAAGTATTTAACCGAAAAGGGGAAACGGGCATTTCCCTTCACTTCGATGCCACACTCAAAATTCTGGTCCTTTCGGAGGGTGTGGAATTTTTTACGCTTGCCGCCGATGTAATGCGATGCAATCATTGTGACTACTACGAAACCGAGGGCGACCGTGGATTGCACCAGTAAAGGAAAATAATCCGATGGCACAAAACTTTTCTCCATTATTTAGAATTATTCTTGACAAAGATAAATAATATTTTGAATTGCCGTGAAAATCTTCACAAAGAAAAACCAGTTTTTCTATCTTTGCTATATGAATGCCATGCCCCTCGTCATTGCTGCCATTGCAATCTTTGCGCTCGCCTACCGATTCTACTTCAGTTTTATCTCTGCTAAAGTACTTTCACTGGATCCTAACAGGGCGACCCCATCAACCCTGTTATATGATGACCGCGATTACGTTCCCATGAAGAAATGGATTGTGTTCGGGCACCATTTTGCAGCAATTGCAGGCGCCGGCCCGCTGGTTGGCCCTGTTCTGGCCTGTCAGTTCGGCTACTTCCCCGGTTTCGTATGGATGGTCGTTGGCGCCGTCATGGCAGGTTCAGTACACGACATGGTCATCCTGACTGCCTCGGTGCGTCATAACGGAAAGTCACTGGCTGCCATTGCCAGGGCCGAGATCGGGAAGGCCTCCAGCGGAATCATTGCGTCTGTAGCCACGTTCGTTATTATCATTATAGCCATGGCCGGTCTCGGGCTGGTGGTGGTCAATGCGCTGGCCGAATCAAGCTGGGGAACCTTTACCATCGCGGCTACCATTCCTATCGCCCTGCTTATGGGTGTTTGGATGTTCAAATTCAGAAAGCATAAAACCGCAGAAGCAACCATTATTGGGGTCATTCTGCTCACCCTGGCTGTCATCTTTGGAAAATATATCCCCTCCTCTCCCATTGCTTCGTGGTTCGATTATACCCCAAAAACACTCACCCTGTTGCTTGCCGGTTATGGCTTTTTGGCCTCCGTATTGCCGGTATGGCTGCTGCTTTCACCGCGCGACTACCTGAGTTCGATCATGAAACTGGGGGTTGTTGCCATGCTTGCCCTAGGGATCATTGTGGTTGCCCCCGACCTGAAAATGCCCGCCTTCACCTCCTTCATCCGCGGGGGTGGACCCATCATCCCGGGAACCCTATTCCCTTACCTGTTTATCACCATTGCCTGTGGCGCCATCTCCGGTTTTCACGCCCTGATCAGTTCGGGCACCACGCCCAAGATGATCATGAGTGAGCAACATATACGTCCGATTGCCGTAGGGGCGATGCTTTCCGAAGGACTCGTCAGTGTCATGGCGCTTATTGCAGCCGCCAGCCTCTTCCCTATGGATTATTTCATGATCAATGTCCCAGCCGAAAAGCTGGCCCAATTCCTGCCGCAACTAAAAGCAATGGGCTTCTCCTCCTCAGATTTGCCCAATCTTGAAGTGGCAGTTGGTGAATCCCTTGCCGGACGCACAGGTGGAGCGGTATCCCTGGCAGTTGGGATGGCCCAGATTTTTTCTTCCATCCCCGGACTGAAATCCCTGATGTCATATTGGTACCATTTTGCCATCATGTTCGAAGCGCTGTTCATCCTTACCACAATCGACGCTGGAACCAGGGTGGCACGATTCATTCTCCAGGAGCTGATGGGCAAATTCTATAAACCGTTTGGCAGAACAGACTGGCTTCCGGGCAATCTGATTGCCAGCGCCATCGTAGTATTCTTCTGGGGGTATTTCATCTATACAGGAAGCGTTTCCACCATCTGGCCTATGTTTGGTTCAGCCAATCAGCTGCTTGCCACCATTGCCCTCACCATTGGCACTTCCTATATCATCAACCAGGGAAAGATCCGGTATGCCTGGGTCACCCTTATCCCGCTCGCCTTTGTGGGGATAACCACCTTTGTGGCGGGGATAATGAACATCATAGGGATCTATATCCCCCAGATGAGTTCCGATAAGATGTATGTTCAGGGGTCGATCAACCTGGCACTAACCCTGATCATCATGCTTTCGGTGGTCATCATTCTGAAAGATGCCATTCCCGGATGGTTAAAGGCCCTCAAGGAATATCAATGAGGAATTGCGGTGGTTTCCTATGTTTGGTTCCCTGCTCATAGCCAAAGGCGATTTCAAGGAGGATAGGTTCACTCCAGGCCCTGCCGAAAAAAGAGACGCCAACAGGCAGTCCGTCAATGAACCCCATGGGAACCGTGATGGCCGGGTAGCCTGAGATGGCTGCCGGGGATGAACTTCCTCCCAAAAAGAGGTCACCGTCAACCAAATCCGTTTTCCAGGCAGGGGCCCCGGTTGGAGCCATAATGGCATCCAGCTTGTGCTCATTCATCAGCTTGTCGATTCCCTCTTCCCTCGTTCCCTTCAGCATGACCTCCAGGCTCCTTTTATATTCCGGGGAATCAAGTCCGCCTTTCGCCTCCGCCTCCTCCAGCAATTTCTGGTCGAAGTATCTCAATTCGATGGAATCCTTTTTATTGAACGCGATCAGATCGGCCATGCTTTTTACCGGGGCCTTCGCTCCCAGGCTCTGAAAATACCTGTTCAGTCCATCCTTGAATTCGAAAAGCATGACTTCGAAGGATGCTTTTTCAATCGCGGGATCGAAGGGCTCCTTTAGTTCTATGACCTCGGCACCCTGGCTTTTCAACCAGGTGATGGTTTGGTCCATAAGCAGATCAACTTTGGGATGAAATCCCATCGACTCTTTTAAGAGCCCGATGCGTTTTCCTTTAAGACCATCCGCCTTTAAAAACCGGGTGTAATCGGTTTGAGAATTCCCCGCAGAGGCCAAAGTTTTCGCATCGGCCGGATCAACACCCGTCAATGAACCCAGACAGATGGCTACGTCGGTCACCGTGCGCCCCATCGGGCCTGGCGTATCCTGCGTAAAGGAGATGGGGATAATGCCTGAACGGCTGATCAGTCCTACCGTGGGTTTGAGGCCCACAATGCCGTTGTTGTTCGACGGGCAAACGATCGAGCCGTTGGTTTCGGTTCCAATGGCCAGGACACACAGGTTGGCCGATACGGCCACACCCGATCCGGAGCTGGATCCGCAGGGATTCCGGTCAAGGACGTAGGGATTCTTAGTCTGTCCGCCTACCCCGCTCCATCCACTGGAGGATATCTTGGAACGGAAGTTGGCCCACTCACTCAGGTTGACCTTTCCGAGGATGACCGCTCCCGCTTCTCTCAGCTTCTTCGCCACCCAGCTGTCATTCTCCGGATAGGAATTCCTCAGGGCCGCTGAACCAGCCGTTACCGGCATTTTATCGTGGGTGTCGATGTTATCTTTCAACAGCACAGGGATCCCGTGCAGGGGGCCCCTTGACTTCCCCGCGGCGAGCTCTTTGTCAAGCAGGAGGGCGATTTCCAGGGCATCGGGATTGATGATCAGGATGGAGTTGAGCTTTGGCCCGTTTTTGTCGATCGAATCGATGCGTCCAAGGTACTGCTTCACCACATCTTCAATGGTGAAACTGCCATCCTTGTACCCTTGCTGAAGGTCAGCTATTGTAATTTCATCCAGTGAAATTTTTGCAGCTGCCTCTTTCCCGTTTTTTACATCCTGCTGACAGGAAAACAGCCCGAGAAGTATCATACAGCATATCGCTGAAATAATGTAGAATTTTTTCATTTTAATATTATTTAAGATTTGTCATGTGTCACAAACAACTCCTCCAGGTAATGCATTTTTATCCCGAACATCTCCTTGATCGCCCGGATCTGCTCAAGACTTTTTTTTATGACGGCTGGTTTCCCGTGGATTTTCAGCCCCACGATCATCAGATTTTTCGGCGTATGTTCCGTGGATATAAATTCAAACACCTTTGTTTTATACCCGTGGGCCTCCATGACCAGGGCACGCAGGCCATCTGTAATGATTTCGGCCTGGCGCTCTTCAAGAATGCCATGTTTCAGGATCCCCTTCAGGTCGTTTTTAACATCCAGTTCCTTCCGGATCTGCTTGTGGCAGCAAGGTGCGCAGACAATCAGGGATGCCCCGGAGGTAATCCCCCTGAAAATAGCGTCATCCGTGGCGGTATCACAGGCATGTAACGCTATGAGAATGTCAACTTTCGCCAGTTCTGCCTCCCTGATGTTTCCCGTGTTGAATTTCAGATTGGTAAAGGCGGCCTTTCCGGCGATGTCGTTGCAGATCTTTACAAGCTCTTTCCTTGATTCCACACCGGTCATCACCGGTGGTTTTCCAAGCGTACCGGTCAGATAATCATAGAGGGCAAAGGTGAGATATCCCTTTCCCGATCCCATATCGGCCACATGAAACCCAACGGGCAATTCGAGTTCCCTGATAAAGGGCTCCAGCAGTTCGATGTAGCGGTTCACCTGGAGATACTTGTCGGTCATCTCCTTCCTCAATTCAAAATTGGAATTCAGAATTCCCAGTTCGCGTAGATAGATGTTGTTTTCCGTAGCAATAACCCGCTCCTTCCGGCGGTCGTGGCTGAAATCCGCAACCTGTTTCATCGCAGGCTGGTTTGACCTGATTTTCACCTTTCCATGTTCAGTAATCAGCAAACGCAGGGTCTCCTTTCCAGAGAACAGGTCGGCATTTAAAAAGTCATCCTCCAGTGATTTTCTGATCAGGATCATGGCCTCCCCGGGATCATAATTCTTCGTAGTATCCTTTGTTTTATAGCGATACACGAAATTTAACCTGGTCCCTTTTTTTATATCAATGAGGGTAATGACGATACTTTTAAGGTCGGAGGAATGATCGCGCTGGTTGCTGATCACCAGTTTGATCAGTTCCCTGCTACTAATAAGGGATTGGAGTTTGTCAATGAAAAGGTCGAATTGCTGATTTGCCATGATGTTTTTCTATACAGGAACGGTTGAAATTAAAAGTCCGGATTGAGATTCATAACAAAGCTAATGAATTTTCCAAGAATTCCCTATATTCACCTCAAATTTAACCAGATGAAAGATCGTTCCATCCTGTCCCGGGGTACTGGTATCATTACGAAGCTGATTCCGCTGCTCCTTTGCCTGTTCGCAGTTTCAGTTTTTGCCGGTCCGTCGATTTCTGACACCCTGCGTAAGCGACCATCGGTAGGGCTTGTATTTAGTGGCGGGGGCGCCAAAGGTTTTGCCTATGTCGGGTTGCTCAGGGTAATTCAGGAGGCGGGCTTGCGGATCGATTACATCGGCGGATCAAGCATCGGCAGCATCATCGGCGGGTTATATGCCATTGGATATCATCCCGACTCCATCGCCAAATTGATCAGGAGTCAGAACTGGAACGCGCTCCTCAAGGACGTTGCCGATCGGAAGTATGTTGCCTATGAAGAAAAGGTGATCGGGGAGAAAACCATTGTAAACCTCCCGCTGAAAAATAAAAAGATCGGACTTGGCTCCATGTACCAGGGGCAGGAGATCAACCTGCTACTCAACAGGTTTTTTTCACCCGCCTACAAAATCAGGGATTTCCATGACCTTCAGACTCCCTTTTTGTGTATTGGCACAAACCTTTTTACCGGGGAGGCCGTGGTCTTGAACAAAGGATACCTACCCATGGCTATTCGCTCCAGTATGTCGATTCCGGGTTATTTCGAACCGACGGATTATATGGGTTATTACCTTGTTGATGGCGGTGTGGTTAACAACTACCCGGTGAAACAGGTAAAAGAGATGGGTGCCGAGATCATCATCGGGGGCGACGTTCAGTCGGGTCTGTCAAAAACCCGGGAAGAACTTTCTTCTATTCCCGCCATTCTCGACCAGATCACCTCCTTTGCCCGTGTGAGGGCCAATGAAATCGGGGACAGTCTGACTGATCTCAAGGTACGGATCAAACTGAATTACGGAATGATGGATTTCGAAAAATATGACTCCATCATGGCGGTTGGTGAACGGGTGGCACGCGAACACTTCAAAGAGATCAAAGCCCTTGCTGACTCCCTGAATGCCATCGAATTCCGGCCGTTGAAAAGTTACAATACGACTCCGGTGACATCCTTCAAAGTCGACAGCCTGATCGTTCGCGGGAATAAAAAGATGCGGGACAGTTATTTCAAAAGCATCTTCGGAAGCTATCTCCACAGGAAGGTATCGATGGACGAGTTGGAGAAGGACATCCGGCTTACCTACGGCTCGGGATATTTTAAGCGGATTTCGTATGAAATGGAGTACAAGGAGGGCAAAACAAACCTCGTGATCAATGCGGTGGAGGGAGGTCCGGGAGAGGTTTCAGCTGGCGTACATTATGACACCGATTATGGCATTATCTTAACGCTGGGCGGGACATTCCGCAACGTGCTCGGAAACAATTCCAAGCTGTTCGCCGAGCTGAATGTTGCTGTAAATCCAAGGGTCAGGGCCATTTATATGCTCGGGCTGGGTGGGAAAGCGGCACTTGGGGTCAGCGCTGAATTCTATACTTTTCAGGTTGACACCTATGATAAAGAGAGCAAGACCAACCGCTTTAATTTAACAAACTACAAGGCCTCCCTCTATTTCAACTACAACTTCCGGAACATGGTCAATCTGAAAGCAGGGTTTGATTATGAATATTTCCGGTTCAGGCAGGATATCGTGATTGACAGCAACTACCTTCCCTTTGCAAATTTTTCGAGTTACGGAAGTGTTTTTGTATACCTGAATGCCGATACCCGCGACAAGGTCTGCTATCCTACATCCGGTATCAAGGCGGTCCTGAAGGCTGAATATGTCATGCCCTTTTCACAGAACTGGTCACAGCAACTATTTACAAATTCAGCCATCATCAGCCTGAAATTTGACCAGAACATCCGGTTATCAGGCCGGTTCGTTTTACAGCCGGGAATTTTCGCAGGTGCCACCCTCAACTATACCGGGAAACCTCCCATTCAGCACCTGTTCGGGTTGGGGGGACTGGCGCCCGACAATTATATTGAATCCATCGTCCCCTTCACCGGGCTGCATTTCATCCAGGAATTCGGCTCCTACTCCCTGGTTGGCCGGTTGAAGCTTCAATGCAATGTATACAATAAATTATACCTGACCCTCCGTGCTGATGCGGGGGGCAATGAATCTAAATTTGACCAGCTTTTTGCCGGAGGCAATTTCCTCTTCGGCTATGGCGTCACAGCCGGGTACGACAGTTTCATCGGACCATTGGAACTATCCATCATGAGCTCTAACCTGAATCCGGGCCTGATGCTGTTTCTGAACCTGGGATATTGGTTTTAATTTCATACAGGAAACTCTGCCAGTACGAATTTTTTTTAATTATCTTTGAATTACAATCCTCATTGTAATGATTCCAGTCAAGAAGATACTGGGGCTTTCTTCAGGTGTTATCGCAGTATTATACCTGCTTTCCGGGGAAGGCTGCAAAAAAAAGGAGCCGGTCGCCCTTCCCGATCCCGTTTTACCAACTGTTACCACCAGCCAGGTCACTGAAATAACTACCACAACGGCCAGCTGCGGGGGAGAGGTCTCCGCCGACGGGGGAGCCACGGTTACAGCCCGCGGAATCTGCTGGAGAACAGGCCAAACGCCCACGATCCTCAATCATAAAACCAACAATGGAACCGGGACAGGCAGCTACACCAGTTTAATCACCGGCCTCGACTCGAATGCGACCTACTTTGTAAGGGCCTATGCCACCAACAGCGCCGGAACCGCATACGGGGATACCGTCTCGTTTGCACGACTGATTCCTGATTCAATTGTTTATACAGAGATCAACCCTGAAATCCTTATTAGACCCGTGAGATACTGGGATCCACCGAACCTTCAGTACGACTGCAGGCAACCCGTACCAAGGGATTCCTCGGCCCATTATGATATTGACGCTGACAATGACGGAACCTTTGATTTCAGGGTTAACAGCCAAACATGGCACGAATTTCACAGTGCCGGCATGCCCTGCATGAATTTCATGCGTTATTCCGACATTTCAGCGATTGGGGCAACAAATTCCGTGGCGGTTAATGATCTGATCGGCCATTGTGCCGACGTGATCCCTCCGGGGCAGCCTGTTTCGGATATGCTTATGTATTCTGACCATGCAGAAACGGTGAGGGTTTACTGGAAATTTTGGAGTTGTGATGAGGAGTGTACCAATGGAGATAATTATTTTGGATTCAGAATGAAAAAGGGCTCCGGTTATATCTATGGCTGGATCCTGATGAGTTTAAACCAAACTGAATTCCAATGGACCATTAAAGGATTTGCCATTAACCGGACATTGAACAGGAAAATCCTGGCGGGACAAACACAGTAACAGGTCGGGTTGCCAGTTTCTGGCCGCTTACATTGATGCCGCGTAAAATGGTTCAATGCTGAAAAAAAGAATAAAAAAGATAAAGGCCATAAATATGGTCAGCTCGGCTTTGATGCCCCATTTGATAAACCAGATCAGAACCGCGATGACTGCATAGGACAGCAAATCTATCGCCGACTGACGCTGGTAGTTGCTGCCAACTTCGAACCCCTTCGCTTCGGCTGATTCCCTGGCAAAAAACAACCCACCAATGCCCGACAGGCCTGAAATGGCCACAATGATCAAAGGGATCATAGAAGGCAGCATTTTATCTTTTGATCAGTTTTAAAGTTTCGACCAATTTCGCATTTTTAACCCTGAGGAAATAGATCCCCGATGGAAGATCCCGGATACCAATCTGTGTTTTAAGACCTGTGATCTCCATTTCCTTTAATACACGGCCCTGCAGATCTGAAACTGTAAGTCTTGTATTCCCCGGTATAACCGGAGATTCAACGCTGATCAACTCACTTGCCGGGTTGGGATAAATTTTGAAATGGGTCTGGTCATCTGAAGTTTCATATATCCCCACGCCTCCGCCATTGATGGTCTTGAGGATGGTGCCGTTTTCACCAACAGCATAACCTGTATCGGCCTTCGGGAAATAAACAGCATACAACGCTTTTGAAGTCCCCGAAGTCAACTCTATCCAGCTGGTTCCGCCATCCGTGGTTTTCACAATTATGCCTTCTCCAAACCCGCCCACGGCATAACCCGTATTGACATCGGTGAAAAATACCGATTTCAGGGAATTTCCGGTCCCAGATTCCTGGCTTGTCCAGTCGGCTCCTCCATTGATGGTCTTCAGTATGGTTCCATGCATTGGATTTATACTTTCACCCACCGCATAACCTACGTTTTCCTGTGGAAAACAGACGGAAAATAAAACTCCGCTGGTGCTTCCCTGGTACTGGATGACCCAGTTGGTGCCTCCATTCACGGTTTTGAGGATGAGTTCCCCGCCGCCGACTGCATAGCCGGTATTGGCATCGGTAAAATAAACGGAATAAAGGGAAGAGAAGGTTCCCGAAGGTCGGCTGCTCCAAAGATTTCCTCCGTCGGTGGTCTTCATGATTGTGCCATACTCCCCGACTGCATATCCGGTATTTGAATCAGTAAAGAAGACCGAATTCAAATAATTTGTTGTCCCGGCGAACTGACCTGTCCAGAGCGCTCCTCCGTTGGTGGTCTTTAAAATTTTACCGCCCGTGCTGCCTCCCCCTACTGCGTAACCTGTGTTGGCATCAGTAAAAAAAACCGACTTCAGCAAATAGGCAATATCTGAATTCTGAACTGTCCAATGTGCACCTCCGTCTATGGTTTTCAAAATGGTCCCCTCGCTGCCGGCAACATAACCGGTATCGGTATTGGCAAAGGAAACCGCGTATAAATAACTTCCAGTTCCAGATTGCTGTTGTGTCCAGTCCTGTCCGTTTGCGACGCCGAAAACGAACAATAAAACAATTAAAATGGGTTCATCGCAATAATGCGTACTTATAGTTAATTTTGAATAAAAAATCTGATTTCCAATGAGTACAAGTTTGCTTAGTCATGCCTTCGGGCTTACAGATCAGGAGTATCTGAAGACAGAATACAAGGAGGGAACGGTAATC
>CAJAUM010000140.1 GCA_903945175.1 uncultured Bacteroidales bacterium | reverse complement strand
TGAAAAACGGGGCGATGAAATAGTCGTGGATGGACTGCTTGGTGAAGGCGGGCGAGATGCCGTGGGAGAAGATGTTTGACATGGCGAAGGGATTTTAGATTTACGATATACGATATACGATTTACGAATGACAAGTGACGAATGACGAATTATTTTTTGAGTTTGTCTTTGAGATATGAGGGCATTTCGGCCAGGAGTTCCTTTCCAAATTTTACCTCCGGGTGGCCGACGGTAACTTGCGGATCGCCGGAGGTTACTTTGGTTGGGTTGGCGCTAAGTTGGTCCTTGAGGGAGGCTACCTGGGAGGTTAGATCGGAAATTTGCTTCTCCAGCTGGGCTGTCCCGGCAGTGGAAGCGGCCAGCTGTTCAGTGGTTGCATTAATCTGCTCATTCGCGACTGCCAGCTGTTCTGCTGATACCTGGAGCTGCGATTCAAAGGTGGTAACCTTCGTTTGAAATGAGTCCTGGAGTTTGGTGATTTCCTCCAGATGATCGGCTTCGAGCAGTTCGACTGCCTGATCGTACGCCTTGGACTGCTGAACCTCATCGGGGGCAGTGGCGAAGAGGTTTTTAAACTTCTGAAAAATTTCTGGTTTCATAAGATCGGTTTTAGAATAGTATTTTAACATGAATTCAATAATCGTTTCGGGCCGGCGGGCAATGAAGGCAGCAATGGCAGGGTTTTCATCCAAAAACTGAGTAGCCTGATAGGAGAAAGAATCTACCGCGAACAAGGAGTTGGTGGCAGCCGGATCATCCACCAGGTCGGTAGCCAGAAGCTCCTCGATGCGCACCAGTGGAAATTCACCGGCGCCCAGGGCAGGCTCTGCCGGGATGAAGGCCATGGATGCTCCGAACATGTCGGGATTCTTCTTTGCCATGGTGAGAATGTAATCGTACAAATTGCCACCGGGCGCGTTTTTGCAAACTGTGTCCAGATGCAGATCGCCGGTGACCTTTTGGCCATCAAGCTGGAAGTTCTTGAACCTGCCGATGTAGGTTCCAAACGCACTGCTGCACATGTTCGGATGTCCGAAGCGGGCCTTGACGCCATTCTCCTTTGCATTGCCCAGGGATACGATCTGAGAAAGCGTTTCGCCATCAATTTCCTCGAAGTAGGATTTTACCTTGCCTGCCTGGGCGACGACGACCTTCTGAAGTACTCCGGAACCCTCATTGATAAAGGCAACAGAGAAGGCAACGGGTGGAGTGGAGAATGATTTCATCGCGGTAGAAAATTAACTTTAGCAAAATTACAACCACAGGAAGCCAAAAAACTCGTACAAAGTGGCAATAAATTGCATAAATGCTTGAAATTGGGGTAATTAATGAATAATTTTGTACAAAGTGGCAATTTATGAACCCGGAAACCGAAAAAGTAATCGCCGACCTTAAAAAGCATTACGGGATGGATGTGGAATTTATCGTAAAAAGAGGGTTGCTTCCCGCATCCATAGCAACGAAATGGCTGGTCAGAGAGCGCTATTTTGACAAAGCAAAAGAAGAAATCAGGAACAAAAAAGTCGGGAAATCCTATGCTGATATCAAAAGTGAATTGAGCGGAAGCTACGGAATATCAGTGAGTGCCATCGAAAAATTGGTCTATCGCACGCGATTTAAACGAATGTGATTTATGGCCATTTAAATATGGAAATAAATGGAAGAAGCTAAACGAACTGATTGGAAATTCAGGCCTGGTGAGGGAGGCAGACCAAAAGGGACACCGAATAAGCTCACAACAGAGAAAAAACAACGACTTGAGTGGATCGTTGAAGAGCTGGAGGAGACCCTGGAGGAGGATATTGCCACGATGAAGCCGAAAGAACGGGTGGAACTTTGGTTGAGTCTGCAGGAGTACATCAGGCCGAAGCTCCAAAGGATGAATGTTGACATTGGACCAGCCGAGGACAAGCTCACCAAGATCACCTTCGAGGTTATCCATACCACGATCCTGCCGGAATCGAACATTAAAACCCTGCCCATTGGAATCGAAGATTCAGGTATCAGAAGTATTCCGGAAAAATTATGAAGCTGCGACCAAGATCGTAGTCAACCAGGGCGGCACCCGGTCAGGGAAAACTTATTCCATATTGCAATTACTTATCCTGGTAAAGGCCTTTGAAGGGCATGACATGGTGTTTTCTATTGTCAGGCGATCGATGCCGGCGTTGAAAGCATCAGCGATGCGGGATTTCTTCGAGATCCTCAAATCGGCTGATCTTTACGATGAACGGAACCACAACAAGACCGAGAACACCTATCTGTTGAACGGAAACCTTTTTGAGTTCATGAGTTTGGACCAGCCGCAAAAGAAAAGAGGCGCCAAGCGTTCTTACCTGTTTATCAACGAGGCAAACGAACTATCACTGGAAGATTGGGTGCAATTATCGCTCCGGACCGAGAAGCAAATCTTCCTGGACTTCAACCCCTCGATGGATGAACACTGGATTTATGATCAGGTCCTGCCGCGCAAGGATTGTACCTTCATCCATTCCACCTACCTGGATAACATCCAGTTCCTGCCTGTCGAAATGGTACAGGAGATCGAAAATCTGAAATCGGTGGATGAGAACTACTGGCGGATCTATGGTCTTGGTGAAGTCGGGCAAATCACCGGCTTGGTCTTCACGAACTGGCGAACGGTTGATGATTGGCCGGATTCATGCAAATGGATCACCTTCGGGATGGATTTTGGATTTTCCAATGATCCTACAGCCCTGGTCAAAGTCGGAATGGATGGCGGCGAGCTTTGGGTGGATGAACTCATTTACTCCCGGGGATTGACCAATCCGGACATCTGCAGCTGGATGAGAAAACTTGGGATCACCCAGGGCGATGAGATCATAGCGGATAATCAGCCAAAGTGCATTTACGAAATCCACCAGGAGGGCTTCAAAATCATGCCAACCTTCAAAGGTCCGGACTCAATCCTGACCGGGATCGACATTTTGAAGCGCTACCCGATCAATGTTACCAAGGGATCTATAAACCTGATCCGGGAGCTGAAAAACTATAAGTGGAAGGAGGATGC
>CAJAUM010000139.1 GCA_903945175.1 uncultured Bacteroidales bacterium | reverse complement strand
GCGACACGCTCAGTTCAACTGCACAACAGGGCAACCAGTGGTACTACTCCCCCACACAGGGCGGAAGCGGCAGCGCAATCCCGGGAGCCACCGATACCATCTACCTTGCCACCCTCACAGGCTGGTACTGGTCGCAGGTTAATCTCAACGGATGCCCATCCGATACCTCAAACAATGTGTATGTGCTCATCACCGGCATGGAGGAGATCGGCGGAGCGCAGTTCACCATCTACCCTGTGCCGAACGATGGCCGCTTCACCCTCTCCATCACCTCCCCTGTTCCGAACACATTCGATGAATATATCTTTAACACGCTCGGACAGATGATTTACGAAAGAAAGGATGTCAGGGTATCTGGACGATCGGAACAGCAGATCGACCTCAGGCCTACTCCTCCGGGAGTCTACACCGTGCTCATCACCACCAACGGGCAAAAGATCGTCCGAAGGATCATCATCAAAGATTGATCATTAAGGCCTGAAATGCTTTGTGAGTAGGTTTTTGCTTCAGGAGTTCGCCGGGAGATTCAGGAATTCGGTAGGGGTTTTCCCTTTTTTCTTCCTGAACGCAGTGTAAAAGGCCGATTTGCTGCTGAACCCGCTTTCAAAGGCGATCGCCTCCATCGTCAGTTTTTTATTGTTATTTGCAAGCTGCAGTTCGGCTTCCTTGATCCTGTAATCGTTGATCAGGTTGCTGAAATTCGTGTGAAAGGTATCGTTTATGATTTGCGAGAGGTAGGTCCTGTTGGTGTTTAAGCGGGAGGAAAACTCGTTGATGGTGAGATTCTGATTTTTAAATACTTTCTCCTTTTCAAGCAGACTGATCAGGCCGTTCAGTATCATTTGCGACTGGGCTTCGGGTAGTTTGTATTTGGGCGGATGACCGTCCGGTTCATCTTCCTCCGGTTCCAACCTGTTCTCAACTCCCGATGATTCCTGCCCCGACAGAAAAGGTATCGAGAAAAAAACGCTGGTCCCCTCGCCTCTCCTGCTTTCGATGCTGATCGTGCCCCCGTTCTTTTCAATATATTCGCGGCATAACAGAAGTCCTAAACCCTGGCTTTGCTCCGCCTGAATGCCTGCCACCTGACTTTTGAGCAGAAAAACACCCCCAAGAACCTCTTCAGGGATACCGATACCGGTGTCGGCTATCTCAACCATCACCCGTTGTTCTTCCAGGTTCACCGAAGAGCTCACTGTAATGGTTCCGTCAATTTTATTGAATTTTATGGCGTTGGATAAGAGGTTTCTGAACACCGAATAAATCATGTTCGAATCGGCGAAGATCTCCACATCATCCACGATATGGTTGGTAATCGTGATGTTCTTGTCAGCGGCCAGCTCAGACTTTCCCGCGACCGCCTCCCCTGCTATTTTCGTGAGTGAACTGAAACCCGGGTTAAAGTCAAGCGTTTCGGTCTGCACCCTCGACCACTCCAGGATATTTTCCAGCAGGTTATATCCCTTTTTGGAGGTCTCATTCATCAGGCCAACAATATGTTTCACCTTTTCGGCCTCCAGCTTCTCAAAATCATTCAGCACAAAATCGGAATACCCGATCAGCCCCTGGAACGGATTCCTGATGTCGTTTGCAATGATCCTGAACGACTGATCCTTTAACGCATTGGCCTTCTCGAGTTCGTCTGCATATTTCCGGAGCTGAATCTCCGCATTTTTCCGTTCGGTTATATTCTGCAGGATCAGAATCTTAGCCAGCGGCTGATCATTTGAATACTCGGCGGATGACTGCCTCACAATGAAATAGTTTGTCGTGCCGTTACTGTCCAGACTGATTTCAGTTGTGGCAAGGAAATTATCCAGGACGCTGCTAAGTTCAGGAAACCCTTCAAAAACGGTCGAAAACGGTCTGCCGATCACCTCATTCAGCTTCAGGCCGAAGAACACCTCCCCGCTTTTATTGATATCGGTCAGCAGCTTCCTGTTATTGGTTATAATGATAATTTCATCAATGCTCTCAACCACCCTGTTGCGCGCGATCGGTTTTAAGTCGAGAAACCTGTAACCGAACAGGGCCCAGGCGAAAAAGATATTCCCGAAGATGAAGAATTCAGGAGTTAGCCTGTAACCCGGAATGAACGAAACCCCGAACCAGAACAAAATATCATTCAAGGCCGGCAACGCGATCCCGATGAACAAAAACATCACCTGCATATTGAAATATTTCGAGCCTGTAAATAGGTTCCGCAGCAGAATGAACAGGGATAGCCCGATGGTAAGATACAGGTACAGCGGGAAAATAATGTTCAGCGGACCCGGATCATACCTGAAAAATGCCAGGGCCCCGGAATCGGTGATCACATAATCCCTGATAAACAAATGATGAAACTCGTTGGTGAGCGCCAGAAGGGCCTGAATTACTGGGATGAGGAAAAGGTATTTGACATGTTCCTGCCTGAACCACCTGGGATAACGGGTGTGGATAATGATGATATACAGGATGATGGACGAAGTAAATGAGGATATGGTGAATATGATGACACTGATGACTTTTAAAAAAGGCAAGGTGGGATTGAGGATGAGTACGAGTTTGAGCAGGGACCAGAGTGCGAAAATGGCCATCAGAGCGGCAAATGAAACAGCGGTTCTGTTGGGCCTCAACCTCAAGGCATAGGCCGACAGCAAAACCGACACAACCAGTGAAAAAAGGTTCAGTGCGATAACGATATTCAAACTGTTTGTGACGGTCAAAGACATATTCAGAATTCAGGTAAATCTGCTGATCCCGAAAGGGACTTCGAATAATGGAACAAAGTTAGTATTTTATGCAAGCAGGATTACACCTATAGATATCCTGATGGTTATGCTTCTGAATTACAATGTTTGTGATGTCAAAAACCATTTCCATAATGGGATGAATTCAATTTCACCTGTAAAACCGAACCAGGAATGTTTTTCTGTTCGTTCTAAATTATTGGTAATAACCAAAAGCCTGTCGCATTTTAATTCTGCACCTGCCTTAAGGAGTGACCGTATCTCTCTGTCCATGACCTTTGGTTCTGAAACAGAATAACAAACCTGGATCAGTTTTGTAATCTGCCGATTTTCCTGAACAACAAAATCTACCTCTTCCTGCTTTTGGTTCTTGTAATAGAAAAGTCTTATGGCACCGGCCATTTCTTCCCTTTTTAATTCAATGGCAACAGCATTCTCAAATAGTTTCCCGATATTTTTACTAAAAGAAAATGCCTTTGCCTGATAATACCCGGTATCATAACAATAGATTTTCTTTCCGGCGCTTTTTTGAGCTGTTATTTTGTACGAAAATCGGGGTACCGAAAAAATAAGAAATGCCTCCTCAATGTAGCTGATGTATTTCTCAACGGTATGGATGCTGCTGAAATTAGCGAGCTTCTGAATGGACGTATTTGAAAATTCACCGGCAATATTGGTGATCAGGATTTGGGCAAGATCAATCAGTGCATTGGGGAAGCGTACCCTGTATCGTTTTACAATATCTTTGAGAATAATTGAATCGAATAGTGTGGAAAGGTATTCAGACGGATTATAATTTTTAACCCATACCTCAGGAAATCCTCCTTTCAACAAATAGTCGAGACATCGCTGCTGTCGCTCGATGGCAGTGACACTTTGAGGAAACAAATTCATCACCTCCCTGAAAGAAAAGGGGAACATGGCTGTTGCGTAATGACGGCCTGTGAGATGTGTCGCCAGGTCGCTGCTCAGTAAATGCGAGTTACTACCCGTAAGTATTAACTTAAACCCTTCCCTGTAAAGCCGGTTAGCAATGATCTCCCATTGATCCACATTTTGGATTTCATCGAAAAAAAGGATATGCGGATCAGCATAAACTGCCTTAACGGCAGAAATGATCTCATCAAAATTGTCAACTTTTAATAATCTTTCCTCGTCGAAATTAACATAACCAATGCCTCTTCCTGATTTGGTTGTGTGCATGGAAAAGAAGGATTTACCGGATCTTCTGGGGCCAATTACCACATTGATCAAATCTGTATCGAATCCTTTCAGGATAGTTTCACGTGAAAGATAACTCTCCTTTAGCTTCCGCTCCAGTTCAGCTTTTTGTCCCGAAATAATATCTTGTATCATAGTCGCATTATTTATCTCATACTGCGCAAATATACATAATAATATAGCATTAAGGATTGTAATCTTGTCAGATTTGAACAAGTTCAGGGGGAATCACTCGTTTTTCCCCTTCCCGACCGGTGGTTTCCGAACGAATTTCAAATCGTTCCATTTTCCCGGAATCACTCCTGTTTTACCAAACAGGAGAACATTTCCCTCCCGTTTGGGCAATCGGGACAAGTAATGTTTGCAAAAGATTACGAATGAAAATACTTTTGCTCAGATTGTATTGTAACATGAGAACGGGCTTACTTAAATAGAAATAAAAGATTATGAACATAAGACAAAACTTTTCGCGCTGTTTAATTCTGATTGCATTTTTCGCTGGGTCTCTTTTTCTGATTGCCGGCTGCAAGAAAAATAAACCTGATCCGGTTCAGCCGGTAATGACATACCAGTACATCAAGACTTTCGACCTGGCCAAGATGAATCATATCCTGAATGAGGAGCTGGAGGCATTTTTGGCCTCCTCCACCATGCATTTCGCCGATTTCAAGGGGCAGTTTGCCACGCCGAAATACGCTGTAAAACTTTACCGGGTCACCTATCCTTCGGTAATCCCTGAATTGGGTATCGCAACGATGGCATCCGGACTGGTGGCGATTCCCGAGAGCGGGCTCGATTCCATGCCTGTCGTCTCTTATCAGCATGGAACCGTTTTTGAAAAATATCAATGCCCTTCCGTTCCCGATTCATCCATGGAAACCGAGCTGATGATCGCCCAGTATGCATCCCAGGGCTATATTGTGATCGGAGCCGATTATTTTGGTCTCGGCGTTTCCGATCAGCCGAATTCATATCTCATTGAACATAGTTCGGAGCAGGCCTGCCTTGATATGCTCTATGCGGCACAAAAGGTTCTCAAAGAACAGAAGATCAAACAAGGGCCTTTGTTTCTCCATGGCTGGTCACAGGGCGGGTTTTCGAACATGGCTTTTCTGCGGACGCTGGAAACCCTCAATATTCCGGTTATGGCTTCGTCAACAGCCAGCGCTCCCGCAGAGGCTTTCGGCGTGATGGACCGCTGGATTAACAATTACCAACCCATCGATGCAGTCTATTTACCAGCCTGCATTTCAGGTTATCTTTTCGCGATGGAATTTTATCACCAGGTTTCCGGCCTTGCAGTTTCGGCCATCCGCCCTGAATTTTACCAGACTGCAAAGGATTTCTATAACTGGAAGATCAGCTGGACCGAATTCAGAAGGATCACAGGCGATACGGTACAGAACTTTTTACAACCTTCGTTTATGAAAACCGGAAATATCGGAAGTTCTCCCTTTTGGCAGATCCTTGAACAGTCGCAGGTTTACCGCTGGCGTTGCCATACACCGCTCAGGATGTACTATGGCGAGCTCGATGAGGTTGTTCCTGTATATTTCGCCACACTGCCCGCTGCCTACCAGAATGAAATTGGCTGCACCACAACCTTTGCAGTACCGGCAGGCTCCAGGGCCGACCACAGGGCTACTTTCATCTATTCCCTCATCCATGCCAAACCCTGGTTCGACGGGTTTCTGAAATAATATCATCTGCAGACAATGAAGAAAATAAGATTATCAAAAACACAGGGGTCCGTTTTATTTGCGGTATTGATTTCTATCTGCATGACCGCAGTAATGAGTTTCGGGATTTCTTTGATACGTGAAGGGTTGCACAGTGGTTTTTTTGCCAAATGGTTCCATGACTTCACAATCGGGTGTTTGTTATCCATACCAACGGGCTTTACTGTTGTTCCGGTGATAAAAAAATGGGTCGACAGCATCACCGAATGAGCCTTAAGAAATCGATGTTGCAAAAGGACGGAAAATTTATCCGGCGTTTGAAAAAAATGGCAACATTCCCGAAACATTACCATTTTTTTTGAGTTTTTAAATTATCAAGTGCTATTTTTATTATAATTTTGTGGGAAAGACTAATAATAAGGAAAAATGACAGATCGAGGTGCAGCAATTAAAGGAGAATGGTCTTCAGGGCCGTTTCATATTAATGTTAACCTTTCGATGATAATTTTTGAAGAGGACGGGTCTATTATAGTTTTTTGCCCGGCTCTTGACGTTTCAGGATATGGTATTTCTGAAGATGAGGCCATGAAGTCATTCTCTCACTGCCTTAACGAATTCTTTCAGTATACTACCCACAAAAAGACTTTTGATAAAGAATTAGTTCGCATGGGATGGAAGATTAAAAAATCAAAGATTCAAAAAATGACTCCTCCTCCCATGGCTGAATTGCTTCAGACAAATGAAAACTTTAGCCGGATATTCAATAATTATTCATATCGAAAAATAGATCAGCCTGTAGCGATGCCTTCCTGTTGATGTCACAATCACTAAAGAATATTTCACTAAGGACATTTAGAAAATACCTTGAGTGGAAAGGGTTAAAACTCCAAAGAACAACTGGAGGTCATGAACTTTGGGCTGGCAAGCCAGTAAAACGACCGATCTGTTTGCAAACTCATATTGATCCAATCCCTGAATTTATTATTAAACAGGCACTTCGAACACTTAGCGCGGATCGGGATGATTTCTTAGATTTTCTAAAGAATGGCTAGCTGCTAAAAAACCGAGGGTGATTTTAGTACAAAAACCAAACAGCCAGACTGGAATAATATTGTCGCTCATGTATAGCAACTTCAGCAGCTGAGCGTCGTTGAGTAAACCACTGTCCTTCGGCTCAAATCTACTTTAGTTTGACTGAGATGTAATATCGGCGAATTCTGAACCCGTATTCAAAGGCATTGGCAGAAGAAACCCCAGGATCCGTTTTATCCAGGCATGGATCTCTCCCGTTTTACCAAACGGGAGAATGTTTCTGTCCTGATTGCCCAATCAGGACAGGTAAAACTTGCGAAAAATAGTGATGGAAAATACTTTTGCGAAAATACTTTTTTTGTGAGTCTTTGCCAGCCATTCAAATTTTTCTGAATGAATTAATCCGTTAAGTGGCAGTTTGAGAATGAGAAACACTGAATAACAGCTATGGTACAATCCAATATCCGACTCAGAATCATACGCGCTGTCTTCGGCGAACTCTCGCACAGGTACAAGGCTGCTTCGGCCTCCCTTGCCGTAAGTTCAACCGATAAAGACCGAACCCGAAAAGTCTGTTACGGGGAAGATATCCTTGCCCATCTTGAACCTGCAGTCAACCCGCCTTCAGGGCTCAAGAAGGCACAAACATCCTTCAAAATATTATTCGAGGAAACCGAGTTTTCCCTTACAAAAAGTGAGGTGATAAAAAGGGAAGGGCTGCCCGTGTGTACCAAAGATGGCAGGCATGCAGGCAACTGGGAGGTTGCGGGTTATGAGGGAATGTTCAGGGGTGTGAATATCCGGAAATATTACTATTTCCTGAATAATCGGTTTGTTTTTGGCGAGATAAGGCTTGGAAAGGAAAGCAATGGGTTTAACCGTGATGCCAGTGATACCGGTTATCAAAGCATCTTCCGGATTGCGCACCTGAAGCTTTGTGAAAGCATTGTTCTGCGCTACCAGATAACTATCCCGGGCATTAGCGACGGCTTCTCCATTACCGATCCGGCGGGGAGCACCATCGTTTTCTGTTCCGACGGGCAATATACCTGGGTCAGGTTTCTGCAGGCGGGCTCATCCGAAGTAAAAAAAGCCATCGATACATTGTTCCCCGGAGACTAATAATATTGTTTCCAAATGAATTTAAAACCGTTTTATTTACCTGATCACCTAACCATGTTAAATATCGAAGACACTATGCAAAATTTTACTGCTGTCATGAATTACCTCCTGAAAAAGAAAGGTCCCTCCGGACTTACAATTTTACTGCTCATCCTGGCCCTGATGTCGGGAGTTTTTGTGCAAAACGCAAAAGCTGTTGTACCAACCATCACCTCATTTACTCCTTCCAACGGTCCGGTGGGTACCCTGGTAACCATTACAGGAACCAATTTTACCGGGGCTTCAGCCGTGAGCTTCGGCGGAACGGCTGCTGCTTCGTTTATCGTTGTGAGTTCCACCAGCATTACGGCCGTTGTTTCAACAGGGACCAGCGGAAGTGTAAGTGTTACCGCCCCGGGAGGCAGCGTTGCTTCGTCCGGCACTTTTACTTTCCTAACCCCTCCCCCCCCGGGGAATGCGTTATCCTACAACGGAACAAATCAATATGTTACGGTGCCCGATGCCAGCGCCCTCGATCTGACCAACAATTTCACGGTTGAGGCATGGATAAAACCTGAATCTTTCTCTGCTTCAAAAGGAATCGTAAGCAAATTCAATTCAGCAGGCGCCAATGGATTTTCCTTAACCCTCGGTGCTACCGCTCCCTATTCAAGCATCAGCTTCTGCGGACAGACGACAGCCAACGGCGTTTTAACGGCAGGTAAATGGTACCATGTGGCAGGGGTGGTCGACGCAGGCATAGTGACCATCTATATTGATGGCATGCCAGTAAAGACCGGGACCGCTACAACATTGGCAGCCAATGCGGATGCCATGACCATTGGCAGGGCTTCCGCCACCCCCGTCTATTTCGCGGGCACGATCGATGAAGTACGTATCTGGAACGACATTCGCACCCAGGTTGAGCTCGCAACAAATATATTCACGGAACTTACTCCTTCAGCCGAAGCCAACCTTGTGGCCTATTACAACTGCAACGAAGGTACCGGAAGTACACTTAACGACAGCAAAAACGGATACAACGGAACCTTAACCAACGCTCCGTCCTGGGTATTCAGTTATGCCTGGATGGGCGGTATCTATACGGTGAATCCAAGCGGTACCGGGCATGATAATTTCACCACCTTTGCCTTGTCGGTTACTACTGTGAATGCTGCCAAAATAAGCAGTTCTGTTATCTTCAAAGTGAAAGATGATAAAACATTTACAGAGACAGCCCCTCAGATACTCACTGTTGCCGGAACCGGAGCTAAAAACATCACCTGGCAGCGGTCGAACGACGGGAGCAATAAGCCAAAACTGAAGTTTACGGGTACGGCAGCATCGACCGATGCCTGCATCCAATTGGACCATTGTGATTGGATGACTTTCAACGGACTGGAGATCCAGCCGAATGGAACAAGCAGCAGTAATTTTGTCGAATACGGGATATACCTCAACGGCACCGGAGTATCAGATGGCTGCCAACGCAACACGATTCAAAACTGCGATATAAAGTTTGGAGGAGGTGGAACTACCAATACTGCTCTTACCATAGGAATTTTACTTGACAATAGTGCAACTACCTCCTCCGGCGCCAACAGCTACAATGATTTTCTCAAAATCAATATTGACAAGGCCACCAGGGGATACCAGTTCATCGGCACCAGCGGATACCCGGATATTCAAAACAATATAAACACCAATTCCTCCCTGCCATCCATTTCGGATATTGGCTACGGTGGCAATGCAGCGGCAACTTACGGCATTGATTATCAATATCAAACTTCCCTTACCATTGCTTACCAGGTGATCTCTTTCAGAAGCGCTGCCATTACGTCTGCCACTGGTTGCGTTGCAGGAATTCACAGCAGCGGAGGTAATCTTGTCAGTAAGGCCGTCATCCATCACAATACACTACAGGGTTTAACGGTAAACAAATCAGACGCCAGTCTGCGGGTCAGACTTATTCTGCTTGAGGATAACTTGTCTGCCAGCATTTACAACAATAACATCCAAACCGTTGACAATCAGAATACCAACAGTGACGGGGTATGGGGCATATGTATCAATCAGGGCGCCTCGACCATTTACAACAATACCATTACCGGACTGAAAAACAACTCAACTGCGACTAACGCAGGGAGGGTTGTCGGGATAGAAACCTCTGGTACCACCACCCGGATTTACAACAATAAAATTTACGACCTGAGGTATGTTAATTCGGCTAATACCAGTCTAGCCAATGTGATCGGGATCTTTGGCTGGATTAGTACCAGCGATACCATCTATAATAACATGATCTATCAGTTGTATGCTCCGGCTGTCAACGGACGTGCGGTTTCCGGTATCGAGCTCTCAGCCAGTACCGTCAATGCATCGGTACTGTTCAATACCATTTACATCGACGGCACCAGCACCAATTCGTTCAATTCATCGGCTTGCATTTACAAGGCCAACACCGGATCACTGGATCTGCGAAACAATATTATGATCAATAAAATGGCTGGGGGCAACAATGCAATGATCTATAGGTGGATGACAGCGGAGAACCCTCCCAGCATGTCAACGACGGCGAACAACAACCTTTATTACGTGGGTACAGGCAGCACGAACAACTGGATTTTCTACAATGGAACAACCTCCTGCAGTACCCTCGCCAGTTATAAGGCACTGTGGACTTCATCTCCCAAACGGGAACAAACATCGGTTACTGAGGCAAATACGCCGTTTATGAGCACCAGCGGAACCTACAACCTGCACATCAATCCGGCCCTGACAACCCTTGCCGCCGGGGCTGGCAGTCCGATCAGCTCCATTCCCAGCGACATTGACAATGTTACGCGCAGCAGCACCAATCCCGACCTTGGGGCCGATGAGTTTTACCAGCCGGCCCTTGTGGTGAACCCTGCCAGCCTGGCTTTTGATCCCATCAACAGCGGGAGTATTTCAGCTTCACAGATCTTCACTCTGAGAGGGAGCGACCTGACCGAAAACGTTACCATAACGGCGCCTGCCCACTTTCAGATATCTTTTGACGATATCACCTATACAACTACAACATTGACGAAATCAATCACCAATGGCGCTACGGGAACCACTTACCTCTATGTAAAATTTGCTCCAACCTCAACCGGGGCGAAGAGCGGCGATGTCTCTTTTACAGCAAATTCCATAACTACCAATGTGGAGGTAACCGGACTCGCACTTGATCCCAGTTGTACAGGCCCTTCCACGGCAGCGAGTAACCTTACGTTTAAAAATATAACGAACAACAGCATCCAGGTTGCCGGATTGACCGCGGCCACCGGAGCCTCAGGGTATGTGGTCTATGTAAATAAAACTAACAGCTTTACAGCGCCTTCAAACGGATCGATTCCCGCTGTTTACACCGCCTGGGCGAATAGCGGGCAGCAGGCCATTTACATGGGAGACAATCCCTCGAACGCAATCGTTACAGGTTTAACGGCCACCACAACCTGGTATTTTAAGGTGTATGCCTACAAACTATGCAATGGCGGGAATTATTATGAAAGTACCGGGCTCGGGGCCAGTGTTTCAACCATCGGCGGCCCGATCTACGTGAAATACAATGCCAGCGGTTCCAACAACGGAACCTCCTGGACCAATGCCTATAAATCCTTACAGTCGGCGCTTGATGCCACCTCGGCAGGCACGCAGATCTGGGTGGCCAAAGGCACTTACTATCCCTCAAAAGACAATACAGGAAGCGCTACACCAACCAACGCCCGCCTTAAAACCTTCTATATAAACAAGAAAGTGTTCATTTACGGTGGATTCGCGGGTACGGAAAGCAATATTACACAACGCACCAATTTTGGCCACTATCAAACGAACGAGACCATCCTGAGCGGTAATATTGGCGCCCTGGGTGTTTTGTCGGATAACTGCTATAATGTTGTTTCAATAACCGGTAAGGCCGGGGATGTTTCCATCGATGGTTTTACCATTCAGGATGGATTCGCCAACGAATACAAAATCCCCAACGTATCTGAAATGGGAGCCGGACTGAATTTTGATGCCGGCAGTTATTATGCCTACGGCTCATCCAATCCGGCCATATCCAACTGTTACTTCAGAAATAATACTGCAACCGCCAACGGGGGAACTGCGATTTATATACATACCGCAGGGACAGGAATTGTAACCGGCGGAAGTTTCACGAATTGTACCATAGAGGGTAATAAAGGGGGGAGCGCTCTTTTAGCCACGACTTTTGTCGGAGGTCAGGTGCAGACAAATTTCATAAATATAAAAGTTATTGGAAATACTGGCGGCGGTATTTGCCTTCAATCGGGTTCGTCTTCATTAGATATTATTTCATCCAAATTCATAAACTGTCTGATCTCGGGAAATATCTCGGTATCGACACCGGTAGTCAACCTCTGGAGTGGTGGAACCTCACAATTCATCAATTGCCTTATCACAGCCAATTCAACCAGTTATGGATGTGCCGGACTCAAAATAGGCCAGGGCGAGCCCTATATTAAAAATACGATCATCTGGAATAACAGCAACGCCAGCACACCGGGCGGGAAATTTACGAACATGACCAATGATTCATGGGCGGGCTTCTACAAATCAATCGTTCAGAACTGGTATTTAGGTACCGGCAATCTCAATCCTACAACCGCACAGTCAGCAAATGCCAATTACCCGATGTTCACGACAAACATCGATATGGTTACGGCAACTCTTCCGACTATCGACGGGGATTTCCGTTTAATGGACAATTCACCGGTGATAAACTATGGCAATCCGGACTACCTCAATTTGCCACCTACCCAGTTTACCGATCTTGATGGCGAAGCGCGCATTCAGAACGGCGGACTCGATTTAGGACCGTACGAAGGAGGACTTCCCTGTACAGCCCCGGTGATTACCGTTCAACCCGTTTCGGCCAATAAGTTTGAAGGCCAGAGTGTAACCTTCGACTGCGGCGCCACCGGAACCGGGTTGACCTACCAGTGGCGTAAAAACGGCATCACTATCATTGACGCCACATCTGCTTCGTACACCAAAACAGAGCTTATCGCCTCCGATGCGGGAAGCTATTCCTGTAAAGTGACAGGTACCTGTGGTTCAGTCACCAGCAACGGAGCGATGCTTACCATCGATGCCGGCTGCTTGAATCCTGCCATTACGACCCAGCCTTCAGGGGCCTCTAAAAAATTATATGAAAGCGTTACCTTCAGTGTTGTGGCAACAGGCACCAACCTTGTGTATCAGTGGAAAAAAGGAGGCACCAATATCAGCGGGGCGAACAACGCCAGCTACACCATCAGCAACCTTGCCTTTACCGATGCCGGCACCTACACCTGCTACATCTCGAATACCTGTAACAATTTGACCAGCAGCGGCGCTGTGCTCACGGTTTCAAAAGCCGACCAGACGATTACATTCAACGCTTTCGGTTCTGCAGCTTACGGTGATGCCGACATTACGCCTGACGCCACTGCAAGTTCAATCCTCCCCGTTTCTTTTGCCAGTTCAAACACCTCGGTCGCCACCATCGTGAGCAACAAGGTGCATATTGTGGGTGTTGGAAGCAGCACCATCACCGCCTCCCAGGCCGGTGATGCCAACTACAATGCAGCACCGATTGCAACACAACTTCTTACGGTAGGCAAAGGCGCGGCTACTGTAACCCTGAGCAACCTGCTCCAGGCCCATGACGGAAATCCGAAAACAGTGACCGTGACCACGGTTCCGGCAGCGTTGACGGTTGGTGTTACCTACAATGTTTCAGGAACAGCCCCATCGGCCATCGGTTCCTATCCCGTTGTGGCGACTGTAAATGAAACTTTGTACCAGGGCTCGGCAACCGGGACACTGCAAATAACCTGCACCCCCGTGATGGCTGATCCGTTGCAGTCGGATTTTTACATCCTTGAAGAACAGGCATTTACGGTTACCTCCACTGCTGTGGGAACGGCGCCCCTGTCGTATCAATGGAAAAAAGGCGGTACAGACATAAGCGGGGCCAATTCGGCAGCATATACGATACCGTCGGTGAGCACAGCTGATGTTGGACTCTATACCTGCTATATTTCAAATAGTTGCGGGAATGTTACCACCAATGCAGCCACGCTGAATGTGAAACTTGCTCAACCCACATCCGAAACAGCAACACCGGCAAGCATCTCCAGAGGTTCAAGCAGTAATTTAAACGCTGTTTCGGCCGGCAACCAGATTGAATGGTACAATGCACCCTTCGAAGGCATCGTACTGGGAACTGTCAACAGCGGGGCAGACTTTTCCGTTTCTCCTACGCAAACCACTACCTATTATGCCGGAGCTTATAACAGCGGTCCAAATATTTATGCTTCAGAAACACGCGCGGCAGTCACTGTGACTGTTTCAACGGCAACCCAGACCATCACCTTTGGTCCTTTGACTGACAAAACTTACGGCGATCCCGCCTTCACCCTGACGGGCACAGCCAGTTCGGGACTTCCGGTCAGTTATACCAGCAGCAACATGGCTGTGGCCACTGTTTCAGGGACTACGACGACCATTGTAGGAGCAGGAACATGCAACATTACCGCCAGCCAGGCCGGAAACGGAATGTACGGTCCGGCAGCTGATGTGGTTCAGCCGCTTACGGTGAATAAAAAAGCCCAGGTGATCAGTTTTAGCGCCCTTGGTGCAAAAACCTGCGGCGATCCGCAATTCACCCTGTCGGCTACGGGAGGCAACTCCGGCAACCCAGTTGTTTTCACCAGCAGCAACCCGGCTGTAGCTACCTGCAGCGGGGCCAACGGTGAAACAGTTACCATCGGCATAGCCGGAACCTGCACCATTACTGCCAGCCAGGCAGGTAATTCCAATTACCTGGCAGCGACCCAGGTGGGGCAACCATTCCTGGTGAGCCAGGCCAGCCAGACCATCACTTTTGGCGCCCTTGCAACAAAATCATACGGCGATCCTGCCTTCACCCTGACAGGTACAGCCAGCTCGGGACTGCCGGTCAGTTATGCCAGCAGCGATCCGACTGTAGCCTCATGTGGCGGCACCAACAGCGCCACGGTTATGATCGTCCATGCCGGAACGGCCACCATCACCGCCAGCCAGGCGGGCGATGCCAGGTACAGCGCGGCAGCCGACGTGACTCAGACCATTACAGTTAACAAGGCCAGCCAGCTGCTGTCGATGGATTTACCGACCACCCAGGCGCTGTCTTATTTTACCGGAGGAAATGCACTGACCATTACGACTGCCTCCACCTCCGGTTTAACTGTCGAACTTGCCATATCAGGCGGCACAACCTCTGCGACACTGACCTACGTATCACCAGGAGTTTATTCGCTTTCGAACGTTGCTAGTAGCGGAACGATAATTTTTACCGCATCACAAAGCGGAACAACTGATTATAACCCGGCCACGTTGGGAAAGACCCTGGTCGTCAGCATAAACAATCAGGTAATCTCTTTTGGCCCTCTTACTCCTAATACATACGGCGATGTGCCATTTGCGCTAACCGCATCATCCACCTCCTCGCTCACGGTGACCTTCAGCAGCAGCAACTCTGCGGTAGCCAGCTGCGGCGGGGCCAACAACGCCACGGTGACCATTACCGGGGCCGGCACAGCCATCATCACCGCTTCGCAGGAAGGCAATGGTACTTACAACCCGGCGCAGGATGTATTCCAAACCCTTACGGTGAGCCAGGCCACGCCGACCATCACCTTTGCCGATATCAGCAAGACATATGGTGAGGCGGCTTTCAGCCTGAGTGCCTCATCCGCCAGCAGCGGGGCATATACCTACAGCAGCGGCAATACGGCTGTGGTGACCATTTCAGGCAGCACAGCCACCATTGCAGGAGCCGGAACCACTACCATCACAGCCACCCAGGCGGCCGACAACAATTACACTGCCGCTTCGAAAACGGCCACCTTAACGGTTTCAAAAGCAAATCAAACGATCACGCTGAACTCCTTTACCTCTCCGATAACCGTCGCTGCTTTTGAAGCGTCGCCCATCCAGGTCGTTGCCACCTCAGCATCGGGAGGCACGGTGACCATTACCACCGAAGGGGTTGCCATCCTTAACCAATACAACCAGCTGATAACCACCCTGCAGGCAGGTACAGTAAGCGTGACCGCCAACCAGGAAGGCGATGGGAACTACCATGCTGCACCGACTTTAAGCGGCAGTTTTACTGTGAACAAAGAGAATCAGACCATCACCTTTGGCGCATTGGAAAATAAGAGCGTGTCAGATCCTCCATTCAGCCTGACCGCAACCAGCTCCTCCTCCCTTGCCGTGAGCTATACAAGCAGCAATCTAAATGTTGCAGCTGTCAGTGGATCTGAAGTTACCCTTGTCGGAAACAGCGGAACCACAACCATAACGGCAAGCCAGGCCGGCAACAACTATTATAATGCCGCGGAGGATGTGGCACAGCTTCTTACGGTAAATACATGCACGAACCCTTCCGGCGGAGGCACGATCGCTACAGCCCAGGAGATCTGCTCAGGCAACGCCCCTTCAGCCTTTACCAGCATCCTGGCACCCAGCGGATATTTCGGCACGCTGGAGTACAAGTGGCAATCGTCAACTACAAGTTCCTCGTCAGATTTCATCGATATTTCGTCAAGCAACTCGGAAACCTATACACCGGGCACGCTTACCCAGACCACCTGGTTCAGGCGGATCGCCCGGGTCGACTGCGCCGATTGGAGCGGGGCAGCCACATCGAATGTGCTGGAGGTCACCGTCAATCCATCACCCACATTAACAGGTGCATCTCAGGAGGCAGCAATATGCGAAGGTATCGGAGCAACGATCAACCTGACAGGATTACGCGCAAACAGCACCTTCACGGTGAACTATAAAATTAATGCCGTGGCTCAGGATCCGTTGACAGATGTTGTTTCCGATGGGTCGGGCGCTGCAAGTTTCACTTCAGCCACCTTGTCGTCAGCCAATAACGGCCAAACGCTTCAGATCACCGGGCTCACCCTGACCAGCCCGGCAACATATTGCACCGCAACCTTTACGCAGGATGTGGTTCTCGCCGTTAACCCATATCTTCAGGTGAGCGTAACGCTTGCGGCCTCATCCAACCCGGTTTGTTCAGAAACTTCGGTCACCTTTACCGCTACGCCAACCAATGGAGGCGCAAGTCCTGTGTATCAATGGCAGGTGAACAATGTCAATGTAGGCAGTGACAATGCAACATATGCCTATGTTCCGGCTAACGCTGATTTGATCAGTGTGATCATGAGTTCCAGTGGATCATGTATTTCAGGCAATCCTGCTACTTCTCCGGATGTTAACATGACTGTTGACCCGGTTTCAGCGGGCGGATCTGTTTCAGGTTCTGCAACCGTATGCTCAGGCTCAAACAGTACGACCCTGACATTGGATGGTTATACCGGAACAATTGTCAAATGGCAATATTCAACCAATGACTGGACCAGCTCAACTGATGTGGACAACACCACCACAACACTTGAAGCAACAAACCTCACAGCAACAACAAAATACCGCGCAGTAATTCAAAGCGGGGTTTGTTCTGCGACCAATTCTTCGGATGCGACAGTCACTGTTGACCCGGTCTCAGCGGGCGGATCTGTTTCAGGTTCTGCAACCGTATGCTCAGGCTCAAACAGCACCACCCTGACATTGGATGGTTATACCGGAATAATTGTCAAATGGCAAAAATCAATAGACAACTGGAGTACACCGATCGATGTGGCCAACACTACCACAAAATTTGAAGCAACAAACCTCACAGCAACAACAAAGTACCGCGCAGTAATTCAAAGCGGGGTATGTTCTGCGACCAATTCTTCGGATGCGACAGTCACTGTTGACCCGGTCTCAGCGGGCGGATCTGTTTCAGGTTCTGCAACCGTATGCTCAGGCTCAAACAG
>CAJAUM010000138.1 GCA_903945175.1 uncultured Bacteroidales bacterium | reverse complement strand
CAGTTCAAGTCTTTCACTGGTGCCGAAACTTTTGCAATCCTGCGATCGATAATTGACACTGCGATTAAAAATAATCTGAATCCGTTGCATTCTCTTTCCCAAATTAATGCCCTACATTTGTAGGGGGTGAGTTGTTACAAAACTTTTACTTGTAGAGGACAATGACATTGACGCCATGCTGGTAGTGCGACAGTTGAAAAAGGAGGGTTTCGAAGTAGACCATCTGCAGGTCAAAACACGCAACGAAATGGAAGCAGGCCTGACCCGGGGCGGTTGGGATATTGTGATTTCCGACTATTCTCTTCCCGGATTCGGCGGTGGAGAAGCCCTGGAACTATTTAAATCGAAGAAATCAGATATCCCTTTTATTCTTGTCTCAGGAACCGTTGGAGAAGATATCGCTGTGACCATAATGAAAGGAGGGGCCAATGATTACCTCATGAAAACCCATCTGAACCGCCTCGGTCCTGCTGTAAAACGGGAACTTGCTGAAACGGCCATGAAACGTGATAAAATACGGATCGAATTGGTCCTTTCACAAACTGAAAAACGATTCCAGCGACTGATCCAGGATCTGATTGACGTGGTATGGCTCTCCAATTTGGATGGCAGTAAGTTGTACATTGTAAATGCCGCCTTTGAAAAAATATTCGGCATTGCGCTCGACGACAACAAGGCAAACCCACATTATTGGATTGATCAGGTAGTTGAACAGGATCAGGGTTCATATCATAAATTCATACAGGATATCCCTTTGCATGGAGTAAAGTATTGTGAATACCGGATTATAAAACCTGATGGGGAAATACGTTGGTTATTGGATCAAAGATACATCGTACGCGGAGAGGGTAATGAAGAAGATATGGTTGGCGGAATTTTATCGGACATCACCGGAAAAAAGGGTGCGGAAGAGGAGTTGATACAAGCCAAACAAGCTGCTGAAGAGTCGAGCCGGCTAAAGTCGGCCATGCTTCAGAACATGAGTCATGAGTTCCGGACACCGATGAACGGAATCCTTGGTTTTTCTGAAATCCTGAGTGGTGCATTATCAGGGCAGGAGACCCAGGCGATGGCTGAACATATCCTTACCTCCGGCAAGAGGCTGCAACATACACTGGATGCCATCATGCTTTTTGCTCAGCTGGAAGGGGGCTTGATATTGAATCTGTCCTATGTCAATGTCTCCTCCCTGGTAGCAACGATTGGCGACACATTTAAGGGCTCGGTTATCGAAAAAGGGTTGAACCTTGACATACAGGCAGCGCCCATGCTTTTTCTGTCGACCGATGAAAGTCTTCTGAAGCATATCCTGATAAATATCATGGAAAATGCAGTGAAATATACAAGCAAGGGAGGAATCGGTTTAACGGCCAACTATACGGATGAACACAAAGGAACGGTACAGATCCTTATCCGTGATACCGGAATCGGAATTCCAAAGGAAAAGCAAAAAATCATCTTCGAAGAGTTCAGGCAGGCCGAAGAGGGCTATAACCGTCCCTATGAGGGCAGCGGGCTTGGATTATCCATCGCCAGAAAAAGCATGGAGCTTCTGCGGGGAACAATCAGGATTGAAAGTGAACCTGGAATCGGCACCACATTCGTTCTCTCATTGCCATCCCTCAGCGATCAGTGTAATCAGATTTTTCGGGAAAAGGAGACGATTTTGGCGCCAGAGATCGGAAAGACTGACCTGCCATTGAGCGAGCCTCCCTTAATCCTGCTTGTCGAAGACAATGAAGCCAATATTGAACTGGTCAAGATGTACCTGAAAAAGAATTTCAGACTCGATGTGGCAACCAATGGAGAGATCTCGCTGGAAATGGTTAAAACAACCAGGTACCAGGCCATTTTAATGGATATCAATCTGGGACCTGGCATTGATGGGATCGATGCCATTACGGAGATTCGGAAAATGCCGGGATATGCGAATACGCCTATCATTGCAGTGACCGGATATACCTTCCGGAACGAGAAAGAATATATTATTTCGAAAGGAGCAGATTATTACCTTGAAAAACCATTCCTGAAGCGGGTGCTGATTGATTTATTGCTGGAAATTATTGCAGGCAAATGAATCTCTAACCACCCGGAATGGTCAGGGTTTCAAAAAAGAAGAAATTTTTTGAATAAGTCTATCTTCCATGATGGGTTTGGCTATATAGTCATTACACCCAGCATCCGTTGCCTTTTGTTCATCACCACTCATGGCAAAAGCCGTAACTGCAATGATGGGTAAATCGGGCCTGGTCGATTTAATCAGCTTTGTTGCCGTAAATCCATCCATTTCAGGCATTTTAATGTCCATGAGTATCAGGCTGAGCTCTGGATGTTCTTCTGCCATTTGAACCGCCACATGGCCATCTGAAGCCCAGATGACTTCATACCCCAACCGCCTTAAAACAGTTTTCAAAAAGAGATAATTTGCCTCATCGTCTTCCGCAACCAATATAACAGGCTTCCCAGCCCGTTTCTCCTGGCTTGGAATGGGCGCTGCCTGTATGTTCTTCTCAAAAACTTCTTCACAGGGAATATGAAAGAAGAAGGTCGTACCCCGCCCCTTTTCCGACGCTAGCCCAACCTCACCGCCAAGCAGCCTGACCAATCCCTGAACGATCGATAATCCCAGGCCACTGCCATCGAACGCACGCGTATTTGTCTCCTCTTCCTGCATAAATTGTTCAAAAATCACTGGCTGTATTTCGTCACGGATGCCAACGCCGGTATCGGTGACAAAAAAATGGTTCTGATCCCCCTGCCGGGTATACCCAAATGAGATGGCCCCCTCCCTTGTAAATTTCACAGCATTGTCGAGCAGGTGGGAAAAGACTTTCGTGTAAATAGACTTGTCGTCGTTGATCACCAGCGAATCGGAGAGATTTGGGAGCTGTAAATTCAGTTTAAGATTCTTGATATCACACATGGGTATGTGTTGATCGAACATCCGTTTCAGAAAATGATGCAGATCAAATGGTTTTTGCTGCACCTGCATATTTCCTGTAACAATCATCGAAATATCCATATAGCTTGTCATGGTATCAAGAAGTCGTTTGCTGCTCGCCTTGATCATGGTGATGAAACTCAATTTTTCTTCATCGGAGATGTCGGGTTTTGTGACCAGGTCGGCAAAGCCAATGATTCCGTTCAGGGGAGTCCGTACTTCATGCGATATGTTATTGATAAAGGCTGACTTCAGCCTGTCGCTTGATTCCGCCTTTTGCTTCGCCGCAATCAGTTCCCGGGCTGCTTTTTTCCGCGTCGTAATATCGGCAATCAGCCCCACCGCATGCCACTGGCTCTTGATTTTCACGGCCGAGAGGTTCAGTGATATATAAAGCCGGCTGCCGTCTTTGCGCATGGCCTCGAGTTCCTGGGTTTGACCAATGGCATTTCCTTGTCCTGTGACCTGAAACTTCGGAAAATTATCAGCAAATTGCTGGTAGAATTCCGGCGGAGTAATGAGGGTGTGCAAGGCCTTCCCGATCGCCTCCTGTTCTGTGTAACCAAAAATCAATGTCGCAGCCGGATTCCAGAACGAAATCAACCCTTGGTTATCCATCATCACAATGGCATCGCCAGCCGCGGTGGTAATGGTGTGAAGCTTTGATTCACTTTCCATCAGCGCCAGAATGGCTTTGTTATTCTCTATCTGGGCCAGCTTCTTCTTGATTGCTTCATTCACCGAAAACGGCAGACGAATCAGATTCTCCTTCAACACATAGTTTGTGGCGCCAAGCCGCATACATTCTACCGCTACATCTTCGCTGATGGAAGCAGTTAAAATGATAACCGGAATGCTCGGGTCATAGGCCAGGGTCAATTGCAGCGCTTCCATGCCAGTGAATGATGGCATCTGATAATCGGTAATCACGAGGTCGGGGTTGAAATCACCCAGCGCCGCAATGAAATCTTCTCTGGTTTCAACCAAAGCAAAATCGAATATGATGTTTTCCTTGCGCAGGATCTCGACACTCATCCGGTGATGAATCAAGACATCTTCAGCAAATAGTATCCGGATTTTTTCCTTCAGGTCTCTTGTTGGCATGATCTCCTGATTTACAACCCCTAATTCGCTGCTAAAAATAGATAAAGATATGACACAATCATAACAGAGGAGACTTTTTTTATGCACATGCCTATTTTATCCCTATTTTTGTCGCATTGATAAAATGGCGCTTTTCATTGAATAAGAAATCTATATTCAGCTTATTCCTTCTATTTCTGATTGTGTTTTTCATGACCGGATGCAAGGTCACAAAAAATCTTGGTCCAAAGGAATATCTGCTCATCAAGAATAAAATTCAGATTTCAGACCGTCATATTCCCCCTGAAGACCTGGATCCCTACCTGCAGCAACAACCCAATAAAAAGCTTTTCGGCTTGTTTCGGACCAACATTGCCATTTACAACATGGGGAATAGCGGCAAAGAGACAAAATTCAAAAAGTGGCTCAAGACGAAAGTTGGCAGCGAACCCGTGATTCTTGATACCAGCCTTATCTCTGTTTCTCTCAAGCAAATGAACATCTACCTGGGTAACAAAGGTTATTATCAATCGGTTTTGACCGATTCAATCATCATCAGGAAGAAAAAAGCAACCGTAATATATCACATTCAGGCCTCTAAACCCTATAAAATCAGGAGATTGACCTATTCGATTTCAGACACCCAGGTGGCCTTTTTTGTATTTAAGGACACCACTAAATGCCTGATCCGCAGGGGCGAGAACTTCGATTCGTACCTGATGGATAACGAGCGCAACCGGATCAAGGATAATTTGCTCAACCATGGTTTCCTGCGCTTTTCAACAGCCTATGTCAAATACCAGGTCGATTCCAATTTCCAACAAAGGCAAATGGACATCACCGTTGAGATCATCAACCCGGTCGTCCCCTCCTTCGACAATTTCACAACCGTAATGCAAGTGCCGCATAAACGATATTTCATCAACAAGATTTATGTTTATCCGGAGTTTGACCACCTTCAGACACAAGAAATCACCTACGACACCCTGGATAAAAGCTACCAGAGCCCGGTGAAGGGGCAGCCTCCGAATACCTATTATTTTCTGTATAAGGATTACTTCAGGGTGAAGCCCCGTACCATTGCCCAAGCCATTTTTATCACACCGCAGTCCAATTACAACCTGAAGGATGTAAATCAAAGTTATGGACAGCTCTCCAGTTTGCAGGTATTCAAGTATATGAACATTCAATTCAAAGAGCCGGAAGTTCAGCAGGAACTGCAGCTGCACAATAAAAACCTGGTTGACTGCCATGTCGAGCTTTCCCGTTCACCGGCAAACTCTTTTTCAGTTACCACCGATGGCACCAATTCTGGAGGAGCTTTTGGGGTGCAGGGTAGCCTGGGTTATCAAAACCGGAACATCTTCAGGGGGGCGCAGTTATTCAGGATCAATATAAGCGGATCACTGCAGATGCAGGCTTCTGATGGGACATCGGGGGGCGCCTTCTTTAATACCATCGAACTGGGCGCCAATGCCGGAATTACCTTCCCTCAGTTTCTGATACCCATCCGTCCCGAAACCATGCCGAAAAATTTTAAGCCAAAAACCACCATCAGCGTGGGTTACAATTTTCAGCTCCAGGAACACTATAACCGCCACATCTCCAATATTACCTTTGGCTATACCTGGCTTCAGAACGAAAGAATAAAACATGTGGTTAACCCGATAGAAATTTCATTGGTTAAAATATTTAAAGATGCCTATTTTGATTCGGTGATTGAATCGGAGCAGGATGCCCGGTTGAAAAACCAGTACACCGATCACATGGTTGCCGGATTAAAATACACCTTTACATTCAGCAATCAGAAATTCACCAAAGTGAAGGATTTCATATACATCCGGGCCAATTTTGAAACCGGGGGCAACATGATCTACCTTTTTAATAAACTCTTCAAAACGCCCAGGGATTCAGGGTTCTCCTATACCTTGTTTGGCCTGCCCTATTCACAATATGTAAGGCCCGACGTTGATTTCAGATATTACAATGTGCTCGGGAAAAAATATTCGATGGTTTACCGTATTTACACCGGTATTGGCATCCCCTATGGCAATTCGACCCTGCTCCCCTTTGAAAAAGCCTTTTTTTCCGGAGGGGCGAATGGCATGCGGGGGTGGAGGATGTACAGTCTTGGCCCCGGGACCTATTCAAACACCACAGGATCTTCGAATTCCTTTAACCAGATCGGGGATATGCAGTTGGAGGCCAACATTGAATATCGTTTCCCAGTTTACAATTGGATCAGGGGTGCGCTGTTTGTCGATGCAGGAAATATCTGGTTGTTGAAGGACTCCCCCGATTTGCCTGGTGGGAAGTTCACCTTTCCTGAATTTTTTGGTCAGATCGCCATGGATGCCGGCATTGGGATCCGACTTGATTTTGATTTCTTTATTTTCCGCCTCGACCCGGCGATTCCGATACGTGTTCCCTCCTACCCCTCTAATGACCGATGGAATTTCAACAAGTTGCAACTGACAGATATCATCTGGAATTTCGGGATCGGGTATCCGTTCTGAAAAATTACCGGCAGTTTCGCGTATGAAATCGGGTTAGGGGTTGACCAGTACCTTTCTCAGAAAAGTTTTACCTCCAGCATCAATTTTCAGAAAATAGATTCCTGGTCGAACGCTGCTTACGTTGATTTGAACATCCCGGCTTTTGACAGCCTGCTCAAGCACTGTTTCGCCTATCACATTCAGCATCGTGATTTTTTCAATGATGATACCGGCTTTTATGAAAAGTTCTTCTCTGGCCGGGTTTGGAAAGATATCAAAACTTCCGGGAAGGCCATCCTCAACGGATAATGCACAAAAGTAAGGCGGATATTTAATCCCGCTTATCGCACATAACCTGCTCCTGAATCCATCCCTGGTTGGCCCATTGGGAAGTATATTTACATAATCTACTGCAATATTGGCGTTCTTTTGTGTTCTTGCCTTTTCAGTTTTGGATACCCATGTTTCGGCATCCTTCACCGCCGGATCAATGGTATCGGGTAATAGCGCTGCTTTATCCCAGGTAAGGTTGATCAGCGACTTATTGGTGCCTACCCCGTTAAAGGTGATGGCCCCCGGACCCTGCATTGCGATCGACTGGATGTTGACCGCTGCATCAACCAACAATGAAACGGCATAAAAACGAAAATCCGTTGGCAGGCTCCCCGAAAAACTGATGACCATCTCATTGCCTGTTGTCAGCGTATGCACCGTAAGATAGGGACTAAGTAAGAAATAATCGAGCACCTCCTCCTCCGTAGTCATCCAGATGTTATCACCCCCCGCCTTTCCATATTTGGTTGCAATCGTGGTCATCTTCAATTTGAAGGTGTCGAAGTCATAGCCCCATGTACCATTGGTGATGGAATGGGAAAAGGCTACGCCCCAATGATGCTCATCGTTAACGCTTGCATTGGCAATATTATCCACCAGTTTTGCAATGTCAATGCCGGTATAAAAATTGGTCCTGCCCATATCGACCGGCCCCTGAGGCCAGGTTGAAGATACATTGAAACTGGGCTTTCCAAAATAAACGCCCTCCCTGAAGCAGACACGATAACCATTTTGAGCAGCAAACGGCGTAAAGGCCGGGTCCCCATTGGGGTTGACAAAAATTCCCATATGAACGCCCTCCGGCGTGGCCGGTTGGGTCATACGTTTGACATAGCTGTGGTTTCTGGCCGTGGAATATTCATAATCACCCGATTGATTTGTAAGTCCGTGATTACTTATACCCCAACCATTTTGATAAATCCCATTCAGTTGCGGCCATTTAATCAAAAACGCCCATCCTGTTGCAGGGTCATGAACATCAACCGTTTGTGATGAATCCATCGAAAAGATCGAACTGCTCATCTTGAATTTGATGTCGTGTCCGCACCCATCGGTATAGCTCAATCCGGGGTAAGTGATTCCGCCAACAGCGCCTCCATTCAAAAATGGAAAGCCATGCGTATAGATGTCCTCCAGCCCATCGTCGAGCTGACAACTAAATGCAAACAGCTTGTTGTATTTGAGCGGGGCTTTTGTTACAACAGGGGTTCCGGGCGCTGACACAAACTTCACCGTAATCTTAGTCTTATCAAGCGAGCCGTTTCGCTGGGAAAAGGCTCCTGAAACCAACAGAAGAACAGTCAAAATTGAAATACAAACTTTTATCATTCGCTTACGATTTTAATGGTTCAATATAGGCTCATTACAACGCCGAACATCAGCAGGAAAAAATCAATTACAAATTTGGACTTTTTTTTGCACTATTTGAGTATGAATGTCAAAAATAAATTATATTTACAATTCAAAAACCATACTATGAAAAAACTTAGCTCTTTCAGGTCAATGTCAATGATAGCCGTATTCCTTACGGCTCTCCTGTTTCAGGTTGGTTGTTCAAAGTCTGACGATGAACCACCTGTTGATCAAACGAAACCAACAGTCATTACATCGACTGTTATCAATATTACTGCAACAACAGCAGTTTCGGGAGGTATTATATCCGCGAAGGGCGGTACGGATGTCACTGCCAAGGGCGTTTGCTGGGGTACATCTGAAAACCCCGACACCACCGGTTTCCATACGCATGACGGAACCGGAACCGCCGCTTTTACCAGCAATCTGACCGATCTGACCCAAAATACCACCTATTTTATTCGGGCTTATGCCACCAATAAAGGCGGAACAGCGTATGGCGCCACGCTTACCTTTACCACCCTGGCCTCTCATTTTCTCTGCGGTGATTCGCTTATCTACGAAGGAAAAACATATCACACCGTGCTGATAAGCACCCAGTGCTGGTTCAAGAACAACCTGAATGTTGGCCTACTGATTAATGGAAGCCAGAATCAAACCAACAACGGCATCCTCGAAAAGCATTGTTACAACGATGAAGAATCAAATTGCGATTTTTATGGCGCATTGTATCAGTGGGACGAGATGATGCAATATGTCACAACCAAAGGAGCCAGGGGCATTTGTCCGGCCGAATGGCATCTTCCATCAGATTTTGACTGGACCATCCTGACTGATTATCTTGGCGGTGAAGCTGTGGCCGGAGGGAAAATGAAGGAGGCCGGGTTGAACAACTGGGCTACTCCGAATGCTGAAGCCACCAACAGCAGCAGATTTACTGCCTTTGCGGGGGGGAGCCATACTGCCGATGGGTTTGATAAGGTGATGCTTCTTGCTTTTTTCGGATCTTCCTCTGAAGAAACCGCTGGTCCCGGGTATGCCTGGAGCCGCGTTCTGTACAATACCACCGGAGAGGTGTATCGCGGCGCTGTGGACAAAACTAACAGTATTTCGGTGCGCTGCATCAAGGATTAGACAGCAATACTTCTCAGAATAACAGTACCCAAATAAGCATCTGCGTCTGTCACTCGAAAGTATTCATTGCGTTCACCTTTTCAGAAAGACCGCTCCAGCCTAAGGCTGCTCATTGGGTACTGTCATTCCATCTATTAAAACTATCTTTTCGTTTACTCAAGCCTGAGGATGCTTACGTGTAGGGTGTAATGCCGATTAATCATTCGTAGCAAAGCCATTTTTTTGTTAGCCCTTAATTATATATCGCCCGAAACTTGGTCAATCATAATATCACAACTTTCATTTAACCCACTACTTTCTTTTTATAAATGAATCCTTAAAAACTCACTTTCCTTTTGGATGTTCGAGGTTGCCGGACAAATAATGGAAAATGAGTGGTACTTATTTAAACGATCTGTCTGAAGCGCTAATACCGGTATGATTTTCCCAGGCGCTGTCCCAATTGTTGGATTTAGATCAGCAATCCAGATTTCGTATTGTTTAGCTTTCATAATCAATCATTTCAAATTCATGTAATACTTTCAAAGACTCATCCTTCATGGGCTTGGATCCCATTGCCAACTTGGTCGCAAATAATTCTCTTCTTTGAACTTTATTATGACAATCCAAGGCTTCGTTAATGTACCTGTTTCGGGTTTTTTTGATATGATTGATTACTTGTTCTGTTTCAGGATGGGGCATAAAACAAAAGAGGCCGTCCTTTTGAGACAGCCTCTTCTGTTTTTACCAATGAAGGTTTATTGTTTCAGGAATTTACGTATGGTCATCGTGCCTTCCGTTTCAATTTTGATGAAATAGAGTCCGGTATTCAATCGGCTGATATCCAGTTGTGCCTGGGTCGAATTAGCAACCGCTTCAAGCACCGTATTGCCCAGATTGTTCATCACCCAGATACGATTCATGGTTTGTTTGGATGAGATATTCAGGTTAACACTGGCCGGGTTCGGATAAACATTAACGCTGAGTGCATCAGGATTTTGCGAATCAGGATCAACAGATTTTTTACCGTTCAGGCTGATATTGAAGGTACTGCTCCAGCCAACCATTTCAGGCCTGGTGGTACTAACTATCTTAATTTTAAAATCATTCCCGGTAGCAAAGGGTGGTGATGCAGGTATATGGAAGGAGGCGGTGCCATTACTTGGAATATTTGTGGGAAGTACAAGTCCCATCCCTTCCACTTTGGTTGTTCCCCAATCTTTATACAGTTCAATGTCAACATTGTCGGATATATTGTCAACCCATGTTATATTGTAGGTATCATCTTCATACCACGTCACTCCCGCAGCCGGAGAATATACCGTAATTATTTCGCCAGGGACGATGTTAGAAATTTTGAAATAGCTGCTCCATGTAAAGACCTTATCGGGGTCAGTAGTACTGGATATTTTTATTTTATAGTCGTCACGTGCAGGGTAATTTGCTGTAAAGGAGAAGGTACTGCCGCTAGTGGTAGCTGTCAAAACATCCACCTGTGTTGCACCATAATTATTATAGAGTTCAATTTTGACGGGAACAGTGATGTTCGTCCACCAATTTATCTCGTAAGGTGCATTCCAAGCCAAAGTAACTCCCGCTTCGGGTTTCCAGATTGTAATGACACTGCTTGGATCGTAATTAGAAAGTATAAAGTACGTCTCCGCCAAAACCGTATTGGGATCACCGTTCTTGAATATTTTTATTTTATAATCGTCACGGGCAGGGTAGATGGATGTTGTTAAGGAACAGGTTCCACCATTTGTAGTAGCAATCAAATCCACACGGTGTGAGCCATAAAGATCCCACAGTTCAATATCAAGATTACCTGCAATGTTGTCTTCCCACGATATCGAATAATTGGTACCCTTTACCCAGGTTACTCCAGCTGCAGGTGAGTTTATCTTAACGAATTCACCACCGGTAGCGTTAGCTGCAATTTTGAAGTAACCACTCCAGGCATATATCGCAGGGTGATCGACGCTGGTTATCTTTATTTTATATTCATTTCCAGCAACATCAGAGATAGCATTCCATGCAAAGGTACCATTGGCCGGAGTACCTGCTGTGAGTTGACGCACAGAGTCGGCTCCATAATTTTTAAACAAGTCAATGCGTACATTCTCGCCATCGGGGATATTGTCCTGCCAGGTTATATTGTAATTTTGACCCTGAATCCAGGTAACTCCCGCCGCCGGATTATAGACTGTAATATAACTATTGGGATTGTAATCAGTAATGGTGAAGACACCACTCTCGCCAACAACTGAAGGGTTATCTACACTGGTAACCTTGATTTTATAACGATCACCAATAGGAATACCAAGCGTGCCAGGATCAAACGTACAGGTGGTGCCAGTAAAGGTACCAGAGAAAGCATACTCTAACACGCCTCCCCAATTATCATACAGTCCCACTGTGACATCACCAGTGATGTTGCTTTTGGTCCATGTTATGTCGTAAATCGTACCCTTAACCCAGGTAACTCCCGCTGCAGGGTTATAGACCGTGATTGCTCCGCCGGGAGCAGAAGCTGAAATAATAAAGTAACCGCTCCATGCATACACTGAAGGGTGCAAGACACTGGTTATTTTAATTTTATAGTCATTACCAACAGTTTCAAGGTTAGTACTGAGCCAAGCCCAGGTGTCTGCACTCGCCAAAACATTATTTGCGAGTTGTTTCACAGAGTCAGCTCCATAATTTTTAAACAGGTCTATCCTGACAAACTCGCCAGCGGGGAGATTGTCGTTCCATGTTATATTGTAGTTTTGTCCTTTAATCCAGGTAACTCCCGCTGCAGGATTGTAGACTGTAATATAGCTGTTGGGGTTGTAATCAGAGATGGTGAAAACGCCGCTCTCGCCAACAATAGAAGGGTTAGTTACACTGGTTACCTTTATTTTATACCGATCACCGACAGGTATACCCAGCGTCAATGGATCAAACGAACAGGTCGTAGTGTATGTACCAGGAAATGCATACTCAAGAACACTGCCCCAGTTATCATACAACCCTACTGTGACATCACCTGAAATGCCGCTTAGAGTCCAGGTTATATTGTAAACCGTACCCTTAACCCAGGTAACTCCTGCCGCAGGATTATAGACTGTAATTGCTCCGCCGGGGGTAGTAGAGGAGATAATAAAATATCCACTCCAGGCATAAATTGAAGGGTGCTCGACACTGGTTATCTTTATTCTATAGTCATTGCGAACTGATTCACTGATACCACTCCATGTCCACGTGTCAGCACTGGCCAAAATTCCAGTTGCAAGTTGTTTCACAGAGTCAGCTCCATAATTTTTAAACAGGTCAATCCGAACATGCTCAGTTCCAGGAAGATTGTCGGTCCATGTCACATTGTAATTTTGTCCGTTGATCCAGGTGACGCCTGATGCCGGATTATAGACCGTAATATAACTGTTGGGTGCAGAAGCAGCAATGGTAAATACTCCGCTCCAACCATAAACCTGATCGTTCGCGAGGCTGGTAACTTTTATTTTATAGCGATCACCGACAGGATAAGTTGATGGATTAAAGGTACAGGTAGTACCCGTCGTGGTTCCAGCAACTATTGGATTTTCTAGAACACCTCCCCAATCGTCATACAACTCTACTTTGACAGGCGCCACTCCGCTGGTTTGAGTCCAAGTAACATTGTACATTGTACCTTGAACCCAGGTAACACCCGCTGCAGGGTTATAGACCGTAATTACCTGGCCGGGAGCGGAGGCGGAGATGGTGAAAAAACCAGTCGTCGTACGCGTTCCCGGATTATGCATACTTGTAATTTTTATTTGATAGTTGTCAGGGGCTTGGGTACCGGATATTGTCCAAGTATAACTTCCATTGCCTCCCAGCGGAACATCCAAATCATTTACAAGGAGCAAATCAGGGTATCCCGCTCTTAACAACTCAATTTTCACATTGTATTCGGGATGGTTATAATAAAATGTGATACTATAAGTCTCACCCCTCACCCAGGTAACACCGGCCGCAGGATTATAGATGGTAATCACCCCGTTGTCGGCGAACGCAAGGTTTGACAAACCTGTCAGGGCGGTGATTAACAAGAATAGATAGAATAGCTTTTTCATATGCAATAGATTGAGATTGTTATTTTACTATTTGAGGGTCTTGGGTTTCATTATAAATATGTATAAATAGAGATCATACTAAACTTTTCATTCTTTTAGCATTATACAAAAGTAATACAAATATTTCAATATGCAAGCGTTTGTTAGTATTTTTTTCGTAAGTGTTGCTAATTTCTTCGTAAGTGTGATATTCGGGATGTTTTTCATCTCCTGAAAATTGCAAAAGGGTGTTAATTTGTGTTTTCATTTTGCAGATGAATGGATTTAATGTGACAAAGCTATGGTATAAAATCCCGCCTGTCAAGCATGAATAAGTAAACGTGCTCTTTGAGTAAGTAAGTGTAACAAAATCGAATGTATTTGTTACCCGGTTTTGCAGCGCGATGTTTTGCTGCATTAAACTCTGCTAGGGCTGCAAGGCATTGATGAAGTTTACGGCAATGAGCCGGTCGTACAGGGAGCCGGTTTCATGAAAGTAGACATAAACCGTATATTCGTTTTCGGTTTCCCAGTGGCTTCCTTCGATGAGGGTTTCATCGCCGGCCGGTCTGTTTTTTTCTTTCAGGATATATATATAATTATAATATCCTTGCTTGAGGAGCAGGTTCAACTCGTATCCTCTCCGGGTGGGGTTGAATTTCATCAGGCTTCCCTCATCCAGCTGCCAGCCGGTGAGTTCGCCTACGATATGAAATTCCCCAAGGGTATTGAGCGTCGGATAGGGCAGGAAAAAATGAACGAGGGCATAATCCGCTTCCGTTTGACTGCTTTGGGCGTGTTCCTCATTTTTTATGTAAAAACGCCCGTTCAGATCTTTCTCAAAGGTGTATTGTTTGAAGGTGCGGGGTTGATCATAGAGTAAAACCACCTGGTTCAGGGTATCGTACCTGATCTTTGCAATGCGTTCCGACTGATAAATCAAACTTTTGATGTCGAAATAGCGAAACTGATTGCCTCCGTTAAAGGCGATCGCTGCATCGTACCGGTAATCAAGCTCATCAGGCCGGGAAAAGCGTGGTTTGGATATCCCGATGGCATTGTCCCAACGACCATTTTGCTGCAGTACGACCCTGATTTCGCGCTCCACATCACGTACCTGGAATCCGTTGAGCCTGACCACAAAGTCGATCTGCTGGCGTGTTTGGCGGTCTTCGATCACGGAGCTCTGCGCAATGGTTCCCTCCGCCACCACAGGAGAGGCTTCCACCACCATGAAGCGGGCCGTAAAGGCCATGACGGATGGATCATCTTCATACACAATAAGCAGGTAATTGCCCGATATTTTCGGTCGCATATTATCCGTGGGGAAGGAGGCCGAAAAATGGGTGAATTTTACGGTGGTATTGTAAGAATACTCGAAATGATCGATGTTTTCTTCGGTGTAGCCATCTATGTAATCCGAAACAGTAAGGTCGGCGGAGATTTGCCAGTCCGACGTACAATGCAGGATGGTGAACTTATACCGTTTGATCTCCGGATCAAGATCGTCGAAAGATATGGATAGCCGTTCAGATGAGTTAAGCTGAATGATGGGTGACGATAGCTCGAAACCCGCCTTGAAGAGCTGGACGGTTTTTATGGAGGGGTCGTAGCAATGGTTGCCGGTGGAAATTCCGATTGCGAAAGAGACGAAGGAGAAGAGGGAGGCCAGAAGGATAAGTGTTAGACGAATGACCAATGGCCAATGACCAATAACCAATGACCAATGACCAATGACGAGGGACGAATGACGAGGGACGAGGGACATTGATAACTAATTTTCAGGTTTTTTTCCGGAATTCGGCGCAGATGATGGCGGTAGCGATGGAGGCATTGAGTGATTCGGCCTTGCCCAATTCGGAACTGCCGAACGAGGGAATAAAAATCTTTTGGGTGATAAACGGGATCAATTCAGGCGAAATTCCGCGGGATTCGTTGCCGATCAGGATGATTCCATGGTCGGTAAGCGTTTGTGAAAAGATGGATTCTCCTTCCAGCAGTGCACCATAAACAGGAAAACCGCCAGAAGACTCTGACAGGGTGGCAAGGGTTTCGGCAAGGTTGCAACGGATCACGCTGACACGGGCAATGGAGCCCATGGTTGCCTGAACGACCTTCGGGTTATAGAGATCGACACAATTTTCGGAGCAGAGCACGGTGGCCATGCCAAACCAGTCGGCGATGCGGATGATGGTTCCGAGGTTTCCGGGATCGCGGATGTCGTCGAGGGCTAAAAATAATTTGGGGATTTGGGGATGTGAAGATGTGGGGATTTGAAAATGTGAAGATTTGGGGATTTGGGAATTTGAGGATGTGGGGATTTGGGGATGTGAAGATTGTTCTGCAGGGATTTTTACGACGGCGAGGACGGGGCTTGGGGTGGAGAGGGCTGAGATCCGTTCCATTTCGCGGGGTAACGTTTCAAAAACGGGAATATCCTTTTCCCTGATCACAGAAAGATTTGTAACGATCCAGTCGGCCGAGGCATAGATGCCGGCAATGCTGAATTCGCTGTTGATCAGATCCATCACCAGCTTGTGGCCTTCGGCGATGAATTGACTGAACTCCTCGCGGTACTTTTTTACCTTGAGGGCGGAGATATGTTTGAGTTGATTTTGCGACAGCATAAAAAAATCCCGGAATCGTCAGGATCCCGGGATAAAATTACGAATTTTTCAGTATGACTGTTCAGCAGATACCTGACCAATCAGTAAATACCTGACTACTCGGCAAAAACTTCAAAGTTAATTTCAACCTGAACATCCTTGTGCAGGTGAATCTTTGCTTTGTAGGTACCCAATTCTTTGATGTGTTCGTGGTCGACATGGATCTTTTTGCGGTCCACCTCAAAGTCGAACTGCTCTTTAAGCGCCTGGGCGATCTGGATGGCATTCACCGATCCGAAGATTTTTCCACTTTCGGCGGCTTTTGCACCGATTCTTACTGTCAGATTTTTCAATCCTTCGGAAAGATCTTCGGCAGATTTACGGATTTTTGATTCTTTGTGCGCTTTTTGCTTCAGGGTCTCGGCCAAAATCTTTTTGTTGGATTCGGTGGCGAGAATGGCGAAGCCCTGGGGAATCAGATAATTCCTGGCATAACCGGGCTTTACGTTTACCTTTTCGTTCGTATAGCCCAGGTTAAGGACGTCTTGTTTTAAAATTACTTCCATGGTTCCGCCTCCTTATTTTAATAAGTCTCCAACATAGGGCATCAAGGCAATGTGCCGGGCCCGTTTAACTGCCTGTGCCACTTTCCGCTGGTATTTGGTAGATGTACCGGTAATACGGCGGGGAAGCAATTTGCCCTGTTCATTGACGAATTTGAGCAAAAAATCAGCGTCTTTGTAATCGATGTATTTGATACCGCTCTTTTTGAAGCGGCAATATTTTTTTCTCTTGGTATCGACCGCAATCGGGGTCAGATACTTTATTTCACCTTGTTGTTGTGTTGCCATGATCTAACTGATTTTGGGTGGTTACTACTCTTTTACTTCCTTCGCAGCCTTTGACTTGTTGCGCTTCTTTTCGCTGTAGGCGAGCATGTGCTTGTCAAAAACTACCGTTAAAAAGCGGAGGATCCGCTCATCGCGTTTAAAGGTCACTTCCCATTCGCGGATCAGGGTAGGCTCCGCTTTGAATTCAATCAGGTGATAAAACCCGGTCGATTTTTTCTGGATGGGATAGGCGAGCTTTCGCAACCCCCAATGATCCTCGTGAACTATCTCAGCACCTTTGCTGACGAGGAATTTCTGATACTTTTCTACCGCTTCCTTCATCTGTTCATCAGACAAAACGGGAGTCATAATGAAAACGGTTTCGTACTGTTTTAACATTTCTCGTTGATTTTAATTGATTTATGATTTTTAAAAAGGACTGCAAAAGTAGGAAGAATATTTCACACTACCAAAAGAAAGGGAATAAAGAAATCAAGTAACAGGGTAACAGGGTAACAGGGTGACAAGGTGACAGGGTGAATAGTTTCAGGAGGATTTTTCAAGGAGGACAGTTGCATAAGCTGAGACTCCTTCTTCGCGGCCGATAAAGCCGAGATTTTCGCTGGTCTTGGCTTTGATCGAGAGTTGCTCCTCTCCTATTTTCAATATTCCGGAGAGGGTTTTGATCATTTCCGGAATGTGGCTGCTGATTTTCGGACGCTGCAGCACGATGACAGAATCAATATTTCCGATGGAAAATCCTTTGTTTTGAATCATTTCCATGGTGCGGGCAAGAAGTACTTTACTGTCGATTCCCTTAAATTCTTCCGCTGTATCGGGGAACTGGTTCCCGATGTCGGGGAGACCGGCGGCGCCCAACAGGGCATCGATGATGGCATGAATCAATACATCGGCATCCGAATGACCGACAGATCCTTTGGGATGGGGAATAAGGATTCCGCCGAGCCAGAGTTGGCGGTTATCTTCTAACTTATGGGTGTCGAAGCCGAAACCGATTTTCATCATAGGTTGCAAGGTGGCGAACTAGCGAGGTATGGGCATCGAATAGCGAGGCAGCGAGGCAGCGAGGCAGCAAAGCAGCGAAGCAGCGAATTTAGTTTGCTCCGGCGGCCTCTTTTTCGGCGACTCCCTTTTTGGCGTTGTCGAAATTGAACAGCAGGGTAAACTGCAGGGTATTTTGCAGCGGGTTGTTCTGCTGAATGGGAATCAGGTAGGAGAAATCAAGTCCAAACACATTGTACCGCAAACCGGCTCCCAATGTAAAGAACTGGCGGTTCCCCTTGTATTTCGATTCATAAAAATATCCGGCGCGGATCGAAAACAGCTTATTGTACCAATATTCAGCTGCCACAGCCAGGTTGATCTCCTGGATCTCTTCCTTAAAACCATAAGGCGCATCATAAAATGACTGGATCATTCCTTTCACTACGGATACATCGGGATCATATCCTGCCTGAATCACCTTTTTCCCGTCGGATCCGGTTGAATCATTATAGTAGACGGGGGGAGTAGGCACCAGCAGCTTTGCAAAGTCGACCGCTATGCTTACGCGGTTGTAATCATCGATATCCATGGTAAAGGAGGGGCCAAAACGCAGGGTGGTCGGAATAAAGTCGCGTACGATAGAGGAGCTGCTGTACGACATTTTTGCACCGATGTTGGAGATGTTGAGCCCGAAATCGATGGATGCATTTGAAAGCCCCTTGATCTCCATTTCATGGTGATAATACAAAGCGACATCCGCGGCAATCGATGTTCCGGGCCTGACGTCAACAGGTCCATAATTTACCGGCACCAGGTTTGAGTAGATAAACCGGGCGGCGACCGCACCTGAAAACTCCCTTGAAAACTTCCGTGCATAGGTTGCATCAATGGTCCACTCGTTGGGCTTTACTTCACCCAGCTCCTGTCCTACATCATTCGTAAACATCACTGCGCCCATGGAAAAGAAGCGAAGTGATGCTGCAATGGCCTGTTTATCACCTATTTTACCAAAACCGACCACAGAGGCCAGTCCAATATCATTGACCAGTCCGCGCAGCCAGGGCACATACCCGATTCCAAATCCAAACGCTTTATCGCTAAAGGCATATTTTGCAGGATTCCAAAACATGGAATAGGCGTCGGGACTAGAAGAGACGCCCACATCACCCATACCCCCTGAACGGGCATCCGGAGAGATCGTCAAAAAAGGCACGGCTGTAGAGATCACACGCGATCCGTCGGTAGGCTCCGGAGGAAGTTGTGCAAAGGTTCTGGTAATCATCAGCGCAAAGAAAAAAAGTAAAATTAACCGGATCTTCATATTAAAATATAATTATATGATCAACTATGATAATGCAGGAAAAATAACGCGATTCCATTTCAGTTATTGTTTCATCAGGAATTTTGAGGAGATTCATGCGACATCTATCTCAAAATCACAAGTTTCTGGCTTGTTTCATTGTATGCCCCGTTCTTGCCTCTGAAGATAATTTTATAGGGATAGATCCCATTGTTTAGTTTTTTACCGTTTGCATCGGTTCCATCCCATGACAAGGGTGGCATGACCGAGGAGATCAATGATTCATTGTAATTGGATGAGAGGGTCCGAACCAGGATGCCATTCAGGTTATAAATGCGGATCTGAACCTCCATGGAACCCCCGTAAGATTGCTGCGGCTGAAAAAGAAAACTGGTCCAGTCGGACATGGGATTTGGGGCATTCACCACATTTTTAACCGTCAGCGGCGGATAGCCGGTAACATAGAAGGAGATTGTTTTCTCCGAAGAGTTGTCGAACATATCGAACGCCTTCAGGGTCAGGGTATGTGAGCCAACTGTAAGTTCCGGAAGCTGAAACGCAATGCTGCCGCGGGAAGGAGAATTAAAGGCCGCCTTAAAAAAGTCGTTCAGAACCACCGAATGCGCCCGATCCTGATCAAGCACCATTTCAATTTCGTGACCAATTCCGAGCCCGAGGCTGTTGATTCCGTTGGTGTCGAAAAGATCGGCTAACAACATAGGGGTATTTCCTGTTTTTCCTCCGGCAATAAAATTGCGGGTATCCATATACAAACGAATGTCGGGCCCTTGGTTCCCTGGGTCGATGGTATTATCCCGGCCTCCGATGATCATCTGTTGTGAATATCCAACTGCGTCGTTGTCATCGCTATAGGCATAGTAACTCAATTTTCCGTTTCCGAACTGCAATGCGATACTTTTTGGCACTGTAAAGGAAAACTGAAAATCCCCCGAACTCACCGGAACATCTCCTTTAAAGAGCAGGCTGTTCTGTACTTTAAAATTCTGAGGATAGGAGGCTGTTGGAGGGAGATTTCCCAAGGTGGTATAGGTCACCGGCTTGTCAAACACCTTGCAGTTCACCACGCCATTGAACGAAGAAATTTTTTCGCCGGCGCCATCTTCGATGATCCCATTGACAGTGACAGTTGAAAGTCCTTCGACCGTTACTGTATTGTCGACCGGCTGACTGTTGATTGCGGTAGTTCTGACCTTGTTGTTGGAAAAAGCGATGCTCTGAGCCGGATCGCCAAGGAGCACAAAATTGCGCAGTGAGGTTTTGTTGTTGTTGTTATTCTTTGAAATCCTGATCAGGTCGCCCATTTTTACATATTCACCCTGTTCATCGCGGTCCATGAGGTGATGAAAGAAGCTGGTGTCAAGTTTGATATTCTCTCCTGCAAAGGCGAGACGCGATGTTGAGTAGAGTGCGATGGCCCCGCCGTCGGGGTGCAGGATGGTCATCTCCCCGGCGGTAAAACGCTCGGGGTTATCGAACCTGCTGAATTCACAGGTTGCTGTAACAAATACCGGCAGTTTATCTGCATTTTTCCAGCGCTCAATATCGGCTGTTGTCAGGACCTTTTCAAAGCTCCAGCCGGTTTCGCCGCCGTGTCCTGTATAATTAATGATGAGCGAACCCTTTTCAACCGCCTCGTTGAGCGCTGCGTTGGCATCGGGAAAGCGGCTTCCTCCGGGGATCTCCTGCAATTTATATGCATCAAAATAGATTTTGTCCACATTAAACAAGGGGTACTTTTTTGCGACAATGGCGGTAACCTCTTCGGCCTGGTTGAGGTGCATATTGCCATTTTCGTCATCGGCAACAAAGGTGATCGTATTGCGCCACTCTGATCGCACAGGATAGTTTTTTGATGAATAACGTATGATCTTATCCACCATGATACTGGCTTCCTTAATATTTGAAACAGGCAACCTGCCTATTCCGATATCGATGATGCCATTGGCTTCCATTCCTGAATTATCGGCCATGATGCCAAAATAGTCGTCGGTGACGTAGGAGGCCATGGCGGTGAGCGATTCGACCGATTGAAACGTCGGAATCAGGTTGTTATTTCCCGGCACCCGGTTTTTGGGGTCGTAAGAGCCATCACCAAGCAGCAGGAGGTATTTCGGCCGGGTTTCTGCAGATCCCCTGTCGTACAACAATTTCATGTAATCGCGGATGGCGGTGGGATCGCTTTGTCCGCATGCAAACTCATTAAAAATCTGGTCGGTTAAAACCACCTGTGTTGAAATTCCATTGTGATCCTTATGAAACGATGCCAGATATTCAGCCTGAGAGTTAAATAAGGGATGGGTCACGATGATCAAGGTGGCGGGTTCCCTGGCGTGAAGGTTCTGATTTTGCACCTCCCCGACCACCCGTACCGGATAGTAAAAAGAGCCGTCGAATGCGATTAATTCACGCAGCGTGTCGGTTTCCCGTTTAAATTTGAGCTTGTCGTTTAACAGGGTGGTTGCAAGTAAGCCGATCGATGACGGGTTGGTTACATCCCACACCTTCACCTGTGCGGTTGCATTTTTCATCTCAAATTCCGTAATTTTTCCGGAACCGACAGATGTGGCATCCCTGAATCTCATTTGCGATTTAACCCAGTTCAGGTGTCGTGAAAAGCTCAATTCCAAATAATTCAGCCAGCCCATTGCATTTGAGGTCGGCATATTGTAAGTAAGGGTAAGCGATTGATCCGTTTTGGGTTTTTGGATGGTTGACAGTTTGTATTTTGATCGTCCCATTCGGTTATTATCTGCAGGGTCGGAAGAATCAACTTTCAATGAATCGATTTTCAATCCATTCTGCGACAGGATGAAATAACTGGGAACTTCACATTTTGCGGCGACATACCACCGGACCCTCACCGGCAAAACTGAGTCGATGTAGGGAACATAGAAGGGGAAGTCCCATGCGTTTTTGGTATTGTCAAACACCTCGCCATACCACTCTCGTCCTGAGCGGAGCAGGTTCCGCTGATCAAGTTCGTGGAGGAGAAAATCGTCGAAACGTTTTGAAAAGGTCGTTGTGGCTCCGGATGGGGGCTGCAAGGGTTGAACCCGTTTTCCGGGACCCTGGTCGAAATTAAGAAAATAGTAGGTGGTATCGGAGTAAAGGTTGCGCTGGTGCACAAAAAAGCGGGTTATCGGCTCGAAACTTCCCTGATCGGCGCCTTCGCCATAGAACAGGATGTAATCAGAGGCATCGAGATGGCCATCGCCGCCATCTTCAACCTGGATGGCAATTTCCCTCAGATCATCAATACGGGGGCTGGAATTTATTTCAGGGAGCATGCCTGACCCATTTCCATAGAGTCTAATCTTTTCAACCTCGATGGTGGCGGGGTCGATGCCCAGGGCATTGAGGTCGCTGAAGGTTATCTGATGAATACCTGTTTCGCTAACGGCCAGTTTAAACCAACGGCCGGCGGCAAGGACGGAGGTATTCTTATGCGGTAATCCTGCCCAAACAGCAAGGGGCAGAAGGAAAACCAGCAGGAGGAATATCTTTTTTCGAGGCATGGCGCACATGATTTGCAAAGTTAGCAATTAACGGATCACCACCAACTTTGAGGATTGCCGTTTCGCAGTCCCGTCCGGGATCATCAGTTGAAGCTGGTAAACATACATGCCGGAGCTGATTTTCCGGCCATTGTCCTGTGTGCCATCCCATTCAATGGAATTGGCACGGTAGCCTTGTGAATAAATTGTCTCCCTGATGGTTTTAATCAGGTTTCCGGTGATGGTAAATATCCGGATTTCAACCTCCACAGGTTGATTTACCTGGTTTGTCTCCCATGAGAATGTTGTTTGATCACGCATGGGATTGGGGTAGTTGAGCAGATGCTGCAGGGCAAATTCGGCAGAAGATACCACGATAAAATCGAGGGTGGCATCCGACGAATTGTTGTATACGTCCCACACCTTCATGGTGATCTGATGCGGCCCGTCGGACAATGAACTCAACGGATAGCTGATGGCCCCGCTTTTAAAGGTGTTGAGATCGGAAACGTAGTAGTCATTGAGGATGATGGGGGTTGTGGTTTTGCCATCAAGCACCGCCGTAATGTCGTGGCCAATGCCGTTGCCTACGGTATTCACTCCGGAGGTATCGCTCACATCGGCCAGGAGTGTGGGGTTTTGATTGGTTATCCCGCCCGGAAGGAACTGCCGGTTGTTGAGATACAGGGCAATTTCAGGGCCTTGATCATCGGGAGGAGCATGGAAGTTATATCCGCCCACCTGAATACCTTCATCGTAGCCGGTGGCATCGGTTTGAGAACTTCGGGCATAATAGCTGATTTTGCCCATCCCATATTTATAGGCTATATCTTTTGGAACAATGAAGGAAAAGGAAAAATCCCCATCGACCACCTTGACTTTACCTTTATAAACCGGGTTTTTGCGCAGGAAAAATTGCACGGAGGGGGCAGATCCCTGATTTGCTTTGGTCCATATTTCGGAGGATTTATCAAATACCGTTGGAAAAACGGTCCCGGTAAAGCTGACATCCTTTTGTCCTGAAGCATCCTGCACCTCACCGGTGATGGTGACCTCTGCAAGGGCTTTCAAGGTATCGGGCACATCCGTTGCCACACTGGCATTGATGGTGGTGGTAACCACATTCAGGTTGGGATAGGCCATCTGCATGGCCGGGTCGCCGAGCAAAACAAATGCATGTACGTTGGGGGAGCTTGACATACCCACCTTGGCAGCCATCAGCAAATCGCCCAATCTCAGATAAGATCCTGTTGTTTTTTTAAATACACTGTTGAAGAAGTTGACGAGGAGTGTTTGGTTGGGGCCGGCATAGGTGAGCCGGGAGGTGGTAAACAGCGCAACGCCTCCCCCCTTTTCATTCAGAAAGACCCATTCGCCTGCCGAGACACGTTCGGGATCATCAAACCGGCTGAACTCACAGGTGGCCGTAAGAAATACCGGCATGTTATTGAAATTGCGCCAGGCTTTGATATCCGGGACCTCCAGGATTCGTTCGTGCGCCCAGCCAACTTCACCGCCGTGACCAATGTAATTCATGATCAGGGAGCCCTTTTCCACCCGCTTGTTAATCGCCTCATTCACCTCCGGATATCGGGCTCCTCCGGGTGTAGATACAATGGTATAGGCATCGGAATAGATTTTATCAATGTTGTAATTCTGATGGTTCTTTTCTATCGCGTCGGCAAGCTCTTCAGAATAGTCAATAAACAAATTTCCCTCATCTTTATTCCGGTCGTCGGCGACGAAGGTCACCACATTTCGCCAGTCATTTTTTACAGTTTCATCATTCGAGCCATAATGGGTCACCTTATCCACAGCGGTCTTTGCCTGCTCGGCTGAAGAGACCGGAAACCGCCCCACACCCAGGTTGAGTGTGCCGTTGGCCCCCTGCCCTTCGTTGGGATCCAGCAGACCAAAATAATCATCTGACACAAATGAATTGATGGGTGAAAGCGAGTTGGCAGATTCATAGGTGGGAATAAAATTGGTATTGTTTTGAATCCGGTTTTTATAATCATAGGATGCATCTCCGAAAAGCAACACATACCTAAGCTCCCCACCCGGCTGGGCCTTGTTGTACAGCATCCTAACAAAGTCGCGGATGGCGGTGACATCCTGCGCTCCGGAGGAAAATTCGTTGTAAATCTTTTCAGAGGTTGTGATAAACACAGAAAAATTGCTCTTTTGCCGGTGAAAATTCGCCAGGCGTTCAGCCTCAGCCAAAAAAGCCGGATGGCTGACAATCAGGTAATCAACAGCCTTCATGGCATGAAGATTTTGATTTTCGACCTGGCTGATAAATTCCGGGGCAGGAAAAGAGCTCCCGTCAAATGCCAGGAACTCCCGCAGTGTATCTGTGGCAACCCGGTAAATATAATTATTTCCCGATTTTGAGGCCTGAATATTCAGGATGTTGCCTCCATCGGTTACATCCCAAATTTGTATATTCTGTCCATTTCCATTCACACTGAATTCCGACACGGCTCCGGGTGAAGCGCTGACAGCAGAACGGAAAAGCATTTGCGCACCGTACATCGTCAAATAACGTGAAACGTTTATCTCCAGGTAATTGAGCCAGCCGACCGAACTGGCTGAACTTTTTTTATAATTCAGGCTGACATCGATGACAGGATTTGAGGTAACGAAGGTTGCTTTGCCTGATTTTTCAACGGCATATTCGCTTTCGTAGCTGCCTGAGGTTCCCGGTATGCTGATCGAAATCAGGGGACTTCCCTGTGCGGAAACTGAAAATGAGCTGCTGCCCACCGTCGACCTGGCTGCAACATCAGCCACAATGGTCACCGGAGCCACATTGTCAATATTGGGGAAGCTGAAGGCATAATTCCGGGCCGTGGTGATGTCAAAATTCTGCTTGTCCCACCATTCGCGACCCGACTTGATCATATTCAGGTCATCTTTTTCATAAAAGGCATAATCATCAAAGCGGTCGATAAAAAGGGATGCAGGCCGGGTAGTTGAAGATTCAGTTCCTACCCGCTTGCCAGGCCCCTGATCATAGTTCAGGAAGTAGTACATCCGGTCGGAATAGACATTTTTCTGATGATGAAACAACTTGTCAACTTTGCTGCTAACCCATCTGTCGGGGCCCTGTCCATAAAACAGGAGATAATCACCCGGATCAAAACGGCCATCCTCCTCCCCGAAAACCACGATGGTGTTTTCCTTAAGATCATCGATTCGCTTTGCAGCATTGGCTTCAGGGAGCATTCCGCCGCCATTGCCATAGATTCTCAGGTTTCGCGGATTGATAGACGCCACATCAATTCCGGCCTTTTTCAGATCCTCATACGAAAGCTGGTGTATACCATCGGCTGCTACGGCAAATTTATACCATATGCCGGCAGCCAGCACAGAATTCGGGACATATACCTCTGCAGATTTCAACCGGCGGGGGGCCCTGCTGCTGACCAAATCAATAGAAAGCGAAAAGGATGTAAGGCGTTCAATCGCACCAGAAGATAAATTCCTTCGCAGGGGAAGCAAGCTGATTTCCAGAAATGGTCTCTGTTTGTCAAAGGTCGTCTGGTAACGGATGGCAACGTCAGGGGGAATGTTTTCCAATCCTTTCACATGCCGGAGTTCGGATTCAGAAATTGGCGCATAAACCAGGTTTTCAATCTGAACGTTGACCGCTGAATCGTTTTCCGCGGTCAAAGGAATGGTTTTGAAAAACACCGGCAACATGCCGAATTCCTGGTTCAGAACAGATCCCCGGAAAGAGATAATTCCCGTGGGCTGCGATTCAGGGTTGCTATAAACCTGAAGGGGATTCCATGAGATATCATGTTTGCTTTCGAGATGAAGGTCCTGTGCCATGCCGGAAATAACCGGGACGATGGCCAGCAATACACCAGTGATGAACAGAATAAACCGATTCTTCATATATATGTTTCGGGAACTTTTCATAAATATAAGGACACCCACTTTGGCAAAAAGGTTGCAGCCGGAAAAAAATAATTTACAAAGCTAAAATGTTATTGCCTGAATAAACGTTATCTCCTGGTCAATTATTGTCATTGTCGTTTCAGGCTATGATAATATTTTGTAACATTGTAAACCTTAATTAATCAGGAGAAACCTTGCATTCATGACCAGGCGATTGGCAGTTATCTTATTGTTCACCATTCCATTTCTGACCGGTGAAATATTTGCACAGGATCCTGCATTTTCACAGTTTTACGCCAACCCGCTCTATCTGAACCCGGCCCTCGCCGGAGTGACGTTAAATCCGCGTTTGATAGCCAACTACCGCAACCAGTGGCCCGGCATGGGCAAGGCTTTTAACACCTACAATTTTTCCTATGACCAATATGTTGGCTTTTTGCATGGCGGGGTCGGGTTGCTGGTGACTGCCGACAGGGCAGGCGGAGGCACCCTCAACACGACGATGATCAGCCTGAGTTACGCGTATAAATTTAACATTACGTCACGGTTGCAGGCCAGTGGCGCCGTAAGGGCCGGATATTACCAACGGAGTATTGACTGGGAGAAACTGATCTTTGCTCAAAACACACCCCCTGAACCAATGCCGGATTATACCAAGATTGGTGTTCCTGATTTTTCAGCCGGAATTTTTATGGCCTATGATGAATTTATATATGGTGGTTTCGCGGTTGATCACCTGACACAGCCCAACATCGGATTCTCTTCCAGCACCAATGATCAGTTGTATATGAAGTACACGGCGCATATCGGTTCGGTCATCAACCTGAATAAAAATGGCGGGGCGGATGGAGACCGGGAATTTTCCCTCTCTCCGAATATCTTATATCAGCAGCAGTTTCAATTTCACCAGTTGAATATTGGCTTATACCTGACCATTGATCCCTTCGTGGGCGGATTGTGGTTTCGCCATAATTTTGAAAATGCGGATGCTATTATTCCAATGCTGGGCTTCCATTATAAGGGTCTGCGTGTTGCATACAGTTATGATTATACCTTAAGCAGGCTGATCAACATTTCGGGAGGTGCACATGAGGTTTCCGTCTCCTGGCAATTTACAGTCGCTGAAAAAAGTAGACGCATCAAGGCAATAAAATGCCCCCGATTTTAGTTATATATTTTCGATGGGTTTAATTTCGCGTTTATCGGTCATCGGAAACCCATTTAAACGCTTATAAATATTTGCAAAATTTGAGTAATTCACGTAGGTTTGCAAAAATTTTCAACGATGAAAATTAACAAGTTATTTCAGTTAAGCGCCCTTGTTGGTGCTATTCTCATGTTGGGAGCCTGTAAGAAAGAGGCCTCCCGATCGACTGGATGGGAATACAACAATCCTAAAAACGGCGGATTTGAAATCCGCGGGTATGCCTCTCAGGAGACCGGACCCGGATTGGTTTTTATTGAAGGTGGCACCTTCACCATGGGAAATACCCAGGATGATGTGATATTCGAATGGAATAACAGTCCGCGCAGGGTGACCGTGGCCAGTTTTTATATGGATGAGACCGAGGTACGCAACCTTGATTATCTTGAATATCTTTATTGGTTGAGCCGGGTATATGCCACAGACTATCCGGGTGTTTACCGCAAGGCCCTTCCCGACACCCTGGTATGGCGTGATAAACTTGCTTACAATGAACCGCTTTTAGAGTACTATTTCCGCCATCCTGCTTACCGCAATTATCCTGTGGTTGGGGTAACCTGGGTTCAAGCCAACGATTACTGCCAGTGGCGCACCGACCGTGTCAACGAAATGATGCTGATCAAACGGGGCATTCTTGCCATGGATCCGGCGCAAAAGAACGAAAACAACTTTAACACCGAAGCCTATCTGGCCGGACAATATGAGGGATTGGTCGACAAGCCATTGCCTGATCTGAATCCCAATGGGACCGGTACCCGCAAGGTAAAAATGGAAGATGGGATTATGCTACCGAAATATCGACTTCCGACCGAAGCTGAGTGGGAATATGCCGCCCTTGGCCTTGTTGGCAATACGCTATACGAAAGGGTTGTTGAGCGGAAAAATTATCCCTGGAATGGCAATTATGTGCGTACCAATGAATCACGGTATTACGGAAGTTTCATGGACAACTTCAAACGTGGCAAGGGAGACTATATGGGTGTTGCCGGCAACCTGAACGACGGCGCTGACATTCCTTCACCCTGCGGATCCTACTTCCCGAATGATTATGGCCTTTATAACATGGCGGGGAACGTAAGTGAGTGGGTGCTTGATGTGTATCGTCCGCTGAGCTCCTATGAAGTATCTGACCTTCGTCCGTTTCGTGGAAATGTGTTTAAAACGCCGGTTCGTGATGCAGAGGGCTTCCTTGCTGAGAAAGATAGTCTCGGGCGTATAAAATACCGTGATATTACCACGGCCGAAGCGATGAACCGCAAAAATTACCGTCAGGCAGACAACATCAACTATCTTGATGGCGACTTTGCTTCGAATGTGGACAACAACTTATGGAAAGAGACAGGGAAAGATTCATCTGCAACCAACCAGATGTATCAGTATGGAATGAGTTCCCTGATCAGTGACCATGCGCGTGTTTACAAAGGTGGAAACTGGACAGATCAGGCTTATTATCTGAGTCCGGGAACACGGCGTTATCTTGATGAAAGTGATGCCTCTGATGCCATTGGGTTTCGCTGTGCCATGACCCGCGTCGGCGGTTCAGTTGGCGGGAAATAGAGAGGGTTTTACCCCGCTATGGAATCTTCGATTGAAAGAATTTATCCCATTTTTTTGGAGCACCCTGTCGTTTCTACCGACAGTCGTCACATTCAGCCCGGATCCCTGTTTTTTGCATTAAAGGGAGATTCATTTAACGGGAATGAATTTGCCTCCCTGGCTTTGGAGCGTGGCGCATCCTATGCCATCGTGGATGATCCCGGATGTGCAACACATGAACGCACCCTCGTTGTAAATGATGTGCTTTTAACCCTTCAGCAGCTGGCGCACCATCACAGGATGCGATTTAACATCCCGGTTATTGCCATCACGGGTACAAATGGAAAAACCACTACCAAGGAGCTGATGCAGGCCGTGTTATCCCAATCATTCAAAACCCTCGCCACGGAAGGGAACCTTAACAATCACATCGGCGTTCCCCTCACCCTGTTAAAACTTACCGACCGTACTGAGATTGCCGTCATTGAAATGGGGGCCAATCACAGGGGTGAAATTGATTTTCTCTGCCAGATAGCCAAACCTGACCATGGCCTCATCACGAACATCGGAAGGGCGCATCTGGAGGGATTTGGAGGCTTTGACGGGGTGGTTGCTACAAAAACCGAACTCTACCGGTTTCTTCTTGGTTCAGAGGGCGTTGCCTTTCTGAATATCAATGATACTTTGCTTAAAGAAAAGGCCTCCGGGTTGCGCGTGGTTACCTACGGAGATCCACCGGCTGACGTTGAAACCATTTCCATCGAGGCCGATCCGATGGTTTCTGTAACATTGGATTTCAAAGAGAAGAAGGGGGTCGTGATCCAATCCAGCCTTTATGGCCGGTACAATGCGGACAATATACGCGCCGCGGCGTGTGTCGGACAATTTTTCGGGGTTCCTGCCGGCCTGATCAAATCAGCCATTGAAATTTACCAGCCGACCAACAACCGGTCGCAGGTAATGCAATCTGGCCATAATCTCTTGATCCTTGATGCTTACAATGCAAACCCCAGCAGCATGGAGGCTGCCCTGAAGGCATTTTCAGAGGCCTCCTACCCTGCAAAGACAGCTATTCTCGGCGACATGCTGGAACTGGGAGCAGAATCCGATGAGGAGCACCTAAAGATACTTCAACTTCTGCATGACATAAACCTGGACCAGGTTTACCTTGTTGGTCCGCGGTTCACCCGGCTTAACACCACACGGGAATTCATCTGTTTTACCGATGCAGCATTGGCAAGCCTTTGGCTGCTGCATCACAAGCTTGAAAATGCAACCATCCTGATCAAAGGATCAAGGGGAATAAAACTTGAGAAACTGATCGAAACCCTCTGAAAATTTTTGTGTAAATGACTTTGGAACGGTATTGCGTAATCGGGTTAATGTCGGGAACCAGCCTGGATGGCCTGGATCTCGCATATTGTGCGTTTCAGAAAACAGAAAACGGGTGGGACTACCATATCCTCCAGGCTGAAACGATTCCTTACCCCAAGGAGTGGCATACACGTTTATCTACGTTGGAATCGGGAACAGCGCTTGAATTTGCTTCAACGGATGCTGCTTACGGACATCTCATTGGCAAGTACACCAGGGAGTTTATGGAGCGTCACCATCTCAAACCAGATTTTATTGCCTCACACGGGCACACCATTTTTCATCAACCGCAAAACAGGTTTACGACACAGATAGGGAAAGGCGCTGCCATAGCCGCCGAAACCGGGATCCATGTGGTGAGCGATTTCAGATCGCTCGATGTAGCGCTGGGCGGACAGGGAGCCCCGCTGGTGCCCATCGGCGACCGGTTATTGTTTCCTGATTATGCCTTTTGTCTTAATCTTGGTGGTTTTGCAAACATCTCATTTGAACAGGATGGAAACCGGATTGCATTTGATATCTGCCCTGTCAATATTGTATTGAATAAGCTGGCCAGCGAACATGGTCTTGCCTTTGATCCCGACGGGCAATATGCAAGTCGAGGAAGCGTTGACCGCCAATTGCTTGACCGGCTCAATTCACTTTCTTTTTACCAGAAGCTTCCTCCAAAATCACTGGGAAAAGAGTGGGTGATTGAGGCAGTTTTACCCTTGCTTGACCTCGATAAATATACTGTAAATGAATTACTTGCTACATTTTGTGAACACATAGCCCTCCAGGTGGCACATGTTGTGCCCGGCAGCCGGATGAAAAAATTGCTGATAACCGGAGGGGGTGCCTTTAATACCTATCTGATCGGGCGGATCCGGGAACACATTGGTGTCCAGATCATTCTTCCCGACATCCTTACCATCAATTATAAAGAGGCGCTGATCTTTGCATTCCTCGGTGTATTGCGGTGGAGAAATGAAGTAAACTGCCTGAAGAGCGTTACCGGGGCGGTAACGGATTCTGCCGGGGGCGCTGTTAATTGAACCGTTAAAATCTTTTCCTGTTTTTTATCGTACCTTTGTTGTGAAAGCCGAAAATAACAACGTGGATGTTTTTACTGCATGACCTATTCCCAGACCATCGATTACCTTTTCGCCAGGCTGCCCATGTATCACAGGGTAGGCGCATCGGCTTACAAAGCCAACCTGGACAATACCATCGCGCTCTGCAACCTGCTTGATCATCCTCAGCATTCGTTCAAATCCATTCATGTAGCCGGAACAAACGGGAAGGGATCCGTTTCACACATGCTGGCCTCCATTCTTCAAACTGCAGGCTTCCGGACCGGATTGTACACCTCCCCTCACCTGAAGGATTTCCGCGAACGAATCAGGGTAAACGGGACGATGATCCAAAAAAGTTATGTTACCTCGTTTATCCGGAATCACCGGATGGATTTTGAAAAAATCGATCCTTCATTTTTCGAACTCACGGTCGGCATGGCCTTTTCCTATTTCAGGGAGCAACAGGTTGATATTGCGGTTATTGAAGTTGGACTCGGCGGACGGTTGGATTCGACAAATGTCATTACCCCGATGCTGTCGGTCATCACCAATGTGAGTTTTGATCACATGCAATTTCTCGGAAATACCCTTGAAAAGATCGCCGCTGAAAAGGCAGGGATTATTAAGCCCGGGATCCCGGTAGTAATAGGAGAAACCCAATACGACTCGAAAGATCTGTTTCGCGAAAAAGCGCTCTCCGGCGAATCAAAATTCATTTTTGCAGATCAGAATTTCCACATAAAAAATAGTCGGCTGCAGGAGGGGGAACACAATATACTGGTCATGGACATTTTCCGCAGCAGCCATCTCATTATCAAGAATTTAAGCAGTCCACTTACGGGAATATATCAACTGAAAAACATTGTTACCGTAGTTGGAATTTGCATGAAACTCAACCAGCTGGGTTACGATTTAACCCCAACGATCATTCGGAATGGTATAAAAAATGTAATCAGGAACACAGGATTGATGGGACGCTGGCAAATATTGAGCCGTCGGCCTTTAACCATTTGTGATACAGGTCATAACGAAGGAGGATTGCGTGAAGTTATCCACCAGATTGACATGACGCCGCATGCGCATCTCCACTTCGTTTTCGGGGTGGTGAATGACAAGCACCTTCCTCCGATCCTCTCACTGCTGCCAAAAAATGCAACCTACTATTTTTGTAAACCAGATATTCCCAGGGGACTGGATGCCCATGAATTAATGCATCAGGCCTTGAATGCCGGGCTGAAAGGGGAATGCTACGGGTCGGTAAAATCAGCACTGGAGGCTGCCAACCAGTCGGCAGGCGAAAAGGATCTGATTTTTATCAGCGGCAGTACCTTTGTCGTGGCCGAATCATTGTAGTCATCTCATCCTCCGGAAATCAGGTGCAGCACATGGACGTCATCTCCATCGCGGACCAAGGCAGATTCGTAATCACTCTTCTTTACAAGCGATCCATTAATCTTGATAATCAGCATTTTAAATGTAAAGTTTTTAAACTTTAACAATGCGTTGACCGATATTGAATCACCGGGAATTTCTTCCGGGTTATTATTTAACAGAATTTTCATCATTCATTTTTTAACAAGATCTCCAGGACAACATTGGCTTGCATATTTGCCACCATGCCGACCCTTGGCGCGATGGGGGGCATTTCCGGGCTGATTTCTGAAATTTCGTCGCCACAAATAAATAAATTGTCAACCTGGCGGCAATGGATGGTATCATTCATGCCCCATCCAGCCATTCCCAGACCAGCCACAACCGGAATCGAGGGCATGGCGCCGAGCACCGATTCGAGAAACATCTCTTTCTGACCGGCGAGATCGAATGCTTCAACAATCACATCGCATCCTCCAAAGATGGATGGAATATTTTCCGGTATTAGCCGCAAATCACACGCAATAACGTTCACATCAGGGTTAATCCTGGCAATATTTTCCTTCAGGGAGGTTACTTTCTTACGGCCGACCTGATCGAAGAAATAATATTGTCGGTTCAGGTTGCCCACGGTAATTACATCGAAATCGGCGATGATTAAAGTACCTATACCAACCCTGGCAAGGGCTACAGCGCAATTGGAGCCCAATCCGCCACAGCCTGCAATGCCTACCGTTTTTCGGCTAAGTATTTTTGTAATCTCTTCAGCCTTCATCTTCTCAATGTAAGGTAATCATTCATAGAATCTTTCAAGGTTCGCCGAACAGGATCGGCATGAATATTTATTTCTGCAACAAAAATAACAAAATTTGAATCTCCGAATTCATTACTTTTGCTTACTGTTATTTTATTAACAAATAAAAGAAGGCTACAAAACACTGCACCTGTTTTTCGTTTACTTGTCATTGCTAATTTTTCAGATATGTCCAGAAAAAAGCTGCTAATCAGAGATTTGACGTTACGTGATGGTCAGCAATCCCTCTTTGCAACCCGGATGACCCAGGATCAGGTTGACCGGGTGTTGCCCTATTTTAAGGATGCCCGTTTTTATGCCATGGAGGTATGGGGGGGCGCTGTTCCCGACTCAATCATGCGGTACCTGTCAGAAAATCCCTGGGAGCGCCTTGAAAAGATCAAGGATGCTATGGGTGATGTGTCGCTCCTTACTGCGTTGTCAAGGGGACGTAATTTATTCGGGTACAACCCATATCCGGAGGAGGTAATTGAGGGGTTCAACCGCCTTGCCGTTCAATCGGGTATCGGCATCATGCGAATTTTTGACGCGCTCAACGATGTGGAAAACATGAAATCCACGATCAAATATGTAAAACAAAATGGAGGAATAGCTGATTGCGCCATCAGTTTTACTGTTGACCCGAAATTTTCGACCAGGCAAAAGTTCCGCTCATGGATCCATTTCAAAGCGCTTCCGCACGATATTTTCACCATTGATTACTTTGTTGAAAAAGCGCGCCAGCTGGAAGCATTGGGCGCTGATATGATCTCCATCAAGGACATGGCCGGACTCATCACGCCATCTCAGACCGGGAAGCTGATCAGGCGGCTAAAATCGGAGGTCAGGGTGCCAATTGATTTTCATACCCACTGCACGCCAGGATTTGGCCTTGCATCCGTTTTATCTGCGATTGTAAACGGTGTGGATATCGTGGACACAAGTATCTGGAATTTTGCAGGAGGGCCTGCTGCCCCGGCTTATGAGCTGATTCATATCTTCTGCGATAAAATGGGCATCGATACGGGGGTTAATCCTGAAGCCGTCGTGGCCATCAATAAGGAGTTGAAAACCATCAGAGAAGAGCTGTCAGAATTCGATACTTGCACGGTGCTCCCTATTGCGTTTGATTTTACAAAAGACAAATTGCCAAAGGAGATCAATACGCTGTTTATCAAGGCTATATATATGGCCAAGCATGATCGGGAGGTGGAGCTTCTGGAAGCCTGTCTTGCCATTGAAAAACACTTTAATTTTCCTGAACCGGATGAAGCTGTAAAAAAGGCTGAAATTCCCGGCGGGATGTACACCAACATGTATGCCCAGCTCAAGCAACTTAAGCTGGATCATCTTCTTCCCCGTGTACTCGAACTTGTTCCGCTGGTACGCATCAAATCAGGATGTCCGCCCCTGGTAACGCCAACCAGCCAGATTGTTGGCGTACAGGCAGTGAACTGCGTGATCGACGAAAACAAGGAGCTCCCCTACTTCACCACCAAGTCGATCCAGTTTGTTAATCTGGTAAAAGGCATCTATGGAAGGACGCCGATCCCTGTGGATCCTGATTTCAGGGAACAACTCACCGGGGTAAGGGAAGAGACCCCTTATGATACCAAAAACTACAAGAAGCAGGAGAATACGATCTTTGAGGAGTATGGCGACATGAAGCTGGCCGACAATGAGAAGGATGCCTTGCTGCTTGAATTGTTCCCGACTGTTGCCCGGGATTTTCTGCAAACGTGTGTGGAGGAAAGATACACGGAAAACATCCATCACATTGAGGAGGAAAAACGACGCAAAGCACGTGAAGCCCGTGAAGCCTATGACCGGTTAAGTCCGCAGGAAAAAAAGGATCGGCTGCTTCAGGGTCTTTACACCTGGCACGAGGTTTCGCAGCCAGAGGAGGAGGATCTCGGGAGGTCTTGAACGTGACGCGTGACGCGTGACGAGAAAAAAATGGATGCCGATATGCAGCGTTATACCTATCGAACTTTTTGATTTACGGGCATTTACATCATATTTTTTATTATATTTGCTTGGTTAAAAAATTCACAAACAAATATCAATTGTATGACATTTGAAGATTTTAAGTCAACCCATAAACTGCTGGCTCAGTACAAGTATACCTGGGCTCCGATTGACAAGGGTTATAACAACAGATCTGTTTACATCAACGTCGGGGATTTGACCATCAAAGAGAAACCCGTAACCTCGCAAATGAAGGAAAAATTCATTGGGGGAAAGGGTTTTGATTTGCGGCTTCTGTGGGATGCCACCAAACCTGAAACGAGATGGGATGATCCTGAGAATGAAATTGTTATTTCGGGAGGACCCTGTTGTGGAATTACCCAGTATTCCGGAAGCGGAAAGGCCATTTGTTGTGCCATCAGTCCTCAAACCGACATCGTGGTTGACTCCAATGTGGGTGGTTTTTTTGGACCTTTTCTTAAGTTCTGCGGATTTGATGCACTTGAAATCCAGGGAAAATCAGACCAGGAGATCATGATTGTATTCGAAGAAGAACGTGCAGTGATCGAAATTTACGAAGCAGGCGACCTCCCCTCCGACAGCCATGTGCTGGCCGAAGCGTTGCATGATATGCTGGCCGTTCCCGGAAATGAAAAAGACAAATACAACGTATCGGTCGTTTCGGCCGGTACTGCTGCGGAGCACTCGCTGATCGGGATGCTGAACTTCAGTTTTTACGATATCAAACGCAAGAAAGTACGCCTGAAGCAGGCCGGCCGTGGCGGCATTGGCACCGTATTGCGCGATAAGAAAATCAAGGCCGTGGTGGCCCATGTGAAGACCATTGGCGGAAACCGCAACAATGTAGTGAACATGGAGGCCATCCAGGAGCGGGGCCGCACCTTCAACAAGGAGATGCGTGATCTGGATGACAAGCAATGTGAAATGCGGTCGAAGGGAACGGCCCACCTCACCCTCGTCATGAACGACTACGACCTCCTCCCGGTCAACAATTTCAAGTTCGGCAGCCATCCCGATGCCGTTAAAATCAGCGGTGATGTGTGGAAATCCTATTTCACGCAGAATGTTCCCGATGGTTGCTGGGTTGGATGCAATATGGCCTGTGCAAAAGGGGTTGACAATTATGAACTCCGCTCTGGCCCCTACAAAGGGGATAAGGTGATTGTTGACGGACCGGAATATGAAACGACCTCTTCATTGGGTTCCATTGCAGGGATCTTCAATCCCGATTTCACCATCGAAGCCAATTTCTATTGTGATACCTATGGCGTCTGCACCATCAGCTGGGGCAGTATTCTTGGTTTTGTAATGGAGTGTTACGAAAACGGCATTCTCAACGAAGAACGCACAGGTGGACTGAAACTCAATTTCGGCAACGCTGACACGGCCATGGAATTACTCCACCAGTTGTCGCGCGGCGAAGGATTCGGGATCATTGCAGGCCAGGGTGTTCACAAAATGAAGGCATTGTTTGCAAAAAACGGCTGGGGCGACGCGGCCTTCATGCAGGATATCGGCATGGAAAACAAAGGACTTGAATATTCGCAATACGTCTCAAAGGAATCGCTGGCACAACAGGGCGGCTATGCCATGACCAACAAGGGGCCACAGCACGACGAAGCCTGGCTGATCTTCATGGACATGGTGAACAACCAGATTCCTACCTTTGAAAAGAAGGCTGAAGCGCTCCATTATTTTCCCATGTTCCGCACCTGGTTTGGCCTGGCAGGATTCTGCAAGCTCCCCTGGAACGACGTGGAACCAGAAGACAATGCGCAAACTGCTGAGCCGGCGAAAGTTCCCCAGCATGTCGACAACTATGTAACCATTTTCAATGCCGTTACCGGCTCCAGCATCGTAAAGCAGGACCTCATCACGATGTCGGAACGTGTATATAATTTCCAGCGAATCTTCAACATCCGCCAGGGTAAAGGATTGCGTATTCACGATGCCCAGCCATACCGTGCATGCGGTCCGGTTACAATTGAGGAATATGAATCGCGCGCCGAACGTTACGATAAACAGCTGCTTGAGCAGGTTGGTTTTGACCCGGCCGGAAAAAGCACCGAGGAGAAAATGAAAGCGTTGCGTGTATATCGGGAGAACCGATATGAACAGCTGCTTGACGCCGTTTACGAACGCCGTGGCTGGACAAAAAACGGGGTACCCAGGATTGAACATCTGAAAAAACTCGGTATGGATTTGCCGGAATTGCTGGAGGTGGTGATGCCTTTGCAGTGATGAAGTGATGGAGTGACAAAGTAACAGATTGGCAGGGTATTAGAGGAGGTAAACCAGCGACAGGGAGAAATGATATATAATCAATGGTATGTAATTCTTGCATCGAACGAGGTAAAGAAAAACCAGATTCTCGGAGTAAAACGACTGGGTGAAAACATCGTTGTATGGCGCGACAGTGAAGGGAAGCCTGGTGCAGCCAGGGATAAATGCCCGCACCGTGGCATAAAACTCAGCCTTGGGAAAATCAAGGACAATCATCTTCAGTGCCCGTTCCATGGATTTGAATATGATGCGACTGGCCGCTGCAAATTGATTCCTGCCAACGGAAAGAGCGCGGTGGTGCCGGATCATATCCGTGCTGCAGCATATCCTGTTTCAGAACAAAACGGCTTTATCTATCTATGGCATACCGCCGATCCAGGAAGAATAGATTCTTCGATCATTGCAGCACTGCCCCCTGTTCCCTGGTTCTCCGATCTGGGAGCTGATTTGGTTTGGAAAGGTTTCACCGATCACTGGAAAGCGCACTATTCGCGGGCCATCGAAAATCAACTCGACATCGTTCATGTGCCCTTTATCCATCATTCGACCATTGGAAGGGGGATCGGCCCATTGGTAAATGGGCCCTATACGGAGACCAATGGCAACAGCATATCATTCTGGCCATCCAACGAACAGGATAACGGGCAAACCCCGGTGCCTCCTGCCAAGATGACAAAGCCGGAAAAGAGTTCCACTTATCTAACCTTTATTTTTCCGAACCTTTGGCAGAATCACATCATGGACTCCATGCGGATTGTTGTGGCGTTCGTTCCTGTTGATGAAGAGAATACCATTTTTTATCTTCGCACCTACCAGAAGATGGTGAAGGTCCCGCTGCTGAAAGATATTTACTTTGCTGTTACCAAAATTTTCAATCTCATCGTGCTGGGCCAGGACAGGCGGGTTGTGGAAACCCATCAGCCGAAGGCTTCGCAGCTCAAGATGGAGGAGAACCTCATTGCAGGCGATTACCCCATTATTCTCTATCGGAAAAAAAGGGAAGAGCTAAAGAACGTTTAATGGCACTTGTCTGTTTTCATATAGGGATAGGTAAATTCCGTGGATGGAATCAGTGTCTCCTTGATGGTTCGCGGATTTGTCCACCGAAGCAGATTCAAATGACTTCCTGATTTATCATTGGTTCCCGATCCGCGGGCACCGCCAAATGGCTGCTGTCCTACTACTGCGCCGGATGGTTTATCGTTGAAATAGAAATTCCCGGCGGCATAACGGAGGATGCGGCAGGCTTTGTTGATGGCTTCACGGTCCTTTGAAAACACCGAACCGGTGAGTCCGTAAGGAGAGGTCTGGTCACAGATGTGCAGGGTCTCTTCGAAATCTTTATCCTTATAAACGAAAATTGTCATCACCGGCCCAAAAATTTCCTCCTCCATGGTTTTAAAATGGGGATTGGTCGTTTTGATCACGGTAGGCTGAACAAAATATCCCTTCGTTTTATCCCCGGTCCCTCCAAAGACCACTTCGGCATCGGTTGATTGTTTTGCAAAGCCAATATAATCCATGATATTATCAAAACTGGCCTCATCGATCACGGCGTTCATAAAATGGCTGAACTCGCGCACATCGCCTACCGTAATCTGGCCTATCATATCGCCGATCCTTGATTTTACCTCAGGCCACAGCGATTCGGGAATATAGGCCCTTGAGGCTGCTGAACATTTCTGTCCCTGATATTCAAAAGCGCCGCGCACGATGGCAACCGACACCTCCTGCGGATCGGATGAGGGATGAACAAAAATAAAATCCTTCCCTCCTGTTTCTCCCACAATCCGTGGATAGGAACGGTAGCTGGCTATATTCTGCGCAGCCATTGACCAGAGGCTGTTAAATGTACTGTTTGAACCGGTAAAGTGAACACCGGTCATGTCGCGGTGCCCCATGGCGGTCTTACCGATCAGGCTTCCGGGACCCGGAATGAAGTTAATCACCCCATCGGGAAGGCCCGCCTCCCTGAATATCTGCATCAGGAAATAGTTTGAAAGGAGCGATGTGGTGGCCGGCTTCCACACGGAGGTATTGCCCATCAGGGCCGGGGCCATGTTCAGATTTGATGCAATGGCGGTAAAGTTGAATGGCGAAACCGTAAATACAAATCCTTCAAGGGGTCTGTATTCGATGCGATTGATGATCCCCGGCTGCGAATGGGGCTGTTCTTTGTAGATCTCCGTAATAAAATAGGCGTTGAAATTCAGAAAGTCGATGGTTTCGCATGCGGCATCGATCTCAGCCTGGAAGGCGCTCTTTCCCTGCCCAAGCATGGTTGCAGCATTTATCAGGAACCTGTATTTCTTGGCGATCAGCTCGGCAGCCTTCAGTGTGATTGAAACCCGGTCGACCCAGGGAAATGATTCCCATTCCTTATGGGCTTTCAATGCGGCTTCAATCGCCATTCTGACCTCAGCCTCACCGGCCATGTGGTAAGTGGCCAGTACATGCTGATGATCATGCGGCATAACCACTTTCCCGGTTTTACCGGTTCGGATCTCCTTACCACCAATGATCAGCGGAATGTCCTGCACTTCTGAACTGAGCCTGTCCAGCTCTGCATTCAATGATTTCCTCTCCTTGCATCCAGGTGCATAGCTCAGGGTATGCTCGTTCAGGGGACGCTCTACGTTAAAAATTGCGTTATTCATATGGGTCAATTTTATTCATCAAAATTATGATTTTTATCGATATGTTTATTTTTGCATATCGTTAATATTTACTCACTGCAAAGGTATGATATTATTTGTATTCATTCTAAATTAAATGCCCAAATGGACCATTCAAGCAAAAACTTGAAATTCACCTATGGGCAATAGGCATTGGTTTCAAGTTTGATGGGTTCAACCTATCTCAATTTGCCCTATCTTTGTCCGTTAAAATCAGTTTATGGCAAACGTTCTAATGAAGACCAGCTTCCTCTTCCCTGGGCAAAAAAGCCTGTATACCGGGAAAGTCCGCGATGTTTACAACATCAGCGATAAATTTCTTGTGATGATTGCGAGTGACCGGATCTCTGCCTTTGATGTGGTTTTACCCAAGGGAATTCCATACAAAGGACAGGTATTGAATCAGATAGCCTCAAAGTTCCTGGATGCCACCAATGATATTTGTCCAAACTGGAAAATCGCCAGTCCCGATCCCAACGTCACCATCGGCCGGTTCTGCAAGATTTATCCGGTTGAAATGATCATCCGGGGTTATCTTACAGGCAGTTCATGGCGTTCGTACCAGAAGGGATCGAGGGTAATCTGTGGCGTCGCGGTTCCGGATGGCATGAAGGAGCACCAGCGGTTTGCTCATCCGATCATCACCCCGACCACGAAAGCAGCCGAGGGACATGATGAAGACATCACTGAAGCTGAAATCCTTGCCCAGGGCCTGATTCCAAAAGAGGACTATGATCTGATCAAAAAATTCACCCATGCCATCTTTCAACGTGGAACAGAGATGGCTGCACAAAAAGGGTTGATCCTTGTTGACACCAAATATGAATTCGGCAAGGGCCATGATGGAAAAATCTACCTGTGTGATGAGATTCATACACCAGATTCATCCCGCTATTTCTATCTTGAAGGATATGAGGAGCGCCAGGCAACCGGGCAGCAGCAGCGCCAGCTTTCGAAGGAATTTGTCCGCGAATGGCTTATGGCAAATGGCTTTATGGGAAAAGAGGGGCAGCAGGTTCCTGAGATGAGCGATGCATGGATCAAGGAGATCTCCGATCGCTATATCGAACTTTACGAAGGAATCACCGGCGAAAAATTCATCCGTGCTGAATCCACCAATATCCTTCAGCGCATCGAATCCAACATCCTAAACTTCCTGAACAATTCGTAATTCGTAATTCAACGTGATTCCATTCTCCCCGCCCCGTATGGACCAGCGTATCGTCGATGAGGTCGTCGACACACTCTATTCAGGGTGGATCACCACCGGGCCGAAGACGAAGAAGTTTGAGAAGCTTTTATCGGCCTATGGCGGACAGCGAATCACCCTGTGTGTCAGTTCAGCTTCAGCCGGCCTTGAGCTGATGCTTCGCTGGTATGGCGTGAAGGCGGGCGATGAGGTCATTGTACCCGCCTATACCTATTCAGCCACAGCCAATGTGGTGGTGCACTGCGGTGCAAAGGTAGTTTTTGTGGATGTGGGGGCAGACTTTAACATCTCCCTTGAATCCATTGAGAAAGCCATTACCCCACGCACCAAAGTCATCATGCCGGTGGATATTGCAGGATGGCCCTGTGATTACGATTCCATCAATGCCCTTGTTAAAAAACCAGAGATACAGCATCTTTTCCAAGCAGAATCGAAGGAACAGCACATACTGAACAGGATACTGGTTCTGTCAGATGCAGCGCACTCAATTGGCGGACAATATCATGGCAAGCGGGTCGGGAATCTTACGGACATCACTGTTTACTCCTTCCACGCTGTAAAAAACCTTACCACGGCTGAAGGAGGCGCTGTTTGCCTGAATTTGCCTGAACCATTCGATCACGATGCCATTTACCGTGCCCTGAACGCCAAGTCGCTGCACGGACAAACCAAGGATGCCCTTGCGAAAACACAGGTCGGGGGATGGCGTTACGACATCATCGAACCGGGCTACAAGTTCAACATGACTGATATCCAGGCCTCTATCGGACTGGTAGAACTTTCGCGGTACGAAGGAGACATGCTGGTAAGACGCAAACAGATTTTCGACCGTTATGCCTCCGCATTTTCATCTTATAAATGGGCACAGGTTCCCGAATACGAATCTCACAATAAAAGATCATCCTATCATGTGTTTTTATTGCGCATCCGCGGAATTTCCGAAGCGCAGCGAGACCAGGTCATCCGTGAGATTTTTTCGCGTGAAGTTGCTGTGAATGTTCATTTCGTACCCCTGCCCATGATGACGTACTACCGCAATGAAGGATATCAGATCAAGGATTATCCTGTGGCCTATGATAATTTTTCCAGAGAGATCAGTTTACCAGTGTATTATGATCTGACCGATGAAATGGCAGATACGGTGGTGGAGGCGGTAGAAGCGTCAGTCATGACCATCATTGGAGTATGACCAATGACCAATGACCAATGACCAATGACCAATGACCAATGACCAATGACCAATGACCAATGACCAATGACGAGTGACGAGTGACGAGTGACGAGTGACGATTTTAAATGACGAAGTTTTGATCCGATTTTTTGACATACTACTTTCATTTGCAGGGCTGCTGGTCCTTTTTCCCCTTTTTATTGTGATCGCACTGTTAATTTCCATTGATTCCAGGGGTGGAATTTTCTATTTTCAGATACGGGTTGGTAAAAACGGTAAAGATTTCAGGCTGATCAAATTCCGGACGATGGCTATGGGCGCTGAAAAGCATGGAGGGCTGACTGTTGGAGCCCGTGACAGCCGGATCACCCGCATCGGATTTTTTCTTAGGACATTAAAACTGGACGAACTTCCTCAACTGATCAATGTTTTAAAGGGAGAGATGAGCCTGGTCGGTCCGCGACCGGAAATCCGCAAATACGTTGATTGCTATACCCCCGAACAGCGGATTATCCTGACCGTCAGACCAGGGATTACCGACCACGCATCCATTGAATTTATATCAGAAAATGAGATTCTCGGAAGATCCTCAGATCCTGAAAAAACCTATATTGAAGAGGTGATGCCGGCCAAAATCCAGCTTAACATGCGCTACATCGAAAACCAGGGGCTGGGAGCGTACGTTCAGATTCTGTTTCTGACCTTTGCCAGCTTGTTCAGGCCGAGGAAAAAACGTGACACGTGACGCATGACGCGTGACAAAAAAAACTTTTTATTTTCCGATGATGAATTTCTTGGAATCACGGTAGGTTCCTGACTGTAACACACACACATAGGTTCCGGGTGCAAGATTCCGGAAGTCCCACCGGACCTTACTGAGTCCATCATCTGTGGACTGGGCTGCAATTGTATCTTTCAAATTTCCCAGCGAATCAAAGATCCTGATGGTAAAGGGTGCAGGATGATTGGGGATCACCACGCTGAACCAGGCGAAATCAATGGCCGGGTTGGGAAAAATCTGAAAAATCAACGGCTGGCCAAGGGCCTCCGGCTCATCAATGGCGTTGGGATAGAGCAGTGGGCTGCCTGCCTGTACCCATGCTGTATAAATCAGGCTTGCCAGGGCTTTTGAGGCATGACGCATCAATCGGATGGTAAAGCCACCCGACCTGGCCCATAAAGCCTGGTAATATTCGGTGGAGGTGTTATTTCCTGCCTGGAGTTTGGCATAGGCATCAGCCAGCAGCAAACTATCGACGTAAACATAATTTTCATATAAGAATCCAAAGATAAATGCTGGAACATCCTGGATAAGTTGTGCGGAATCAGAAGGATAAACAATCAGCGTTTCATACTTGGCAACCAGCGATGACTCGTATCTGGAATGAATGCCACTTTGCCCGGTTATCTGCCCGTTATAATTGTTGGTAATATGCAGCGGCATATGTCCATCGCCAACATAATGGCCAAGGTCTGCGGCATACAGGGATGAACGGTTCCAATCTCCACGCTGAAAACAACTTTTCAAAGAATCAAATGTAATCCGGATCACCCATGGGAGTATCCCCTGCCCGATCACGAAATTATAACCATGCTGTGCGATTGCTGAATCATAATCCTGCGTTATCCTGCCCGTTTGGACAAATTCGGGATAATTATCAATATCAATATAATGGCGCGGAGATTCATCAGGATCCTGATTTTTACGGTAATCGGCATCAGAGGCATGGTTTACCACAAAGTTCGTCCATGTCGGTTTAAGAAATGACAATTGCGGTGGCAAATCTGCGCTAAAATTCTGACTGATTTTCTTATGGCCCTTCGACCCCCAGCCCGAAAGCATGAGGCAGAGCAGTATAAGAGAGACGGGGTAACATATTTTTTTCATTCAAAGGCATTAAGCAGGTTTTCTAATTCTTCGATTTTATCAGGGTATCCATATTGATTGTAAGAATTGATTAAACTATGGATCAGCCGGCGGATAATGTCGGGATTGGAACAGGGGGCAAAAAATGATCTCTCGGGATTGAGTTTCATCTCCCGGATAAACAATTCTATTTCACGACGGGTGAAAACTGCCCCTTTGTTAAATGGATTGATGTAGAACAACACATCATCTTCACCAGCATTTTTGAGTCCCGAATCTGTAAGATAGGCAAGGATAAAATGTTGCGGCAGGTTGACCCCGTATACCGGCATTCCAAGTTTCTGTGCCAGAATAATGAACAGGATACCAAGCGACAACGGACCTCCCTTGTGGGTTTCAAGGAAGGTGTTCACGTAGGAATTTTGGGGTGCATTCATGTCGCTTTTATTCCCATCAAAATGATGCAGGTCGTACAGCACATGGTTAAGGACCTTAACGTTTTCAAGCGCCGTAAGGTTTTCATGCAGTTCAATCCATACATCCATTTTCAATTGTTCAATCGTGATCCTGATCTCCTCTTCATCCAGTGCCGGATATTGTGTTTTGGTAACGAGGATAAATCCCTTCAGAAGGTCGTCGGAACCGAGGTTAAGCCAGTTTACGAAATCAACGTAAAGATTTTCCTGGTTCAGTTTCCTGATGATCTCCTGGATGCGTTCCTGAACAAGGTTGTCGAAGGTATTCTCCAGCGCCTTCTCAAGAGGAGCCAATGCATCTGGTCCGATGGAAAAAATCTGATTCCGGATCAGGCCGAACGCGGTTTCATCCGGTTCATCCAGCAATTTGATCAAGGCAGGTATGTTAGATGCTTCTGGCAATTTAACTCGTAATTTTATTTAGTACAAGTGTGATCAGCTCCATCACGATTTTTTTATGATCCTGATTGTAATCACCGGTGGCCCTGTTGGCAATCAGGGTGCAGATGGTGACCATTTCGTGACCCATGAGTGCGCCGAGTCCATACAGTGCCGAGGTTTCCATCTCAAAATTCACAATGCGGTGCCCTTCATGCCTGAAACTCTGCAGCTTTTTCATCATATCGGGATCGGCGAGCGGCAACCTGAGAAAACGTCCCTGCGGGCCATAAAACCCGGGTGCAGTGGCTGTGATTCCTGCCACAGAATAGGGCTTGAAAAGATCAATCAGCCTGTCGGAACCCTTGATAAAATAGGGTTTTGAAAGGTCTTTGGGCCAGGAAGCATGGGCGGCAAACGCAGCAGTCATCTGCTGATCGATGATCCCCGCCGATCCTTTGTAAAAATGAAGCAGATTATCCAATCCCAGGGCATGGGTCGATAAACCAAAGGTATTTACGGGTACATCGGCCTGGATGGAGCCGGAGGTCCCGATACGAACGATGCTCAGTGAACGCAGCACCGGTTTCTGCATCCTGGTTTGCAAATCGAAATTGGCCAGGGCATCCAGTTCATGCATGACGATATCGCAGTTGTCGGTTCCAATACCTGTAGAGAGGGCGGTGATCCGCTTCCCGTTGTAATAACCTGTGTGGGATATAAATTCGCGGTTGGAGGCACGATGGTCGATCGCTGTAAAATGGTCCGAAATTTCATGAACCCGCTGGGGATCTCCAACAACAATTACAGTATCGGCGAGGTCTTCAGGCCTCATACAGATATGGTAAACACTTCCATCAGGATTTACGATCAGATCAGGTTCTGCGAGTGAGGGCATAGTCCAATTTTTTAACAAAAGTACAAAATAACCCGATCACAGGCCCGGATTCTGAGATCAAACTCATTCCTATCGCAACCATAATTCACTAATTTTGCATTATGAACGTAGAAATAATCAATATAGGCGATGAATTGCTGATCGGGCAGGTCATCAACACCAATGCTTCCTGGATGGCAGAACAGTTAAACCTTTCGGGATTCTCAGTCAGTCAGGTCACGGTGATCCGCGACGACCGGGGGGATATCCTTGCGTCGCTGTCCGGGGCAGAGATGCGCGCCGGTATCGTACTTATCTCGGGAGGGATCGGTCCTACCAAAGATGATATCACCAAACATACACTTTGTGAATTCTTCGGGAGCCGGTTGGTTTTTAATGAAGCGGCCTACCGCGATGTTGAAGAGATCTTTGCCAGGCGGGGCTATGCGGTCACCGAACTCAACCGGCAGCAGGCTGAACTGCCTGAACATTGTACAGGCATTCCGAATAAAGCGGGTACCGCCAGGGGCATGTGGTTTGAGAAGGACCGCCCCGGAGGCGGGAAAACAGTTTTTGTCTCTATGCCAGGGGTCCCCTTCGAGATGAAGGGGATGATGACCGGGTACATCATTCCAAAGCTGAAAGAGCTATTTCACACCCCATTCATCTATCACAAGACCTTGCTGACACAGGGTATCGGCGAATCATTTCTGGCGGCGCAGATTGAGGAATGGGAGTCGGCGCTTCCACCGCAAATTAAACTGGCTTACCTCCCCCAGCCGGGCATTGTCAGGCTTCGGTTATCAGGGACAGGCAAGGAGGAAGATATTATCCGGGCGCAGGTGGATGCAGAAGTTGCCAGGCTGGAAATCCTTATCGCAGAATACCTGTTCGGACATGATGAAGAGACCCTGGAAGAGATCGTAGGTCAATTATTAAAGAAGAAGAATGCCACACTGGCAACAGTCGAAAGTTGTACCGGCGGCTACATTGCGCACCTGATTACCAGCATTCCGGGAAGTTCCGCCTATTTCAAAGGGTCTCTCGTCCCCTACGCCAATGAAATCAAGCAGAACATCCTGCACATCCCCGATGATCTTCTCGAAAAACATGGCGCTGTAAGCAGGGAGGTGGTTACCGAAATGGCACTTGCAGCACAAACCATGTTTAATGTGGACTATGTCGTTGCAACCTCCGGTATTGCAGGTCCCGACGGGGGTACTCCTGAAAAACCTGTGGGAACAACCTGGATTGCCATTGCCACACCGCAGGAGGTAATCGCCAAACAATACGCATTCGGCGACAGCCGTGACCGGAACATACGAAGAACGGCGCTGCAGGCGCTGAATATGTTGAGAAAGAATTTGAAGATTTGAAAATTTGAAGATTTGAAGATTTGGGATTTTTTTTCAAATTTCGGTTTGATTCTGATCTTTCGGTTTTTTCCTTGGTAGTTTAAAATATATTCCCTATTTTTGCACTCCGTTTTGAAATACCTTTAACAAGAACAACCATGGCAAGGATTTGTGAAATCACTGGAAAGATAGCAATCAAGGGACATAAAGTCTCTCACTCCAATAAAAAATCAAAACGTTGGTTCAGCCCCAACATTCAGACCAAAACCTTCTTTGTGCAGGAAGAGAACCGCGATATTAAGCTGAGAGTATCTGCTGAAGGCTTACGCCACATGAATAAAAAAGGCGTGTATGTCTGCATCAAAGAGGCAAGGGAAAAGGGATATCTTACTAAGTAAGTTTTTTTTTCATGGGTAAAAATGCTGTTACGCTGTAACAGCATTTTTTTTGCCCGCCCCACCAGGAAATAAATGACTGAATTAAGCGTTTTAACTGATTAAGGAGCCCCTTTTGCGAATGAAAAAAAGTTTGTACTGTTTTCTTCTTTTACTGTCTTTCCCTTTTTATGGAAGTGCACAGCAGTTGCAGGAGCAAGAGGACAACGAACACCTTGTGCAATTTTCGGGCATGACCATCACGGCCGACAGCCTCAACCCGGTCCCCTATGTCAGGATTGTTGATGTCAAAACCCACCGCGGAACGACCAGCGATATTAACGGGTACTTTTCGTTCGTGTCGCATAAAAATGACACAGTCCTGTTTACGGCGCTTGGCTTTAAACCGGCCTCCTTTATCATTCCCGATACCATCACCAAGCAACGGTATTCACTGATCCAGCTGATGTCGTCGGATACGCTGACCCTGGCAGCGGCCTACATATTCCCATGGCCCACGCTGGAAGATTTCAAGCGGGCTTTTGTAGAGTTAAAGATTCCCGACGATGACCTGGAGATTGCCCGAAAGAATCTTTTGTCTGCCGACATCCGGATGCGGGCTGAAGAATATCCCATGGATGCAAACATGAATTACCGGAATTATATCGACAATCAAACTAGTAAATTATATTACTTTGGGCAGCAACAACCTTTCAATATTTTCAACCCCTTTGCGTGGGCGAAATTCATCAAAGCATGGAAGGACGGGAAGTTCAAATCGCAACAGGAACGATTAAAATAACATCGATTTGAAAAAGCTGCTTCTCATATATGTTTTTCTTTTAAGTTTAATCACCTCGGCGACCTACGCCCAGCAATCCACCCTTTCAGGATATGTGACCCTGTCAGGATCAAAACAGCCCCTTCAGTTTGTCAATCTCGCGGTGAAGGGAACAACCATTGGGGCGACCACAGACAAAGCGGGCAGGTTTGAGATGAAGGTGCCCGGAGATTCCAACCTGGTCATTTTATTTTCTTACGTCGGATATGTAACCGATTCGGTATCGGTAAGGGTTCAAAACCAGGAGCGCAAAATCCTCAACCTGACGATGACTCCAAGTGCCACGCAGCTTGAATCCATTGAAGTCAAAGACCAGCAACTGCGCACCAACAGCTTCAGCCGCCTCGATCCCAAGGTGGTCACCTTTATCCCCACCATCAATGCCAGTGTGGAGGATCTGATCAAAACCATGCCGGGGGTTTCATCCCGAAATGAATTGAGTTCACAGTATTCGGTGCGTGGCGGCAATTTTGATGAGAACCTGGTTTTTGTCAACGACATCGAGATATACCGGCCATTCCTTGTCCGCTCAGGGCAGCAGGAGGGGCAAAGTTTTCTGAACCCCGATCTGGTTTCCGGCATCTCCTTTTCTGCAGGGGGATTTGATGCAAAATACGGTGATAAAATGTCCTCGGTGCTTGATATCAGGTACAAAAAGCCGACGGAATTCGCTGCATCATTCGATGTAAGCCTCATGGGCGCTTCAGGCCATGTGGAGGGAACCATTGCAAAACGTTTTTCATATCTCCTGGGCGCCCGCTACAAAACCAACGCCTATCTGCTCAAAGGTCTTGATACCAAAGGGAATTACAAACCCCGTTTCTTCGACATCCAGGGAATGGTCAATTATGAGATCAATAAGAAATGGGAGATTTCCATTCTGGGAACCTTCACCAACAACAACTACAAGCTCATTCCCGAAACACGTGAGACGAGCTTTGGAACCCTCGATGAGGCCTATAAGATCAAGATTTACTTTGATGGCCAGGAGGTCGACCGTTACCAGAACTGGCTATCGGCCGTAACCCTCACCTACCGGCCGGTGAGCAATATCCGCTTAAAGCTGATTTCATCCGCCTTTCAGACCTACGAGGCTGAAACCTATGATATATCCGGAGAATACTGGCTTGGCAAACTGGAAGTATTCCAGGGAAGCAATGAGGGTCAAATCACCGAAGTGATGGGTATCGGCGCCTACCTGCAACATGCACGGAATTATCTGGATGGCACTGTTTTTAACATTGAACACCGCGGTGCATGGGATAAGGATAAAAGCAGCCTGAGCTGGGGAATAAAGTACCAGCACGAATATTTTATCTATAATGTCAATGAATGGGAATTGCAGGATTCGGCAGGGTATTCGCTTCCCCATCCGCACGATTCGCTGGGTTCACTCAATCCTCCAAAGGATGATCTCGTTCTTTATAATTTTATTCAAACCAACAGCACCGTAAATACCAACCGCTATTCGGCCTTCATCCAGGACACCTGGACCTTTAAAAACGAATCAAATGACATTTCACTTACCGCAGGATTGCGCGCCATTTATTATGATTACAACGGTCAGCTGTCACTGAATCCAAGGATCAATGTCTCGTTCAAGCCACACTGGAAACACGAAACGGTTTTCAGGCTTTCAGCCGGGGTGTATTCACAGCCCCCCACGTTCCGCGAAATGACCAACCTCCGGGGCGATGTTGTTCCCGGGTTGAAGGCACAAACTTCCATCCAGGTTGTTGCAGGATCTGATTACTATTTCAAAGCCTGGGGCCGTCCCTTCAAATTTGTGGCAGAGGCCTATTATAAAAATATTCAGAACCTGATCCCCTATGAAATCGACAACATGAAGATCAGGTATTATGGAACCAATGATGCACATGGTTATGCCACAGGGATTGATTTCAGGGTGAACGGGGAATTTGTGAAGGGAGCTGAGTCCTGGGCCAGCCTCTCTTTTATGAAAACAGAGGAATACTTTGAGGGATCATGGATTCCGCGGCCAACAGATCAAAGGATGAGTGTGGCTATTTTCTTCCAGGATTATATCCCAAAATTCCCGACATGGAAAATGAATCTCACGCTGGTTTATGGTACCGGACTTCCTTTCGGGCCGCCTGACTCACCCAGGAAAGACCAGACGCTGCGCATTCCTCCTTACCGTCGGGTAGATATCGGGTTATCAAAACAGGTGATCGGCGCTCAAACCAGGTTCTCTGCTAAAAATCCGTTGCGTGCCTTTAAATCTTTGTGGGTTTCACTCGAAATTTTCAACCTGCTGCAGATTGACAATACCGTTTCGTATCAATGGGTCACCGACATCAATGGAAAAGAATACGCTGTGCCGAATTACCTCACTCCGAGGATGATCAACCTGAAAATCATTGCGCAGTTTTAGAGGTGACAAGGTGACAAAGTAACAAGGTAACAGGGTAATTCGTCATTCCCCCTTCACTTTCAGCCTCTCCCCTGTTCCCTCTACCATTCGCCGCTCCCACTCCTTGCCATAGCCTGGTTGTGATGGCTTTTTGGGGATGCCTTTCCCGCTGCCGTTGTCGAGAAGTTTGAACCCCTCTGTTTGCATGATGTTGCCATCTTTGTATTTCATAAAAAGGTAGCGATAGAAGTCACGCCAGTCTGCAACCAGTTGGGTTCCCGTTTTGACAGAATAATCGGTGATTTGAGCAATCCCGTCTGCAGGTTTTATCTTGTATTGCGCGCTTGCATTTTTGTCAATCGCTTCCGTTTCATTCAGGAATTTTTGTTCGAGTTCCTGCTGGTACCGTTCAACCTCAGGGTGAATGACATTGTACCTTGAATAGCCAAAATTATTCACCTGATTAAAGGTCCAGAAAGCAGAAGTTTCGGACCATGCAATCATTGAACCGTTACCCACTGCAAAGCACGTTGGTATGGAGGAGATGCCGCAATAGACCGGAGCAAAAACACAGCCATCGGCATCATCGACACCAAACCAGAAGATTCCACCCACGGGATCGGGTAGCCATGACCTTGACTGCGCCACGAATACATACCCTGTTTGCTGGGTTGCGATGGCCCGTTCATGCAAGTATTTAACACTGTCGACCACGAACTCCATCGGTCGCCAGCGATAAGGAGCGCCATAAGGACCTGCCCCCAGGTCGTAACGCATATCAAGCGGGGTATCTTCATAATGGTCGCGCATGTTTGCCATCAATGACTGGAGTGGTACCAGCGAATCCGGCTTCACCCACAACGGCAGCCTGTTGGTGACAAAACCGTTTGGGTTAGGCGATTCATCCATGAATTTCCCTTCCCTCTTGAGTTTTCCAAGGGCATAGTCAGTATAGGTTTGATTATTGCGGATCTCGCTGCTCACCTTTCTGAAAAACGACCAGATACGGGCATCACAGAACCTGGCTCCCCCGAAATTTACGGGATTGTAGACATCGGAAAAGGAGAACGTTTCATCGGGTCCTTTGAAAAATCCCTGTTTGCGTGCAAATGTGATCACATCGGGTGAATGATAACACGTCTGATTGAGGTTATTCCAGTCATTCGTTTTCTGGAATGGGAAACGGGTAATGCGCGCCTGGTTGGCATGGCCGCTCACATACCCATCGGGAACCCGGCGTGCGACCCACACGGCTCCCTTTTCGTATGTTCCTTTGCCAATCAATTCCAGGATCCAGGCCTCATTTGCATCGGAAATGGCGAATGACTCCCCGCTGGTTGCATAACCAAATTGTTCGACCAGCGCGGTCATCACGTGGATCATCTCACGGGCAGTTTTCGACCGCTGCAGCCCTATTTTCATCAATGAGCCGTAATCAAGGATCGCACCGGGCTGGGACGAAAGAGATTCAAGCCCGCCCCAGGTATCTTCACCAATGGCCACCTGGTGTTCATTCATGAACCCAACCACGGTAAAGGTAACCGGCGATTCCGGAATCTGGCCCAGCAGTTTGCCGTTTTCGTAATGGAACACATCGAGCATGCTTTGCGTGTCGTGCTTCCCGCCAGGGTAAAAGAACAGCGCGCCATAACGCGTGTGGCTGTCGGCAGCGTAGGTGATCATGACCGATCCATCTCTGCTGGCGCCTTTGGTTACAATGAGGTTGGTGCAGGCGAATACCGGATGGGTAAATAAAACAATCCCGATCAACAGGATGGACAACGTGCGTATTTTCTTCATGGAACGGCTATTCCAGATCCTTGATGGATTTACGGATGATCTCCACCGCTTCATGGATCTGCGCTTCTGTGATTACCAAAGGCGGGGCAAAACGGATAATATGATCATGCGTTGGCTTGGCAAGTAATCCGTTGTCGCGCATCTTCAGACATACATCCCAGGCGCTCTTTCCATTGAACGGTTTGATCACAATGGCATTCAGCAAGCCCTTGCCACGTACGAGTTCAATATAGGGAGAGTTGATCTTGCGCAATTCATCCCTGAACAGGATACCCAGCTTTTCGGCATTCTCTGCCAGCTTTTCATCACGAACAACTTCCAGGGCAGCCATGGCCACTTTTGCCGCAACGGGATTGCCTCCAAAGGTCGATCCATGCTCTCCCGGATGGATACAAAGCATGATGTGATCATTGGCCAATACCGCAGATATGGGGTATACTCCGCCTGACAGCGCCTTTCCCAGGATAAGTACATCTGGCTTGAAGCCTTCCCAATCGCAAGCCAATAAACGGCCTGTACGGGCTATCCCTGTCTGAACCTCATCTGCAATAAACAGAACATTCTTTGCCTTGCAGAGATCGAAGGCTTTCTTCAGGTAACCTTCATCCGGAACAAAAACACCTGCTTCGCCCTGGATCGGCTCGACCAGAAAACCAGCCACATTCGGATCTTCCAGCGCCTTTTCAAGGGCCGGTAAATCGTTGTAGGGGATGGAGATAAAACCGGGGGTAAACGGACCGAAATCCTTGCGGGCATCAGGATCATTCGACATGGAGATCACCGAAATGGTGCGCCCATGAAAGTTATTCTGGCAACAGATGATTTTAGCCTGATCTTCGGGAATGCCCTTCACCTTATAACCCCATTTACGGGTAAGTTTCAATGCCGTTTCATCGCCTTCAGCCCCTGAATTCATAGGAAGCACACGCTCATATCCAAAATATTCGGTAATGAACTTTTCATAAGGGCCCAAAACGTTGTTGTAAAAAGCGCGGGATGTAAGTTCCAGCGTTTGCGCCTGTTCAATCAGGGCACCCACAATTTTCGGGTGGCAATGCCCCTGGTTTACAGCCGAATAGGCCGATAAAAAATCATAATAACGTTTGCCTTCAACGTCCCACATAAAGACACCTTTTCCTTTGGCCAGTACGACCGGCAATGGATGGTAATTGTGTGCCCCGTATTTATCTTCGAGTTCAATCGCCATCTGCGAGGTTTTCACTTCGATCATAAGAGAATTTTTAGGAGTTATTTCGTAGAAATGGTTACTTTTTAATCACGAAGGAACCGGTATTCAGAAGCTTTCCCTCTTCCTTCAAACGGAAATAATAGGTTCCGTTTACCAGGCTGTATACAGGAATTGTACTTTCGAGACTGGATGCATTGAAGGAGCCCATTAATTTTCCAGATCCATTGTAAATGTCAAACGAACCATGCCTGATTTCTTTGCTCAACCGGATGTTCAGAACATCTGAGGCTGGATTTGGAAAGAGGGATACCCCAACTTCCGGCATCAGCGCCTGCTCGATTCCGGCACTGTACTCCAGTGAGAGTGCATCAACATACATGGTATTTCCAACCTCTCCTTGACTGCCTACGAAGCTGACCACATCAAAGTTGGCACTGGATACTACCAGAATGGTTATGGTATCTACTGCGCCTGTACCGGTATAATTGACCGGAACATCGAATTCTGTGTAATGGGTAACCGGGCTTTTCTGGACCCATCTCCCGTAACCAACCGTATCGCGCTTTTTAGCAGTAGCATTCCATCTTGAGAGCAGAATGACTGCAGCACAGGAATCATTGTTCACCGGTTCAAATTTGTAATATCCTTTTAAATGCAAGGGTTTGCAATCAGCACACGGTCTGCCAAGCAATGCTTTTACACCAACCATATCCATGACAGCGGTTCCGATCATTCCCGGGATAAATATAGAAACAGGTCCAAGAGGGAAATTCGCCGATACAGCCTTTGCAGCATAGGTTCCCGAATATTTATCCGTTGTTTTAAAAACTGTGACCGGGCCAGGACCACCTGCAGTAGGAGGAACAGCGGCGAGTGAATTGAGGGTTGATATCCAATTATCAGTTGGGCCAGTCCCTAATTCATCATAGTTCAAGGTCGCACTAAGTACGACATTATACCAGTTTTCAAAATCTCCATTGGGAATATTTGATTGGGAATAGGCAGAATTAAGCGCCACTGCGAGTAAAACAAGTGTAAAAAATCGTTTCATAGGTTGATTATTTAAATAATGAATGGTTTATGTTTATTTATTTTGTGTTTAAATTTTATATATCACCTGCAACTGGGTCATCCGGGGAGGTTCAACTGTAAGCGGCCTCAGGGAGAACTCTGTGTTCAAAAGATTATTTACGATGACGGAAAATTTGAAACTTTTCAAGGCATAGCTTACCCGGTAGTCAATAATGAAGGTCCCCGTGTTATGCTCTTCCCTGTATTTTTTGATTCCTGTTTTAACTCCAAACATCTGGCCATCAAGAATTTCGTAAAAAAACTTATCGATATTCTTCATAAATCCGTAATAACGGCCACCAAAACCGGTTGAAAAACGCTTCCAGGTTACCTGTACATCCGCCTTGAGCAGGCTCTGCACTCTGTATTTCAGTATATTACCTGTGGTGTCGGAGGAGGTAGTCAGGTAGGTCAATGAGTTTTTGGTATTGTTCGGATTCACATAAAATACATAATTCGGATCGAGGGCCTGCGGCACTGAGTAGGTATAACCGACCATGACTGACAGGTTCAGGTTTTTGATCAGGTCGCCTTCTCCGGCAATGGAGGCATCGATGCCATAAATCCGGGCAGGACCGGTGTTGAAAAATTTAAATCCCACATCTTTGGCCGGATTTGGATTCATCCCCCAATAACCGAAATTGAATTCAACATAATTGTCGTAATTCTCATAAAAACCGGCAACATCAAACATCCCGGCGAATTTGCCGAATTTGAACAACTGCTTGAAGCCGATTTCATAGGAGATGCTGGACTCAGGAGCCAGCTGGGGGTTGGGATAAAAACCAAAATTCCCGGAGGTGGTGGTGATGTAACGCTCCCCAATGCTTGGCACGCGGTAACCCTGACCTACCGACAAGCGCAGATAGGTCGCTTTGGCAGCCTGAAAATTGAGACCGGCACGAAAAACAGGCTTGCTCTCCGTGAGGTCGGCCAGTTGGTAATATTCAAAACGGCCGCCCACCAATACAGACAAGCGCTTGAAAAATTTCGCCTCTAATTGGGCATAAACAGCAAAATTTTCGGCGGTATAGGTGCCATTTTCACCAAGTGTGGTAGTTCCGTCAGGAGCAAGTTTTCCTGAAAACACCTTTCCAAAGGCATACGAATAAGTATTCGCTACCCCAGCTACTAACATAAGCTGTCCCGCTTTTTTTAAGTCAAATTTATGCGTATACTGGTATTCATTGAAAACAGTAACACTCAGCGCGCTCTGGTTGTAAAGTCCCTCTGAATTAAGGTAATAGACCCGGTTTTTCAATGAATGTACATCGCCGTTCTTTGCATAATATTTTATGAATGGATCAAGGTAGAATGTAAATGCCTTAAAGCGCGACAACGACCCGGGGAATGAACGGTAGATGTTGGTATCGGCATCATACCAAAAATAGGTTTCAGCATTTTCCTGGAACATGAAATTCCCATTTAAACCATAGGAAAGACCCTCCACTTTTTTTGAACGGACCCTGGAATTGAAATACAACTTTACCCTGTTGTTAAACTGCCCTTGATTATAAAATGTATCCGCTGCCTTTAACTTTTCTTCCGGTGTGCCCCCGATATAACCCTGGTCTTTGTAATAGCTTACGCCTCCGGCAAGGTCAATATTGTCAAATTTCTGGGAATGGGTCACAGTAATTCCGTATACCAGGGGATTCATTCCCGACCATGGCGTGGAATACTTGCGTTCAGGCTTGCTGTATGCACCCAGGAAGGTGATAACCTTGGTTACAGGTTCATCAGCAGGCCATGCGGTTCTAACATTGATGGCTCCGTTAATGGCCGAAGAACCAAAAACAACGGAGGATGCCCCTTTTACAACTTCGATCTGTTCCACATCATCGATTGGAAGAAGCGCCCAGTCAGGCCGGCCGGCATCACCACGAAGCAGGGGTATCTCATCAACCATCACCATCACCCGTGAACCAAGACCTGAACTGAATCCGCTACCCGCCCTGATCTGGGGTTCATTGTTCACGATGGTAATCCCAGGCATCTTGTCCACCAACTTATCGGCGCTCGAAAGATTCCCGATTTCGATCGTTTTGGCCTTCATCACCTCAATGGAGGAGATGGATTCCTGAATTTTCTGGGCATATTTGGAGGCAGATACCACGACTGTGCTCAGCTCCTGGGAAGAATTTATGAGATTGATATCAAAGGTATATATTTTCTTACCATCCAGATGGATGTGTTTTTCCATCTTTTCGTAGCCTACGGAGGAGATAAAAAGATCGTAGTCCCCTTTCGGTAATTCAAGGTGATAGGATCCGTTGCTGTCGGAGAAAGTTCCTGTTGTCTGCCCCTTAACCCCGATGTTTACGTAAGGTAAAGGTTCTGAGGTTTTATCATCTGTAACCCTACCCCTGATAACCGAAACCTGGGCCTGGGTCATTGTTGAAAAAAGAAGGAAGAGGGTTATAAATATAGAAAATCGTAAGGGTTGCTTCATCTATATGATTTTAACTTGCAAAGGTAATAAAAGAAATGGAATATTATCCTAGTAAATGAGCTAACTTACAGCTCCATCGCTGATTATCAGTGATTTATAAATGCGGGATGGGGATGGTATCAATGATCCGAGTCCGAGATCCCTCCACTTTTCATCCACCTTACTGATGGTCTGATCATCCATTACAATCACATTGGGCCAGTCGCGCTGAAAATCGTCAAACTCCCTTGTTTTGCGGGTACCATCAATGCACATCGTCGGGAGTTTCATTCCCGTTTCATCATCAATATAAAAACAGTCACGCAGGGGGTCGATGTTGTTGGCCACAAGCCAGACAATTTGTGACAGTGATCCTGTATCGGGCTGTTCATCCATGAAGAGCAGGAATTTGACATTTTTCACCCATTGTTTCGTCAGGATTTCATCCGCAATAAGCCGGATATGCCTCTTTTTTGATTTTTTCACCGAAATGATCACCAGGGAAATTCCATCATGGGGCAGATCAGACCGAATGGCTTTGATTTCAGGGTAAGCGAAACCAATTTTTTCAGGATAAACCTCAGAAGATACTTTGGCATCGGAGGTAAGGCGGGATGATGGCAGATCTCCGGCAGCTTCGGGTACATCGATCCCCACTTTACTTCCGTAGGCATACTTGCTGCTCGAATGGTCGAGGATATCCACGGGACCGCGGAAAAAATGGATATCATTCACCGGATCAACGCGCTCGGAGATGATGCGGGCCAGGGTCCTGTAATCAGTCAGGCTGACTTCGTGGCCGGTTACGACGAGAATTTTATTAAACATCATCTGGCCTGCCCCCCACAATGAGCTCATGATTTTGAGCGCCTGCCCCGGGTACTCTTTCCTGAGACTTACCAGGGTTATATTATGAAAAACGCCCTCGACCGGCATGTGCATGTCAGTCACTTCGGGGGCAACGGTCATTTTGATGGGCATCAGGAAAATACGTTCTGTGGCTTTGCCGATCCAGCCATCCTCCTGGGGAGGGATTCCAACGATGGTGGCGGGATACACTGCATTTTTACGATGGGTGATGCAGGTAACATGAAACCGCGGGAAGTAATCAGCCAGAGAATAAAAGCCGGTATGGTCACCGAAGGGACCTTCAAGAATCAGCTCTTCAGCTGGATCAATATATCCTTCTATCACAAAATCCACGTCGGAAGGGACTTCAAGGTCGTTGGTCATGCATTTGACCAATTCAACCCTTTTCCTGCGAAGAAAGCCGGCAAGCAGGTACTCATCGAGATCCTCCGGCAATGGCGCGGTCGCGGCATAGGTGTAAATGGGATCACCGCCCAGGGTAACGCTCACCGGCATCCGTCTGCCCAATTCCTTATATTGTTGATAATGCTTCGCCGATCCTTTGTGAAGGTGCCAGTGCATCCCTGTCATCTCGGGTGAAAAAACCTGCATGCGGTACATGCCAAGATTGCGGTTTCCGGTGTGAGGATCTTTTGTGTGTACGCCCGGAAGGGTGATAAATGGTCCGCCATCGGCCGGCCAGCATGTAAGGACCGGCAAACGGGTGAGATCGGGTTTTTCCATGATCACCTCCTGGCAATCTCCCCGGCCCCGGACCGATTTCGGCATCCAGGAGGCCACCTCCTTCAGGGCCGGAATCACTTTAAGCTTATCCAGCATGCGCCTTTTGGGTCCCAAAAATTCTTTCAACAGACCGGCAATGGCCAATTCAATGTCGCTGAGCTGATTCACCCCAAGCGCCATGCAGATCCGGCGGTCGGAAGCAAATGCATTGATCAGCAGGGGGAAATCCGTTCCGTTTTGTTCAAACAACAGGGCCTTGCCGCCATGTTTCACCATCCGGTCAGCAATCTCCGTGATCTCCAGGTGGGGGGAGACAAAACCCTTGATGCGAACCAGCTCGCCGGCCGATTCGATCGCAGAAATGAAATGTGAGAGGGAGCGGTACAAATTATGATTGACAAATGACCAATGACCACTGACGAATTGCCAGTGAACAGTGACGAATGACGAATTTCGCTAAATTTTTTGCTGCCGAATTTCGAAGGCGCTTTTTTATCATTGTACTTGGAGGGGCATTTCAAAAGCAGACTTTTTGCTATAAATTGGTCCCCCTTCATCGAACCAATGACAACGACCTTTTCCGATTTCTCAAAATCCTGGGGCTTTGCATTGCTGTAGATCACCTGTTTCTCAACGCCTTTTTCATCTACCATATAGAAGGAGAACTGGTTGGCATTTTTTTGTGCATCATATTCCATTGGTTTTGCCCGGTTCAGTTTCCCAATGATGTGCAGCTCTTTGCCTTGTTTAAGGGAGGCCTCCGCAAAATCGGAATAGGTACTTGAATCGGTCATGGTGGTGATTACAACCGCAACCGCAACAACAAGGATCAGGATGATTACAATATGTATGGTTTTCATTTTTCTTTTCTGGTTAATTTTTCTTCTACTTCCTTTTCAAGCCGCTTCAATTTCCTGTCAATGGAAAATAAATATGCAAATACACCGATCAGGATAACTGCAAGGACAGTAACGACGACAAATATTTTTCCGTATAATTCCATTGTGTTAAATTTACGATTTACGTTTTACGAATGACCAATGACCAATGACCAATGACCAATGACCAATGACGAATGACCAATTTTATTGTTCAATTTTCAATTGCAGTTTCCGCATTCTCACCCTGATATTCATGATCCAGAATCCAAGCAGGATCCAGCCTACCATTGCGGGGTAAAACACGATGCGCATGGAGGGGTCGAGATTCATGGGTAATACGGGGGGTGAATCTTTCCCCGGGTGGATGCTTTCAACGGCCAGCCTGGGCATAACCATGACAAAGACAATCCAGAGGAAAAAGGCAAAAATATTATACACGGCAGCTACCTTCGCACGTTTGTGGATGTCATCAATGGAACCCCGTAATATCATGTAGGCCAAATAGATGAATATTCCAACCGCAGCTCCGTTGAGTTTTGGATCTTTTACCCAGGGGGTTCCCCAGGTGAAGTTGGCCCAGATCATCCCTGTAAAAATACCCAGGAACCCAAACATGAGGCCTACATTGACCGCCTCTACGGCATATAAATCCTCCCTCTCATTGAATTTCATCAGATATCGCAGGCTGTAAATAAATCCGGTAACCAGCATGGCCATCATCCCAAACCACATTCCCACATGATAAAACAAATTCCGCATGGTCTCCTGAATCATCGTATCAGGGACACCCACAATGAAGCCTGCTATAATGGCGTACAACAACAGAACTCCGGATAAATATTTCCACCAATCTTTTTTCATTTATGAAGTACAATTTACCAATGACCAATTACCAATTACCAATGACCAATTACCAATGACCAATTACCAATGACCAATACTTATGTTTTATTTACAGACATTTCCAAATTCCCAAATTCCCAAATTTTCAAATCCCCACATTTCCAAATCCTCAAATCCTCAAATCCCCAAATCCCCAAATCCTCAAATCCTCAAATCCTCAAATCCCCAAATCCCCAAATCCCCAAATTTTCAATCTTTCCAAAGATACGGAAATAACAGATATGCCAGCGCGACCACGGCGATGTTGATGGCGATCAGAATGACGAGAAGGCCTGATAAACCTGACCAATCCATGCTGGTCATGGCCGACCGGGAAACCTTCATCAATGTGGCCAGCAGGGGCAGCACGATTGGGAAACTGAGGATGGCCATCAGTGAAAAGTTATGGCTTGCACGTGACGCAATGGCGGCCACCATGGTAAGTACGGATGACAGTCCCAGGCTTCCAAGCAGCAAGGTTACCAGGAACAACGGCAAATTTACCACCTGGCTGCCCATCAGCAGAAGGAAAAAACCAAACGACAATACCGAAAGGATGGTCATCAAAAACAGATTATACAGAATTTTCGACAAGACCACCGCCTGCGGACTGGCAATGGTATAATAGTAGAGGTGGCGTGCCGGACTCTCCTGTACAAAACTCTTTGAAATCCCGTTCACTGCGACAAAGAGCAGGATGATCCAGAAAAGGGAGTTCCAGGTTTCAGGCGTTATGACATCTTCAAAAGCCAGGTAGGTGACGTAAATGGTTGAAACAAGGTACAACAGGATGCCGTTCAGCACGTATTTCTGCTTCAATTCGAGCCTGATCTCTTTTCCGACAAGGTGTTTAATTTCCAGGTAGAGCATCTGTTGTTCGTGAAATTTTTTGCAAAGATAAAAAAAACCCCGCGGCAATGCCGTGGGGTTTTTCAAAATGAAACAATTCACAAACTATTCAACAATCATCTTCTGGGTAAATTTCTGACCGTTTACTCTTACGGTGAGGAAATATACGCCTGATGAAAGACTGCTGGCATCAATGCTAAATTGCTGTAAACCGGTAGTCATATTTCCTTTGTTCAGCGACAGGATCTGCTGTCCAACGAGGTTGGTCAGGCCAACAGAAACATTGGCATTCTGCTTCAGATTCAGAGAAACCTTTGCAACATCCTTCACAGGGTTAGGATAAACTGATACAGAAGCAAGGTCGTTGTTTTTCTGATCAATTCCAACAGGGAATGGCGGGTTGTCAACGGAAACGGTAAAGTCGGCGTCAACATACCAGAAATCAGGAATATACTTAAACTTGGAATCCAATGCTGCATCAACAAACCATTGGGTACAGATAGGTAACGTGTATTTGTTGTTGGCGGTAAATACCGTTGGGGCCGTACATTGCCAATAGGCTTCCGTTGTGATGTCGGACAGGAAGGTCACGTTATCGGGCTGAGCTGCTCCGGCATCGTCTGCAGTAAGTTTATTGTTGACGAGGTCAAATCCGCGGGCATACACCTCTGGATTCTGGTTATCCGTTACACCTTCAATTTTCGTATCATTCCAGGTGAAGAAGAGTTTCTCTCCATCAGGAGTTCTGGAGGCATACATACGGTTATCACTTGTATAGGTAGCCCATGTTCCGCGGAAAGTGCTCAATGATCCCAGATGAACGGCAAGCCAGGTGGCGCCATCGTCTAAGCTATAGATATCATACGCATTCAGACAGCTGTCAACGCCAGTCGAAATACTCCAGGCGGTGGAAGATGATGCAACTCCGACAACTACTCCGATGTGTGGGTTGCCCCATTTATCAACGGTGAGGGAGTGGTCAAATGCCGTTGTGTAGGGAATCTCATCACGTGTTGGGATAGGATCTGCAAAAAAGTTATTGATAAAATACTGGCTGAATGTATTTTTAATTGTGGCAATACCATCCGGGCCGTCCAACTGAATGGCGATTGGATCACTCCATGTTACACCACCATCGGTTGATTTTCTGAGGGCGGGAAAAAAGGAGGTGTTGATCAGCGGGGTAGCGCCAACAAGACTGGTCAATACCGACATCCACATCGTGTTGCCATCAGGAGAATCAGCAATTTTCGTATCGGTAGCGTTGTACGATTCAACACAAGGAAATGCAAGCGTTTGGAAGGTGTAATCATAATCAGTGGTGGCTGTATTCCAGATTCCCCTGCCATAGACAACGCTATCGATATAGGTGAGGTCTAACACTTGCGTTCCGCCATCAAGCATATGGGCAACGCCCGATTTGGAGATGGTAAATCCATCAGGAATGTAGGTTGGGGGGTTGCTGTCATACCATCTCAGGTGCTTGCTTGAATCGGCATAGTTAACCATGTTGACTGTACCATAGCTGTATCCGCCAAAACCGCTGAGTACGAGGTTGGCAAAATTTGGTGCAAAATAGGCCAGATAGGCATTGGCAAGATCTTTATTCCCGGCCGGATTGTAAATGGCAGCAGATGGGTACCTGCTGGCATCATAATAATAGGGAGAGGAGGCCAGTGTGGCGGCAAGACACTGAACATTGGGGGTGATGTCGGCTTGTGTTGCGCCCATATTCACGCCAATATCCATTCCGAGATAACCTGAAATACTCGGTGGAGTTGTAGCCGTAGCAGGGCCCATTCTGTGAAAATTGATAACGGTATTCAGATCATTGTCTGCCCAAACCATTGTTCTTGTTCCGCCTGAATAACCCAGCACATTGGCAGAGGTACCCATATCAAGAACGGTGACAATGTTCGTATTCCCGGCATTTTTCAATCCCGGAAATTTGGTTTTAACGGGGGAAATGGAGTTTGGTGAAGCTGGCTCGTTGGTAACGATTTGTGCCTTTTTAACATCCTTGACAAAAACGCCATTTCTAATCTGGGGCCTTTGAGCCATGGTCGCCAGGCCAATCATAAACGCAAGACTAATCAGTAAAATTTTTTTCATGGTTTTTGGTTTTTGGTTTGACAATAACAATATTAAATAAATACAAATTTATATTAAAAGTTTTTGAGAACTACAAAAATATTAAAAATTAATAATAATCTGCAATAGTTCAAAAAAAAAATCTCAGCCCCCTTCCTGGCGCAATGCCTTCTCTTTAGTGTCGACCGGAATAATGGTGGAGCGCTGAAATTCGACTTCGCCTGAAAATATTTTACGGTAGGTGATATGTCTTTTGGCGAAGGTGGCCCCCACCGATTCGTGCAGTGCGCGCATTTTCGGGTTGAAATCGCCCACCCATGAAAGTTCGAGTTCAGTTATGTGGGGCTTATGCTTCATCTTTTCATTGAGATGCCAGAAAATTCCTGATTCGACGCCATACCGCTGGTATTTTGGTTTTACGCCCATAATCACGATGCGTGTGCGGGTGATGGTTTTCCTGTACTTCAGCCACAGAAATTTTAATTTATTCCACAGGTGAAGTTTTCCGTGAAGATGCCTGAGAATCTGGTTGACATCCGGAAACTGGATCAGAAAGGCAATGGGTTCCTGCTCATGGTAAACAAACCAGATCATCTCCGGGTCAACAAACGATTTCGCCTTCTCAAGCCCTTTTTTCAGCGTTGCGACATCCATGGGGGTGAAATTCTCATGAAATTTCCAGGCATCGTCATACACCTCCTTCATGTCGTGAATGCATTTATCGGCCGTGGCGTAGGTAAAATGACGGAAAGAGAGTTCCGGCTTGCGCATGCACCACTCGGCAATTTTCCAGAAACGTTCGGGAAAGGGTTTGGTCAGGTCGAGGTGGTTGGAGACCTGCTCAAAATAAAACTTGAAACCATAGGCCTCAAAGAAGTCTTTGTAATAGGGCGGATTGTAGTTCATCCCGAATCCGGGGTGGATAAAACCCTCCACAAGCAAGCCCCAGTTTACATCGTTTTCACCAAAGTTGATCGGTCCGTCCATGGCCAGCATGCCACGGGCAGCAAGCCAGTCGCGGGCCTGGTCAAAAAGCATGAACGCGGCCTCCTGGTTATTGATACATTCAAAGAAGCCCATTCCGCCGGTAGGCTGCTGAAAGGTGAAGGCCTTTCGTTTATTTATAAACGCAGCAACACGACCAATCACCTGCTGTTCATCATTGAAAAGAATCCAGCAGGTGGCCTCTCCATGCTGGAAAAAGCTGTTCTGTGCAGGATCAAAAATCGATTTGATCTCAGAATCCAACGTACGCACGTAGTTCGGGTCTCCCTGGTATATGGTATCAACCATATTCAAAAACTGGCGACGTAATTTCGGGGAGGATACTTCGGATAGATACATATAAAAATGGTGACAAGGTAACAGGGTAACAGGGTGACGTGTGACAAAGTTAAACTTTAAAGTTCATCAGCTGTTGTTGACTGAAATAGGTTGACTTTTTTCAATAACTATTAAACTCTTTTGTTGTTTGTTGACTTTTTTCTTTTTTGCTACTTTTTTCTTTTTTGTCAATAACTTCGATATTTGTTAATAAGTCGTTTGACCACTT
>CAJAUM010000137.1 GCA_903945175.1 uncultured Bacteroidales bacterium | reverse complement strand
GGTTCAGTGGCAGATAAATTTCCAGTCCTTCTTGACGATGGCCGGACTGTAGTTTACATTTCAGATAAAAGCAGGGAGCGGGAGATCAGGTTAAGGTATGCCCTGCGAAAGTGAAAATAATGTTTTTATATATTATTCATATTTCTTTGCACTGATTCTTGCTGTTCCCTTTTTTTTTCAGACATTATTAGAGAGGACAAGAATAAAAAAGGAGACGATGAATGGCAGGCGGAAAAATTATTTAAAGAAAAAACACCTTGATAGCGTAACTTAATAATTAATCGTAATTTTGATTGAACTACACATATGTAATTAGACTATATTTATGCAAATTGTTTTGTAGATCGAAACCACCATTATCCTCCGTCAAGTTTGATAATGTTAGAACCCCTAAATAAAACAGTATGAAAACAACGATTAACCAATTAATGAAGATTAGCGCTTTTGCCATTGTCATAGCCCTAATCCTTGCGGTTGCCATTTCCTGCAAAAAAGCAAGTGACGAAGATCCGACCCCTGGTCCGGTTCCACTTCCAACACCTGACTATCCTGTTGTATTCAAAGACAGGGCAATGAACCTGATGACCAAAGATGAGATGACGAATAACAAGCACTTTATTGGTTCTACATTTCGTATGTTTGGGAAAGGGATCGCTGGTGAAGATAGTATTGAAATTCCTGAAAGTATTAAAGACATTGGTCATTATCTCTGGCAGATACATGAATATGAACATGCGAAGAAAGACACAACATTTAAAGGAATATATGACAACCTGAACAGCATAAATGCCCAGATTACCGCTTTACAAACAGGGATCGCGGACCTAGGCAAAGAAATACAAATCCAGACAAATCAACTGGAGGACTTTTTTACCACCCAGGAAATACAGACCCAATACAACTATCTTGCAACACAACTTGACAGTGGGACTGTATCCGAGTTCATGTATTATCCCTCTTTAGCTGCGAAATACCAGCAGGACCCTGTGACGTGGGCGGCTACCATGAAGGATGCCTCCATACAATTATTGACTTATTCTCATGATACTTATTATGCTACCGGGCCCGGTTCAATGGTCGATGTCATTCAACAGCTTAAAGGCCTTATGATACCAGCGGCTGGAAGTATGTTGAAAAACGCACTGCATACGTTCAATACCACCCTTATTCCCCTGGCCTATGCAAAAGAGGTTTATAACGACTCATCGACTGCTATGATAACCTATCAGATTCTTGAAAATTACTTTCTCTGGATCGTTGGTACCCAGTTTCAATGTGAGAACATCCTTGTCAACTCTGCCAATGTGATCGATTCGGCCAATACGATGCATTATGCACAAACGCTTTACACAGCTTTTAAACCAGTAATAACCCAAGAGGTGGACGTATTTCTCAAGGAGGTGAATTTTTTTGTTGCAAACCTTGATGAATACAGGAATGCCAAGCGATGGAACAACGATGTTCAATACGCGGGTAGCGGACTTACATCCGATGAAATCTTTGTGAATGTGCTGGCCCGTGCCCAGTTTCTTGCAAATACATTGTACAGTGCTGTTGGAGCAGACCATCCAGTAATGTGCGGACGAATCATCACCCCTATGAACTATTCGAATGGCAACGGGTCACTCCTCAGCAGCTTGACTTTGAATCTCCCCCAGAAAACGATTACGGCAAATGCTGTTCATGCCAGCAGTTGGATCCCCTACACCTATTGGCAGGGAACTTCCAGCCCAAACACTTGCCATTATGATACCACCTGGAGTGTGTTCTCTTTTGGCACGATGGGGCAGAGCGATCCGGGCTTTGGAACAGGTCCAATAAAGGTCAGCCTGAATTGTCCCGACAACCAGACTCCCTGGACACACTCTTCTCCCACCATTGAAGGAACAGTCTCCGTGTTTTATTACAACCCTATGGACCTCAACGACAAGCAACTCACCTATGATTCTGTGCATGACATGCAGTTCGGATTTTTCTCTTATAACTGGAAATGGGGCTTCCTTTACCTGAGATATGGACAGGGCTTTTTGGGTACCAATTTTTCCACCCCCGAATTTCCGTGGATCTTTCAATGTAACATGCCTGGTCCAGGACAACTTTTAGAATGCGGCAAAGATGCAGGTTATTATTCTGATAATTCCCCCTATGTGATGACAACAGACGAGAAAGATCAGGGATGTACGTATCCTAATAATACTCAATTTTTCACATTCAATAAGGATATTGGCGTTTCCCAGATCGGCTATAACGGATATTCCCTCTCTACGAACAGCAAAGGCTCTACATCCTATGTTTCAAACTGGGAATTTCAGTTCAATGTTGGGCAGGCTGTCTCTAACACAAATCCGATCTATTATGCATGGGATGCGCAATCAATGTTTAATGCAACAAATGGACCAAACGAAGTAACTTTCCGAACCAAAGGAGGCACAGGATATATAACACCATCCTGCGCTAAGAAAGAAAACCTGAACATTAACAATGGGTTCATTTTTTCCTTCGATCATAATACACCGAATCAATGGCAACATCAGAGTGGGTACGGGGTTGCCAATTTTGGGGTGAATCAATTGCAGAAGACAAACTTCGGGTGGGAAATCGAGCAAACTGCCAACCCATACAATAACCCCATGCAGGTTCTTATGTATCATAATGTCGCTGTTGTTTTCAGCGGATTGGTCGGGGTTCCCGAGTAACCGGAATTTTTTATTCCGATAATAAAATCGGGTGGTAAATCCGTAAGCTGATACGATGCCATAACTGTCCAAATGTTCGGCAGATATCCCTATGGACTTAAAAATGAACTAAATTTGGTGTCGAACCGCTTATAATCTATCATTATGGAATGGGACCAGTTACTTATTTTCATTGCCTTTATGATTGCACTAACTCTATTGATACCAAAGCTCAGGCAGTATAGAGCATGGCAATTCTTCGGATTGATTCTTGGTGGCTTTTTAGTTGGATATCTCCTGAGCGAGGGTCAGCATATGCACCCCGAAAAGCCATGGTATGGTTACGGAGTATATTGGAAAAAACGCTTGCATTGACCAATCCTCGCCGAAATAAATTGACCAGCCCTAAGTATTGGATATTAATAAGTTGAGGTGATCAGCCAAAATCGGCAGAGGGTGGTCATGAACTCCGGTTTTTCCAATCTTGTTAGTCAGTAAAGTCAACAGGCTGCTCTTGTTTGAATTCGCATCATAAAACATTTGACTTTCCCTCTGGTAATCATTACCTTTACAAATTAATAGATGGTTAATTATGAAAACAGAGAAAATTTTACATCTCCTCCTGATTTTGGCAGGGATGTCGATTACAACTTTTACCATGGCCCAGCCCGGCGCCCTCGACCCCTCCTTCAACGGAACAGGGTATGCGAT
>CAJAUM010000136.1 GCA_903945175.1 uncultured Bacteroidales bacterium | reverse complement strand
TGAATCAATTGACCGGGCAAAAAATGTAAAACTGCTCGACTTTAAGCGTAAATCATTGCAAAAAAGATTAGCAAAAATTGAAAATGAAATTTATCTATCTAATTGTAATACAAGTAATTTACTTTTAGTTAGATGAAAGGTGAAACGTAACAAAGTAATGAAGTAATGAAGAAAAATTGGTCATTGGTCATTGGTCATTAGTCATTAGTCGCGTACCTTTGTAAAAATCTCTCCTGAAGTGAGGATGTTCAAACGTTTTGCCGGCATCTGCCTGATCGTGCTGATCAGTTCCGCTACGCTTTTCAGCCAGTCTGAACGGAGGGTTGTGGAGGTAACCCCGGCCGGGAAGGGCAGGGTGAACACGAAGATCGACAACATCGGCTACTGGTCGCGCATGGTGAAACTCGGATACGTCACCCCAAATCCCAGGGTCGAAATCCCCAAAGGAAAATTCACCGGAACACAGATCATAGAATACATCAACCCAATAGATACCGGACCAAATTCATCCTCCTCCCGTCGCGCGTCACGCGTCACGCGTCACGATTCTTCCGTCATTGGTAATTGGTCATTGGTAATTGGTAATTCCCATGACCTCCCCGTCACCTCCGAAACCGACGTCACCCAGAGCGAAAATTCGGTGTTCATCGATCCGTCGGATGAGTCGGTCACGCTCAACAGCAACAATTCGAGCAGCTGGACGGCGGGATATGCCGACCAGGCCTACGGCGCCGATGCTTTGTTCTCGCTCGATGGCGGGCAGGAATGGCAGGGATCGACCCGCGGCACCAATGGCACCAACAACGGCGACCCCTCCACGGCCATCGGATTGAATGGCTGGTGGTATGTGGGCAGGATCAGCGAGGAGTGGGGCCAGGCGGTGTCGTACAGCAAAGACCAGGGGAAAAGCTGGACGAACGTCAAGGTCGGGCAGGGTCCCACGGCGGCCTATGGGGTGCTGGACAAAAACCACCTCTGGATCGATTCCTCGCCCGGAAGTCCCTTCGCCGGGTACCTCTACGACGGCTGGACCAACCAGATCCCGGGATCGGCCGACACCAACCAGATCGAGATCGCACGTTCGGCCGACCATGGACTGACCTGGTCGTCGCCCTACAACATCAGTTCGGCGGCGATGGCCGGATCGCTCAACCACGGCGTCAACATCCAGACCGGTCCGGGCGGCGAGGTGTATGCGGCCTGGAGCATCTATGATACCTGGCCGTCGGATGAAACCGCCATCGGCTTTGCCAAATCGATCGACGGCGGCGGCATCTTCACCCCGGCCACGCGGATCATCACCAACATCAAGGGGATCAGGGCCTCCATGACCGGCAAGAACATGCGCGTGAACTCCTTCCCCTCCATGGCGGTGGATCTCAGTACCGGTCCGAACCGGGGAACCATTTACCTCGTGTGGGCCAATGTGGGGTATCCGGGGATCAATACCGGCACCGACATCGACGTTTTTCTGATCCGTTCCGCCGATGAAGGCGAGACCTGGTCCGATCCCATCCGCGTGAACCAGGATCCGGCGGGGCTTGGCAAGCAGCACTATTTCCCGTGGATCACCTGCGACCCCATCACCGGTGGATTGTGTGTAATTTATTATGACGACCGAGATCTGCCATCAACCCAAGCTGCCACCTATGTCTCCTGCTCCTATGACGGCGGACTTTCTTGGAGCGACATGCAGGTGAGCGATTACACCTTCACCCCGAAGCCCATCGCCGGGCTGGCCTACACCTATTTCGGCGATTACATCGGCATCCAGTCGCGCAACATGAAGGTGTACCCCATGTGGACCGACAACCACGACGGCCGGGCCATGACCTATGTTTCGCCCTTCGACCTGGGCCCCAACCCCAACCAGCCCTGGGTGAGCTATTATTCCAATATGCTCACGCCGGCAGTGGGAAAGGAAGCCATTTCACAGAACCTTGCTGATCCATTATCTCAGGCCAGGGGAAAAAGCACTACGACCCTCAATTTTGGCGATTCGCTGCATCTCTCGCTGGGATTGAAAAACATCGGCGACCAGATGGCCGGCAATGTCTCGGCGTACCTCTACTCCACCTCTCCCTGGATCCATATGACCGACAGCATCGCCCTCTACGACACGATCGGTCCCGGCCAGGTGAGGGTCATCCCGGACGGATTTGCCTTCAAGGTTTCCGACACCATCCCCGACAACCTGCCCGTTCGCTTTGAGGTGGAGGTGACTGGCAGCGATTCGGTATGGTACAGCCACTTCTCCATCGAATCGCATGCGCCTGCCCTGAAGATCAACAACATAGTTATCATTGATACCCTGAGGGCAACCCAAAACAGGTTGAAGATCAAAACAACTGAACAGGTGCAACACCTCGAAAATGCGGACACCGGCGTTAACAAACACAACGGCCGGCTCGATCCCGGCGAAACCGTGACGATGGTGATCACGGTCACCAATACCGGAGATTTCGACGCTCCTTCGGCTGTGGGGCGGCTCTCGACCACCTCACCCTGGCTTACCCTGCTCACCGACCCTGTGTTCCTCGACACCCTCCATCCCGGCGAGGTGAAGGAGGCTGAATACGCCGTCACCGTCAGCCCCGATGCACCCACGGGAAGCGGCGCCGATCTCACCCTCACCCTTCAAAGCGGCCTCTACCGCGCACAGCGCACCTTCAGGGAGATGATCGGCCGGCTCATCGAGGACTGGGAAACCAACACCCTTACCCGGTTTGCCTGGCAAACGGCCGGGTCGGCGCCCTGGGTTGTTACGAACCAGGATCCATGGGAGGGGTTATACTGTGTAAAGTCGGGGACGATCCCCAACTATGAGGATTCACAGCTGTTCCTCGACTATACCTCGGCGGCCAGCGACAGCATCTCCTTTTATCTGAAGAGCTCGAGCGAACAGGATTACGATTTCCTGAACTTTTACATCGACGGCGTTTTGCAGGGGCAGTGGTCGGGCGACACCCCCTGGAGACGAGCCTCCTACCCGGTGGATGCCGGGGAACACACCTTTAAATGGAGCTACAACAAGGACATCGCGCTCAGCTGGGGGCTCGACCGGGCCTGGGTCGACTTTATCGCCCTGCCGCCGCCCATCCTCCCCATCGTTGACCCGGGACCGGATGACACGATCTGTGCCGGGATGGATGTTATCCTTGAAGGAACCGCCTCGCAATACGACAGTCTCCGCTGGAATACGTCGGGCGACGGGGTATTTGAGAATGACACGTTACTCACAACCCGCTACATTCCCGGGACCAATGACCTGATCGAGGGATCGGTCATGATGAGACTCACCGGATGGGGGACCTATGGATCGCAGAGCAGGAAAAAGGTGATTGCCATCGCTCCCCTGCCGGTGGCCTCCATCTCTGTCTTTCCGCGCGACACGGTATGCGCTGGTCAGGCTGTGATCCTTTCGGCCGATACATCCACAAAAGCAGCCTACCGGTGGACCCCTGGAAATTTCATATCTCCGGAGATCACCATTGATACATCCATCACCGGAGGAACCGGTACCTACCTGATCCGCCTTGCTGTAACCAATCCATCGCAGTGCCAGAACCGCGATTCGGCCTACCTCACCTTCCGCGATTGCACGGGTATTGAAGAGCAGGAACCCGCTTCGCTTCGGATCTATCCCAACCCGGGTGATGGCCGCTTCATCCTGGAACTCCATACCCTGAATCCCGGTCCTGGCAGCATCACCGTAACCAATTCAACCGGCGTGGTGGTTTTCACCGAAAAATACCCCTTTATCCCCTCCCGGTGGAGCAAAAAGCTTAATCTCTCCTTTCTGCCTGACGGGATCTATGTGTTATCGCTTACAACCGGGGAGGAAAAATGGATGTATAAGCTGGTTTTTCACAGGTAATTTAAAATCAAGACAATATGAAAAAGAAATCTATCAACGCTGAGGAATTTGATACACTTTTTCCGTCACGCGTCACGCGTCACCTGTCACGTTTTCTTCGTCATTGGTAATTGGTAATTGGTAATTGGTAATTCGTTATGTTCCTCCACCGTCCCACTGAAATGCCACCTCCCAAAGATCCGGGGTTCCGGTTTTATTTTGGGTTGGTCATCTTTATTGCCTCCTTTTTCATGCTCCCCATCGGGCTGCTCCTCAAGGGATTCATGCTGACCCATTTCTGGAAAGGCTTTATCCTGGCTATTTTCTGGATCAGCGCCCCCATCATGAAGATCTCATCCATTGCGATCCTCGGAAAATCCTCCTATGAATTTATCAATTACAAGATCCATTATATCTATCACCAGGTAGCCAAACCGAATCAGGTTACACCGCTGCGCTATAACATCGGGCTGGTGCTCTTTGTCCTGCCCTTCCTGCCAAACTACATGATCTCCTTTATGCCGCACCTCTTCTCCATGTCACTTACCACGCGCTACATCATCATCATTGCTTCAGATGTCGTTTTTATTGCAAGTTTGTTTGTGCTGGGCGGTGATTTCTGGGACAAGCTGAGGGCGTTGTTTACCTACAGGGCGAAGGCGAGGTTTGAGGAGGGTGACAAGGTGACAAGGTAACAGGGTGACAAGGTGAAATGGTTTTTGTCACGCGTCACGTGTCACGTTTTTTCCAGCAACTTTTTCGTATAGTCGACCAAAAACAACGGAATATTTATCAATCCCTCTTCAAGCTTCAGATTACGCATTGAATAGCGTATGCTCAGGGGGGGATTATATGCTTTGCGATAAAATGACAGACTTCTGCTTTTCACATGTTCCTCTGATTTCACTTCAACCGGAAAGATGCGGTTTTTGTATTGAACCAAAAAATCAACTTCAGCTTTGCCCTCTGATTTCCAGTATCGGGGCAACCCTTCAAACTGCTGAACCAAACTCTCCAGAATAAAATTTTCAGTCAATGCACCTTTAAACTCAGTCAGAAGCCTGTTGCCTTCAACGAGGACAGATGGGTCCAACTGCGACAAACGACGAAGCAGTCCCACATCCTGCAAATAAATTTTGAAAGCCGACAGGTCATCATAGGAGGTTAATGGCAGCGCCGGTTTGGATGAACAATAGACCCGGTGAACCAGTCCCGCATTGACGAGCCACAGTAAGGCATCTTCATATTCGCGTGCCCGTGCGCCAGACTTCACCGTCTGGTATAAAAATTTCTTATTTTCCCTGGAAAGCTGAGAAGGCAAAGAGGTCCAGATATGATTTATCTTAGGGATTTCACGATTTTCAACATGTTTAGAGAAATCGAGGGTATACCCGTTCAGTATATTTTGAAGCACCTTCTGGGTACGTTCAACATCCTTTTTTTCAAGCAGTGTAACAATCGATTCGGGCATCCCTCCTGAAATAAAATACATCTTCAACTTATCCTTCAGGGGATTGAAGAATATATCGGGGATGGCCTCTATATGATCCAGATTTTCGAGATAGGAGGAGAGATGGGCATCGGCCACTGTTAGAAATTCGGAAAAGGCAATGGGGTGAACCTGAATAAATTCCACCTTCCCGACAGGAAATGATGCCCCGCGGCTCATGGCAACGCCCAACAAGGATCCTGCGCAGGCAATGGCGTATTCAGGGTTATTCTCCTGAAAATATTTAAGGGAGTTTAATGCTTCATTGCATTCCTGAATCTCATCAAAAATGATCAATGTTGTTTCAGGAAGTATGGCCTTACCATGCACCAGTGAAAGGTTCTGGAGAATCCGTTCAGGATCTTTGGTTGTCTGGAAGAACTGCCTGAGTTCAAGTTGCTGATCAAAATTAAAATAGGCCGTACTTTGAAAATGGTCCTTGCCAAAGCGCTTTAGCAACCAGGTTTTTCCAACCTGACGGGCTCCCTGTAATATTAAAGGCTTACGGTCCGGATTGTCTTTCCAGGCGATAAGCTGCTTGAAAACATTCCTTTTGATCTCCATAAATCACATTATATGTTCCGTTTTTGTGATATTTATCACATTTTCAGAACTTATTATTGGCAAAGATAATGCTTTTTTATCCCTTTTATTACTTTTTACAAAAAAAACATAGCCACTCCCCCCACTGCCAGGATTGCCCCCGCAGCCTCTTTCAACGTAACCTTCTCCTTGTAAATGATCATGGAGGGCGGAATGATAAGCACGGGGACCAGCGCCATGATGGTGGCGGCGATGCCGGTGTCGGCGTACTTGATGGCGAGGAGTGAAAAGGAGACCCCGAGGAAGGGGCCGAAGAAGGCGCCAAGGGTGAGCTGGAGCATGGGTTTGCGGTAGCCCAGGGCCCTGAAGGCATCCTTCCAGAGGTGTAAAATGAAAAACAGGATGGAAAATCCGCCAATTCCGGCAATGACGCGGATTTGCGTGGCAGCGAAGGAATCGTATCCCTGCATGCCCACTTTGCTGAAGACCAGTCCGGCCGCCTGGCCAAGCGCTCCGCCCAGCCCGAGCAGGATCCCCCAGAGCGGGTAGTTGAATTTCACCTTCCGGCGGCCGCCGTTGCTCTCTTCGGCGGTATGTCTTTTCAATACCACCAGCGCGATGCCGGCCATGGTGAGGATCATGCCCACCCAGCTTTTCCAGGAGAGGGTTTCGCCCAGCACCATCCACCCGATGAGGGCGGTCATGGGGGGCGCCAGGGCCATCATCAGCATCGAGATGCGGGCACCCACCACCACAAAAGCCTGGAACAGACACAGGTCGCCGAATACGAAGCCGATCAGCCCCGAAAGGGTGAGCCAAAACCAGGCCTGCGGCGTGGCATCGAGCGGAAGCAGGGATCCACGGTAGAAATAGACAAAAACAGTGAGGAAGCAAAAGCCGATGATCAAGCGCAAAAGGTTGACCACCATCGATCCGATGCGCTTGCTGGCCGCTTCGAAGGAGAGTGCGGTTACGGTCCAGAATACGGCTGTAAGCAGGGCGGCCCATTCGCCGGGATGGTGCATCACAATCGTTTCCTCCCCATTATCTTACTCCTCCCGCCAGCCAGCCTTCAGGATTCTGGATCACCTTGCCACGCCATATTTCAAAATGCAACTCCGATTTCTGATCTTCGGGACTGGTGAACACCCGCCCGATAATTTGCTTTGCCGTCACATCCTGTCCGTCGCGCACATTCACCTCGGATAGGTTGGAATAGACCGAGAGGTACTCGCCATGGCGGATGATCACCACCTTGTTGAGGTTCTGAAAGGACATGACGCGGCTCACCTTGCCATAAAAGACCGACTTGACTGTCGATCCGCGTTCGGTCGTAATGTCGATGCCGTTGTTTTTGACCTTCACATATTCGAGCACCGGATGGGGATGTTCTCCGAAGTTCCCCGAGATGTACCCGCGGTCGCAGGGCCAGGGCAGTCGTCCGCGGTTTGCCGAGAAGGAGGATGACAACTCCTTTTCACGGGGGGTGAGCGACAGGGCGGAGCGGGTTTCGGTCGTTTTGCCCTTTGCTCCCGTCTTTTTCTCTCCGGCGGCGCTTTTCCGTTGCCGCTCCTCAGAGGCCTTGATCTCATCCGCGATCAGCTTTTCAATGGCAAATTCAAGGCGATCGGCCGCCTTTTGTTTCGTTCGCAAGGTGGCCAGCAACTGGCTCTCCTTGGATGAAAACTCTTTCACCGCCTTGGCCTTCTCCGCCTTCTCCCGGTCAAGTCGTTGTTTTTCCTGTTGCTGTGAAGCGACCAGCGACAGCTTTTGATTTTTCACTGCTTCGAGCTCCTTGCGCTGCCGGTTGATGGCGCTTTGGGTCGATTCAATCCGTTCGGCCTGGCGGCGGCGGTAGGAGGCGTATTGCTGATAATATTTCAGGCGCTGATAGGCCTGGTTAAAATCCCTGGCGGAGAAAATGAACATCAGCTTGTTGTGTCCGTTCATGGTGCGATAGGCGAAGTAGATCATCCGCGCATACTCCGATTTCAGCGTCTGGAGCTGTTTCGTCATCCGGTCGATCTGCAGGTTTTCCACCGAAATTTTCACCTCCACATCGTTGAGCTCTTTGTTGATGGCATTGATCAGCGCCTCACGGCTCCGGATCTGTTTGGCCAGGAGCTGCATTTTCTGAAGGGAGCTTTGCTTGTTTTTTTGGGTTTTTTCCAGCAGATCGGTGGTATTCCTGATCTCCTCCTCCAGCTGTTGTTTGGTGCGCTGCAGCTTTTCCTTATCCTTCGCGGCCTGGGAAAATCCGGTTATGGAACATGCCAGCAACAGCAGCAGCATCAGTAAGGCTGCGGAAGAAATTTGGCTGATACATACTCCTCTGGCGATCATCAACGGGGTTTTATTCGGGTGCACTGTTATAATTTTACCGGAGCATAGCTGGCCGGGATCTTAAACGGAAACTGCAGGGGGATGTTGATTGACATTTTTGAAAAGCCGGCCTTGACCCTGATGGTATTTCCAGCCCAGATGATGTAGTTCATCTCCCGTGGAAAAAGCTGCCCTGCCATATCTTCGAAATCCCCATAGTTCGATTCAAGTTTGATGTTATCGCGGCCGATCTCCTTTACATCGGCATGGGTGATTTTGAAATTCCCCGGATCAAGCCAGATGTTCTGAATGAAGATCTTCAGTTTTTCACTGCTGCTGCGCACATGTTTTTTCAGCTTCTGACGTGCGCTGGTCGACAATTTGTATTCTCCGCGATCGATGGAGGCCCTGAATTTGCCATCCTCGTAAAACTGGAGGTCGGTGCCCAGCAGGAAGGCCTGCAGCAGGTCATAGTCGATGTTGGTATTGAGAAAGCGGTTCACATATTCGTAGTCCCCGATGAAATAGGTGTCGTTGAGCCGGTTGATCATCTTCACCGAATCCTGCGAGATCATAATTCTCACCGCCTCGATGCCGAGCATGGGGATAAGCGAGATCCAGATGAGGCTGTCCTTCCGGATCCGGATCTGTCCGCCAAAGGAGTTTTCCTTGCCGTTATTCTCATAGTCGGCTGAAAACTTGGCCGAGAACCAGTCGTATTTCAGCTCTTTCTCCTTCAGCTTGGAGAAAAGGAATTCCGCGCCCTCCTCTTTTAATGGAGCCTTCATGGCTTTGCGGGAGGGGGAGCAGGAGGAGAGAAGAAGGAATAGGATAATAACCAATGACCAAGGACCAATGACCAAGGACCAATGACCAAGGACCAATGACCAATGACCTGTGGTATTTTCTGTTTTTCTTATTTTCACGGATAGTATTTTTTGTCGGCGATCTTTTTTTCGAGGAGGTCGGAGCCTTTGCCTTTTTGTTTGGCCTTCTGCCAGTATTGGAGGGCCTGTGTGGCATCGCCCAATTTGTACAGCACATCGCCATAGTGTTCCATCACCTCGGCGCTGGGCTCCTCCTTGTTGTTGAGGGCCTTTAAGATCCATTCGCCGGCCTCTTTGTATTTTCCCTGCATGAAGAGCACCCATCCGTAGGTATCCTGAAATGAGGCGCTCTCCGGATCAAGGCTCACCGCCTTTTTGGCCATCTTTTCAGCTTTATCGAGGTCGGCGCCGGCCAGAGAGAGGTAATAGGCATAATTATTCAGCACATAGGCATTGTCGTAATTGAGCTTGAGCGATTGATCATAGGCCTTATAGGCTTCGGCCTCCTTGTTCATGGCATGGAGGGCATCGCCCTGGTACATGTAAAACTGCGACTGGAGTTCATTGTTGTCCACCACCAGTTTTAATCCGGCGTTAAATGATTTCAGCGCCTCTTCGTTCTGCTTGAGCTGCAGGCTGGCCAATCCGGCGAAGAGAAAGGGAATCGGCTGGTCAGGAAAAAGCTCCATGGCCCGTTTGCCGGTAACAAGCAGATGTTCATAATCACTCTGCTGGAGGTCGAGGCGAAGCACCTGCTCCCATATCACATACCGGCTGCTGTCGAGGGTGAGGGCCTTGATGAAGGTTTCGCGGGCCTCGGGGTATTTCTTATCCTGCAAAAGCAAATCCCCGAAGATGGAATAGACCTTCGGATCTTTCGGATGGGTCTCAATCAGGATCTCCGACAGCGCAAACGCCTGATTCTTCAGATCATTGTAGATCTGGTTTACGGTATAAAACGACAGCAGGATGCTCACCTTGGTATCGACGTCGAGGTTCGGGGTGGCAAAACCCAGTTTGAGCTCTTCGTAGGCCCTCTCCTTGTCGCCGGTTTTGCGGTAATAATCGGCCAATGACATATGGATATAGGCATTTTCGGGGTCCATTGCTGCGATCTTTTTATAGACCGGAAGCGCCTTTTCGGGCATGTTGTTCGAGATATAAAATTCGGCCAGGATGGAGTGATAGCGGCTTTCGTCGGGGAAGGCGGTGATCAGCTTCTGAAGTTCCCTTTCGGCCCCTTTGAGATCATTCAGGTGCAGGTAGATCTTCTCCTTCTGGATCGTGATCTCCTCCGAAACGCCTGCCTTTTCTTCAATTTTATCATACATACGGATGGCCTCCCCGTACTTTTCGGTCTGAAGGTAGAGGGCGGCCAGCTGATAGAGGTAGTCAAGGTTCTGCGGATATTTCCCCGCCACCTTTTCATAAATGGCAATGGCATCCGCCGGATGGGTGGTTGCCTGGTAGAGTTCGGCCAGGAACAGCGCATACCAGGTGTTTTCGGGGTCGAGCCCGGTGGCCTCCAGGGTCATGCGTATGGCCTCATCCAGGTTTTTCTGCGAGGCCTCGATGCGGGCCAGTTCAAAGTAGCCCACCGGGTCGTTGGGATAACGGCCCACATAGCGGCGGAACATCTCCAGCGCCCCCTTTTCGTTTCCGATCAGCGCCTCCTTCTTGGCATCGATCAGCTGACCCGCATTGCTTTTCCCCTCCTGGGCCATCACGGCCGAAGCCGGAAGAACCTCCAGCAAAACCACCAAACTTATATATAGAAAAAGGAATCTCATTTTTTTAAACTAATTGGTAACAGGGTAACAGGGTAACAGGGTAACAGGGTAACAGGGTAACAAGGTAACAGGGTAACAGGGTAACAAGGTAACAGGGTAACAGGGTAACAGGGTAACAGGGTAACAAGGTGAAAAGTGACAAAGTAAAAATTCGTCATTGGTCATTGGTCATTGGTCATTGGTCTGATGAGCCGATCAATTTTGGCTGTCTCCTTTTCCCAGGTAAAATTCCTGTGAACGAAATTGTAGCCGTTCAGGGCGATCTGCCGGGCCTTTTCAGGATTGTTAAGCAACATCAGGATATGCGCAGCATACTCTTTCGGTGTTTGAGCCACCAGGATATCTTCTCCGTCGCGGGCCTTCAGTGCCTGGAAGGCGAGGGGAGAGGTGATACAGGGAATCTGCATCGCCATGGCCTCAAGCAGTTTGTTTTGGAGGCCGGTGCCGATCTGCATCGGGGCGATGAAAATCCGGGCGCTTGCATAGCATTCGCGCATATCGGGCACCCAGCCGCTTACATCCACCCTGGCCGATTTAAGGACCATTACCCGAAGATTCGGACTGGCCCCGGCAATCAGCAGGTTCAGGTTGGGTTTATGCTGCAGTACCTCCGGCAGGATTTCATTGACCAGGAATTCAGCGCTTTTAATGTTTGGCGGATATCCCATGTTGCCTGTGAATACAAGATCGTATTCCTTTTCCCGTTCCATGGGTTTGAAAAAGGCGGTATCTACGCCGTTGGCCACAACCACAATTTTGTTGCGATCGGGATGGGGAATGAGATCGCGGTCTGGTTCAGAGATGATGATCTTGTTATCAAAGGCTTCGAACGCTGCATGCTCATACCGGAGCAGCCGGTTGTATTCGATTTTCAGGAAGGGTTTGAGGTAAAAAGGCGATGTGGCAAGCCTTCGTTCAACCCCTTTTGAAAAAACATCCTGGTAATCGAGCGTTTTAGGTATAGGAATCCCCTTAACATACTCTGCAACCCTGATCAATTGGCAAAAAATGTGATCCGGTTTATAATCTTCAATGAGTTTTCTGATCCTGGCTGCTGACGATGCATTGTAAAAGTATCCCACCTGTAAAGGTTTTCCCGAAAACAAGGTCTTGATCAGGTTAAATGCGATCGTGGTCTTTGGGATGGAGATGATGTGAATGGCTTTCACATATTTTTTCAGCACCGGGATGGCATCCTCATGCAGGGTCCCGTCATTTAAGGCACATAAAATAATTTCATGGTGTTTCGACAGATGCGTGATCTGATGAAAAGCCCTTAATTTATCTCCTTTTTCAGTGGGATAGGGAACCCGTGGAAGAATAAAAAATAATCGCATGAAGGTATCTTGCAGAAGGCAAAAATATAAAAAACTGCGCTAATCCCCGAGTTGTTGATAAAAAGCAAGCAGTTTTTGGAGCAGATTCTTTGAATTATACGTCGTTTCGACCAATGCCATGGCCCGTTTTCCGATTTTTTTACATATTTCATAATCTGTAACGCACAGCGAGACCATTTCGAAAAATTCGCAGGGAGCATCGGCAATTAAAATGTTTTCACGATTGGTGTATTCGATCCCTTCTGCTCCAATGCTGGTAGAGATGATTGTTTTGCCGGCTGCCATGCCTTCGATGATTTTCACCCGGATGCCGCTGCCCGAAAAAAGCGGAACGATCATAATGGCTTTTGAAGCAATAAAGGCTGAAGCATCCTCCACCTCACCCAGCACCACGACATTTGGCAGATCGAGCGCGTTTATCCATCCTGGCATCTCCCGGCCGGCTATGTAATATTTCAAAGCAGGGAACTGCCGGTGAACATCGGGCCACACCTGGTCAAGAAACCACCGGAGCCCCTCCTGGTTGGGGATCCAGTTCATCGAACCCAGCGAGAAAAGGGAGGGGAATTCTGTTTCACGCTGATCATCCCGGTATTTTGCCGGATTCAGGCCGAAAGGAAGGTCTGTGATGAATGACGAATTTGGAATTTTCTCCGGGAACAATCCCTTAAAATATGCTGCATCCGTCGGCGTGATCGCTAAAATTCCATCGACATAAGGGACGATTGTTTGTTCGTAGTTCTTCAATGTCCGCGCCAGATGGCCAATGTACCATTTTTTTACTGGATTTTTGGTCTCTTCTGAAATGCGCTGCCAGATAAGGTGCTCAATATTGTGGGCCCGCAAAACAATCCTGGCGCGGGAATTTGCACGGATTGCGGGGATGTATGGGCACATGAACAGGGTTTCAAGCTGAACCACATCGTATTCATCGGCCGACAGGGCCGCAATAACCCTTGTCCGGAATGAATCAGAATTGAAGCGCTGTACATGGTACGATTCACCAGTGAAGAGGTTCAGAAAGGCATCGACAGCTTTCGGTCTTAAATCCACATCGATGAGTTCGATGCCAGTCTTTTCCTGATAGGAAACCGGAATGGAGGATTGCGAAATATTGTATTTATAGGAGTTAACCGCAAGCACCTTCACCTTATGACCGGCATCAGCCATACCCTCGATCAGCATGTTCATGGCCATCGGGCCTCCCTCTTTCGGTGGCCAGGGTGATTTGTTGCAAAGGAACAGGATTCTCATAGCCGCTGCTCCGGAAGTCTGAATAATTTATTAAAGAAACGCACCCAGGCATCCACATCGAGCAGCGAAGCATCGTTGGTGGATTTTAGCGTCAGGAACAGTCCGATGGGCAGGAGTACTGCTGAGGCAAACCATATCCCCTGCCAGGCAGGAACGACCCCTTCGGCGGCATATTTCTCCCCTCCGAATGAAATGACCCAGAACAAAATGAAAAAGAGGGTGGAGATCACAGCGGGCATGCCCAGTCCGCCTTTCCTTATAATGGCTCCCAGGGGCGCCCCGATAAAGAACAGCAGGAAACAGGCAATGGAAAAGGCAAATTTCTTATGATAGACAATCTGGTGTTTATAAATCAGCTTGCTTCTGTTGTTCAGGCTCTCATGGCTGGTTGAAAGGTTTTGTTTGGCTGAGAGCGATGCGTTTTTCGCAGCTTCAAGAACTTTAAACCGGTTTGCTGCCTTGAAATTGACAATGATGCTGGAGTAAAACCGCATCGTGGAATCAACAGGCTTTTTGTAGGTCGTATCCAGTGTTTTATAAAACTGCATGGTCGAAATAAAATTCTTTTGATAACTTTCCTGTTCAGCTGCCAATTGCACCTTGATGGAATCGATGGAAAAGCTTAACTGATTGATATTCTGCATTTCAAAATTATTCTTAAAGAGATTTTCATCGGTACGGGTGAGTTGAAAGGCAGAAAGATCAAACATCTGGTATTGCTGAGTGAATTTCGTTCGCTGAAAAGGCCGGGAGATCTCATTGCCACGTAAATCGACCCGTTCTTCATAGTTGATGCCGTTGTACAACCTGAAAACCAGGAAACGTTTGTCGGGTGATAACTCCATTTTTCCCCATTCCGCAGTGGTAAGGGACACATTGCCCATGCGCTTTGTATGGTCATAAACCATAACCTCACGGATGGTATTTCCATCCTTCTCTTTTTTCCCCACCCGGATGATGAACCCTTCGATTCCGTTATAAAACACCCCCTCTTTCAGGTTAAAAGCCAGTTTTTTCTCACGCACATCATACAGCAGTGACAGTGATTTCAGGTTGGCCATGGGCAGTACGACGTTGGAATAGTAAAATGCCAGGGCGCTGATAACGATTGATACGATGATGAGCGGCCGCATGATCCGGCTCAGGCTGATACCGGCCGCTTTGATGGTCACAAGTTCATAATGTTCGCCGAGGTTTCCAAACATCATCAGCGACGAAAGCAGGATGGCCAGGGGCAAGGCAAGTGGCACGAAGGTAGCCGAGAAAAAAAACAAAAGTTTTACAATAACATACCACTCCAGCCCCTTCCCAACCAGGTCGTCAATGTATTTCCACAGGAATTGCATCAGCAGGATGAACAAAGCGATAAAAAAGGTCATCACCAGGGGTCCCAGGTAGGATTTTAAAATAAAAAAGTCTAATTTTTTCATGGCTGGTAAATCTCCCCCTGCAAAGATATATAATAACGATAATGTAATTATTGTATTTTTGTGATGTAAACAGGCTGATGAACTTTAAAGTTTAACTTTGTCACACGTCACCCTGTTACCCTGTTACCTTGTCACCATTTTTATATGTATCTATCCGAAGTATCCTCCCCGAAATTACGTCGCCAGTTTTTG
>CAJAUM010000135.1 GCA_903945175.1 uncultured Bacteroidales bacterium | reverse complement strand
TTAATATCATGGCCCCCGGTGAGTGGGAAAAAATTGTGGTTAATGCCTGCGCCGGTCCATGAAAATGCTGTCATGGAATGGCACTCAGTGCAATTGGTTGAATAGGCGCCTGCCGAATGATTCGGATTGGTGGTGGCGGCATAGTCTTTCTGATGACAATCGAAACAGGTGGTTCCAAGCGGGCCAAAGAGCAGGAGATTTGAAGAGGCATTGGTATGGCAGTCGAAGCAATCGGCGGTTACATGCGCTCCGACCAGGGGAAAACGGCTTCTTTGATGAATTTCAGTGATGTTATTTACGACCCAGGAAACCGGCGTGTGGCACCTGGAGCAATCAGGTCCTACTGTTTGGTTGTGGATATCAGTGTGACAGGAAACACATTCTTTTCCGGCTTTAGAAAATTCCAGGGAGGTATGACATAACTTGCAGGATACGGACTGATGCTGTCCAACCAGTGGGAACTTCGTTGTGCCATGGTTGAATGAAAGTGTTTTGAGATCAATTTTCCACCCGGTAGTGGAATGGCAATCCATGCAGTTTACAGCAAAACCGTCTCCATGTGGCGATTTTTGAGCGAAGAGGCTTACTGAAAGTCCCAATAACAGAAATAATGATGATAATTTTCGCATTTGAAATCTTTTATCTTGTTAACTACATAAACAGTTTCATCATTTTGCATGGTCTTATGGGTAGTTACTCCAATTAAGGAGGGCAGTGAACGATTGAGAATTTTGATATCAGCGGTTTAAAACCGTTGGGTAATGTTGATATAAACGCGGTTAAAGATCGAATTCTTGTCGAAGGTTCCTTCGAGATAGAGCGAACATGAGAGTTTTTTGAAAATACGCCAATTGAGATTAATATCTGCAGTGTTTTGCACCAGTGTTGTTTCGCCACTGAGGAATTTGTAACTTACATATTTGTAATCCAGGCCAGCGGAAAGTTTTGCAGGAACGAGATCACGGAAGAGACCGATTCCGAATATCCTGCCTGAGATATAGCTTGTTTCCAGGATGGTGGCAGAAATAGTAGCAGAAACATTGATTCCCGGCACCCGGCTGTAGGTCACATACCCATAGAGGTTTTTTGTTGGCTTTGGGTCCTGTTTGCTGTCGCGGTAACCGGTATTAACGCCAATGGAGAGGTATTTTGCAGGCTGATAGGTAATCTGAAACATAAAACCCTGCACTGTGGCCACTTCAAGCATTCTCTCAATAATATTTTTCGGAAAAGTTTCGTAATAGATGATGTTTTGTAGTGCACTGTAAGAGATGCTCAGCGAAAGCTGCCTGATGGGACGGTACCTGAGCGATAGGTACAAGTTGGAGAGGGTGGGAGAGCTACTGGTTTTGTATGTAGTATCTTTTTGGATGGTATCAACCGGATTCATCACCTTTTGATACAATCCAACCTCTACGGATCCGAAAAAATAGAGATTGGTGAGCAGGGCGTTGGAATGTTGAAGGTAGGCGAACCGGCGGTCGGTAAACCCATTGTTCATCTGCTGGATAAAGGCCACGGTAGTTTGCATGTTGCCTTTTTTTGTGACCAGATCATGTCCCAGATACCCTCCAAACTGGAGGAGATTTGGGTTAAAGCTGTAGTTTTTATAGTCGGGTCTAGTCCCGGCAATGACCCCAAGGGTAAAGGAGCCGGATTTCATTTCATATTGCAAACCGTCCACAGCGCCGGCATTTGAAATACGGGGATTGATTCTGCGGCCAAACCAGATTTTATGGTGTTTGTTGAACTCATAATTAAGGGCCAGGCTGTAAATTTTCAACCCGTTGAATATATCGTCCTGCACCTCGCTCCATTCCCCGATTTTATGCACAAAATTGATGTAAGCCTCTGCAGATAGTTTCGAATTGCCGATGTTTTGTGCGTTTATTGAAAAGGAATATCTCATCCTTTGGGAATTTGATGCGGCATTGGAAAAATTCAGGTAGGAGGCGATAGAAACATTTCCGGTGATTAATTGGGTTCTTGTTCTGGTTTTTTCTTTGGTGGTTGAAATGGAATCCGGAGTCAAAACCATTGGAGATACTTCAGAGGCTATAGCTTTAATTTCGGTTTTCAAAGGGCTTAATGCTTTTTGCCTTGAAAGCACCCTGTCGGCCACCGATAACTTCAGTGAGGAGATAGGAGTACACACACATGAGATAGAGGATATCTCCTGTACGGACAACACAGGAACAGGAATTCCCTCCCGGAGGATAAACAGAGTATCCCCTTTCGCCATATTTTCAGTTGATTGGAATTTTACATAAACATTCTGGGTCGTGATGTAGGATATTTTACCCTCCCTGGACTCATTAAGATTTTGGCTCTTAACACCAGAGAAGGAGAGAAAGAAAACAAGCAAAGGAATTAAATATTTCATTGAGAATCGGCTATTCATTTTAATTCGGTTATTCATTTTAAATCGGTTATTCAGTTCTAATACTGTTATTCATCATTTTACCACCATTGCCACGCGGGTGGCAGTTAAAACAGGCGGCACTGTTGTACGAATAACCAGAAACGCCCTGATGTTCATTATTCATTTTCGCTTGAGGGTGACAAGAGGTGGTGCAGGTAAACACTGCAAAACTTGAAGAATTCGGATGACAATCAGAACATGCATTCCATTCGCCATTGTGTTTCCCTGAATAAATCGGGAAATAAAGGTTGTCATGGTCCCAGGTGGATGGAGTCCAGGCGGTTTGCGAATGACACGTTTCACAGGTGGTTGGAAATTGGGCTGCAGTATGCGATGGATTGGTAGTTTGGTTGTAGTTATTCAGGTGACATCCGACGCAAGTATTGGGTGTGTTGACATAGCTTCCCTGATGGCATGCAAAGCAATTGGCAGCGATGGTGGCATGTGCCCCGGTGAGGGGGTAAACATTGTTATGATCGAAGTTGGATGGAATCCATGCGGTTTGCGAATGACATGTTTCGCAGGTGGTGGGGAAGTTGGCCGTGATATGGTTTGGATTGGTCGACTGGTTGTACTTGTCGGCATGGCACCCAAAACATAATTTCGGCGTGTTGGTGTAATTCCCATTGTGGCAGGTTGCACAATCGTTTTCAATGGGAACATGGGCGCCTGCCAATACATAGTAATTGTTGTGAATTGGGAAGGTGGCTGGCTTCCATCCCGGAAGTGTTGTATGACATGT
>CAJAUM010000134.1 GCA_903945175.1 uncultured Bacteroidales bacterium | reverse complement strand
GTGTTAAAAATTTAATAATTTGATACAGAGGGTTATATTTAGTTTTAAAATTTCTTTTTAGCTCATTTTGATTGGTTTATAATTATATTTGTGAAATAAAGTATTAACAATGATAGATTCTGTCGCAAATATTGCTATTGGAAATGATCATGCAGGTTTTAAAACAAAAGAGTATATAAAGCAACATCTTAATATAATGGGCTATAGTTTTCAGGATTTTGGTACTTTTTCGGAAGAGAGCATGGATTATCCTGACGTTGCTCACCCGCTTGCAATGGCTGTCCAGGATGGTGTTTTTAAATTTGGCATTCTTGTTTGTGGCAGTGGCAACGGGATGGCCATTGTGGCCAACAAATATCCGGCAATACGGGCCGCTATTTGTTGGAATGAAGCAATCACACAACTTGCGAGGCAACACAACGATGCCAATATTCTTGCACTGCCCGCCAGATTCATTAGTCCGGACGAAGCAGTAAAACTTTCCATATTATTTCTTACTACTGATTTTGAAGGTGGTAGACATCAGGGAAGAAAAGAAAAAATAACAAAAAATTTGTAAAAAATTCCTAATGAATCATATATATCATAAGTTTCTTGAAGAAGCTGAAAAAAAATCCTTCGATCAGGAACATCGTAAACGATTGAATCACAATATCGGTCGATATGATGAACAGGTTGAAAAGGGAAAAAGTCAGTTCCAAAACCTTGAGTTGGCTAAACGACGTGCAGCCAATCTAAAACACAAGATCATCAACAATCTTGATAAATATCTTGTTGAATTTGAAAATAATTTCAGCAAACACGGCGGAAAAGTAATTTGGGCTCCAAGCGAGAAAGATGCGCAGCGTGAAATCATGCACATTATCAAAAGGGCCAAAGCCAAGGTGATTGTCAAACAAAAGACCATGGTGTCGGAAGAATTGGAGCTGAACGAACTGTTTGAAAAAAACAAGCGGGAAGTTTTTGAAACCGACCTGGGGGAATATATTGTTCAGTTGGCGGGCGAGAAACCTTATCACATCCTCACCCCTGCTATGCATAAATCAAAAGAGGATGTTGCTAAGTTGTTTCATGAAAAATTTGATTTACCAGAAGATAGTCAACCTGCACAAATAACCCAATTTGTCCGGGAAAAACTTCGTAGTGAATTTATTCGTGCAGATGTAGGAATTACCGGAGGAAACTTTCTTGTTGCGGATGTTGGGGCTGTTTGTCTCACTGAGAATGAAGGAAACGGACTTCTGTGCATGGCATTTCCAAAAATTCATATTGTCGTAGTCGGAATTGAAAAACTGATTCCCTCAGTAATGGATCTTGATCTGTTTTTACCCTTGTTGGCACAACACGGAACCGGACAGCGTATAACTGTTTATAATAACCTTGTATTTGGTCCTCGTGGTGAATTTGAATCCGACGGGCCGGAAGAAATGTATGTGGTTTTGTTGGATAATCGGCGTACGGAATTGTTAAAATTTAAGGAACAACGCCGTGCCCTTGCCTGTATCAGATGCGGAGCTTGTCTTAACGGATGTCCGATTTATAAAAGTGTGGGTGGGTATACCTATAAAGCAACCTATTCGGGGCCCATCGGATCTGTAATTTCACCGCATTACTTGGGAATGAAAGAGTATAATCACCTCAGTTTTGCCTCTTCGCTGTGTGGAAAATGCACAGAAGTGTGCCCGGTGAAAATACCATTGCACGAACTGCTTTTACACAACAGGCACGAAGCTGTATCGAAGAAATATATATCTTTTAAGTGGCGTACTATTATTTCCATGTGGAAAATAGCCATGCTTCATCGATGGATGATAGATAAACCCAGTTCAGGCTTGAAAAATAAAATGATCAAACGATTCGGAAAACAAATGTGGGGCCCGCGCAGAACCATGCCAAAAATGGCCCCGAAAAGTTTCAAGGATTTGTGGAAAGAATCCCATTCATAGGCATGCTATCTTACTGAATAGTAGAGCGGCGGCTAAAGAACCTGTCAATTAAGAAAAGCAAACCAGCTGAAATACCAATAAGGAATCCAAAGGAAACATATTTAGAGGCGAACGCATTCTTCAACTCAGCCAAAAGCGATCCCAGGTAAGGGAAAAGGCTGTTTTGCAAATATTCCACTCCCGGCAGCCAATTTAATATTGGCAAATCAGAAGTAGCATAAACAACAGCAAAAAGCAGTGTCAGCAAGGCATAAGGCAGAACGGCCTTAACGTAAAGGAAAAAAGACTTTTTAACACCAACCTGTTCTTGAGCGGGCTTAAGGTTAATCATAACACGATCGACAAAATCATCTGACGGACTGTCAAGCGGACTCTGTTGGATTAGTTTGCGTAAAAAATCATTCTCTTCCATCCTGTTGCAAAATTAACATTAATTCAACTAATTCAGGGCCCTGTTCATCATCAGGGCCAGTTCGTTATGTAATTTTTTCCTGATCCGGTGCAATCTCACTTTGACATTTGACATCGAGAGTCCGGTAATATTACTGATATCTTCAATAGAATTTTCTCCCTTATAAAAGAGCGTAATCAACAAACTTTCATCATCGGTTAATTGTTCCATGGCCCTTTCAATCATTGCTTTCTGTTCTTCCGGGTCGATTTCATCCACTTCGGCGGCAACATGATTCTCGGTGTAATTATTGACGACATAATTATCCATTGGAATCAGCTCAAGCCTCTTCTTCCGGGTTTTTGATATCGCTGCGTTATACACAATACGATATAGCCAGGTAGAAAATTTAGACTTTTTTTCAAAGGTATTCAATGCCTGAAAAGCCTTCAAAAAGCAATCCTGTGCAATCTCTTCAGCGTCCTCCCGGTTATTCAAAATTTTAAGAGCGATCGAGAAAACCAGGTTTTTATGTTTGGCAACCAATAGCGCATAGGCAGAAACATTACCGCCAAGTACGCGATCAATGTAATAGTTGTCATCCTGATATTTCATGCGGGGTTTAGACGGCATGTTTTAACTAAGGTTACACCGCAACAGACAAAGATAACATCATTTTTCAAATCCTTTATCGAATAGTTCCCTCAGGTAAAATAGTTTTTTGTTATGTTTGTATCTGGTAAACCTGGTTAATATTCAGTTGAAATCAATAGCAATGAAAGTATCTCCATTTATTGGCCTGTTTTTTCTCATACTGATTTTTTCAGGCGGACCGGCTTGGTGCAACCTCTATGCCGGGCATACAACCACCGGTTCTGAAGGAATACAAAGAAATAACTTTATTGCCAATGCAAGTGCTGCACCATCTGTTATCTGCCAGGGTTTGATGACATTACTGAGTGTTACTACCCAGGGTGGCACACCTCCATTTGTGTATGCCTGGACTCCGGTTTCTAGTATTATTAATCCAACCCTCCCCAATACCTTTGCAAACCCCATAGAGACCACGCTGTATCGTATAACGGTTACGGATAACAATAACAATATGGCAACCGACAGCGTTTTGATTACCGTTAACCAGGCCCCATCATCACCGGGGCCAATAGCAGGAAATATGCGTGTTTGTGAAGGGGACACCCGTAATTATTCGATTGTGGAGGTGGCAGGCGGAATGTATTATAGCTGGAGCGTTTCGCCCCCGGCTGATTCAATTATAGGAAACGGTACGTGCAATGTTGACATTATTTGGGGCAACAAGTCGGGGGTGGTCCAGGTGCTTGCAGGTAACGATTGCGGAAATAACCCAATTCCATCTCTCTTGTCTGTTGTTGTTAAACCCACCCCAACCAGTTTAAGTCCGATCAACGGTCCAGGCTTGATTTGTAATGGAAATAATGCAACTTTTTATACTTCAAGTGCCGTAAGCCCTGTATCTTTTCAATGGTCAGTCCCCCCGGATGCCATCATTCAAAGCGGCCAGGGGACAGATACAATCTATGTCACATGGGGAACATCTTCAGGTAATGTTACGGCCTATGCTGTTAATGATTGCGGAGAATCTCCCGCAGTGGTGAAGTGGGTTGAGGCAAGAGCCATTCCCCTTCCGGCAGGAGAAATAACCGGGAAGGATACTGTTTGCCAGGGAACGGAATCCCTGGTTTATAGTATTTCTCCTATAAACGGTGCAACCCATTATGTATGGACAACGCCCGCTGGTGTTGAAATCATTGCAGGGATGGGTACCAATGAGGTAACGCTTCAGTTTGGTGCATCGGCCTATACTGGTAATCTGACTGTGAAAGGTGGCAATGATTGTGGTTACAGCATTCAATCTGTTAAATCGATAAAAATTAAAAATTGTACCGGCATTGATCATAAAGGACTTGAATCGACTGTTAAAATATATCCCAACCCTGCCGATAATGAGCTGACAATAAGAATTATTGGCACGGAAAGACAGCTACATCTTTTGGTAGTAAATTCAAACGGAGAAGTTATCTATTCGGACAACCTATTTGATATTGGAATTAATTTTATAAAAAAGGTGGATTTATCCAGATTTTCCAAAGGGGTTTACCTTTTCAGATTGTCAAAAAATGACCGTGGCTATACGGAAAAAGTGATTGTTAAGTAACGATTTGGCAGATAGCATGTAACCAATGCGTGTTGAGTGCGTCAAACGGATCGAAAACGGAAAACAAACCAAAATTAAACGGAAATGACAACTGAATTTTTGATCCCGATCGCGTTCTTTGCCATGGTATTCGGAATAGTATACCTGTTTGTGAGGAAAAAGGAACGCCTGGCGCTTATTCAAAAAGGCGCCGATGCAACCATCTTTGAATCCTCAAAAGAGCCATCTTCTCTGAAATGGGGGTTGCTTTTAGTGGGAATTGGCGCAGGAATCCTGCTTGGGAAAGTACTGGCTGTATATACAACCCTTGAAGAAGAACCAGCGTTCTTCTCTATGATCTGTCTTTTTGGTGGAATCGGGTTAATCATTTACCATTTGATTGCCCATAAGTTTGAAGGAACTGCGGGAAAATAATCTTTCGACACCAACAATGCTCATCAATGGAATCCCCCGGTTAAGCTGAAAGGCTTCCGGGGATTTTCATTTCAAGTGAGTGGAAATTTTTCTAAAATGAGATATTCTGGTCCCTCCCGGCGAAGGATGCTTTCGTACAAAATGATCTCCCCGGCACGAATGAGCGGAGAGGAAATGGTTTTTAACTTGTCGGTGATGCGATTAAAAATTACCTTATCCTTCAGAAATTTGATCCTTCCCAGGGTCAAATGGGGTACGGGGTTTTGACGATCAGATTCAAAACCAATGGCGGCCAGATCCCCATGTAAGTTTTTTATAAGCATCGAAAGTTCCATGTATGGGTCAATTCCAACCCAGATCACCTTTGGTGCATAGGAACTGCCAAAAATGCCCAGACCGGAAAGTCGCATTGCAAAGGAAGGTGTCATGGTTGCTCGATTTTTAAGCACCATCCCTATTTCAGGAATTTTTTGTTCCTCCGTTTCGCCAAAGAACTTCAGGGTCACATGAAAGTTGTGTCCCTCTACCCATTTGATTCGTTCATGCCCTAATTCATGCTTCAATTCCTGGTATGTTGCAAGGAATTCCGCATCAGGATGAATTTTTATAGCAGCAAAAAGACGTTTCATATGAAAAAAGTTCTTAATTTTGCAATCGCCTTGGGGGATTAGCTCAGTTGGCTAGAGCGTTAGACTGGCAGTCTAAAGGTCAGGGGTTCGACTCCCCTATTCTCCACCACTCAATTAATTCCAAACCCCGAATTTATTAAGAATTCGGGGTTTTTTCTTGCCATGTTCTAAATGGGTAGAGTGATAAATAGGCATTGTAATAACGCACATCATTGGTTACCTCTTTTCCTAACCACCCAGGCTTGACAAAAGTTTCTTCAGGATGTTCAAGTTCTATTTCAGCCATAAGGAGTCCCTCGTTCTCACCAAGAAACTCATCGACATCCCATACATGATTTTCATGTGTGATCCGGATCCGGACCTTTTCAACCCGGGTCTTCGTAAAATGGTGGATTAGCTCCCGGGCATCATCCGAAGGAATTTCATATTCAAACTCCGGATGAGAAAAGTTTTCAGATTTTCCCTTAATTGTAATAAATCCCTTGTCACCGGCAACCCGTACGCGTACCACTTTTTCCTCATCAATACTTAAATATCCCTGAAGGTAGCAAATGCCGGGTTCTTTGTAAAAGGCGAACCACTTCTCCTTATCAACAAGAAATTTTCGTTCTATCTCTGTATTCTTCATCGCCGATAATTCAACAACACCCCGTCAGGGACATACATCCTGACAACGTGTAGGTTTTAAATGATCACCGCAAGTTACAAATTCAAACCTGATTAACCCGTTATGATTTTCCAAACCGGTAACAAGGCACAATATATTTTCCTGCTTGTCATGTCATTTAAACTACTTAACTTTGTTCTGTTAATAAATTAACAATAATATTATGAAACCAACCCATATCGAGCATCTTGGAATTGCAGTAAAAAGCCTCGAAGAGAGTATCCCGTATTACGAAAATTTGCTTGGAACGAAGTGTTATAATGTAGAAGAGGTTAAAGACCAGCATGTTAAAACTGCATTTTTCTTAGTGGGACAGACCAAAATCGAATTGTTGGAATCAACAGATTCTGAAGGACCGATCGGAAAATTCCTGGAGAAAAAGGGTGAAGGCATTCATCATCTTGCCCTTGCAGTTGAAAATGTGAACGATGCCCTTGCTGAGGCAGAAACACAGGGCCTTGCCCTGATCGATAAGGTTGCACGCAAAGGGGCCGAAGGGATGAGTATAGGATTTCTTCATCCAAAATCGACACATGGTGTACTTATTGAGTTTTGCACCAAATAGCTTTGAAAAAGGGAAAAAATCAATAATAGCAGCTGATATGGCCAACGAAAATAAGATCGCTGAATTACTCGAAAAACGGGAAAAGGCAAAACTTGGTGGAGGTGAAGACCGCATCAAATCACAACACAAAAAGGGAAAATTCACCGCCCGGGAGCGCATTGATAAGCTCCTGGATGAAGGTAGTTTCGAAGAATATGATATGTTTGTGACCCACAGGTGTACCGACTTTGGTCTGGAAAAGGAACTGTATCTTGGCGATGGCGTAGTAACAGGACGCGGAACCATTGATGGCCGCGTAGTTTTCGTCTTTTCGCAGGATTTTACTGTTTTCGGCGGCTCCTTATCTGAGACATTTGCACGAAAAATATGTAAGATTATGGATCAGGCCATAAAGGTGGGAGCGCCTGTAATCGGGATAAACGACAGTGGCGGTGCAAGAATCCAGGAGGGCGTAAATTCTTTGGCTGGGTATGCAGATATCTTTATGCGGAATATTGCTGCTTCAGGCGTCATACCTCAGATTTCAGCAATATTCGGTCCTTGTGCCGGTGGAGCTGTCTACTCTCCCGCCCTGACTGATTTTGTGGTCATGAGTGAAAATTCGAGTTACATGTTTGTCACAGGTCCTAAAGTTACCAAGACTGTTACAGGCGAAGATATCTCTACAGAAGATCTGGGCGGGGCTTCCATTCATTCTACCAAATCAGGGGTTGCACATTTCCGTTCTGCAAATGAGGAAGATGGGATCATGCTGATTCGAAAACTGCTTGAATATCTTCCGCAGAACAATCTGGAAGACCCAATAATCACTGAATGCACCGACCCGATTGATCGGCTCGAGGATTCACTGAACGAAATTGTTCCGGCCAACCCGAATCAGCCGTATGATGTAAAGGATGTAATTTATCGCATTGTTGACAACCAGCAGTTTTTGGAGGTTCATCAATATTATGCTAAAAATATTGTAGTAGGTTTTTCAAAATTCAACGGTATGCCATGTGGGATCGTGGCAAACCAGCCTAATTTCCTGGCGGGAGTGCTCGATATTGAAGCCTCGCGTAAAGCCGCAAGGTTTGTGCGCTTTTGCGATGGATTCAACATACCTATTATAACCCTGGTCGATGTTCCAGGTTTTTTACCCGGGAGCAATCAGGAATATGGCGGGATCATCATCCACGGCGCAAAATTGTTATTTGCTTATGGGGAGGCTACCGTGCCGAAAATCACCATCACCCTCCGTAAATCTTATGGAGGAGCCCACGACGTAATGGGGTGCAAGCAACTGCGTGCCGATATGAATTATGCGTGGCCTTCGGCTGAAATTGCGGTTATGGGGCCCAAAGGAGCCATTGAAATTCTTGAAGGTAAAAGGATCAGCGAAATACAGGACCCAAGGGAACGGGTAAAATATGTAGCAGACAAGGAATTGGAATATAAAAACAAGTTTGCAAACCCCTATGATGCAGCAAAATACGGATATATTGATGATGTGATAGAACCCAGAAATACAAGGTTCAGAATCATTCGTGCCCTGCAGACCCTGGCAACGAAAAAGGATTCATTACCCCCAAAAAAGCACAGCAACATCCCTTTGTAAAACCGGCTGATCTATGAAAACACTTGCCATTACCTTCGACTTGTCATTGATTGATCATTATACCCTGGTGATTGCAATAGCCGGATATTGCATTGTCCTTGCTGCGCTGGCTTTCATAGCCTATTTTTTTACACGACTGCATTCACTGCAGGATTTTCTTACAAAACGCAGAATGGTTGTTCAGGAAAGTATTAGTAAAGAACAAAAATCAAAGGTTGTAATGACGGGAGAAGAAAATGCCGCAATCGCAGCTGCGCTCTTTTTATTCTTTTCTGAATTGCATGATGAAGAAAAGTACGTTATGACCATTCGTAAAGTGTCAAAAACTTACTCCCCCTGGAGTTCGAAAATTTATGGAATCTGGAATACGATGAAACACTGGTAAATCATGAAAAAATTCAGTTTTATTATTAATGGCAATAATTACGAGGTAGAGATACTCGGATTCGAAGAAAATATTGCAAAGGTCGAGGTCAACGGAACCCAATTTAACGTGGAGGTCCAGAAAGATTTAAAAATGACCAAAACTCCGACACTGGTGAGGGTAGAACCACCGAAGCCCTCTGCCAGAGAATCAAAAATCCCAAGAACACCCACCCAGACAACAAACGTTGCTATCAAAGCCCCGCTGCCCGGTACCATTATCTCAGTTTTAGTTAAACCCGGTGAAAAAGTAGTATTGGGCCAGAAGCTTTTGACCATGGAGGCCATGAAAATGGAGAACAATGTACTTTCTGAAAAGGATGGCATTGTTAAGGTTGTCAATGTTAAACCCGGACAGGCCGTGGCTCAGAGTGAAGTTTTAGTTGAAATTGAATAACCGATGGATACACTGCAAACATTGTTCAGTCTTTGGGAAGATACAGGCTTTCACAATGCAAGTCTGGGAAACCTGTTGATGATTTTGGTTGGCATCGTGCTTGTTTTTCTTGCCATACGATACAGCTATAAACCATTGCTGCTTATCCCACTCGGGATGGGTGTCATTCTTGGAAATATTCCATTTCTGCATGAAGCGGCCTACCATACCGGTATTTACCAGGAAGGAAGTGTGTTGAACTATCTGTTTTTTGGCGTTTTGAAAGGTATTTATCCGGCACTTATTTTTCTTGGGCTGGGAGCCATGACCGATCTTTCTCCCCTGATATCCAATCCCAAATTGATGTTGCTGGGCGCTGCTGCGCAAGTTGGTATCTTTGCAACTTTTCTTGGGGCCATGGTATTGGGCTTCCCAATGGCAGAATCTGCGGCCATTGCCATCATTGGCGGAGCTGATGGAAATACCGCAATCTTCCTTACATCCCAGCTTGCTAGTGGTTTTCATGGTTCGGAAACGGGCCTCGCCATGCAGAACCTGATAGGCCCGATTGCCATTGCTGCGTATATTTACATGTCGCTGGTGCCGGTTATCCAACCCCCCATCATGAAACTTCTTACCACGAAGAAGGAGCGGCTTATCCGTATGAAACCCCCCAGAACGGTCAGTAAATTTGAGAAGATATTGTTTCCCTTGTTCGGATTGCTGCTGAGTGCATTTGTTGCACCAGCCTCCCTCCCATTGCTCGGAATGTTCTTTTTTGGAAATATATTGAAAGAATCTGGTCTCACAAAACAACTTGCCACCACTGCAAGCACGATTCTCATTGATATTGTATTGATTCTGATAGGCTTAACTGTGGGAGCCTCAACCCAGGCAGATGTTTTTCTGAAATGGGAATCAATTCTTATCTTTGTCCTTGGAGCCATTGCATTTATGATCGCAACTGCAGGCGGAGTAGTTTTTGCCAAGGTGATGAATTTATTTCTAAAAAAAGAGAATCGAATAAACCCCCTGGTGGGAGCTGCAGGCGTAGCAGCTGTTCCTGACAGTGCAAAGATTGCCCATGAAATGGGTTTGAAGGAAGACCCGACAAACCACCTGATTGGACACGCAATGGCGCCAAATATTGCCGGTTTGATTGGAAGTGCCATTACAGCCGGATTGTTATTGGGTTTTTTATTATAATATGATCATGCTGATAATCGGAATTGCCGGAGGATCCGGCTCGGGAAAATCTACTGTTGTAAAACAAGTAATTAAACATTTACCAAAGGAAACCGTTACGGTTATTCCACAGGACGCCTATTACAAGGACAATGGCCATAAATCAGCCGAAGAGCGAGCAAAGATCAATTTCGACCACCCCACTTCAATTGAGTGGGGCCTGCTGATCAAACAACTGGAGACCCTGAGAACAGGAAATTCAATTGAAATGCCGATTTATTCTTATGTCACATGCGCCCGTTCAAAGGAAACCATAACCATTAATCCTGCCAAGGTGATCATTATTGAGGGGATTCTCATACTGACCAACCCCCGTCTGCGCAGTAAAATGGACATCAAGGTTTATGTGGATGCCGATGGAGATGACCGCCTGATGCGCATCATCCGCCGCGATTTGGAAGAACGGGGCCGGTCTTTTCAGCAGGTGCTTGAACATTACGACAGTTTTGTGAAACCCATGCACCTGCAATTCATTGAACCGACCAAGCGTTATGCAGATATCATTGTGCCCCAGGGTGGACAGAATAGGGTGGCAATCGACCTTCTCTCGTCCCGGATTAAAACACACATTAATTTTGATGTTCATGACGGAAAAAAAACATAATCATCTCAAAAAGGAAAATATTAAAATCCTTTTTAAGCATGATTATCATCCCAAGCTGTGGCATCAAAAGAGCGCCGAAGTGCAGTTATTGACGTATCTTAAAAAATCGTAAATTTGAATCTCAAATCAGAAACCACTATGGAAACACAAAAAGCGCTTGAAATTCTTAAAATGGCGATTCTCATGGAAAAACGTGGTCAGGCCTTTTATTCTAAGGTTGCTGAGCAAACTCCGGACCCGGAAATAAAACATATTTTTCTGACGATGGCCGATGAGGAGATCATCCATGTTAAGTTTCTATCAGAACAATACATCGGGTATGAAAAAAATCACACCTTCACAAAAGTTGAATTACCTGATTTGGCCAACGAAAGTTTTGCTTCCCTTATCCTTACGGAGGATATGAAATCAAAGATCTCTTCGGCCGGGTATGAAGCAGCCGCAATCTCTGCCGCCATTGATTTTGAGAAAAGAGCGGTGGAGGTATATTCCAAACAGGCCGAAATCTCGGCAGACCCGAACGAAAAAAATCTTTACCGGTGGCTGGCTGAATGGGAAGGCGGACATCTGAAGATACTGAGCGATATGGACAAGGAATTGCAAGAAAAGATTTGGAACGATAACCAGTTCTGGCCTTTCTAAACTAGGTTCCTGTACGCATTGCTTCCACCGGATCGAGTTTTGAAGCAGAATAGGCCGGCACAATGCCTGCAATCAGTCCAATAATCCCCGATACCCCGATACCAAGCATGACATTTCCTTCCGTCAGAAGTAGCTGAAAGTCTGTTGTATTGGATATGATAATGGTTAGAATAAGAATAATTATCAATCCGAAAATGCCACCGATCAGGGAAAGAAAAATGGCTTCAAAAAGGAATTGCAACAGAATAAAGTAGTTTTTGGCCCCCAAGGCTTTCTGAATTCCGATGATGTTGGTTCGCTCCTTCACCGAAACGAACATGATATTGGCAATACCAAAACCTCCCACCAGCAGGGAAAAACCCCCGATAATCCAGCCTACCATCGCGATGACACTGAATAAACTGTCAAAGCCTTTGGAAATGATATCGGTTTCATTGATGGCGAAATTATCCTCAGCCGATGGTTTCTGTTTCCTTATCGACCGCATGAGGCCCGTCAGTTCATCCCGCAATTCTTCATTTGAAATGAAGGGTTTGGCCTTTACTACAATTGTTGCATCCATATCCCTTAAATCAACGAGCGATTTAAAGAAGTTGACCGGAAGATAGACGACCTTGTCATTTGAATTCCCAAAGAAATCCTCTCCCTCTTTCGTGATCACGCCAACAACCTCAATGTTACGGCCAAAAATCTTTATTTTCCGACCAACGGGATCTCCGTCACGAAAAAGATCAGTGGCAATATCAGCACCAATGATCGCAATATTTTTTCCGCTGGCCGATTCTGTCATGGAAAAATATCTTCCCTCAGCCAATTCGAATTTCCACACTTTGTCAAAATCTTGCGAAACACCCATTATTCCAATGTTTTCAATATAATTGTTCTGGTATTTCACAGTTTTGTTCACTTGTACCATAAAAGCAACTGCATCGGCCAGGTTACTGCGTTTTTCAATTTCCCGCATATCTTCAAGGGAGGTCTCCGGCCGTTGCCAGTATTTCCACCAGGGGTAATCACTTCCCATTGACCATGGCCATTTTTGAACATACAGCACATTGCTGCCCAGGGAGGCGATACTCTTCCGGATCGCATTTTCCATGGAGTCAAATACGGTGAATACCGAGATCACACAGAAAATCCCAATGGTTATTCCCAGAAGGGATAGGATTGTACGTACTTTATTAACTATAATTGCTTGAAATGCAAATAGATAGCTTTCACGAATCAGCCGTAAGATCAATATCATGGACGAGTCGATTTCCGTTTAAAAGAACAGTAAAAGTAATATTTAATTCCGAACGAAGCCGAACCCATTGTTTGATCCGGGTTTTTTTGGTAACATTGCAAAGCTTCCATAAAAGCGGGAGTTAGACGCAGGTTATCAAATATTGTTACATAACGCAACCGCATGAATGATCTTATTAAAGTTAAATCTGCCCTTATTTCTGTCTATTCCAAAGATGGGATTGAGGAACTTGCCAGAAAAATTGAGTCATTCGGAATTCAAATTATTTCAACAGGAGGAACCTATGATTTTTTATTAAGCAAGGGAATTCAGGCTACCGCTGTTGAGTCTATCACCTCCTACCCTTCTATCCTTGGGGGCCGTGTAAAAACATTGCATCCGACTGTGTTTGGGGGCATCCTTTGGAGACGTGATCAGCTTTCGGATGTGAAAGATGTGGAAAAATATGAAATTCCATCTATTGACTTGGTGATCGTAGATCTCTATCCCTTTGAAAAGACGGTTGCTTCCACTAACAATGACAGCGAGATCATAGAAAAAATTGACATCGGGGGCATCTCCCTGATTCGTGCAGCTGCCAAAAATTATGCCCACGTGGTCGTGGTTCCTTCTGCGAATGCATATCCGGTATTGGTTGACACCTTGGAAAAAAACAATGGTTTTACCAGTTTAATCGACAGGCGCCTGTTTGCGGCCATGGCTTTCAATGTCTCGTCTCATTATGATACAAAGATTTTCGAGTATTTTAACAGGGATGAACATATTCCTGCCTTCAAAAATAGCTTTACCTCGTCGCATCCCATGCGTTATGGGGAAAATCCGCATCAGAAAGGTACTTTTTTTGGAAACCTGGAGGAGGTTTTCACCCAACTGCACGGGAAAGAATTATCGTATAACAACCTGGTTGATGTGGATGCCGCTATTAACCTGATAGGTGAATTTGCCGAACCAACAGTCGCCATCATCAAACATACAAATCCTTGCGGCGTTGCTTCACGACCCTCCTTTAAAGAAGCCTATCTTGATGCGCTTGCCTGTGATCCCGTTTCAGCGTTCGGCGGTATCATCATAGTCAATGGTATCCTGAAAAACGATGTGGCGGAGGAGGTTAACAAATTGTTTTTTGAAATAATAATTGCCGACGGATATGAAAAGGATGCCATTGATCTGTTAAAATCAAAGAAAAATAGAATAATTTTGCAAAAAAATTCTTATGTTTTCTCCAAGCGTCAATTCAAATCCATTCTGAATGGGGTGCTTGAACAAGAAAAGGATCTCAGTTCAGAGGAAAAAATTGATTTTCAATACGTTACAAAAATCAAACCATCCCTTGAAGAAATGGATGCTTTGGTTTTTGCCAATAAAATTGTCAAACATTTGAAATCTAACACCATTGTTCTGGTAAAAAATTTCCAGCTTATTGGTTGTGGAATGGGTCAGACTTCACGGGTGGATGCACTAAGACAAGCGATCATTAAAGCTCAAGCTTTTGGTTTCAGCACAGATGGATCGGTGATGGCATCGGATGCATTTTTTCCATTTGCTGATTGTGTAGAAATTGCGCATGAAGCACGTATTAAAGCAGTTATACAGCCCGGTGGATCTATAAGGGATGTCGATTCTGTGAATTACTGTAACAGTCACGACATGTCTATGGTCTTTACCGGCATTAGACATTTTAAACATTAAAATCTGATAAATGGGATTGTTCACAAAAGAAATAGCAATTGATTTAGGTACGGCGAATACAGTCATCATTTATAATGATAAGGTTGTTGTCGACGAACCTTCCATCGTGGCCATTGAGCGGAGTTCAGGAAAGATCATTGCCGTTGGGAAAAAGGCCCAGATGATGCACGGGAAAACACATGAAAATATCAAAACCATACGCCCGCTCAGGGGTGGTGTGATTGCTGATTTTCAGGCTACCGAACATATGATCAGGGCCATGATCAAAATGATAGATTTACGCAAATCATGGTTTCCGCCTGCTTTGAAAATGGTTATCTGCATCCCTTCTGGTATAACCGAGGTGGAAGAAAGAGCCGTAAAGGAATCTGCAGAACAAGCGGGGGCCAAAGAGGTCCGTCTTATCCATGAACCCATGGCCGCTGCCATCGGTATAGGAATCGATGTGCTAGAGCCAATCGGAAACATGGTTATTGATATCGGGGGTGGGACCAGCGAAATCGCCGTTATTGCACTGGGGGGTATTGTAAACAGCAAATCCATCCGAATAGCAGGCGATGAGTTCAATGCAGACATCGAAGAATATATGCGTAAACAGCACAACATCAATGTGGGCGAGCGCACCTCGGAACGAATTAAAATCGAAGTCGGCGCTGCATTGGCTGATATCGATAACCCTCCTCCCGATTATGCTGTTCATGGCCGTGATTTGCTTACGGGCATTCCCAAGGAGATCATTGTAAACCATACTGAAATTGCACACTGCCTTGACAAATCTGTGGCAAAAATTGAAGCTGCCGTCCTTAATGCATTGGAAATGACGCCACCAGAATTGGCTTCTGATATATTCGAAACAGGCATCTATCTTACAGGCGGCGGCGCCCTGCTGCGTGGGCTTGACAAACGCCTCCACCTGAAAACCAAACTTAAAGTGCATGTTGCCGAAGACCCATTGCGCGCCGTAGCCCGCGGAACAGGTATCGCATTGAAAAATTTTGACAAGTTTACGTTCCTCATCAAGTAAGAGGCGCTATGCGGAATCTTTTTTTATTTCTTAGGGAGCACTATTTCTATTTTCTATTCCTGCTTCTGGAGACATTCTCACTGATTTTGTTTTTTAACTATAATGAATTCCAGGGGAGCGCGCTGTATTCAGTTTCAAATTCTGTTTCTGGCTCCGTGAATAATTTATCCAGCAGTGTCACTGAATACTTTTCCCTTCGTAAAACAAACAGAGTTCTGATTGAAGAGATGGCAAAATTGCACTCACGGATACCGGAAGCATTTTATGCGACCGACCTCAATGTGTTTTATAAAAAAGACAGTGTTGTTAAGTTGGAATATAAGTATATCAGCGCCAAAGTAATCAGCAACTCTACCAACAAGCGAAATAACTTCCTGATGATCAATAAGGGATCGCTTCACGGAATTGAAAACCATATGGGTGTCATTATCGGTAATAAAATTGTTGGACAGGTGGTGAATGTTTCTCCTCATTTTAGTTGGGCCATGTCGATGTTGAATAAAGACAGCAAGATTTCCGGAAAGTTTAAAAAAAACAACCAGCTTGTTAATGTTGAATGGGACGGAGGCAGTTACAGAACTGGTCAGGTAAAGGAAATCCCAAAGCATGTTCAAATTGTCAAAGGAGATACCATTATAACCAGTGGCAATTCTGACATTTTTCCAGAAGGTTTACTGATAGGTATGATAAGCGATTTTACCAAAGTACAGGATGAAAATTTCAACAATGGAGAGATTCACTTTTCCACCGATTTTAATAGCCTTGGATACATCGAAGTAGTTGTGGACATGATGCGGAAAGAAAAAGAGCAACTGAGAGACTCCTATAAATCACAATCAAAAAATAAGGAATAATATTATCAATATTGACATCAAGGACTTTTTTCTTTAACATTTTACGTTTTGTCTTCCTGATTATTTTTCAGGTTTTGATCCTTAACCATATTAATCTTGGGGGGTATATAAACCCCTATTTCTATATTTATTTCATTCTTTTACTGCCATTTTCCACACCCCGCTGGATGCTATTGTTACTCTCTTTTGTTCTGGGAATCAGCATCGACATTTTTACAAATACCATTGGGTTAAATGCTTCTGCATGTTTAGCAATGGCATTTGCCCGTCCGTTTATTATTACCGCAATCTCCTCCGGAAACGAATCCCTCATTGGCGATACACCTTCACTGAGAACCCAGGGAATAAAATGGTTTCTTTATTATTCGATTATACTCATTCTTATTCACCATACCGCACTCTTTTATCTTGAAGTGTTTCGTTTCAGTGAATTTTTCGCAACTTTTGCCCGTGTCTTGCTAAGCGGCGTTTTTACACTGATGTTGGTGCTGATAAGCGAATATATTCTGAACACAAGCTCAAAATAAAAACCCGCTTCAAAAAGAAACGGGTTTGGGAGGTTTCGAGCGGAGTCGAACCGCTGTGGACGGTTTTGCAGACCGCTGCCTAGCCACTCGGCCACGAAACCATAAAATGAGGGTGCAAAATTACAAAAAGTTTTGAGATTATCACCAAATCATTTCCTCCAAAGGGTCTTATAGCTTACCTGGTGCATCTTGCCGCCTAACGGTGGATTTATTTTAGCTAACTTTAACTCAATGGCAGAAACCGCCGGAAACTCATTTTGGACTGCTGCGACGATGCGCTTAGCCAGGTGTTCCAGCAGATGGGATTTTTGTTCCATCTGCTTTTTTACACATAGGTAAAGTCCTGAATAATCAACAGTATCTTTCAGGTAATCGGAATTTTCAGCCAAGGTTGTGTCGACATCAATGTACAAATCAACAATGAATTTTGTTCCAATGATCTGTTCCTCCTTGAAACATCCGTGAAATGCAAAGAATTCCATTCCTTCAAGTAAAATCGTGCCCATAATATTTCATTTTTTAAACGGTGAAATTATCAAATTCCCGGGAATCGGACCCTCTGTTTTTAAATTGTAGTAAGTTTGCAGTCGGGTTGGGGAGATATTTTATCAAACCAATACCTATTCTTACGACATTTTGAAACGTTTATATTGCTTTTATGGAAGAACCCAGAAAAAAGGAAGAGGAAAAGATTATACGATCGCTCAATTTTATTGAAGAAATCATTGAAAATGATATTCGTAATGGGGTAAATGACAGCAGGGTTCATACCCGGTTCCCACCAGAACCCAATGGCTACCTGCATATCGGCCACGCCAAATCCATATGTCTGAATTTTGGCCTGAGTAAAAAATACAACGGAAAAACGAATCTCCGGTTTGATGATACCAATCCGGTGAAAGAAGAGGTTGAATATGTCGATTCAATAATGGAAGATGTAAAATGGCTTGGTTTCGATTGGGAGGACCGGTTGTTTTATGCTTCCGATTATTTTGAACAACTATATGGATACGCTGTAATCCTGATCAGGAAAGGCAAAGCATTTGTATGCGATATGACAGCCGAAGAGATTTCCGAAACAAGGGGTACCCCTACCCGCCCCGGTAAGGAGAGCCCTTTTCGGCACCGTTCGGTAGAAGAAAACATCGATCTTTTTGCACGCATGCGTGCCGGTGAATTCCCCGACGGCTCAAGGGTATTGCGTGCAAAAATTGATTTGACCTCCCCGAATATGCATATGCGCGATCCTGTCCTGTACAGGATCCTGCATACCCACCATCATCGTACAGGCAACCAGTGGTGTATTTACCCGATGTATGATTTTGCCCATGGCCAGTCCGATTCAATTGAGCGCATCACCCATTCCATATGTACCCTTGAATTTGAAGTGCACAGGCCGCTGTATGATTGGTTTATCCACGAAATAGGCATTTATGCTCCCAGACAAATCGAATTTGCACGGTTAAACATGACCTATACCGTAATGAGCAAACGTAAATTGCTGGAACTGGTCCGTGATGGCAATGTAACCGGATGGGACGATCCCCGTATGCCAACCATTTGCGGATTGCGACGTCGTGGATATACGCCCGAATCTATACGGAATTTCGCAGAAACAATCGGTGTTGCCAAGCGCGACAATATCATCGACGTCAGCCTGCTCGAATTCTGCATCCGGGAAGATCTCAACAAGCGCGCTAACCGTTTGATGGCTGTGCTTGATCCGGTGAAAATAGTGATTGACAACTATCCTGAAGAGCTGGTGGAGGAAATGGAGGCGGTAAACAATCCTGAAGATGAGACAAAGGGAAAACGTAAACTTCCTTTTACTAAGACAATCTTCATCGAAAGGGACGATTTTATGGAAGATCCCCCAAATAAGTTTTTTCGCCTCGCTCCGGGCCGTGAGGTCCGACTGAAGGCTGCTTACATCATCAAGTGCGAACATGTCGTGAAAGACCCAAAAACGGGCGAGATTGAAGAAATTCATTGCACATACGACCCGTTGACAAAAAGTGGCATGCCTGAGAGCAACAGGAAGGTAAAGGGAACATTGCATTGGGTTTCTGAAAAATATGCAATAAAGACCGAAGTCAGGCTATATGATCGTTTATTTGTCATGGAAAATCCTGATGAGGCTGAAGAGGGAAAAACATATCTGGATTATCTGAATCCCGATTCCCTGAAAATCGTTACGGCCATGATAGAACCAGCTGTTAAAAATGCACAGATTCTGGAAAAATACCAGTTTGAACGTATCGGCTACTTTTCAGTGGACCATGATTCAACCGCACAAAACCTGGTATTCAACAGGGTAGTATCATTAAAGGATTCATGGTCCAAAGTGGAAAAGGTAAAATAAAACTTGACAATTTTGCGAAAAAAGTATTAATTTTGCGCTCAGATTGTCCGATGGTGTAACTGGCAACACAAATGATTCTGGATCATTAGAGTCTAGGTTCGACCCCTAGTCGGACAACAAAAAAGCCCTGTAAATCAACAACTTACAGGGCTTTTTGTTTGACCGTGGAGCCTCTTGGAAATGGCTATTTCTTCGAAGTCACGATAGGCTTCAAAAGACCGTATTTCTGCCAATCGGCAAATATTTGCTGAGCAATCTGAACTGAAACCTGATCAACGTACTCGGGGTCAGTGATGGTAATTTCAGCAGTCCAAACTGCATCTTTTGATCCCCAACAATAAAGGCTTGCCGTAAGGTTAAGAACAGAGGTGGTTGTCCAGTATCCTCCCGTTGAAACGGTGCCACCATAATATCCACCATAGTATCCGCCGCCCCAATATCCGCCGCCCCAATATCCGCCATAGCCACCGGTATAGTATGTTGTTGGCGGAATATAATTCTCAGTCTTATCGGTGCCTTTATAAATAAAAACCAAAATACCATCAGCGCTCAGGCTGTCGCATTTTTTCTTGATGTCGTCAATGGAATATTTGATATTTGGATTCAGAAAGTCCAGGGAGCCAATGGTTTTGAGACCCTGCTGTTCGAAATAGGCATCCATTGATTGTTCAAAGGGTTTCATATATTCCAGTTTTTCAAACATTGGCATAAGAACCACCTTCGAAACCTGTGATTTGGAATCCGGATTTTTCCAGCTTGTCAGTGTTACCGGGGCAGTACATGAATTAAGCATGATCACGGCCATAACTGACAACAATCCAATAATTTTTTTTCCTGTTTTCATCTGTTCGCTGTTTTAATGTTAAATTTTGGTAAATATACAAATAAATAGATCAATTTTTGTATGCCGCAAAGGAACCGCGGTTGAGTGCAGTGATAATATTCAACGCACCACGGACCCCGGCGCCCTAAAAGCCCGGGTTAGTCTATTTTGTCAATTTTTCCACGCCAATTCTGATCCTTTCAAGAAACTCTTTTTTCCCTATAACCTCGGCCAGGTCCATCATACCGGGTCCCTGGTTTGAACCAACCATCAGCAGGCGCAGCGGGTTCATTAACTGGCCCATCTTTACGCCTGAATTTGCAATGAAATGCAAGACCAGCTCATGAAGCGTTTCTTTATTAAAATCCACCAACTGCGCTGTCTCCTTTGCAAAGCCCTGAATTAACTCCGTAGTCACAGGTTGCCAGATTTTTTGATATACCTGGGCATCATAATCCCGGGGTCTTATGAAGAAAAACCAGGCCGCATTCCACAAATCAGGGACAAGAAATACCCGATCCTTCACAAGTCGGATGACTTTTTCAACATATTCACCCGGGGGAGCTACACCGCTATGTTCCAGAAAGGGCTTCAGCATCTGATAAAGCTCCTCATCTGATTTCCTCTGTAAGTATTGGTGATTAAACCATTTTGCCTTCTCTGGATCAAATTTTGAACCGTGCTTGCCAACCCGCTCCAGTGAAAATTGTTGAATCAACTCTTCCATCGAAAAAAGCTCCTGTTCGGTTCCGGGATTCCAGCCGAGATGTACCAGGATGTTGACCACCGCGTTGGATAAATAACCCGATTCACGATAACCAGAATACAATTCTCCGGTAGTCGGATCTTTCCATTCTGTAGGAAAAACAGGAAACCCCAACCTGTCACCATCTCGTTTGCTTAATTTACCATTTCCATCCGGCTTTAAAATCAGCGGCAAATGGGCAAATTGAGGCATGATATCTTCCCATCCGAAAAAACGGTAAAGCAGTACATGCAATGGAGCTGAAGGAAGCCACTCTTCACCCCGGATTACATGGGTGATTTTCATAAGGTAATCATCTACGACATTGGCAAGGTGATATGTAGGCAGTCCATCGGATTTGAAAAGCACCTTATCATCAAGATTTGCCGTGTTCACGGTCACATCTCCCCTTATCAAATCATGCACTACAACCAGTTGGTTCTCCGGAATTTTTATCCTGATCACATAGGGAGTTCCGGCTTTAAGCATTGCATTGACCTCAGAGTCAGAGACCGTCAGGGAATTTCTTAACGATTTCCGTGTTTTTTGATCATATTGGAAAACCTTATTTCCATCAGCTTTAAAACTGGCACGCATTACTTCCAGTTCAGCCTCTGTATCAAAAGCATAATATGCATGACCATTGACAATTAACCGCTGGATATATTCTTTGTAAATTTCAGATCGCTCCGATTGCCTGTAGGGTGCATGCGGACCACCACGTTCAGGACTTTCATCAAATTTGAGACCGCACCATGCAAGCGATTCAATAATATATTGTTCCGCGCCAGGGACAAACCGATTCTGGTCGGTATCTTCAATCCTGAGTATCAAAGTACCTCCATGCTTACGCGCAAAGAGAAAGTTGTATAAAGCAGTTCTTACGCCGCCAATGTGTAGCGGACCGGTTGGACTTGGTGCAAATCGTACGCGAACGGGATTTGGTATCATTTGTTGGTTCTTTTGGTAGTACAAAAATAGGCTATTCTGCCTATTTAGGGACCCCGATGCCCTTGAATATTTGTATTTTTGCCAAGGAATTATTCTGGCTTTAATGGCAACTGCCAAACTGAGGTACATGAAGAATAAATTCACAACGACTGATGCAACGAATGTCAAAAGAACACATACTGTTAAAAAAACTCGATGAGTTCATCCGGAAATATTACAGAAACCGGCTGATGAGAGGTGTATTGTGGGCCGTTACATTACTTGCAGCGTACTATCTGATCTTAATCATCTGTGAATATTTTTTTCATTTCAATCAAGTCATCAGAACTGTTCTGTTTTTTGCTTTTCTTTCCACGGCTGTATTTCTTTTCTTCCGGCTAATCTTCATACCGATCCTGCAGTTAATAAAAATCGGAAAGATCATTTCACATGTGAAGGCCGCTGAAATTATTGGAAATCATTTTCCTGAAATTCAGGATAAACTGCTGAATACACTTCAGCTCATGAGAAAGAGTGAACACGGAAACGATCAATCCGAGTTACTTACTGCAAGTATTGCACAAAAAACCGAGGCGTTGAAGATATTTCCGTTTACCAAAGTGATCGATTTTACCAAAAACTTACGATATATTCGTTATGCAGTGATCCCGGTTTTTATCATTGTAGTTTTGGCTTTGCTTTCACCTGAAATCATTTCAGAACCAACCAATAGGATTGTAAGGTTTTATCAGCCTTTTATCCCTCCTTTATCTTTTAGACTAGAGGTGTTAAATAAAACACTCAGGGCTGTTCAGCAGGATGATTTTGAGCTCAATGTGGTGGCAACAGGAGACGAAATCCCTTCCGAAGTGTTTATCAAAACCAAAACAGTTACCTATAAACTGACAAAAAAGAGGGGATTTGTTTTTTCCTGTCTTTTTAAATCAGTGCAGGAAAATATCCCTTTCGTGATTACTGCAGGCGATTTTATCTCTCAAAAGTATGAGATCGTGGTTCTTCCCAAGCCCATTTTGCTGAGTTTTGATGTGGAAGTAACGTTTCCTTCCTATTTAAACAAATCATCAGAAAAAATCGAAAATGTAGGTGACATTACGATTCCTGAGGGCAGTGAAGTCAAATGGAACTTTTATACAAAGGATGTCAGTCAGATTAAACTACGTGTTGGAAATATAATGAACAACCTTAATCGCGACCAGAAAAACACATTTACCCACACAGAGACTAAACTTACGACAACCTCATATTCTATCAGGCCGTTGAATGATACGAACCAATCAGCAGACTCGTTGGTTTACAGTGTTTTTGTCGTTAACGATGGATACCCGACCATTGTTGTTTCGGAAACCCTGGATTCCACATTGAATACATCCGTGTTTTGTAAAGGGAGCATCAAGGATGATTATGGATTTTCAAAATTGACATTTAATTACGATGTGATTAACCATGATGATTCAATTTTGGGGAATCTTTTTTCTGAAAACATACTGATAGACAGGAATATAGACAATCAGGTTTTTTATCATTCAATTGATCTTCAGAAACTGATGCCGGAGTCAGGTATGACACTCCGTTATTTTTTTGAAATCTGTGACAACGATGGGGTACATGGTCCGAAGTGTACCAAATCTGAATTAAGGAAGATTTTAACCCCTTCAATCGAAGAAATTGTAGAGCGTACGGACCAGAATGCTGAGTCGATGAAGGATAAAATAGAACAAAGCCTTAAAGAATCAAACTCCATTCAGAAAACGTTGGACGAATTGAATAAAAAGATGGTTGATCAAAATAATATTTCCTGGCAGGAAAAAAGGAAGATGGAGGAGCTCATAAGGGCCAATTCTGAAATCGGGGAAAAGGTAAGGGACGCCATCGCCAAGAACAAGGAAAATATGGCAAATGAAGAAAAATATTTAGAAACCAGCAAACGCATAACTGATAAGCAGAATCAGCTGAATGAACTCATGGAGCTGTTGCTTACAGACGAAATGAAACAAATGATAGAGGAGATGCAGAATCTGATCAAACAGGTTGATAAGGCGAAACTCAGTAATTTGCTGGATAAGATGAAAGTTTCTAATAAGGAACTGGAGATTCAGCTGGACAGACACCTGGAATTAATGAAGAAGATTGAATTCGAGAGAAAGATAGAAAATCTTAGCAATGAGCTTAGAAAAATCGCTGATAAGCAGGATATTCTGGCCAAAAATACCGAGGAACAAAAGCAAATCAGTGAGAAATTACTTGACGCGCAGAATAATATTAACAAAAATACAGACTCAGTTTCAAAGCAAATACATGATCTTAAAGAAGAAGGAAAGAAATTTGAAACACCTGTTGATATTGGAGTAACTGAAGAAAAGCAAGACAGCCTGCAAAGGATTCTGGGAGATAGTAAAAGTAAACTGGAGGAAAAGAGAAACAGGGAGGCTTCAAAATCTCAACGGGAAGCCGCCAGGCAGATGAGAGATCTCGCCAGACAAATGGAAGAATCACAACAAGAAAATGAGGATGAACAACTTGCTGAAGACGCTTCAAATATTCGTATGATTGTCGAGAACCTGGTCCGGCTTTCATTTGAACAGGAAGATATTATCACCAGGACCAGGATCATTGCCAGGAGTGATCCAAGGTATCCTGAAATAATATTAAGCCAGCGTGAGTTTATTCAAAAGTTAACAATCATTGAAGATTCGTTGAATTCAATCGGGAAGAGGCAGCTTATGTTAAAGCCTTTCATCACAAAAGAAATTTCTGCAATCAAGCGAAATATTGATTTGACGCTTGAGGCGATGGATAGCCGGAACATTAATCTGGCTGTTGCAAAACAGCAATATTCGATGACATCCATTAATAATCTGGCGCTATTGCTCAATGAGTCACTTGAAAAAATGAATGAACAAATGTCTTCAGGTTCGAAATCAAAGGGCGGTAAAAAATCATGTCCAAATCCTGGTGCAAAAGGCGCAAAGCCTTCGATGAAGGGCATCAGGGAGCTACAGGAAAACCTTGGGAAGCAATTACAGCAACTTAAAGCAGGAATGGATGCGACTTCCGGAAAGAATGGAGGTGTTACAGCCAAACAAAACGCGATGAATAAGCAAATAGCGAAGCTGGCGGCACAGCAGGAGGCCCTAAGAAATGAAATGCAACAGTACCAGAACCAACGTGGATCGAAGGGTGTAAAAAACCAAGGGGATTTAAATGACGTGGAAAAGGAGATGGAACAAATAGAACATGATTTAATTAATAAAAGTATTACGAAAGAAACTATCCAGAGGCAACAAAAGATAATGTCTAGACTTCTTGAATCTGAAAAGGCCGAACAAATGAGGGATCAGGAAGAAAAGAGAGAATCAGAGGAGGCAAAAAGCAGGAAAACAAGTAACCCTAATCAATATTTTCAGTATAACGCTAAAAAGAGAGCGGGCATCGATCATATTGAATTAACTTTACCTGTCGTTAGTTCGTTTTATAAAAGTAAAATTAGTAGTTATACTGTGAAAATAGGATACTGATATGAAACATGATTATAGAGAGCTGGTTATCACCGGTAACAAAGAGATTACCAAGTTAGAGCGATTCGTTGAAGAGATTTGCGATTACTATAATATAAACAATGAATATTTTGGGAATATCTTGCTGGCCACCACCGAAGCTGCAGGTATTTTATTCTCACTGAACGACTCATTGTCAGATGGAAAGATATTTATATCATTCGACAGAACGTCAAAGGGGCTGATCTTTAAAATCCGGCTAAGCAATTCAGAGGATAAGCTTGAGGAGGGAGAAGATATTTTGGAGCAAGAGATTAGGAAGCACAAACTTTCAAGGGATATATTTATCATTAAAGCGCTTACGGATGAAATAACCATTTCGGTTAATGCCAAAAGTATTATTCTTGTGTTCTATGTGTCAAGCATGAATTATGAAAAGTCTCTTTTAAGGATAAACCAGTTGAAGGAATACTGGACAAAGAAGGAAGATGTAAAACAAAAGAAATGAGCGGAACAATTCATTTCTTTTCCGAAGATATCTCATTTAGATACAGGGAAAAAAATAAAACTCGCCGATGGATTACCAATTCTGCCAATGAAGAAAATGTTACTGCCGGTGAAATAAATATTATTTTTTGTGATGATACATATTTACATAAGCTTAATCGTAAATATTTAAAACATAATACATTAACTGATATAATTACCTTTCCAATCTTGGAAGAACGGGGCGTTATCAGCGGAGATATCTTTATTAGTATTCCCAGGGTAAAGGAAAATGCCAAAATTTACCGACAAAGACTTTCGAACGAACTTCACCGTGTTATCATTCACGGTGTTTTACATTTAATTGGATATGGTGATGCGGCGATTACAGAAAAGGCTGAAATGCGTCAGAAAGAAAATTTTTACCTTGAGAGACTTTCCGGGATTTAATTAAGCAATGGCGCTTTTTAAAAGCAGAACAATAAGAGACGCGTTTCACGTGGAACAATATATTTATGAATAAATACGACATCATTGTTGTTGGAGCGGGACATGCTGGTTGCGAAGCAGCCTCTTCTGCTGGCAGTTTGGGATCAAAAGTATTGCTGATTACAATGAACATGATGAATATGGCGCAGATGTCGTGTAATCCATCTATGGGCGGAATTGCAAAAGGACAAATTGTACGGGAGATCGATGCGATGGGGGGTTATTCAGGTATCATTACAGACCTTACCATGATTCAATTCAGGATGCTCAACAAATCAAAGGGTCCTGCCATGTGGAGTCCCAGAGCGCAAAATGACCGCTTTTTGTATTCAATGGAATGGAGAAAAGTTTTAGAGAATAACAGAGATATCGATTTTTGGCAAGATACAGTAATCGAGATTAACGTAAAAAGTGATAAAATTATCGGGGTTAAAACGGGCTTGGGAATGTTCTTTAAATGCAACTCGGTGATCCTTGCCAATGGCACTTTCTTAAACGGAATCATACACATAGGTGAAAAACATTTTTCAGGCGGGCGAATGGGTGATCGCGCTGCCAAAAACCTTACTGAGCAATTGGTGAATTTGGGGTTTAATTCGTGCAGGATGAAAACGGGTACTCCGGTCAGGGTCGATGGCAGATCACTTAATTTTAGACGTATGGTGGAACAACCTGGTGATGAAATCCCAGGAAAATTTTCATTTACCGAGACCCCCGGATTGAAAAGGCAAAGAAGTTGCTATCTTACGTATACCAGCCAGGAGGTACATGATATACTTAGAACCGGATTTGGAAAATCGCCTATGTTTTCGGGAAGGATTCAGGGCCGGGGACCTCGGTATTGTCCATCTATTGAGGATAAGATTGACCGTTTTTCTACCAAAGACCGGCATCAGCTTTTTATAGAACCCGAAGGATGGAACACGGAAGAATACTATGTCAATGGTTTTTCATCTTCTCTTCCTGAGGACGTTCAGTTTAAGGCATTGAGAAAGGTAAGGGGATTTGAGAAAGCAAAATTTTTCAGACCTGGCTATGCAATCGAATATGATTACTTTCCCCCTTTGCAATTAAAATCAACCTTGGAGACCAAGTTGATACAAAATTTATACTTTGCAGGACAGATAAACGGAACCACCGGATATGAAGAAGCTGCCGCCCAGGGGCTGATGGCGGGAATCAATGCACACCTAAAGATTCAAGGGCAGGAGGCATTTATTCTTAAACGTTCGGAAGCCTATATAGGAGTATTAATTGATGATCTGATTACAAAGGGAACAGAAGAACCATACCGCATGTTTACTTCACGGGCGGAATACAGATTGCTATTGAGACAGGATAATGCCGATCAACGGTTAACCCGGCTATCGAATAGCATTGGGCTAGCCTCCGCTGAACGACTATCAAAGGTGAAAGATAAGTACCTGAAAATAGACAAATTGATCACATTTCTTAAATCAGAAAGTCTTATGCCAGTGCAAGCAAACGATTTGCTATTGGAAGTAAATGAGAATGTTATCTCGCAAAAGCAAAAGGCCGCTGTAATTTTATTAAGACCACAGGTTTGTCTTAAGGACATGATTAAAAGCGTGGAAACAATCAATAGTTTTGTTGAAGAATATGATTCCTTCGATGAAGATATTATTGCAGAAGTTGAATTGCTGATCAAGTATGAAAATTATTTGGAAAAAGAACAAGAGGTGGCTGATAAAATGTTAAATCTTGAAAATCTAACCCTTTTGGAGGGTTTTAATTATTCAAAATTGACATCTCTATCAAATGAGGCGAGAGAAAAACTTAACAGAATCCAACCCAGGACAATTGGACAGGCTTCAAGGATTAGCGGAGTTTCTCCCGCTGATATTTCTGTGCTGATTGTCTATCTCGGTCGGTGATGTTCCACGTGAAACAGGTAACTAAAATGGTTGAAATAATTATACATTGTCCGGTTTGTGATGGTACAGTATTTTCACCTTTGCTAAAGGTAAAGGATTATTTTTTATCACAGGAGGAGTTTTCAATACTTTCATGCGGATCATGCGGATTCAGGTTTGTTAATCCCAGACCCGATAAATCCGATATTGGCAGATATTACCAGTCTGATGACTATATTTCCCATGATGCAGGAAAGAAAGATTTTTTGAGCATAATATATAAATTCGCACGAAGAATATCAATTAGGAGAAAATACGGGATCGTTAGCAGATGTTCAGGCGGCAGGAAGATATTGGATATAGGATGTGGAACTGCTGAATTTCTTGCATATTGCCAGAAGCAGGGATGGGATGTTACAGGGATTGAGCCCAATGAAAAAGCGCGTTTATTTGCTCAAACAAGGAACCTGATTACTACGTATGAACAGCTGGATGCTTTAGCAGACTTACAAGGAACCTTTCATTGCATCACGATGTGGCATGTTCTTGAGCATATACATGACCTGAACGGGTTGATAATTCGAGTTAGAAAATTACTTGCACCGGCAGGAATGTTTATTATTGCTGTTCCTAACTGCAATTCCTGGGATGCACAGCATTATAATCAGCATTGGGCAGCCTATGATGTTCCAAGGCACCTGTATCATTTTACAAAAGATACTATTTTGAAACTTGCTACAAGGTCTAAGATGCAAGTCGTGAAAATTTATCCACAGAAACTTGATGCGTATTATGTTTCAATGCTCAGTGAAAAATACAAGTCAGGTAAACCACATTATTTTAAATCTGTCGTTGCAGGTTTTTGGTCAAACCTTCAGGCCACCAGAAAGGAAACAGGTCATTCAAGCATGATTTTCATTCTCACATTGAAAAATACTTAATTTTAAGCCTTGTAATGAACGCGGGGCCTGTTTTGACCGAATATATCAACCAGGAAACGAAACGGGGGCAGACCGCCTTGGAATAGTCCAGGATAATGCATTCTTAATCAATGGATTGGTGATAGGTTTTTCAAAAAATATCCAAAATCTGGGATTGCCCTATTTATTTGTGGCATTTCTGTTATTTCTTTCCGTCTTTGGTCTCCGCTTTTTTTTTAATATTCAAAACGAACCCAAAACTATTTCACGCAATTTTCAAAGGAGCATTCTTCAAACTGAGGAAAGAGCAAAAAAATCAGTTGAATTATTAAGCAGTCGTTTTGTTGGAGGCTTTAATAATAATTTGGCCGTTAATAATAGTCAGGTACAAAAAATGATGGAGGAGGGGATCTTTTTGTTTGTTTTTAAAAAGGACTCCTTGTTATATTGGAATAATAATAAAATTATTTTACCAGAAAAATTTGGTCGTCAACTTGCAGACATTTCAACCGTAGAAAAATTAAAAAACGGCTGGTATGGTTTTACAGGAAAAAAGAGCGGTCAATATTATTTTCTGGGTTGCTATTTGATAAAAAGTGAATTTCCTTTTCAAAATGACTTTTTAAAAAACAAATTCTCCCCACAATTCAATTGCCCTGAAGCTGTTTTAATTGACAAGAATAACATAGGATTCCCTGTTTTTTCTGGAGATGGAAGTTATCTGTTAAGTTTAAATTTTTCTGGTTATTCGGGGACGCTGCCTTTTCCACCATTGCTTTACTTTTTCCTTTTTGTGACAGGGTCTTTGTGTTTATTCTTTTTTATCTACAGGTTGTACCATTATTTTCCTTGGTTTGATGACAGGAGAAACCTGATGGTCCTCTTTTATGTTACAGATCTTTTGTTATTGCGTGTTTTTCAATACTGGCTGAAGTTTCCCCAGGAATTAACTCAATCTGAATTATTTAGCCCTGGCCTCTACTCCTCAACAGCCATCTTGCCATCACTGGGTGATTTTTCGCTCAATGTTATTTTATTGTTCGTGATATCTTTAGTAATCTCCAGGAATGTTTCGATAAATCATCCGGAGAAATTTCAGGCGAAAGCCAGGAGCCTTATTTTAAATTCATCCTCTATTTTCTTCGTCCTTTTTTTCTTTCATTTTGTAGGATTTATTATCTCTGACCTGGTTATTAATTCGTCACTATCATTGAATTTGCAGGACATTTCAGGGCTGACATATGAAAGTGGATACGGCTTGTTCATTGTTGCAATTATGCTATTTTCGTTCTGGTTAATTTCAACCAGGGTATTTAATGACATTATTTCAACTGCAGTCCAGCAAAAATTTCTGGTCCTCTATGCCGGAATAGCCGGAATACTATACTACCTGATTTGCTTGACCTTCATTGGGCAAATTGACTATATTATCCTCTTGTTTTTCTATTTCTATTTGGTTTCATACTGGTACATAAAATCAAAAAGCCGAACCATTTTTTCAGTACACAATCTGCTGTTTTTCCTGTGTTTTTACGCTGTTTTCGCCACCATTGAGCTGAACCGTTCAAACAATCAAAAAAAGGAAGAAAAATTAAAGTTATTGGCGGTAAAATTATCTACGCGGCGGAACCCTGTTACTGAAGTACGCTATGAACAACTCGAGCGTAAACTTCTTTCAGATACCGTTGTGAAGGGGTTTATTAAGCCTTTGCCGAACGGAAGCAGGATCCGGCAGGACAGCTTGATGATTTATCTGAAAGAGCGGTATTTTAATGATTACTGGAAAAAATATGATATACAGATTACGGTATGTGATTCAATAAAGGAATTACGGATCCAGCCGCAGGGATATTTGATAAACTGTGGAACTTACTTTCATGGGATCGTGAAGGACTATGGCGAACCTACGCAATTGCCAAACCTTTTTTTCCTGGATTATGGTTTTGGAAAAGAATATTACCTGGCCATTCTTTCTGAAGGCAATTCAAATCAACGAACATCATTCAGGCCATCCCTGATCCTTGAATTTAATTTATTGAATTCCTACCCGGATCCTGGCTATCCTGGTTTATTGATGGACAACACCAGAATTGATCTTCCAAATTTATCTGATTATTCCTATGGTTTATTTCAACACGGCCGATTGGTTCATAGCGTTGGATCATACAATTATCGGATGGAACTCGGTCAGTATAAATCCTTTTCAACGAAACATCCATTCTTTCCAGATGATCAAATGGTTCATTACCAATATACCATTGATCGCACAAATTTATTGCTGATCAGTAAAAATGAGGAAAATTTTCTCACCTTGATTTCTCCTTTTCCATATCTCTTTGTTTTTTTTACGGTAATTGCACTGTTGGTTTCTGTCCTGATTTATTATCCCCGGAATCCCCATATCATTCCCGCCAGTCTGCGCAATCGTCTTCATTTATCACTGATCGGAGTTTTGGTAGTTACCTTCATTGTAATAGGTATCGTTCAGATTATCAATATTATAAATATTAATTCAAAAAAAAATATAGCCAATCTGCGTGAAAAGGCCTATTCTGTCCAGGTTGAAGTACAACACAGATATAGTGCCTTACGAGCGATAGAGGATGTTCCAAAAAGCGAATTGGAAGATTTTCTGATCAAGTTATCCAATGTGTTTTTCACTGACATTAATTTCTACGATACACAGGGAATCGTGCTGGCCTCCAGCCGTCGGCAGATATTTGACGAGGGTTTGGTTTCAGGCAGAATGAATCCGGACGCCTACGTAAAACTGATCATTGAAAAGGGCTCTGCGTTTATTCACAATGAATCAATCGGAAGTATGCATTTCAGTTCAGCGTATTTGCCCTTATATAATGAACAGAACCGCCTGCTTGGCTATATCAACCTACCCTATTTTTCACGGCAGGACGAGATGAAAAAGGAAATTTCCACTTTCCTGGTGACCTTTGTAAATATTTATATCTTGTTAATTTTATTTGGCGTTTTTATTACCATCCTTATATCAAATTATATTACAGCACCGCTTGCCATTCTTTCTGAAAAAATGTCGCGGCTTCGGCTGGGGCTGGTGAATGATAAAATTGAATGGAAGCAGGATGATGAAATCGGACAACTGGTATTGGAGTATAACAGAATGATTGATGAATTGGGAAGAAGTGCTGAAGTTTTGGCGCGGTCGGAACGCGAAGGTGCATGGCGCGAAATGGCCCGGCAGGTTGCTCATGAGATTAAGAATCCGTTAACCCCAATGAAACTCAGCGCCCAGCATTTGCAAAAGGCCTGGATTGAAAAAGCGCCGGATATGGATGAGCGATTGGCCCGATTTACCCGGACCTTAATCGAGCAGATTGATACATTATCAGCCATTGCGTCTGATTTTTCAAGTTTTGCCAAAATGCCTGCCGTGATCAATGAACGGATCAATCTAAAGGAGCTGATTCTTTTTGTGCTTTCAATGTACAGGGACACCTCTGAAATTCAGTATGATTTTCATTGTGTAAATGAAGAGCCCTATCTCTGGGCAGACCGGGCTTTGCTAATCCGGATTTTCACCAATTTACTGAATAATGCCATTCAGGCCATTGGAGATTCACCCGGCGGATTGATTTCAATTCAGGTTTCGGCTGAACAACTCCGATGGAATATTGCAATTTCTGATAATGGCTCGGGAATTTCAACGGAGAGGGCAGAGAAAATATTTCAACCGGATTTTACGACCAAAACCGGTGGAATGGGGCTGGGTTTGGCTATAGTGAAAAGCATTGTGGCAGGGATGCATGGCGAAATTTCTTTTACTTCACAAGAACACGAGGGAACAACATTTATTCTTAAACTTCCGGCAGATGATATACAAAAGCAAAATGAAACTGTTTAAAACCCTGGCTTTTCTTTTTGGTGTCATCGGCCTGGCCCTTTTAATTAACAATGGATGTAAAAAAAATGAAATCAATGAGTTATATCATAAATTTCCTGATAAAACCTGGCACCGGTTTAATTTTCTCAGTTTTGAGGTGCCGTTGATAAATGTGAAAAAGCCATATGATGTTTATCTGTTTGCACGGTTCACACATGATTTTCAATATAACACACTCGATTTCAATATGATTATGAACACACCAGCCGGGGAGGAGCGAATAAAGGAGTACCAGTTGAATGTTAAATCCAAGGCGGGTAGTTTTTTGATTGAATGTAAAAATGATTCCTGTGAGGGAGTTGTGCTATTAAAAAGGGAGCTTTACCTGTCCAAACAAGGCATATTGAAAATTGAAATTGAGAATCTCACGCCCCGGTTGGTTACAGAAGGGGTTATGGGCATAGGCATCCGGGTGATAGAATCAGGAAAGTAATTTAAGTGCCTGTTGTTTGTCTAAATGGATTTGTGCAACCAACTCATCGAGGGTATTGAATTTTTTTTCATCCCGTATACGGTCAATAAAATAAACGACGAGCGTTTTCCCATATAAAGATCCCGAAAAGTCGAATAAATTGATTTCGATCGTCATTGTTTTACCATCGATGGTAGGTCGAACTCCTGCATTGGCCATCCCGTTATACACCGCGTGATTGAATTCGGCTTTAACTGCATAAACTCCATGGGCCAACAAAAAAGGCTTATTTTTCAGTAATTCAAGATTCGCTGTGGGATACCCAAGGGACCGGCCAAGGTGATTTCCATGAACAACCAGGGCATGGATAAGATACACGGATTTCATCAACTCGTTGGCTTCACGGATCTTTCCATTCGACAATGCTGCAAGCACCTGGGGAGAATTCAAAGGGAGGTTCATGTAAATACACTACTAACGTTAAAAAGCAACACCAAATTAGAAAAGTGGCTTATTTTTTTTACTGAGGCGCTTGATCATGACCAGCTCATACACAGCATACGCATAGTGAGCCCAAACACCAGCCAGCATGATCAGGAGGGTAATGATCATCCATAATGGGGCGATCGGAGTCCACAGCTCACGGGAAGGCACTTCAGCCTTGTAATATTGTTTAGGAACGCCCCAGTTGATCATATTTTCACCCTGAACGAATCCAAATTGATCGTGTTCTTCAATTCTAGCCATCACAATAATGTTTCCGATGGTATCACCCACGATTTCCTTTGGAAATTCCATGGTTCCGGTCCCATTTTCATCAAGTGCAACTTCACCGATTTTCAATAAACTGAACAGCCGGGGAACGTAAATATTGACAGTTTCCTTAGGGATTGCAACATCCTCGCCTTTTTCATTTTTCTGAGTAGCAGTAACTTTCATTACACGCAAAGAGTCCTCAATGCTGAAAAAAAGCTTAATCTTCGCAGGTTTGGCAATAAAATTGGCCTCCGCCGCAGGATATTTATTATTTCCCGGAAACTTTGCCGAATAGGAGACCATTCCTTCCTTATCAGCAGGCAATCCCGCACTGGAAATTTTAAAAACAGCATTTCCTTCCTGATCGGTTGTGGCCTTCCCAAGTAATTTGCTGATTGCACCATTCGACGCACTATATTCTATTGTAGCATTTTCAAGTGCCAACGTGATATCTCCTTTCTTAATACTGAGTGTTGCAGTTAAGAGGAGCGAATCGGAGCTACAGATGTAGTTTAGTGCCATACGTGACTCAACCGGTATATTGGTGGAATCTGTGTTGTTTTCAGCATAGGAGGAAATTGGCTGAAAAACCATGGAAATCATGGTGCAAATAATCAATGAGAACACGAAAACTCTTTTCATAAGGGTATATTGAGTAATTCCGATGAATATTTATACTAAAATATCTTCCTTTTTTTCTTCCTTGATTAGACCTGTAACAGGGACGATGGTAATGAACTTGGATGCCAGTGTAAAAAGAAGGCAAAAAATAGCAACCCCTGCTGCCGTAAGGCTCCATTCTACCCATGTAGCTGAATAATTCAGCCATGCAGCACGTGAATCCTGAATGGGTAAATAGGGCGATTCCAATGTAGGAACCACAATAAGATATCTGTTGAGCCATAGTGCGATGACAACTACAATCGCTGTCAAAGTGATGTTGGTGATGGTCCTGAGTTTGGCAATACCAACCACGAGCAGAGGTAAAAGTACCCCAATATAGTTTGAAATAATGAAGGGCCAGTAGAATTCCTTAAAGAGGAGCTGTATGAGCAATTCATCATTTTTTTCCGAGCCATACCATTTGGTCAGATAATCACTGAAGGTAAAATAGCCGAAAAAAGCTGCCAAAACAAGCATGATAACCCCAACGGCCACAAAATGTTTTTTTGTAATGTACTCCTCAAGATGGTAAATTTTTCTGAAAACCCACATACAAAGAATCAGCACCGCGCTTCCGGAATAGACCGCCGCAATAACGAAATAGGGGCCAAAGATGGTACTGTGCCAGCCCGGCTGGAGGGTGACGCTGAAAATCCAGGCCAATACAGAGTACACAATGATTGCGATCGCAATAACCATGGCAGCCATGATATCCGTTGCCCTGTTTAACCGTTGCTGCTGTTCGGGAGTTCCTGTATATCCAAGTGCAAGAAGGCGATACAATTTTTTTCTCCAATTTGGAAGCTGAAGCAATTCATAGTCACGCAATGTGGCCAGGTCACGCAACACCGATAGGTAGAGAAAAATAAAACACCCGAAAATATCGGTCGAAATAGCGATGACGTCCCACGTGATCGGGGACTGAATTCTCCCGAAAAGGACCAGGTAATGTAATTTATCAAGTCGCCCGATGCAGAGCAGAATAAAGCAGGGGCCGATCAAAAGTGCAATGATGGTAATAAATTCAGCCATGCGGATGATCGGTTTTCTCCAGGCGGTTTTAAACAGGTGTAAGGTCCCTGAAATGAGTGCACCAGCATAGCTGATGCCCATAAAAAAGATAAAATTGACGATATAAACGCCCCAAACCACATTGTCCCGCATACCTGTAACTTCGTGACCTTCATATACTTGTGCGAGAAATGCATAAAAGCCTAAACCGATTACTCCGAGCAAGAAGACGATCCAGGCATATCCCAGGATGGAGGTCCGCTCGAGTTGCGGAGAAAAGTCCCTTAACGGATTTTTTTGTTCTAGTTCCATGGTTACTGTTTATTTTTTTTACTGTATGGAGTGTCTTTGTATCTTTCTTTCACAGATTCTTCAAGATCGCCGAACCCTCTGTCGACTTCATACTGGCGATCAACGGGAGGAAGATAATATACGCATGGGCGGGTTCCAAGTGTTTCAAGATAGCGGTATCCTGCCCGGTCATGTATTAATTTACTGAATTGCAACGTTTCGGTTCCATTCGTCACGGTATCCTCGTCCACATCACCGAAATAGATGACCCCCATCGGACAAGCGGAGGCGCAATATGGAATTTTACCAATGCGGATCAGGTCTGGACAAAAATCACATTTTGAAACCGTGCCTTCTTTTCCGGGGCTGCTGGCCTCGGGAGAGTAGGGCTCTTTATCTTCATCAAATTCAGGATAGTGTTTCCAGGCAAAAACGCGGGTTGAATAGGGACAACCCGTCATACAAAACTTACAGCCAATGCAGCGTTCATTGTCTATCAGTACAATACCGTCAGTACGTTTGTAGGTTGCGCCAACCGGACACACGCTAACACACAAAGGGTTGTCGCAGTGGAAGCATGGCTTGGGAAACCAGTAAGGGGCTGTTTTCTCCGAATCTTGAAGGAGATAAACCTTCATAAACTCCTGACTTTGTGGAAGATGATGTCCTTTTTGGCAGGCTTCTACGCATTTCCTGGCGTTTTTACATTTGCCAAGATCAATAACCATGACAAATTTACGGCCGGGAATGCCTTTGTGGGATTCAGCGATTGAAACCCGGGGCAACTTAAGAAGCCCCTTGTCCACCTCCATGATTTCGCCATCGGTCGTCAGCACTTTTACCTTTTCTCCGGTTTCGGCAGCTGAAACGTCAACATAGGCCGCGACAAGGCCTCCTCCGATAGCAACTCCTGCACCGGCGATAAGTCCTTTTTTGAGGAATTGACGACGTGAGTTTTTCTGATTTTTATTCATTTCTTCTTCCACGTTTATTTATTTTTTAGTGAGATTCATGATAACCATTGATCATGCTTTTAAAGTTGCTGGTCGGATTTTTTCCAATGGTGCAGAAATAGATATGTACACACATAATGATGCTGATTCCAAAGCCTGCAGTGATATGGAGCAGATCGGTCAGATCAAGTCCGCTGATGCCAAAAACACTATATACCGTCATTTCAGGGTAAAGAAGTCCCCAGCCGGAAATGATGACAAACGGAACAAATCCATACATCAGTACAACGTAGGTAACCTGTTGGAGCGGGTTAAATTTACCATCTTCATTTATCGGGAACGGAGCATTTTCCTTCTTGAATATGCCTATGGTATAATAATAAAATTGCTTTTTCAGTCGCATTATAAACCCTTTTACAGAAATAACGTAATGGGAGCCATTGGGGGTAAAAAGATTGCCGAGAAAAAACAATCCGTAACTGATCGTCAGAATAATTCCAGCCAAATTATGCACGGTGACAGCTGCATTAAATTTAACTACGGTAGTTGGGTTTGAAAACTGGATACTTAAACCGGTTATGATCAAAATAAGGCAGAGCAGGGCATTGGTCATATGCCAGATCCTGATCCAGACAGGATACAGATAGAGTCGTTCAGTTTGATGGTTCATTGTTCGATTTATTTTTTAATGCGCAGGATCGCATGGATAATGATGACCAAAATTGTTAATCCAAAGATGGTCAGGCTAATGATATTCAACGTATTGCTTTTATCAGGACCGATGGAGGTCGATTCTCCCATCAGCAGGCCCTTAATGATGCCCTCTTTCTGAATCTTTTCACTTACCTGGTACTTATAGAGGGAGGCATAGAGAATGGAATTTTTCGAATGACAGGATTCACATTTTCTGACGGCCTGACTTTTCGACACCACATGATGTGCGACTACCAGGGTATCTTCATTTCTTGCATGGCATTCGATGCAGCGTACATTGGTAAAGTGGGATGCCTGGTTGGGCAACCACTCATGTTTCTTCAGAATGTTTGGCTTGGCCTTATCGGTTAGTAATTGATAATTCTTAAGATCTCCATGACAATTCAGGCAAATCAGGTTATCGTAAGTTATCGTTTCTTTAAGAATTTCATTTGAGCGGGCATTAATTTTATAGGTATGTGCATCATGGCACATCCAGCAGGTAAAATCTTGATTGTGTTTTACGGAATGAACACTGGCAAGGAAGGCCGTATCGATTTTTTCGAACTCAAACTTGGCATATTTTTCATCTCCGCCATGGCAATCGATGCAGGTGGCAATCGCCTCCATGCGAAGGTTCCCGGCATGCGGAAAGGTCCCATAATCTTCGGAATGGCAATCAATGCATTTAAACTCACGATGGTTTGAAACGTAGAATACATCACGGTTCATGACCAACTCACCATACATGCGTTTATTCACAATTTTTTTCGAATCCGGGTTTTCGTAGGTGTATTTTGATTGGCCATGGCATTTGAAACATTTTTCATTTTCCTCTGCATTTTTAAACTTGGTGAGATCGACCTGTGGGGAGGTTTCCTGTTCGGCCTGGATTTTTTTATTTACCGGAGACGAGTTGTCTGAGGTTTTAATCATGGTGAATGCGAGCAAGCATAACATCATCATCAACAGTACGACCCATGCAGGCCGGATATTTGCTTTATAAATCATATGGTATTGTGTAGTAGGTTACTCGGATTGGTTTAGAAAAAAATGGGTGTCAACAGGAATCCCCGTTAACACCCATTTTGTGAATCATTATTGAATCATTATTCAGCTATTTTTTCATTGTACGCATGAAGGCAACCAATGCCCAGCGATCAGCGGCTTCAGGAATTTTCTTTTCGTATCCCGGCATTTCATCACGACCTTTGCTGGTACGATAATAAAGTTCGCCATCTGTTCCAGCCTGGAAGTCAGCAGCAGAGAAGTCACCTGCAAAAGTTTTCAACGAGGCGCCTTTTGGGCCGTCGCCGAGACCTTTACTTCCGTGGCATGATTTACAATGCTTTGCCCAGAGTTCTTTGCCTGTTGCTAAATCAGCTTTTCCTGTGGCTTTCATTGCCTTGTCCTTATCTGGAACAGGCCATGCTTTTGCCTTTGCCTGCTGGGCTTGAAGCGTATTGCCAAAAAGGAAGAATACGACAAGCAGAGCAGCTGCCATAATCGTTGCAATTTTTTTCGATGTTTTCATAATCAATAAAATTTAGGTTAAACAATAATATAGTTGGTTAAAAACTCCATAAACGGGTAAGATTGAACCCTACAAGAATAAAGCCATCAAAAAAGTTGTTGGTATTATGCATTACGACTTCTGAAGGAAGAATGCCCTGTGCTGCCGAAATGTATACATGAAATGCGTGGGTACTTGTTGAAACCTCCCAACCCAGAGAAATATTGGCATAAGGAGCCTTGTTTTTCGGGATTTCCATCCAGTTCTTTCCGGCCCTGACAATAAAAGCCGGATCGTAATTTAATATAATGGGTTGCGTATATGACAACACAATAGATGATTGAGGGCTTAACTTAAGCCGACCAAGCAGTGAAAAGGCCAATGCATCATTCCCCACAACATTCTGGCTGGTGTCGACTTTCCCATCCGTTTTATTGATGTGGGTATAACTAATACCAATCTGTGCTGAAAATTCCTTACAAAACCTTCGGGCAAATAAAAACTCGTTGTAGTAGGTCAGCCGGTCAATAAATTTGTACTCTGCCCCGAACTTGTTATTATCGCTGCTCAATGCATTCAGCGACAAGTCAAAATAGTAGGCAATGGTCAATGGGAATCCCCCTTTACGTTGATGGGCAAAGACATATTTTAACTGAAAATCCTGTAGGCGGTTATTTTTTGTAGTTCCCAACCCGACCATCAGGTTTTTGGTGATGGTGAAGTTCAACCCCAAACGAATATTGGAGGCGCCCCACAGGCCGAAAAGGTCGGACCATTTTTGCTGGATGGTGCCAAAACGGTGTTGCAGTACAAATTCGAGCGTATGGGCCGATGGCAACGCTACCGTTATGTTATCCATACAGATTCCGCTTTCAAATGCAGGTTTAGCCAATGGTTTCTGTGTTATTTCCGGCTCTGCAGGAATGGAGTCCTGCGCCATAATTGTCCCTAAACCGAGGAAAATAAATACAAGGCCAAGGATCATCTTTTTCGAAGAAAATATAAATGTGTGCATTGTTTTCGTGTTTTTAGTGAATGTTTTTTTCATGCCGTGTCTAATTGTTCTTTGCTCCTTCATCGATCCAGAACTTGATGGTCGAGATTTCTGTGGAACTACAATACATATTCATGCTTGCTCCCGGGAGAATTTTTTTATACAAAACACTCTCAGCAGAATTAGACTTAACGACCATGTTGTTATCCATCAGGCTTTGGTACGATCTGCCTGAACGCAGGTCAGGTATTTGATTTCCGGAATGACATAATAAACATTTGCTATCAAAGATGGGTTGTACCTTAAGTGAATAACTGGTAGAATCACCAGGAGGGGGGGGGGGAATAGGTGCATCAGGCTGTATGGTGGCATATTCACATGCACCAAACAGAAAAATTCCTATCACAACGACAATCAGATTGATCCATTTAAGCTTTTGCATATATTTTATTTTAAGGGTTTGAGGATTAGGGGTGTTGTCTTTTCAACAGATCTACTATTCAAAATTAATCAAAAAAAGGCTTCAGGATCTCTGAAGCCTTTTTTTGATTAATCAGATCATTTTACAGACCAGCTGCATTCAGAGCTTCAACAGAATTGGTTAACAGGGCTTTTACATATTGGGTATTATGAATACCTAAGCTGTACTCCCTTAAACAGAACTGGAAGTTGATAAGGGCACCTGTTTGAACCATCAGTAATTTGGGGAATTTTGGTTTTGCCATGTTGGCAGCACTTGTATTATAAGGATCTCTCCAGTATCCAAGCGGATTTGTTGAAGAACTATAAATATCGAGATAGCCATCATAATTCTTGGTTGTGACACCGGCCCATAGATTGGCTGCGCTCGCATCTTTGTGAAGAATGTCATTTCCACCACCGCAAGCGTTAATTTTTGCAGCCAGTGCATCAAGCAAAGTTTTAACTTCAGCCCTTACATCCTTGAATTTGGCTGAATTGGCATCAATCGGGTTTGCTGCGTGACAGTCTGTTATGTTACAACCATTGAAGTTCCAGGTTGTACCTGAACTTAACGCGGATTCTTTTGCGTTTCTCATATTGAAAGCATGTCCCCCTGCGATACCGGTCATTGGACCGGCCATATGGCAATCCTGACAGGTAGCAACCGTGGTATGGGGTGAATTGGAATAGGTACGGGTACCAGGATATTCGATTGCTCCTACCCCTGCATATACGCCACTGATCGCACCGTAGTGAATGTGCATTCTGTAAGAGGGTTTTAACATCGTGTTTTTCGCACCGGTAGCACTGTCGTACATAACGGCAGTCGGAAAATTCTTAACAGAGTCATAATTGAGTAATCTGCCGGCAGGATCGTTTCCGCAGGTGAGCGGACGCGGCTGGTGACATTTTACGCACAAGTTGCTCTTGCCACCACCCTGTTGCAGGTCGATGGTTTTGGCGCCACCCCACATTGTCATGGGAACCGGAGCTACAGAGGTAAGTGCCAGATCAGACATACCATACGTGGTGTGAAGATTGGTGTGACAGGTAAAGCAACCGATCTCACCAATTGCATTGGCAGCGTTTGTTGCATAGTCATTAACCCATTTACCACCTTTAAAGGTAAATGTTGCTGGCGTGTTGTTCTCACAAACATAGACATATGCTTTTTGTTCGTGACAGGGACCACAGGATGTGTTTCCAGCTTCTTCGAAGGCGGCAGCGCCCCAGAAGTGCTTTGACATCTGGAATTCAACAGCAATTGCGTCGACAACGGCTTTTGCATGGCATTGTTTGCAGGATTCACCACCATCCTTACCGGGGGTGCCATCTTTACCGATAGGGCCTTGGGCACCCTGGGGGCCTTGGGGGCCTTCCTTGGTACAGGAAGTAAAGGTTAAACTTACAACCATGAAAATCAAACCGACAACATAAAATAACTTTTGTACATTTTTCATAACTCTTACAGTTTTTGTTAATAAATAGGATTTTACAGCTGACAACTTGTGCAAATAGTTTCAGAGACAAAAATATCGAAGATTATGGATGGCTGTGTTAATAAAATGGTGAGATTTGTTAATATAATAACTGACATTTGTCAATTCTTCGTTGACATATATCAATTTTTGTATAAAAACAAACTTGCAGGAGCTGAGAAAAAGAGGTTAAATGTAAAAATCAGAACAATAATAAGGCCTTTGTTGTGAATTATATATCAATACCTATATCGTTACATGTGTATTGGAAAGAGAAAAAGCAGGAGAGAAAATCGGAAAAACATCAACATGGACGTGAAGCGAATATCAGCCAGTCTCACTAATCTGCCGAAGTTGTTTTGAATTGAGGATTTCCATTGTATTCCCTGAGGTTGTAAGAATTCCCTCCTCCTTAAACTCTTTTAAAATCCGGATGGCGCTCTCTTTCGACATTCCGGAGAGGTCGGCGAGGTCCTGACGGGAGATGGTCATTTCAAATGGGTTCTGGCAGTAAATCTTATCTGATAGATAAAATATCACATCGGCAATGCGCCCATGCATCTGTTTTTGGGTAAGACTGATCACCTGGTCGAAGTTAAAGATCGACTGCAGTGAGACCCGTTTAATGAATTCTTCAGCAAAATCTGGGTTTTCGCGAATCAATTTTTTAAATATGGTTACATCCACAAGACAAGCAGTACAATCTTCGACGGCAGCAGCAGAATAGTAGTGACGGTTATCGACGTAGATTCCGGGGCCGAAAATATAATCAATCGGCTTAATCAAAGCCAGGATCAGATTCTTTCCGTATCCCTCAATATATATTTTGGCTAGCCCGGAGGTGACACAAACAAAATAGGGGGAGGGCGTCCCCTGCTTAAAGATAATCTCGCCTGCTTTATAGCTTACCTGGAAACGGCTGCTGTTGATCAATTCAAGTTCAAGGGGGCTCAAATTACTAAAAATGGAGGCTTTGCAGTTACATTCGGCGCAATTGGAGTTATGATGAATTTTGTTTACCATCAGGGTTGTCTGCTCGTAACAAATTTTGGTTAAGCAGACAAAGATAACACTAAATTGATATAAAGCAATCTTTTACGCCTTTTTAATCAATCAGAAAATTGAGATATATCAACAACGAAGAAGTCCGTTTGATTCAAGGAATTCGGCAATCTGGACAGCGTTTGTAGCGGCCCCCTTTCTTAAATTGTCTGCGACAATAAAGAGGTTTAGGGCATTGGGCTGTGATTCATCACGGCGGATCCTTCCAACGAAAACCTCATCTTTGCCTGCAGCTTCGATGGGCATGGGGTAGATATTATTTTTAACATCATCGCGGAGGATTATTCCGGGGGTACAGTGAAGAAGGGAAACAACTTCGCTGAGTGAAAACGCATGTTCAAATTCTATGTTAACGGCCTCAGAATGGCCGCCCATAACAGGAACCCTGACGATGGTAGCTGTAATTCTGATTGAATTATCATCAAGGATTTTATGGGTTTCATTCACCAGTTTCATCTCTTCGGTGGTATATCCGTTTTCAAGGAAATCGCCACCATGCGGAAAAAGGTTCAGATCGATGGGGTAAGGGTAAGCCATTTCTCCTTTTATCCCCCTGCGTTCGTTTTCAAGTTGCCTGACTGCCTTGGCTCCGGTACCGGTAACGGATTGGTAGGTGGATGCTACAATTCGTTTGATTTTGTATTTTGCATGAAGGGGTGCTAAAACCAACACAAGTTGTATCGTGGAGCAGTTTGGGTTGGCTATGATCTTATGATCCCTGGTCAGGATGGATGCATTGATTTCGGGAACAATCAGCGGAACTTCCGGATCCATGCGCCATGCGGATGAATTATCTATTACGGTAATGCCTGCATCTGCATACCGCGGAGCCCATTCCCTTGAGGTACCGGAACCGGCAGAAAATATAGCCATATCGGGCTTTTCTGCTATAGCCTGTTCGTGGGTGTGAATAAAATAACGATGGTTGTTGAATGTGAGTGGAAGTCCTGCAGATTTTTGGGAAGCGACAGGAATTAGCGGGGTGGGAAAGATTTTTCGCTCACCAAGAACCTTCAGGATTTCTCTTCCAACAAGGCCGGTTGCACCGACAACTGCCAGTTTCATATTAGATGATTTTTGGCAAAGATAGGGGAAAAAATAGCGAAAACCAGCTTGAACTTTTTATCAACACAACAGTCACCTTTTTAAGAATTCCCGATTAAGCAGAAAATAAGGAGGTATGAAAATTGTATATTCCCGAACTATTTACATTGTGTGCATTGTGTGCATTTCATACATATCCCCGGGGCAGGTGACAGATGATTTCTCAGATGGGAATTTTACAGAAAACCCTGTATGGACGGGAGATGGTGCCCAGTTTGAAATCAATGATTTAAGCCAGCTTCATTTGCGTTCGGCGGGCACAGATACTTCCGTACTTGCCACCCCCAATGCCCGGGTTAAAAATACGCAATGGAGTTTTTGGATGAAACTTTCCTTTAATACTTCATCAAACAACCATGCAAGGGTCTATTTGACTGCTGACACATCCGGTCTTCAATCGCAGGTAAATGGCTGCTTTATCCAGGTTGGTGGCGCGGATGATTCCATTTGCATCATGAAACAAACAGGTGATATAATTGAAAAAATGTTCAGTTTTAAATCATTTAAAACAGCTCATTCAACCAATATTATCAGGGTAAAAATTATTTCAGGAGAAGATGGAACCTGGGAGGCCTTGATTGACACAACAGGCGGGTTTAATTATCATCATGAAGGATCTTTTTTCGATGATTCATTCCAATTTTCCCGGTGGTTTGGGATTTTATGCCGGTATACCTCCAGTAACGCAACAAAATTCTATTTCGATGATTTTTATGTTGGTCCGATTATCCAGGACACCCTGCCACCAAAAATCGTTTCTCAGGAGGTTCTGACAGAAACAACAATTCGGTTAACATTTACCGAAGCGATTCAGAGACAATCTGCCGAGATTCCGGGAAATTATCAGATCAGCTCAACAGGAGCCAGACCCGATTCAGCCAGGTTGGAGATTCATCAGCCGGCTGCTGTAACCCTGTTTTTTAATGAAGTAATGGCAGAGGCCCAGCCTGATTCATTGCGCATTCAAAACATCAGGGATGAATCTGGGAACCGAATGCCGGATACAATTGTTCCGGTTTGCTACTACCGGCCAAAACCATACGATATCCTTATTCATGAAATCATGGCAGACCCGGAGCCGCAGGTTGAATTGCCGAATGGTGAGTTTATAGAATTATATAACAGGACTGAATTTCCAATTAATTTAAAAGATTGGAGCATAAAGTATGGCAGTTATTCAAAGGCATTCAATGCATTGATTTTGCCACCCAAAGGATATTTGCTCATCGTAAAGGACTCGTCCTATATAAATTATGCTAATTGCGCGGTTATATTTACCTCTTCATCCTCCTTGTCGAATGAAGGAACAACACTGGTATTGAAAGACTCACAGGGTCATGTGATCCATGCTGTTTCGTACGATCCTGAATGGTATAGGGGATCATTCAAGGAAAAGGGAGGGTGGTCTTTGGAAATGATTGATCCGATGAATCCATGTGGTTGCCGTGAAAACTGGAATGCTTCAAAGGATGCCTCCGGGGGCACACCAGGAAGGGGCAATTCAATTTTTTCGTCGAATTCCGATGTGGTGGATCCCTATCCGGGAAGAGCGGTAATTTCAGATTCATCAATACTGACAGTTTATTTTTCTGAAGCCATGGATAGTATTTCTTTGCTGGGAATGACAAACTGGATGATCAGTCCATTCGCAGATTTTCCTGACGGGGAGGTGCGCCCTGTAAAAGTGACACCTGGCCCACCGGATTTTATATCAACACAATTACGTATTAATGAAGTGTTTGAAAGGGGTGTCACCTATCTCCTTCATGTTTCGGGCAACCTGAAAGATTGTGCAGGAAACAGATGCGATTCTGTTGTTTCGATCCGGTTTGCTATTCCAGATACTGTTTCGTGTCACGATATCATAATCAATGAAATTTTGACAGACCCTGCAAGCGGAGGATCAAGATTTGTTGAATTGTACAACCGGTCGGAAAAAATTATCGATATGCGGTCAATGGTTTTATCTAACAGCGACACGACAGGCGGGTTGCTTCCGAATTCAGAACCCTTGATGTCGGCAGGTTACCTGTTATTTCCCGGAGATTACATCGCCCTGACCTCCAACCCGGGCGATATTTGTGAAAGGTATCGATCTCCGGCGCCGGAGGATGTTGTCGGGATGAGTGAATTTCCCACATTCGGAGATGATACAGGAACGGTAATCCTTGCCAGGAAAGACGATTTGGCTATCATTGACAAGATGCGTTATGATCCCGAAATGCACTATCCTTTATTGTCTACAAAAGAGGGGGTTTCATTGGAGCGAGCCAATTCTGAAATGCCATCGGGTGACAAAAACAATTGGCACTCAGCGGCTGAAACTGTTGGATTTGCCACACCGGCCTATCAAAACTCTCAAAAGTTCACATCGGGAGGCGAAGACCAGGAAATCACCATAACGCCCGATATTTTTTCTCCTGATAACGATGGGCGGGATGATTTACTGCATATCGCCCTCAGTAAAAACGAACCGGATTGTGCGGTAAACATAAGCATATATGATTCGGGGGGGCGGCTGGCCAGGCAACTGGCCAACCATGTTTTATCTGGCAGTGAAGGAATTTTCATTTGGGATGGCATGACAGATTCACGTAGCAAGGCGCCTTTGGGTTTTTATATTTTACTTATTGAAATTTCACGACCGGACGGCATGGTCAGAAAAATAAAAAAAACGGCGATCCTTGGAGGAAAACTATAACAGAGCCGCGGCAATGCAAACAATGCTGATTTTCACATCTGGAATTTCCTTCAATGCACGGGCACATGACTCAAGCGTAGCTCCGGTAGTAACAACATCATCCACCAGTATAAGGTGTTTTCCTATCCAGTTTTCCGGGTGATTGACTGAGAATATTTCATGAACATTCTGGTATCTCCTGAATTTGGATTTCCTTGTTTGTGTTTCTGTAGCTTTAATCCGGCACAGCAGATGCCTTTCAACTGGAATATTCATGGACCCTGTCAATCCGATAGCAAACTGTTCACTTTGGTTGTAGCCCCGTTTCATATATTTTTTCTTATGAAGTGGAACAGGGATAATCGCATCAGCCGAATTAAATCCGGGGGCATGCTTTAATTCCTGGCCATATTGAGTCCCCAGAAAAATTCCGATCTCCTTTTTCCCTTTGTATTTCAGTTGATGTATCAATCGCTGAACCCTGTTCCCCTTGTTAAAGTAGAGGAAAGCAGTTCCGGTTTCAATGGGGACCCTACCCCAGAACAGTCGGGTTACGGGGTTTTCATGTTCAAAATGGAAATTTGTTTTTGGAAGGTGATATGCGCAGAGGTGGCAAAGGAGCTCTTCATTTTTCCAGAGACTGCTTCCACATCCAACGCAAATTTTAGGAAAAATGAGGGAGATGAAATCACTTATAAAGATCATGATGGTTGTTTATGGTTAATCACCCCAGCGTGGAAAAGGTGACGTTCCTGCACCGGGTTATTTTTCAACATCTACCCAACATTAAAAAAAATCATGTAGGTTTGATCAAAATTTACTGAAAAATGGAATCCCCGCCGTTACTCGAAATTCGTAATCTCTCGGTCAGTTTTGATTCTGATCGTGGGAATTTGACTGTTGTTGATCGGGTATCGTTTTGCTTAAATGAAGCTGAAACCCTTGCTGTAGTAGGGGAATCAGGATCCGGAAAGACCGTTACCGCGTTGGCCGTTTTAAGGCTGATTCCAATTCCCCCGGGTAAGATTGACAGCGGAGAGATCATGTTCAGAAATGGAGAAAATTCCGCCAGGAATATTCTTCAACTGGACGAGCGCGCCATGCAGCAACTCAGGGGAGGTTCGATCTCGATGATCTTTCAGGAGCCCATGACCTCCCTGAACCCGGTATTTACCTGTGGAGACCAGGTGATGGAGAGTTTGAGGGTACATTTAAACGTTACTAAAAATCAGGCTCGTGAAAAGGTGCTGGATCTGTTCAACGAGGTTAAATTACCGAGGCCTTCCGAAATTTTAAAAGCCTATCCACACCAGTTATCAGGCGGACAAAAGCAGCGGGTGATGATCGCCATGGCGATCTCCTGCAGTCCGGCTATTCTTATTGCCGATGAACCAACGACGGCACTCGATGTAACGGTGCAGAAAACCATTCTTGAACTGATGAAAAATCTCCAGGAGTCGAGGAAAATGAGCATCCTTTTTATTACCCACGACCTTGGGCTTGTCAATGGATTTGCTGACAGGGTACTGGTGATGAACAAGGGGCAGTTGGTTGAAGAGGGTACTGTGAAAGATATTTTCCATTCACCTCAGCATCCATACACACGTGGTTTACTTGCTTGCCGGCCACCGCTTGATGTGCGGCTGACCCGGTTGCCGACAATTGAAAAATACATGCATGAGGGAGGGGATGAATCCAAACCGGTGGTGACGCCTGATCAACGAAACGCAGAGCATAAGCGGCTGTATGCGCAGAAACCCATATTGGAGGTTGAGAATCTTGGGAAACGGTTTGGTTCTTTTACTGCGCTTGATAAAGCTGGTTTTTCCGTTTATCCTGGCGAAACACTTGGAATCGTTGGGGAGTCAGGAAGTGGCAAAACCACCCTGGCCAGGGTGGTGCTTGAACTGATTCCTGCTTCTGAAGGAAGAATCATATACCAGGATCAGGACATCACGAAACTTACCACGGGCAAATTGAAGAAACTTCGCAAGGATCTTCAGATCATTTTCCAGGATCCATATTCATCCCTGAATCCCAGGATCGCGATTGGCCCGTCAATTCTTGAACCCATGAAGGTGCACAAATTGCACCAGAATGATACAGTCAGAAAGGCCCGGGTCATGGAGTTGCTGCAAAAGGTCGGACTTAAGCCGGAGCACTATTTTCGGTATGCGCACGAATTTTCAGGAGGGCAGCGGCAGCGAATCTGCATTGCAAGGGCACTTGCCGTTGAACCCAGGCTAATCATCTGTGATGAATCTGTGTCGGCCCTTGATGTCTCAATCCAGGCGCAGGTTTTAAACTTGTTAAATGATTTAAAAAGGGATTTTGGGCTGACCTATATTTTCATCTCACACGACCTTTCTGTAGTTAAGTACATGTCGGACAGGCTTATCGTTATGAAAAATGGAAAAATCGAAGAGATGGGGGAGGCTGACCAGGTTTATGCAAATCCGCAATCGGAGTATACAAGGATGTTACTGGCGGCCATACCGGGAGGTGACATTTTGTAACAAAATAATGAAATTACGAAATAGCGGGGTGGAGAAATGAAGAAATTTTAAATGTAGAAAAACATGGGAAAGAAAACAAGTTTAAGCGGGTTGGAGAAGAATACGTTTGCAAAATCGGTACTGGATGTGTTTCGGAACAATCCTTACAGCAGTTTCAATTATAAGCAGATTGCTGCAAGGCTTGGCATTAAGGACCGGGCCAGTAAGGACCTGATCAGCCTGATTATCGGTCAACTTTTCAAGAGCAAGGAACTCGCCATGAGTAAGCGTGGAAAATATCAAATCAACCGTGAAAGTCCGAAGTATGAAGGTGAAGTAAAGACCTCGATCACTGGCACGGTTGATATGAAACAGACAGGCAAGGCCTATGTAATCCCGGATGATAAATCGGAAGATGTCTTTATTGGCGCAACCAATACAAATCACGCGCTAAATGGGGACAAGGTCAAGGTCTTTATTTTTCCCAGACGGAAAGGACATAAGCTGGAAGGAGAAATTTCGGAAATTATCAAACGAAATAAAAAACAATTTGTTGGAACGATTGAGACCTCCAAGAATTTTGCATTTTTAAGACCGGACAATAACACGATGCCGGTCGATATTTTCATCCCTATTTCAAAACTGAATGGGGCTAAGAACGGGCAGAAGGTTGTCGCAATCATTACCGAATGGCCTGCGCAGTCAGCCAATCCATTTGGTGAAGTAAAAGAGGTCCTTGGGAAACCCGGAGATAACCGGGTGGAGATGCAGTCGATTTTAGCAGAAATCGATTTTCCATTGTCTTTTTCCCCAAAGGCAGAGAAGGAGGCCGCCTCTTTTCCTGATACCATCCCAGAGGAGGAGATCAATAAACGCAAGGATTTCCGCCCGGTTTTTACCATTACCATTGACCCCGAGGATGCCAAAGATTTTGATGATGCCATTTCACTCCGGGCACTGGATAACGGACACTGGGAGATCGGGGTGCACATTGCCGATGTGTCGTATTACGTAAAACCAGGGTCGGCCATTGAAGAGGAGGCGGTCGAACGCGGAACGTCGGTTTACATGGTTGGCCGAACGATTCCAATGCTTCCTGAGCGGTTATCAAACGGACTCTGTTCCCTGAGGCAGGATGAAGACCGGTTGTGCTTTTCTGCTGTATTTGAAATGGACGAAAAGGCAAAAATATATTCCGAGTGGTTTGGCAAAACCGTGATCCGGTCGAACCGTCGATTTTCATACGAGGAGGTACAGGCCATCATTGAGTCGGGAACCGGAGAATATGCATCCGAAATCAATGTATTGAACGGCGTAGCCCTGAAATTGAGGGAGGAGCGGTTCCAGAAGGGTTCTTTTAACTTCGAAACCCAGGAGGTCAGATTTAAGCTTGATGATTCAGGCAGGCCATTGAGCATTTTCATCAGGGAGATGAAGGATGCCAACAAGCTGATTGAAGATTTCATGTTGCTGGCCAACCGCAAGGTGGCTGAATTTATTGGAAAAAAAAGAGAAAATCAGACTGTGAAAACCTTTGTTTACCGGGTGCACGATACGCCAAATCCAGAAAAACTGGAAAATTTCACCCAATTTGTCGAGCGGTTAGGCTATAAGATCAAAATCAGTTCAAAGAAATCACTGGCCGACTCCTTTAACAAGCTATTCAGCGACATCAAGGGAACCGGTACCGAAACAATGATTGAGACCATTGCCATCCGGACCATGTCAAAGGCCTATTATTCTACTAACAACATCGGCCATTATGGCCTGGCGTTTCAATTTTATTCACATTTTACCTCTCCCATCCGAAGGTACCCCGACCTGATGGTACACCGGCTGCTGTTCGATTATATGCACAATGCCCCATCGGTTTCAAAGGAGGTATATGAACCGATGTGTGAACATGCATCGGAGATGGAACGCAGGGCAGTGGATGCTGAGCGTATGTCGGTGAAATACAAACAGGCGGAATACATGCTTGATAAGGTGGGGCAGGAGTTTGATGCCCTGATTTCAGGAGTGAGCAAATGGGGCATTTTTGCTGAAATTATCGGTACAAAATGTGAAGGAATGATCCGGCTACGTGACCTGGAGGATGACTATTACTACTTAGACGAAGAGAATTACCAGATTATCGGACAGCGGCATGGCTATCGGTTTAAACTTGGAGACAAGTTGAAAATCAGAGTCAAACGCATAGATCTTGCCCGCAAGCAAATGGATTATGACTGGGTTTCCTGATTTCAGGCCAGTTTTTTTCGTTCGATCAGATCAAAAAAAGCCTTGTGGTATGTTTCGCTTACAGGAATGTACTGGTCGGCGATTTTTATGCGGTTACGTTCAATCGATTCGATTTTATCCAGAGCGATAAAAAATGATTTGTGGACCCGGCAAAATTGAGGTTCATGCAATACCTCTTCAAGTTTCCGTGCATTCATCAGGGTCATGATCCTCCTTGTTTTCGTGACAATCCGCCAATAGTCACCCATGCCTTCGACATACAACACATCGGAATTTTCGATGCGTTCCATCCGGGTTTCGGTTTTAACGAAGAAAAATGAGGCTTCGGCAGATTTGGTTTTGCCGTTTTCCGGCTTAGCTCCCCCTGCATCAAGTTGTATCCGCTCCGACACCTTATTGACACCTTTGATGAATCGTTCGAAGGAGATCGGCTTCAGCATGTAATCCACCACATCCAACTCAAAACCCTGGATTGCGTATCGTTCGTAAGCAGTAGTAAAAATCACAAATGGACGATGTTTCAGGGCATTCAACAATTGGATTCCGGTGAGTTCTTCCATCTGGATATCCAAAAAAATGAGATCGACCTTATTTGACCTGATATACTCAATTGATTCAATCGCATTGTCGAATGTCCTGAGCAGATTCAGGAATGCCACCTTTGAACAATAATCTTTGATAATATCCAGAGCCAGGGGCTCGTCGTCGATCGCGATACAGTTGATATTCATATTGAAAGGATTAGTTTGATGTTGAATGAATGTTCACTGGAGGTTATTTCAAGCTGATGTTTGCCAGGATAAAGCAGGTTTAGTCTGCGGCGGATGTTGGTCAAACCTATTCCGCCCGTTTTGTCGCTAATGGCGGTTATGTTTTTACGCAGGTGGTTGCTGACTTCAAACAGGATTTTCTGAGGCAAGATGGATAACGTGATTCGAATACCGGGATTTGTCAAGGTTTTACCTCCATGTTTGAATGCGTTTTCTACAAAAGGGATCAGGAGCATTGGGGCAATGGTTCGCCCTTCCACATTGCCTGTAATATTCAATTCTACAAAATCTTTGTGCTTTATCCGGAGCTTTTCGAGTTCAATGAAGCTTTTGAGATATTCGATCTCTTTCTCAAGCAAAACCTTGTCGGTTGTTGCATCGTACAGCATATATCGCATTATGGCCGACAGTTTCATCACGGCTTCAGGGGCATCTTCCGATTTTTTATACACCAACGAATAAATGTTGTTCAAGGTGTTAAAAAGAAAATGTGGATTTATCTGCGACCGGAGGAGGGCCAGTTCACTTGATTGTTTTTCAACCATTAAAGCCGATTTCAGCTTCTGTGTTTCAAACCATCCGATGGCAAGTTGCATAAATAGCGCATATATCCCATATATTATCGTGAGTCGTACTGAGTTAAACCACCAGCTGCTTTCAATGGTCAGTTTCTCTCCGGGTTTCATGTGGGTGTAACCGATATATTTCCAGAAAAAATATTCAAGTCCGACCCGCAATGGTATCAGAATGATAACAAGGGCAATCAATAATAGTACAGGATAAAGTTTGTTTTTTCTGGTGAAAAACAATCCATAGGTAAAATATAAGGTATAAAACGTAATGAAACTTGTTATCGGATAAATGGTTATTTCCTGATACGGATCATAACCTTTTCCCACCCACATGGCAAAGGTGAGCAGTATCTGGTTGAACATGTAGGCCCAAAAGGCGACGTGAATCAGGATTTTGTACTTCGTTTTCATCTCATGTTGTTGAAATACATATACAAATTAACGCAAGATGCAGCATAAAACCAAAAGAAACAGGGACAAATCGATCATGTTGGCTGTATATCCGGTCATGCGTTCAATTCAGCCGGTAAAAATGCGAATCCATAAAGCGTAATTCCTTGAAAAAAATAACCCATTTTAAATTACCTTTGAAAGTGGAAATATTTCTGTGTCAACATGGATGAAATAAAAAAACGCAGATCTGCAGTTTTCTGTCATTTCCGGATATTTATGCTGCTGTTGCAGTTTGTCTGTTTTGCTGCAGCTGCCCAGGGTCAATATCATTTCTATTATGGCAAGGTGCTCGATGGTATGACGAAGGCGGGCATTCCTGATGTTAATCTTTCAGTAGCCGGATCCAGGGTAGGAACCGTGACCGATAACAAGGGCAATTTTTCCTTTTTTATCGACAGTATTCCTGCGACACTGGTGGTGAGTTGCGTTGGTTTCAAGACGAAAACCATTCAGCTTGATGAAACTTCATTTTCACTGACCCTGTACCTTTCACTGGAAGTACAAGAGTTACAGGAGGTGGAGATCAAAGCCAGTGTTCATGAGGCATTTTTCAAGGATGACCATTATGCGGTTCTTGATTATGAGATCGACAGCAACCTGGTTTATCTGCTAATTTTCAGGCAACGTGTTTCAAGTGCGGAGTTGATTTGCAAGAACACAGCAGGGGATACCATCGCTCAATCCAAACCGTTAAACTTCAATCCCGTCAGGCTGTTTAAAGATTGCCTGGGCATCCTGCATATTTTAGGGCATGATACAGGTTTCCAGGTATTTCGTAATGAAAAGGAATTAAATTTTTTATATCCGATAAACCTCCGAAAATTTGATCATGTGCTTAAAAACTGTGTTGCTGCAACCCCCAACATTTTATTTTTCCAAAAAAGCACTGACCAGGGGCTTGGTGTTGAATATTATGGCGTGAACAGGAAAACCTTCTCAAAACAGACCATTACGCATGTAAAGGACGAAAAAAGAATGAAAATGTTCAGGCGCAATTCCGATGATGCCGCCTTGCTGATGCAAGCCACCCAACCCATTTCAAGGGATGATTTTGTGACATGGAATTACGTCCACAAAATTCTCTACAGGCCCATTAAAACGGCCCTCTATAAAATCGGAAGTTTTATCTGCATTTTTAACACGCCTGATCGTCAAATGGAGTTTTATGATTCCGGGGGAAATTTTTCCTTTAAACTTGCGCTTAAGATTAACCTAGTAAATGATGGCCGATGGACCAGTGATATTTTAACAGATGGATATACAGAGAAGGTTTATACCACATTTATTTCCAATGGACAGTATGGTATTTATGAAATTGATTTGAATTCAGGAATTCTAATAAAAAGATTGACTCTTTTTCACTACTATCCTGAAAAAATCAAGGTTTACAATAATGTTGTATTTTACCTTTACAATATTCCGGGTGATGCGGATAATAAAATGTTGTACCGTCAGAGATTTTAATAAAACCATTACTTTTAATCATAAAAAAAACAGTATGGAAACGTTAGAAAATAAAAGTGTTAATAATCAGCACCAGATGCCCGAAGCGGGTGTATCAGGGTCTTATGGACATGGATGGGAAATTCTGAAAAAGTATTTTCCGGAATTGCTTCTGCTCCTGCTTGTTCAGATGCTGCTTTCAGCCCCGATGGGTGTTACGCAACTGCTGTTCAATGAAGCGTTTGCAGGCACCTTCACGACGGGTTTGTTCAATTTCATTTATGGTGTTCTGGTATTGATGCCGATCAGTTATGGATCTTCATGGGTATATCTGAAGGCCGTGCGCGGCGAACCCTTCAGGGTGCAGGACATTTTTTTCGCCTACCAGTCGTTCCCGAACATTTTTTTGGCCAATGTTTTGGTTTTCCTCATTGTCGGTGCCGGGTTCGTTATGTTGATCGTTCCCGGGATCATTTTTGCCTGTAAGCTTTCATTTGTTCCCTACCTGGTTATGGATGAAAAAATGGAGGCGGTTGATGCCGTAAGGAAAAGCTGGAAGATGACCAAAGGTTACACCGGTTCCATATTCCTCATGGGAATTACGGCATTCTTTGTCGCAATAGCCGGATTGATCTGCTTTATCGTTGGCGTGTTTCCAGCAACTATCTGGATCAGCCTTGCCTTTGCAACGATATATATGGTCGTTTCGGGCAAAGAAAAACAGGAAAAAACCACATCCTGATGTAACAAAACGAACCTGTTTGTATCCAAATGGGTGCAAACAGGAAAAACATGAACCGGGAACACCTTTTCAGAAACGCCATTGGGGACAACAACCAGCGCATTTTTCGAATTTGCAACTATTTTTTCATTGACAGGGATGACCGGAACGATGCCTACCAGGAGACGCTGATCCGGATCTGGGAAAATCTGCATTCATTCAAAGGAAATTCGTTGCTAAGCACCTGGATTTACCGGGTGGCGGTCAATACATGCCTGTCGCATATCCGCAGCAGGAATCAGCGCAATAATCTCATTGAAAGCACCATCGATCCCGAGATCTTACTTATTCCCGAATCTGCCGGGAATGAAAATGACTTCATTGAGGAGAATAAAATGATTTTTCTGCAACAGTTTTTGTTAAATCTCAGTATGGCTGACCGCACGCTGGTTTCGCTGTACCTTGAAAATCTTTCTACGAAGGAAATGGCAGAAGTAACCGGAATGTCAGAAACAAACCTGCGGGTAAGGATACACCGGATAAAGGAAAAAATTAAAAAAGAATGGGAGGAAAAACAAAATGGAACTGGATGATTTCAAACCTGCCGGGAAGGCAGATACAATCGATGTAAAAAACAGGAAGGATGTTAAAGTCGATCCGTTACAGGAGCTGATTGCTGAAATGAAGGAAAAGGACAAACAGGAGAACAAGGTATTGCTAGGCATCATTCTGGTTTTTGGTCTCTTTGTCGTTCTGTACCTTTCGGGAATGAAGTTACAAAAGGGGGCCATGCAGGCCGGCTATGCAATGCTGGCGGGAGGATTCGGGCTTTCACTTTTATTTTTCCTGTTTAAGTTCCTGAAGCAGAAAAAAACCGACTATACTGCGCCTACCCTGGTCTTCCTCAGGGAGGCTGAGCGACGCTATGCTTACTGGACATGGCAGGAGCTTGTTATTTCAGGGCCGCTGCTTGTGTTGATGGGATGGGGTGGTAGTATTATCGTAACCAGTTCATTTGAAAAGTATTATCCAGGCTCCATCCTTCCGGGTTTGATTTTTATAATGGTATACATTGTTGCAACGGGTGTAGGTTACTGGGCCGGAAAGATGCAATGGGACAAAAGCAAACGGACAATTTATAAAAAGATCCGACGGATGAAAGATGATTTCAGCAAATAAAAAAGAGGCTGTTCCAATTTATTTGGAACAGCCTCTTTCACCTGGTCATTGGTTTTATTTTACCAGGGTCATTTCATCAATTAGGTTCTTGGCACCGGCAAATTTATCAATAACAAAGAGCACGTATCGAATATCGACATTGATGGTGCGCTGCAGGTCGGGTTCAAACATGATATCCCCGCTCATGGCTTCCCAGTTGCCGTCGAAAGCAATGCCGATGAGTTGTCCATCGCCATTGATTACCGGGCTTCCGGAATTTCCCCCGGTGATATCATTGGTGGTCAGAAAGCAGGTGATCATTTCTCCGTTCTCACCATAAGGACCATAATCCTTTGCCTTGAAGAGTTCTTTCAGTTTTTTATCAACAATAAATTCTTCATTGTCAGGATCTTCCTTTTGCATAACCCCGTTGAGCGTGGTGACAAAATCATAATGAATGGCATCGGCGGGGTAATAATCAAGAACGCTGCCATAGGTCATACGCGTGGTCGAATTGGCATCAGGGTATTTCACAAGGTTCGGATCCATTTCACGCAGTCCTGCGACAAATAAACGGTTATATAATCCAGCATTTCCCTGAGCGGAGGTGTACATTGGAGCATATTTGCCCGAGACTTCTGAAATAGATTCCTTAAGCATCCATCCCAGATCTTTTTTATAAACTTTCAGACTGGGTTTTTCGATAAATTTATTAGCCGATTCGGCCGTTGCGAATACGGATGTTGCATAAACCTCGGTGGCAAAGGCGTTAAAATCGTTCTTGTAATCTTTTTCAATCACAGCAAAAATGGATGGAAGCTGTTCTTTGGGTACATCGTTACTGTACATTTTAAGTAACGCAATCATTGTATTCTTTTCGATTGCCAGATCCCATTCCTTAAAATGTTCTTTCACAGCAGTACGGGCATCTTCCTGTGCTAATTTGATGGCTTCTTTGTTTTTCTTTTCCAGTGCGCTTTTTAATCCGGTGAACTGGGTAGCCATTTTTACAACATCAAGACCATTGCCACCAACATTGGAATAAAAGAACGGGATTGATGCTTTGGCCAAACCATCATAGGTGCTTTTCAGATTATCAAGCACCTTGCCGTATTGTTGTTCACGGGCAGAATCCTGCTTGTACCAGGCAATGAATTTTTCTTCAATCGCCCTCTTTTTCAATTCCACTTTATTCCGTTTCAGCATTTTGGTCTGGCCAATAAAGTTTTTCCAGGAGTTGGAAATGCCGTAATAGTTTGCGGCATAGGCAATTTTAACAGCATTATCCACATCCATGCGTTCTTTCATTACCTCGAGTTTTTTTCCATAGAGCTTTACCAGGGTAGGATAGAGCACATTCATGTTGAATTCCGTTCCGTAGGAGGTAAGATAGCGAGAGGTACGGCCCGGGTAACCCCAGATCATGGCAAAATCATTTTTCTTGATACCTTTCAGGCTAATGGGCAGATGGTACGGAGCTTTCAAAGGAATGTTATTTTCAGAATATTTTGCAGGGTTTCCAGCGCTATCGGAGTATACCCGAAGAACGGTAAAATCTCCGGTATGCCGAGGCCACATCCAGTTGTCGGTATCACCACCAAATTTGCCGATCGAGGAGGGGGGAGCTCCCACAAGCCTGACATCTTTAAATGTTTTGAATACGAAAAGGTAAAATTCATTGCCGCCATAGAACGGCTTCACGGTGGTTTCAAAGGTTCCGTTTTCTTCGGCCCTTTTACGGATGCGCGTTGAAATTTCACGGATTTTACTACTCCTGTCAGCCTCTTTCATATCATTCGATAACAGGGGAATAATGGAGTCGGTCACATTTTCAATTCTTTTCAAAAAAGAGGCACACATGCCTTCATTTGGCAACTCCTCTTTTGTTGACATGGCCCAAAATCCGTTGGTCAGGTAATCGTGTTCGGTTGTACTCTGTTCCTGAACGGCCCCAAAACCGCAGTGGTGGTTTGTGAAAAGGAGCCCCTGTGGGGAGACCACTTCGGCGGTGCAGAAAAAACCATTCACTCCACCGTTTGAAAGGCCAACGATGGCATCTTTTAAGCTGTTGTGGTTGATACTGTATAACTCCTCTGCTGTGAGATGCAGTCCCATTTTTTGCATATCAACATAATTAAGGCGCTCAAGCAGCATTGGAAGCCACATTCCTTCATCAGGCGGGTTTTCAGCATAACTGAATGATACCGAGGTCATGCAAAAGACCATTGCCATAAGGGCAAATTTGATTTTCATTGATACATTTTTCATACACGCATGTTATTAAATTGGAGAATGATAACCATTGAGTTTTCTTCGCAGGCTGCTTCCTTGAAGCGTGGGGCAATATTAGTGACAATTTCGGCAAACATCCCTGTTTTTTGATCAACCAGTGAAATTCTCGATGATCGCATCAAATCGGCAGGTAAAACACCCTCAACCTCATGGTTAAAAGAGAGGCTTTCAACCCGTTTTTTAGTCGGGATATCAAAAAAAATTGATAATCAGGAAATCAATGCGCACATTTGCGAAAAAATCATTTCAATGGACCTTATCAATCTTTATCATAAAGGGAAACGACCCCTCATCATTCAACATCTCCTTTTCTGGATCATCAGCATTGTATTGTTTACGGTTGTGCTTATCTACACCCGGGGCGATTTTAATTTTTACAGCATTACCCTCCAGATGGCGGCAAGTATTCTGATAACGGTTGCTTTTATAGCCCTCTCCGTATATATCAACCTGCTATGGCTGATTCCGGTTTTTTTTAATAAAAGGAGATTCCTCCTGTTTGGCATTCTTGAGGTGGCCAATATTCTGCTTTTTATCTTGCTGAATTATTATGTCACCTATTTTTTCGAAGGAGGAAGCCACCCGAATTTTTTGGCTGAGTTCGTTGCGGAGTTTATTCTGATTTTGTTATTCCTCGTGGTATCAACCTTGCTGGAGGTCATGCGTGATTCAATTACATTGCAGGATGTGGAACTTCGGATGAAAGAGGTTGAGAAGCAAAAAATTGAGGCTGAACTCAGGGCACTGAAAGCACAGGTAAATCCGCATTTCTTTTTCAATACGCTCAACAGCCTTTACTCCTTAAGTCTTGACAAATCGGACAAAGCGCCTGAGATGATATTGAAACTTTCGGACCTGATGCGGTATATCATTTATGAGTCAAAGGACGACCTGGTTCCCATGGTCAAACAGCTGGAATTCCTGCAAAGTTACGTGTACCTTGAACGGCTTCGCGCCGATGAAAACCTGAAGGTGAATTTTGAAGTGAGGGGCCGCAATTTTGATCTGGCCATTGCCCCGCTTTTGTTTATTGCGTTTATTGAAAACGCATTTAAACACGGATCCAAGGAAATGAAAAATGATCCGTATATTCACATTGTTTTCAATCTGGAGCATACAGATCGTGTGGTCTTTATGATAGAAAACAAGGTAGATCCTGAGGTTGAGCGGAAGCCGGCAGGGGGATTTGGTTTTTCAAATGTAAAAAAGCGACTTGAATTACTTTATCATGGCCGGTATGATCTGAAGATCACTGAGACAAAAACGCTTTATCGTGTTGAATTAACCATTGTAGTTTTATGAATATCCGATGCGTAATCATAGATGATGAACCATTGGCCCAGCGGGTCATTGAGCGGTATACCGAGAATATTCCCTTTCTCGAAATTGTATCAAAATGCAGCAATGCCGTTGATGCCATTGATGTGTTACATCATACCGATGTGGATCTTTTATTTCTGGATATCAATATGCCCCGTATTAGCGGAATAGATTTCCTTAAAACATTAATAAATCCGCCGCTGGTAATCATCACCACGGCGTATGCTGAATTTGCCATTCAGGGATTTGAACTTGACGTGGTTGACTATTTGATGAAGCCAATTGCCTTTGACCGTTTTTACAAAGCTATCCAAAAGGTGGAAGATTTGCTAAAAAGCAGGGAATTACCACATTTTGAGATGAAAACAGTGGAAAGGGCTGATGAGAGTTTCATCTTCATTAAATCCAGTAAAAAAACCTACAAGGTTACGCTTGACGACATCCTGTACATTGAAGCGCTTGGAGATTATGTTAAAATTTATACCACTGACAAAATGATTGTCAGTTATCAATCGCTGAAGAATATTGAAACCTTACTCCCATCCAAATTGTTCCCGCGCATCCACAAATCCTTTATCATTGCATTGTCACGGGTAGACCTGATTGAGGGGAATCATGTAAAGATTAAAGACCGGCTGATCCCTATCGGCACCAATTTCAAAACGGATTTTGAGAAACTGATTAAATTAATTTGATATCAAGGCAAACCATTCGATCAATGGATCAAGGGACTACCTGAAGTGAAATTCCCCGAAAATATTCCAACAGTGAGCCTGAAATCACAAAGGCTCCGATGATGATAAAGAGAAATCCCACTATACGGTTCATCCATAATTTGACTTGCGGATTATTGGCGATTTTGATCTTGTTGGCAAGGACAACCTTCAAAATATCGGTCATCAGGATTACGGATAGGCTGCCAACAAAAAACAGGGCGACAGATTTTTGATCTCCCCCATAGGTTGCGTTGATGGCAAGCATCGAAGTGATCCAAAAAACCCAGAGGAAGGGATTGGCAAGGTTCAGGATGAATCCTTTGAAAAAGTAGGGAAAGGGGCCTTTTTTCTTGACCTTAATTTCATCAATGGCTTCGACCTGTTCTGTAAGTGGAACCTTTTTAAAAAAGGTATAGATTCCGAAAATGGACATCACGATGCCGCCGATGATACCAAGCACCAGATGATACCTTGGGTCGGTGACAATCTGTGCCGCACCATAATAAAATCCGACAACCAGGGTGAGGTCGCTTGTGAATATGCCAGCTGCAAGGAATATTCCGATTTTAACACCATGTTTGATACTGGTTTGCAACAAAGCAAACAATGCAGGGCCAAGGGATATGGCGACAGTAAGGCCTAAAATAATGCCTTCAAACAGTGGATGTAAAACCGAGCTCAAGTATTCGCCTGTGATTTATACGCGTTAATATGTATAATCCATTGATCCATCTGACTGTTTTTAAGCACCCTGGGGAATTTATGTGCGCCCCCTTCTTTCCCTCTGATCTTCATCCAGTCATAAAACACCTGCAAAGGTAATACTTCTGCCGAAACGTTTTTAATGGCTTCAATTCGTTCAACCCTGTAGTCGTCGTTCAAAATTTTGAGATATTCATCAAGCTTCGATGCAGCAAGTCCCGGGTCAATTTTATCATCGGATCCAAGATACCATTTATGTGCAAAAAGATTGCCATACCGTATTCCGGTGATGGTATACTCATTGATTTTCACGTTGTATTCATCCTGGAACATCCGGATAGCCCGGTTGAGGTTATCCTGTGATACATGCTCCCCGCAAAGACTGATGAACTGTTTGGTGCGGCCGGTGAGCATGATTTCGCAGCGTTCCTTGGAAATGAATTTTATCGTATCTCCAATCAGGTATCTCCAGGCCCCGGCACAGGTAGATATTAAAAGGGCATATTCTTTTCCTATCTCAACATCTGCAATGGTGCATGTTTCAGGATTGGGTTTCAGATCCCCCTCGCTATCAAAGTTATCGTCATTAAAATGAATGAATTCGTAATAAATGCCATTGTCCAGGATCAATTCCATGGTTTTCTGGTTCCCGGGTCGCTGAAACGCGATGTATCCCTCGGAAGCGAGATAGGTTTCATTAAACAGGATTGGCCGGCTGAGTAATTTTTCGAAACTCCTGATGTAGGGTTCAAATGAGACTCCGCTATGCACATAAGCTGAGAGGTTTGGCCAGATGTCATGGATAGTCCGGACACCATAAAAATCGATAATTTTTTCCAAAATGATCTGGATCCATGCAGGAACACCCACGATGATCCCGATATCCCATTCTTTCGCATTCCGAACTATTTCGTTCAATTTAACAGACCACTCCTGTTCCCGCGAAATCCTTCGCCCTGGTTTATAAAAGTGCTGAAACCAAAATGGGATGCTGCCGGCTGTGATGCCTGACAAGTCACCCTGGTAATAGGTTCCGTTGTAACTCAAATGGGTACTGCCCCCGATCATTAAAACACCCTTTTCATAAAACTCATCTGGAAAGTCATATTTTGTCGCAGAAACCAGTTGGCGGACGCTGGCTTTCTGGATGGCGCGGAGCATCTCTGCGGTAACGGGGATATGTTTTGAGGAGGCCTCCGAAGTGCCGGAAGTTAAGGCAAAATACTTAACCCGGCCTGGCCAGGTAACATAGGGTTCTCCATTGAGGCTGCGATACCACCAGTTTTTAAACATAGAGCTATAATCATGAACAGGGACCGAAACGCTGAACTGTTCACGAAAATCATTACGGCCGGCCATCCTGTTGAAATTATAAAACTCACCAAATGCAGTATTCCTGGCCTTTAATAATAATTTTTTCAATACCTTTTTCTGTTCAAGTACCGGATCGATGCTGAGAATATCAATGGGCAACTGGCGAAGTTCGTAAGCTTTCCGGATGAGGGACCCGAGAATTGGCATTGGTCAAGGATATATTGAACGATAGAAAAGGTAAAGATAAAAAAAATTGTGTACTTTCGATTTTTATACCGACCTGATGTCAAAACCGGTTAGAATATTTTTAGGGATTTCAGGAGCGCTGTTGGGACTTCTCGTTATACTAATCCTTGGCTTCCTTATTTTTACGACGGCTACCGAATTTTCTCCTGATTTGAAATCTAAACTGGAGATTAGCGGAAAAGGAAAATCCATGGACCCGGGTCGACGTGAGTTCACCCTCTTCAGCTGGAATATAGGGTACGCCGGACTGGGAAAGGAGATGGATTTTTTTTATGACGGAGGGAAGAAAACCCGGCCTGGGCGGACCCAGTGTCTTGAGTACTTCAGGGAAATTCAAGAAGTTATCAGGGCCAATGACAGTGCAGACTTCATGTTTATCCAGGAGATAGATGTCTATTCAAAAAGGGCCTGGTACCAGGATGAGTATGCGGGACTATCTTCTCTATTATCAGGACATTTTCATGGCTTCTCTCCCAATTATAATTGTTGGTTTATTCCTGTTCCGTTTTTAGATCCGATGGGTAAGGTAAAAGCGGGCCTGGCAACATTTTCCATTTTCCGGCCCGATGATGCAACCGTTCAGTATTATGGATCCGATTTTCCCTGGCCAACACGGCTGGCGATGCTTAAACGATGTTATATACTTTTCCGCTTCAGACTTGATAACGGAAAGGATCTTGTGATTGTCAACCTTCACAATTCGGCGTATGATTCCACGGGTTTGTTGCGAGAACGGGAACTTTTCGTTCTCGATTCGGTGTTTACATCTGAATACAACCGGGGAAATTATATAATTGGAGGGGGAGACTGGAACAGCAATCCGCGTGGGTTTCATCCAGAAGCGATTCGTCAGGGTGATTTATTGACGACTATTGATCCACCCATTTCAGACACATTTCTTCCAGGGTGGGCATTTGTATTTGATTCGCTTAATCCCTCAAACAGGTTTACTGATATCCCTTATCAAAAAGGGGTGACACGAACAACCATCATTGATTTCTTTGTTATTTCACCCAATGTTGAGATCAGTCACATTGGGATCATTCCGCTAGAATTTAAATATTCTGATCATGAACCGGTTATGGTGAAAATCAGATTAAAATAGATTTGGGTAATGTTTAACATGAGGACAAAAGGCCGCCCGATAGAGATACAATTATGAAATTAAAAATTACAAAAGCGTGTTCCTTACTGGACCAAATGCTTACAGAGTTTCAAACTGCCTCAAAAACCACTGTGAAACAAAGGATTTCGCATGGCAATGTGCGGGTGAACGGGAAAATGGTAACCAACCCGTCAGTCCTACTGAAGGAGGGTGATACGGTTGAATACGTTAAGCAAGCAGTAAAAATAAACAAGGTAAAACCGCCATATCAGGTTCTTTTTGAGGATGATGCCATTCTGGTGGCGGTAAAGCCTGCAGGGTTGCTAACCATAGGGGACAGGGGGCTTGGGGGCACCTCGTTTTACCAGCAAATGCAAGCCTACGTCAAAGAAAATTCCAAGGGGAAAGAGCGCCTGTTTGTGGTTCACCGGCTCGACCGCGAGGTGTCCGGAATCCTGCTTTTTGCGAAAAGTGAAACCCTGCAGGAAGAGATCAAGAACCATTGGATGGATACAAAAAAGTTATATTATGCACTTGTTGAAGGACAACCAAAAGAGGATAAAGGCACCATTCGCACCTGGCTGACAGAAGGGCATGATCAGCGGGTTTATTCTGTAAGTGTTCAGGAGGGGGCAAAGTTAGGGATTACGCATTATCGTGTAATGGACCGCACACCGGATTATGCACTCCTGGAGGTTGAACTTGAAACCGGACGAAAGAACCAGATCCGGGTTCATCTTTCAGAGATGGGTTGTCCGGTGGTAGGTGATCGGCGTTATGGCGCTGATTCACAATACGAGCGCCGCATTCGGCTGCATGCATTTTATCTTTCCATCCGTCATCCTGTTACCGGGAAACTCATCGACTTTAAAAGCAAGATGCCAAAAGGGTTTCTGGAGTTAAAGCCCGGTGACGAGAAATATAAATAAATCAGGCGGTGCTCTCACGCTGTCAGGGTGGGGTTAAAGTTCACTGAAAATTCCGTTGCCGCATGGCTTCAAAAATCACGATAGCGGCGGATACAGAGACATTCATCGAGTCAATTTTTCCCCTCATTGGAATCTTAATCAGGTCGTCGGCTCCTTCAAGCCAGCCATTACTCAGTCCGTTTGCCTCCGAGCCCATAATGATCGCGGATGGCTTTTTGAAATCAGTTTCATGGTAACAGCGGGATGCTGTAAGTGCTGTTCCAAACATTTTAATACCAGCAGATCGCATCCATTTCATCGCCTCTTCTGAAGTGGTTGTAACGACAGGCATGGTGAAAATGCAACCGATGCCAGACCGGATTGCATTCGGATTATAGATATCTGTTTGCGGATCGCAGATGATCACTGCATCCAGACTGGCGGCGTCTGCTGTACGAAGCAGTGCACCGAGATTTCCTGGTTTTTCAACCGTTTCCAGTACCAGCAGGAGTGGTTGTTTAGTCAGTTTCAGATCGCTAAGTGCCAGTCTTCTTGGTTCGGCGAGGGCCAAAACACCTCCGCTGTCCTTACGATAGGCCAACCGGTTAAAGACATTTGTACTTACTTCAACCATTTCAATATTCTTTTCCAAATGGAGAAAAAGCGATTGGAGATCAGGATCATTGATTATGGCCGGGCAATAAAACAAATCAGTTATAGGAAAGCCGCTCATTGTTGCAAGCGTTATCTCGCGAAGACCCTCAATCACTATCCGATTTTGTTCCTTGCGGGCACGTGGTTTATCGCTGAGGAGCAACACATTTTTTATCAGCGGGTTTTGTACACTAGAGATGACTTTGACCATATTGCTTTGCCTCTTATTTTGGCTTGATATACAATGATTTTCATCAAAAGTAACTTTTTTTTTGTTTCTTTGTTGGAGAATCGAAATATATACATACATTTGCGTATTCAAATACCTGAATAGAACGTGTCAAAGATTTTTGCCCTTTCGGAAGCTTCTTCAATTGCGATTCACAGCATGGTTATTATAGCCCGTTCCGAAAATGGAATCAACGCGGTTAAGATTGCCGAAATTACAGGGTTTTCAAAGAATCATATTGCTAAGGTGTTACAACGTCTCGTGAAAAACGACATGCTCAAATCGGTACGTGGTCCTTCAGGTGGGTTCTCCATGAAAATGGAACCGAAGAATGTCAGCCTGCTTGACATTTATCAATCCATTGAAGGACAGATCGACATCGGCGAATGTCCATTATCATATGACCTTTGCGGATTTGACCGCTGCCTGATGGGGAATGTGGTGAACAGGCTTACTGCTGAATTTAAGAAGTTTTTGAAGGAACAGACCCTACAATCATATCTTTAATTTTTTTGTATATAAAGAGGCAAACAAATACCTAAATACATCTATAATATATGAAACGAAAGATTATTCAGATTGATGAAGAGAAATGCAACGGATGTGGTATTTGCATTCCGAACTGCCATGAAGGTGCCATGCAGCTGATCGATGGAAAGGCCCGGCTTATCAGCGACTTGTTTTGCGATGGCCTGGGGGCGTGCATCGGCCATTGTCCTGAAGGAGCCATTGAAATCATCGAGCGTGAAGCGGAACCCTATGATGAGAGAAAAGTAATGGAGATGATGGTTCCAAAGGGAAGGAATACCATCCTGGCCCATCTTGATCATCTCCGTGATCATAACGAACATGAATTTTTACAACAAGCAATTGATTATTTAAAAGAACACAACATGATGATGAGTCCAGAAAAAACAGAAAATCATTCACATGGTGAATGCGGATGCCCCGGCTCAATGGCCAGGGATTTCCGAGCCGAAGAAATCAAACAGGAAGCAGCAGCTGTTCCGGCGGTAGCGCAGGTGATTGCCTCCGAACTGCGCCAATGGCCAGTTCAGTTACATTTGCTCAATCCTCAGGCATCCTATTTTAAAAATTCAGATGTTTTATTGGCCGCTGATTGTGCAGCCTTTGCCATGGGCAATTTTCACTCACGGTTCCTTAAAGGGAAATCCGTTGCCATCGCCTGTCCGAAACTGGACAGCAATAAAGAATCATACATTCAGAAACTTACATCCATGATTTCAGATACGAAGATCAATTCTCTCACTGTAGTGATGATGGAGGTGCCCTGCTGTGGAGGTTTATTACATATGGCCCAGACCGCCCGAACCAATGCCGGAAGGAATATTCCCATCAAGCAAGCCATCATCAGTGTACAAGGAGAGGTAATTGAGGAGGATTGGACCTAAAGTATTGATAACAGTAAAATCTTAAAATTTTTGATTATGCAAACACGAAAACTATGGTTCGGCTTCATCGCCGTAATTGCAATTTCCTTCACTGTCCTGTTGTATTTTGGACGGGAGATTTACAAACAGGCTCCACCAATACCCTCGGAGGTTGTAACGACTGACGGAACCCTGTTGTTTTCCGGTCAGGACATTAAAGACGGTCAGAACATCTGGCAATCTATAGGAGGGCAGGAAGTTGGAACTGTTTGGGGTCATGGCTCCTATGTGGCCCCCGACTGGTCGGCTGACTGGCTGCACCGCGAATCGGAATACATCCTCAATTACCTGGCAGATACATCATATCATAAAGCATATGCTGATGTCACTGCTGAACAGAAAGCGATGTTAAAAGTCAGGCTTCAGAAGGAACTCCGCACCAACACCTATGATGCCACTTCCGGAAAAATTGTCATCTCGCCTTTGCGGGCCCGGGCCATCAAAGCAGTTGGTGCGCATTATGCAGGCTTGTTCATGGCAGATCCAAAGCTCGACAAATTACGCGATGCCTATGCCATTCCACCCAATTCCATTAAAGAGCAAGGTCGCATGAGCAAGATGAATGCTTTCTTTTTCTGGATTTCATGGTCTTGTGTCACTGATCGTCCTGGAAGTGAAATCTCATATACAAATAACTGGCCATCAGAAGAGCTGGTCGACAATAAACCAACAAGTTCTTTGATTTTGTGGACAGGATTCAGTGTTATCATGCTTATTGCCGGTATCGGACTCATGGGCTGGTATTATGCTTCGCGGAAGGAAGAGAAACTTTCTGAAAGTGACATTCCTTCAAATGACCCATTACTTGGCGGCATTTTTACCTCTTCGATGAAAGCCACTTTGAAATATTTCTGGGTTGTAACAGCGTTAATACTCGTTCAAATCCTGATGGGGGTAATCACCGCCCACTATGGTGTTGAGGGTCAGGCATTTTATGGTCTACCACTTTCCGGATTGCTCCCCTATTCCATTTCCCGCACCTGGCACATTCAGCTGGCTATTTTCTGGATTGCAACTTCATGGCTGGCAACCGGTTTGTACCTGGCACCTGCAGTTTCTGGGAAAGAGCCTAAATTCCAGGCGCTTGGCGTTAATTTCCTGTTTATCGCCCTATTGGTTATCGTTGTCGGATCCCTCATTGGTCAATGGTTTGGTGTAATGCAACGGTTGGGACTAGTCACCAATTTCTGGTTCGGACATCAGGGATATGAGTACGTCGACCTTGGCCGTTTCTGGCAATTGTTCCTATTTGTTGGACTAATCATCTGGCTGGTTTTAATGGCCCGCGGACTCATGCCGGCCCTGAAGGCTAAATCGGAGAATAAGTCATTGCTTACCATGTTCCTTATTTCGACCATTGCAATTGCCGCATTTTATGGCGCTGGTCTTATGTGGGGACAGCAGACAAATCTGGCCATTGCTGAGTACTGGCGCTGGTGGGTAGTTCACCTCTGGGTAGAAGGGTTTTTCGAAGTTTTTGCCACCGTGGCCATTGCTTTTCTCTTTGTTCGCCTGGGATTGGTCAGGATTGCAACCGCCACAGCCAGTGTGCTTATTTCGACTATCGTATTTTTATCAGGAGGAATTTTGGGAACATTCCATCATCTTTATTTCACAGGAACTCCAACAGTCGTTATTGCATTGGGAGCGACCTTCAGCGCACTCGAAGTAGTTCCGCTCGTATTGATGGGATTTGAAGGCTATGGGAATTTCAAGATTTCCCAGAGCAAAAACTGGATCTCCGGTTATAAATGGCCGATCTACTTTTTCCTTTCGGTTGCCTTCTGGAATTTAGTCGGCGCCGGCATTTTCGGATTCCTGATCAACCCCCCCATTGCTCTTTATTACATGCAGGGGCTGAATACCACCCCGGTGCATGGACATACTGCACTGTTCGGTGTTTATGGAATGCTTGGTATCGGTTTGATGCTGTTTGTTTTAAAAAGCATGGAACCGGCGAAAATCTGGAACGAAAAATGGGTGAAATTTGCCTTCTGGTCTATCAACATCGGATTGGCCCTGATGGTTCTGATCAGTGTCCTGCCTGTGGGATTGGCACAAACCTGGGTGAGCGTCAGAACCGGCATGTGGTATGCACGTTCGGCTGAATTTATGCAGGATCCCACCATTGCTTTTTTCCGCTGGCTTCGGGTAATTGGTGATACAGTATTTGCTGCCGGGGCTCTGGCGCTGGCGTGGTTCATTTTCGGGTTGAAGGGCGGCTGGTCCGTTGAAAAAAATTAGTGTAAAACTTTTAACTTTGAATTAAATTTAACTTATGGAAAAAAGCATATTTGAACACTCCAATGTGTTCCGGTTCTCTGACCAGGTGGAATATTCATCGGGAGGAATCATCAGCAAACAGGTTATTAACCGTCAGGTAGGGACAGTAACTTTATTCTCGTTTGATCAGGGACAGCGCCTGAGCACCCATTCCGCTCCCTACGATGCCATGTTGCAGGTGATCGAGGGAAAGGCCGAAATCATCATCAACGATATACAGTTTATTTTAACCACGGGAGAGACCATTATTATGCCGGCAGGAATCCCTCACGCTGTGAATGCAACCGAGAAGTTTAAGATGGTGTTAACCATGATCAAAGGATAAATTATGAGCGAACTCATCAATAACTCCCAAAGCAGGAAGGAATTGCTCAAACACATGATTCTTCAGCTGCACGAAGGTGTGGCGCCGGAAGCAGTGCGCGCACGCATGGTTGAACTGTTAACGAAAATACCTTACGGTGAAGTAGTGGAGGTGGAACAGGAACTGATCAGCGAAGGGCTTCCCGAATCTGAAGTTCTCCGCCTCTGCGATATTCACAGCCAGGCTCTGGAAGGTCATATTGACCTATCGGGAATGAAAATCGTAGCACCCGGGCACCCTGTTGATACTTTCAAAAGAGAAAATCATGAACTGGAGAAGGCGGTAAGGCAACTTCACGAGCTCTTCAGCCAGGCGGAAGCAGAACTTTCCGGGACTGGAAAGGATAAGTATCTCAATAAAGTGAAAGGCCTGTTCAACAACCTGATGGATGTAGACAAGCATTACCGGCGCAAGGAAAACCTGTTGTTCCCCTTTCTCGAGAAATATGGTATTACTGGTCCGCCAAAGGTGATGTGGGGGAAGCATGACGAAACCCGCGATTTGCTGAAAAACGCAATCAATGCACTGAACATGCCCGGAGATATAAGCCCGGAGATGATGCAGCTGAAGGCGGAACTTCACCTTAATCCTGCGGTAAAAGCAATTACCGACATGATCATGAAGGAAGAGGAGATCCTTCTTCCCATGACCCTTGACAAACTCACGGAAACCGACTGGTACCAGATTTATAAGCAGACCAATGAAATCGGCTACTGTCTTTACGATCCGGATGTTACCTGGAAACCGCAAGGTGCTGAAATTACCGAAGAAACATCAGCTGAAGAGGGGAATATCAGCCTTCCAAGCGGAAAATTCACTTCCGAAGAACTTCTGGCAATCCTGAATACCTTACCGGTTGATCTCACCTTTGTGGACCGAAATGACAAAGTAAAGTATTTTTCGCAGGGGAACGAACGGATTTTTGACCGGAACCGGGCTATCCTGGGCCGTGATGTGAGAATGTGCCACCCCCCTTCAAGTGTTCATATCGTGGACCAGATCGTAGCTGATTTCAAGAGTGGGAAAGCCGACAGCGCTCCCTTCTGGATCCAGATGGGCGGCAAGTTCATCCATATTGAATATTTTGCCCTGCGGAATGAAAAAGGAGAATATCTGGGAACGTTGGAAATGTCGCAGGATTTGACGGAAAAACGCAAAATCAGCGGTGATCAGCGGTTGCTTACGTATAATAAATTACGAAATAGCGAAAAACAAGAGGCTCCTCAAAATCCCGGTTAATAATCTAAAAAACAAAAGAATGACTGCACCTGATTGGTTAAAGAAAGACAAGGTCAAAATTTCACTTGATGCAAGGCCATTGCTTGCCCAGGGAATCCATCCACTTGAACGCGTGCAACAGGAATGTACAGCACTTCAACCAGGAGAAATCTTTGAAATAATCACTCCGTTTCCACCTGCACCGATGATTGAAAAAATGGCCGCAGGGGGATTTGAAACTCATTCGGAATCAGGAGCAGATGGGATGTTTCATAGTTACTTCAAAAAATAGCGAAATAGCGAGGTGGCGAAATTTTTTCGGAAATACCACAAATGGTTCAGTCTTTTCACCACCATTTTTATCTTCTTTTTCGCCTTATCAGGAATAATACTGAACCACAGAGAATTACTTTCCGGGTTTGATGTAAGCAGAAAAATGCTACCTCCTGTTTACAGGTATAAGAACTGGAACCTGGCTGCTTTAAAGGGTTCAGTAAAATACAAAGATGACGGTATCCTGCTTTATGGTAATATTGGTGTTTGGCTGACAGACAGCACATACAAATCATTTTGTGACCTGAATGCTGGTTTTTCTGAGGGAATTGATAACAGAAAAATTAATTCTTTGTCATGGTCGCCGGAAACGGGACTTTATGCAGGCACCTTGTTCGGTCTTTATAGGTTTGACGGACGGTTCTGGATAAAGGTTACCTTGCCGGTTGCCGGAGCGCGAGTCGTGAAAGTGTTGCAACGGGGAGATAGTCTCCTGGTGATGACCCGCTCCAAATTATTTTTTACGTCAACTGCCACCGGATTTCGTGAATTTCGGGAAATTAATGTTCCAAGAGGTGAAGACAGCGACGGGAAGATCGGACTTTTTAAAACCCTATGGGTAATCCACAGTGGGGAAATATATGGCCTGGTGGGGAAAATAATCGTGGACGTGGCTGGTGTCATTTTTATCATACTTTGCATCACCGGGATGATATATTTTTTCGTTCCATACAGGTTGAAAAGTTTGAAAGATGAACTTCGACGGGCGAACCTAAAAAAGTTCAACAAGTCTTCATTGAAATGGCATAACGTGCTTGGTTCATGGGCTATTATTATTTTGCTGATAAGCACTGTAACAGGGATATTCCTTCGTCCCCCGCTGCTTATCCCCATTGCAGGAGAAAGAGTGACAAAGCTCAGGTACACCGAGCTTGCTGATCCCAATCCATGGTTCGATAGGTTCCGCGATTTGCTTTATGATAAAGAAAAGGGACGATACCTGATTGCAACAAGTGATGGTATTTATTATTCAGATGACCGTTTTAGCAGTGAATTAAAGGTATTTCCAGCTCAGCCTCCGGTAAGTGTAATGGGGATTAATGTTTTTGAAAAAATCAGCACCGGTCGCTACCTTGTTGGATCATTCAGCGGGATCTTCGAATGGGAACCTGCTACCAGCCGCACGCTTGATTGCATCACACAGACAGAATATGTTAATACAGGCGAAAGCGGGCCTCCATTTGGAAATGTAAGCGTTTCAGGTTCAATTCAATGCAATGACTCAGCCAGAGTTATTTTCGATTACGCACATGGGGTGATTCCACTTGCTGGAAAAAATCCTTTACCTGCTGTTCCTTCAAACATTGTTGAGGTCAGTCCGATATCATTATGGAACGTGTGCCTTGAAATTCATACCGGGCGCATTTTCGAACCCCTTCTTGGGCCTTTCTACATCTTTGTGGTTCCTTTGGTTGGCCTTTCCACCCTATTTATTCTCGTCAGCGGATTTTTCTCGTGGTGGCTGACAAAGCGCAGGAAAGAGAAAGCCGGGGTGATGAAAAATTAACTCAGCCTGAAAATTTCTTTCAGCTCTTTGTTTGACAGATCGCCGATCCATTTTCCGCCAGGACAATTCTCAAGACAGCCTTTTTCGGGCGGATAACCTATTGAATAATCTAAATAGCTCAATGTATTTATGCAACAGGCTCTTCCGGAATAATAATCCAGGCGACGATGTAAGCGAGGAAACCAACACCCCCAACAAAGAATGAGACTGCCCATAATACCCTAACCAGGACAGGGTCGATATTAAAATATTTTCCAAGGCCTCCGCAAACTCCGCCAAGCACGCGGTCGTTTTTCGAACGGAATAATCTTTTTGCTTCCATAAAAATAATTTGAAGATTTGAGAATTTGAAGATTTGATGATGTTTTCATTCTTTAGTTACAAATATATGAATGAAAACAGTTGAATAGCCGCAAAGTGTCGATCAAAAGTCTCTATTTTTACAAAAAAACTGAAGTGATGGAATGGATTGAAAAACTGGATGGGAATGTGATCGTCAGCGATGCAAAGGGAAGAATTATTTATATGAATGAGAAGGCCCTCGCGCATTATGAAAAAGATGGCGGAATAAATCTCATTGGCAGAGACCTACTGGAATGCCACAATGAATCTTCAAGGAAGAAAATCATGGAGATTATGACCTCAGGCGAGAAAAATGTTTACACGATAGAAAAAAGGGGAAAGAAAAAGATCATCTACCAGTCGCCCTGGTTCAAAGACGGCGAATTCAGGGGAATAATCGAACTTTCGCTCGAAATTCCCCTCGAAATGCCTCATTTTATAAGGGAATGATGTTATTTTGCTGCTTTCTTCTCGTCAGCAATCTTTTTCAATACCTCATCCTGCAGTAACTTTGGCAGTGGCGTATATTTGTAGAATTCCATTGAGTAGTTGGCGCGACCGCTTGAAATATTTCTTAGCTGTGTCGCATATCCGAACATTTCCATAAGAGGGACATAGGCATTCACCTTTTGTGATCCTTTACGGTAACGGCGCATGGCTTCAATTTTTCCGCGGCGGCGGTTAAGATTTCCTACCACATCCCCAATATATTCGTCGGGAGTGTTGACTTCCACCTTCATCATCGGTTCGAGCAAAACTGGATCCGCTTTCATGAATCCCTGTTTAAAACCGATGGAGGCACAAGTCTGAAAGGCCATATCAGAACTATCGACCGGATGGAAGCTGCCATCAAGCAGAACGACTTTCACGTCGACAACCGGATAGCCTGCCATCACACCACGTTCGAGGGTTTTCAGAATACCCTTGTTTACCGAGGGAATGTATTCGGCCGGGATGTTTCCACCTTTGATTTTTTCGATGAATTCATACCCCTTGCCTTCATTCGGCTCCATGCGCATCAGCACGTGGGCAAACTGACCCTTGCCGCCTGTTTGTTTTGAATGCTTGTAATTCGTTTCAACTTCACTGGTGATCGTTTCGCGAAAGGCAACGGCAGGTTCACCCACAATCGCGTCAACTTTGAATTCGGTTTTTAATCGGTCAACAATGATCTCGAGGTGCAATTCACCCATCCCGGCAATGATGGTTTCTTCTGTTTCATCATCAAAGCGAACGTTGAAGGAGGGGTCTTCCATGGCCAGTTTATGCAGTGCTTCACCTAGTTTCGACTGGTCGGCACGTTTCGTGGGGTTGATTTTAAGCTCAATAACACTGGGTGGAATATGGATATTTTCGAGCAGGAGGCGATGTTCGTCACTGCAGAGGGTATCTCCGGTTTTAGTTACTTTCATTCCGATCAGGGCTACGATATCACCGGGGCCTGCTTCTGCGATTTCCTCGCGGTCTTTCGCATGGATGCGGAAAATGCGGCCTACCCGTTCATGTTTTCCTTTGGTGGAATTAAATACCTGCATCCCACTTCTGAGCGTACCGGAGAAGATGCGGGTGAATGTTTGTTGTCCTACAAATGGGTCGTGGATGAGTTTAAATGCCAGGGCCGAAAATGGTTCTTTTGGTGAAGGATGGCAGGTGTGAAGTTTTTCAGGATCATCCAGGTCGGTACCGGTTACAGCGCCAACATCCACTGGGGAAGGAAGGTAATCAACCACCGAATCAAGCAGCATCTGCACACCTTTATTTTTATATGCAGCACCACAGAAAACCGGGGTGATCAGCAGCTTAAGCGTTGATTCGCGCAGCGCCTTCTTCATCAGTTCAGGAGAAACCGCCTTGTCTTCCATGAATAACTCCATTATTTCATCATGGAATTCCGCTAATTTTTCAACAGCCCAGGCCCGCGCCTCTTCGGTTTTTTGTTTATATTCTTCCGGGATTTCGGTTTCAACCTGCTCCATTTCCCGGAACATATATGCCTTGCGATAGATAATATCAATAATCCCTGTAAAATGCTCCTCTGCTCCTATTGGAAGGTGAAAAGGCACGGCATTGGCATCAAGGTATTTATTCATCTGGGCAACAACGGCGGGGAAATCGGCTCCTGTACGGTCCATTTTGTTGATGAAGGCAAAACGGGGAACCCGGTAACGGTCTGCCTGATTCCATACGGTTTCACTCTGGGGTTCAACACCACCAACGGCACAAAAAACGGCAACCATGCCGTCGATTACACGAAGTGAACGCTCCACCTCAATGGTGAAGTCAACGTGTCCTGGCGTATCGATCAGGTTAATCTGGTGGCCTTTCCATGCACAGGTGATGGCTGCAGATGCGATGGTGATTCCGCGCTCCTGTTCCTGCTTCATGAAATCCATGGTAGCTGCACCGTCGTGTACCTCACCCATCTTACGATTGGTTCCGGAAAAAAAGAGAATGCGTTCGGTAACAGTGGTTTTGCCGGCATCAATATGTGCGGCAATCCCGATATTTCTAAGTTTGTTTAATGGCATATCAGCATGATTTTTTGGGGGTGCAAAGGTACACCTTATTTCTGAAATGCCCTTAGAAAAATAATTAATGTTTCTTTAGTTGCAGGGCCTTAGTGAAATCCGTCACAGAGCCAGGCAGATCCCCAATTGCTTTTTTTGCAAATCCACGATAGTAATAGGCATCACCAAAGTTGGGTTGTAGTTGGATTGCTTTTGTGAAATGTTCAATGGCCTTGTCGAATTTTTCAATTTTCAAATAGATAATTCCCCGGTTCCAGTAAGCTTCAATCAAATGTTCATCTTTGTCAATTGACTTTCCCAGATCGCTGAGCGCCCGAGGGTATTTCTCCAGGTAAGCGTTCACACACCCCATGTTGTTATAGGCTGCCGCATTGTTATTATCTTTTGTAAGAAGCAGATCGTACGATTTGATTGACTGCGTGTTATCACCTACAAGGCGATAAAGGTACCCCATTGATAACAAGAGGGTACTGTCATCTTTCTTTTCAATTTCACGGGCCTTTAACAAAAAGCTGATGGCCTTGCTGAAACGCATCAGGTTATAAGTATAGCATCCATAATTAACAAAGGCATCGTAAAATGTTTCATCCTTGATGGCATAGTTGAAAAGAGCTTCGATCAAAAGGGTATCGGTGGTGTTGTGCAATGCGTTGTTGGTTCCCATAAGGTAGGCGCCAAAGGTGTTATCTTTGATATATGGCGTACTATCCCAAAATTCGGGTTTTTTCAATTCCGCAACGGGAACACTCATGGCCTTGCTATACATGAACAGGATACTGTCGGGCATGTTAAGTTGCATAAAGGCAATCCCGAGATATAGATTGCACAGTGAGCGGGAAACAGTAGTATCAGCTAATGCATGCTTGAAATCGAAGATAGATTCACGGTACGATCGCTGGCGAAGCAGGCTGATTCCCCGGTAAAAGTGCACAAATCCGACGGTGCTGCCTTTTGGAAAGAGGTCATCCTTATTGCGGTCGGCAATAGAAGTATAATCTGTTCTGTAATTTAAATTACAAATTTCGCGAAGTTCAAGCGTTTGGGTTTTGGCAGTCTGATTCAAGAAAAACAGGCTGAACAAGAGGATCAGCAACCATCGCATTCGTTTCATTTATTCCGGATTGAAAAAGAACACCCAAATTTACGGAAATTAATGTTTACTTTTACGATGGATAATACCTCATCTATGAATTTTCGCTTTAAAACAAGGGAGGTCCTGGTTTTTATTTTGGTTTCACTGTGTATATACACAGTGTTTATTTTTGGATTTGCATACATATACTTTATAACAGGAAGTATTGAGATGACGCCGCATTCCAAAACCCTTGGGAGTCGTTATGCAGACCAAATTAATTTCGAAAAAGCCATTTATTTCAGTATCGTTTCGTTTCATACGATCGGGTTTGGCGACATTCACCCGATTTCACAACTCGGCCGGCAGATTGTAATGATCCAATCAACCATTTCCCTATTCTTTAACTCTGTTTTTTCAGGATTCCTGGTCTATTTCGTGATCAAGCGGCCCCAGGATGTATTTACTACGAAGAAAGTCTATATCCGCTTCCGGAAAAGTCAATATTTCTTGTCTTTACGTGTTGGCAACAAAGGACGTGACATCATCGATCTAAAGAGTAAATTCGAGGCCTGGACCATAGAAAATAATTCCCGGATCAGGGCTTTCCGCACCGAGGAGGATTTACCTGATCTGGAGAAGATACTTTATTACGACATCAACCTGGATGATGCAAACAACAGGTCACTCCGTGAAGCGATCCGCGATGCATTGAGCAAAAGAACCCTGTTACACATGAAATTTTCCTTTATTGGAAATGATATTAAAACAGGCGAGCAGGTGGCTTTTGCAAAATATTACGACTCCCGCCATCTTTATTTCGGCAAGATGTTCCTCAATGTTTATTCCTGGGATACCAACGGCAGAAGAAAAAATTTCCGGTGGGGGAACTTCGAAAGAATTGAGGAGATGGACGCAAAGGTGAAAGAAGAATTTTTAGTTCAAAACCGCTTCACATAACCATGGCAATAGGGGGTAGTCCCTTTGTGGTCGTAATAATCCTGGTGATAGTCTTCAGCTTTCCAGAAGGTCTTCGCCGGGATTAATTCAGTTACCACCTTAAATCCTTTTTCGTTCAATTGTTTGATCAGATCCTCTGTGATTTTCTTTTGCTTATCATCACGATAAAACACAGCTGAACGGTATTGTTCACCCCAATCGGGACCCTGGTGGTTCCACTGTGTAGGGTCGTGGGTCTCAAAAAACATTTTAGTAACCTCTTCATAGGAGGTCTGACCAGGGTCAAACACCACTTCGATGGCTTCGTAGTGACCGGTTTTACCTCCGCAAACTTCTTTATAGGTTGGATTTTCTGTTTTTCCGCCGGTATAACCCACTTCTGTCGAAATGACCCCTTTGATTTTTTGCATAAAATATTCGACTCCCCAAAAACATCCGCCGGCAAAAATGGCTGTATCGGTCATTGCAATTTTGCCAGCAGGGATGAACTCGAGCGAAATGGAATTTACACAATGGCGTGTGTTTTTATCTGTGAATCCCTCCCCGGTAAAGATATGTCCGAGGTGGGCGCCACACGAGGTACAAACAATTTCAGTGCGCATGCCATCAGCGTCGGGGATATGTTTCACCGCACCGGAAATTTCGTCATCGAAAGCAGGCCAACCGCAGTTCGCATCAAACTTATCGGCTGACCGGTATAAAGGGGTACTGCAGCGTTTACAAATATAGGTGCCGGCTTCATTGAATTTTTCATATTTTCCGGTAAAGGGGGGCTCGGTCCCTTTTTGAACGATCACCCGTTCCTCATCTGGAGATAATTTTCTGAAATCCATAGTATGCTTATTATTTATTGCGGACTGCTCCTGATTCTGTGTGCACCCGGAAATGGTGATGAGTGAAAACAGACATAGAAACACGCCATCTTTTGCAAACATATCAAATGTAATTGGGCTTAATAAGATCGAAAAATCACATCAGAGAATAAATATTTTTTCGATTTTGGTAATTACGCCAGAGGTAAGCTTAACATAAGCATCTCCGCGGCTCACCTGACCATTGATGTCAAATGTACTTTCTTTCATGCCCTCTCCATAAACCACCTTGTTCATGAGGGTCTTGATCAGCTTTCCCTGGCAGGAGAGCAATTCGATTTTGACCTTTTGCCCGTTTTCGGTGTCATAGATGACATTGATATACTTAAGTACCGGATTTGGCATGATTCTTACCTTTACATTGACGCGCTCCCTGGCCGTTCCTTTGCAAAGATTTTCATATACAATGGGTTGATCTTCGAAAAGCACATTGGAACGTGGTATTTTCTTAACAGGAGGAGGAACAACCTTTTTCTTAACTATCGGAACTACAACTTTTTTCTTTCTGCAAGGGCAATCATCATCAACTGCTTTCACATTGAGAGAGAAGATGAACATCATGGCCAGAGATAAAATGATGCGCGTTTTCATGGGGTCTTTTTTCGTTTTCTACGGGGCTAAGTCCCATATGGTTACATTTATTTTTATTGAAATAAGTAAGTGTAACCTTTTTATTGCCTTTTGTAGGCACAGGGGATTCATTTGTGACCGGCCGAAAAACTGTAGGTTATACATTCAAAGTATTCCCCCGCCAACAGGATAATGTGTAACTTTGCGATCCTTTTAAATTTTTAGCAGATGAAAAAAATACTTGGCATGGGAAATGCCCTTGTGGACATTATGATTCCTATTGAAAATGACAACATCCTTGAACTTCTGGCTTTACCAAAAGGGAGCATGCAGCTGGTTGACATGGAGCGCAGCAATTCAGTGCTCTCATCTTTAAAAGAGTATAAAAGGAGTTATTCGGCCGGAGGTTCAGCAGCCAACACCATTCATGGTCTGGCCATGCTGGGAGCCAAAACAGGTTATATCGGGGTTGTCGGCGAAGATGAACTCGGTGGTTTTTTTGTTCGCGATCTTATTCAGGCAGGTGTTGATCCCCATATGATACATAGCAGTCAGGAAACCGGACGTGCTCTTGCGCTTGTAACGCCAGATTCTGAGCGTACCTTTGCCACCTTTCTTGGTGCGGCAATCGAACTTTCGGCAGAACACCTGGAGCACCGTGGCACGAATGACCAATTACCAATTACCAATGGCCATTTGAGTGTTTTTAAGGGTTATTCGTATTTTCACATTGAGGGGTACCTGGTTCAAAACCATGAACTGATTCGCAGGGCCGTGAAACTGGCGAAGGAACATGGATTGATCGTATCATTAGATATGGCCAGCTACAATGTGGTGGAGGCCAACAAAGAATTCCTGCTTTCGATTATCGATGAATATATTGATATCGTGTTTGCCAATGAAGATGAGGCAAGGGCATTGACCGGACTGGAGCCGGAGGAGGCACTTCAGGAATTGAGCAAACTTGTTAAAGTAGCAATTGTAAAAACCGGAAGCAGCGGTTCGCTTCTGAAGTCAGGTGATGAAACCTATACTATAGGCGTTATTGAGGTAACTCCCATCGATACCACAGGCGCCGGGGACCTTTATGCATCCGGATTTCTTTATGGGTTGTCGGTCGGTCTTCCGCTCAAGGAATGTGGCGAACTTGGCGCTGTTCTTGCCGGCAATGTCATTGAATTCATGGGATCGAAAATGTCAGCCGAACGATGGGAACACATTAAAAGTCAAATGGACCCTATCTCCTGATCCCAACCTTCATCACAAACCTCCTTCCATACATAAATTGATTCTTAATTTGTCGTTTGTAATTTGTCATTTGGTAACAACTCACCCCCTACAAATGTAGGGCATTAATTTGGGAAAGAGAATGCAACGGATTCAGATTATTTTTAATCGCAGTGTCAATTATCGATCGCAGGATTGCAAAAGTTTCGGCACCAGTG
>CAJAUM010000133.1 GCA_903945175.1 uncultured Bacteroidales bacterium | reverse complement strand
TTTCTAATTGTATCGAAATACGCATCACTTACTAGTCCATATGCTTCTCCCGTATGGCCAAGCATTGAAATACTGCCCGGTAGAGCAATATCATTTCCCGGTGTGGAAGTAATCCTGTGAATGCCGAGTCCCCAGCTTCTGAAAAGCCCGTAGTAATTATTACCATTACTACCATTAAAAGACCATTCATTGGCAAACATTGCGTTACAGGATGATTCTGAAAGTAGAGTATCTCCATTAAAATTCCCGCTATTCATCAACACAAGAAATATTTTTGCTAAATCTTGCCCTGAGCATCTAAAGCTGCCTTGCGGACCGAATCGACCACCATTTGTGCCAGGGATATAACCATTGAGATTGTTGAAGACGGGTTGTATCCCCTGATAATTGTCTGCTTGAGGCGTCCAAATGCCATTGGGTTTTCTATACAAAACAGCCAATTGATCGATATCCACTAAATCATTTACATTAAAAGAGGCATCTATTCCTAATGGCATAGATATGTTTTGTTTACAATAAACATCGAAGCGTGTGTTAGAAATTTTTTCAACTATTGTTCCTAAAATGACATAGTTAATATTTGAATAATTGAAGTAGATTCCAGGAATGGTGTTGTTGAATTGTCCTGAGGTATAATACGCTCCAGTTGTGGTTAATAACTCACTCAAATTAGGAATCGGATTATTATTCACCGTTGCATCAAGGAAACTGCTATACGTTGTTCCATCAATAATGGTGGATGTGTGGGATAATAACATTCTTGTAGTTATTGGAACAGTCGGATTATTCGGATTTTGAACACTATAGCCCAGAATAGTGCTGATATCGGCATCTAGATCTAAAAGATTCTGCTCTACGAGTTGCATAACAGCAATTGCCGTTATTGTTTTTGAGATACTTGCAATGCGATATTTTGTATTTACCGAAGAATTTATGTTTCGTGAAAAATCAGATTTTCCTATGGAAATGTTTTCGATTATTCCATTTTCGCAAAAAACGACTAGTGTTCCACCCATCATGTCGTTATTGGCCGAGATAACGTTGAATTCATTGGTTAAAGTCTGTGCTTTGACAATAGAAGTCAAACTTAAAAGAGCCACCAATATTACGTATGTTTTTTTCATGTCATTTACTTTTAATCGTTATTTATTTAATTTTCTTTCATGTTAGATCGCTACTGTTTAAGCATGACCGCTAACTCACTTATAACACCTGTCGGAGAAGTGCTGCTGAGCGTCTCTGGAAAGGTGTATAGGGGAGGGGATGTAGCGTGTTATATATTTTGCTATTTGGAGGCGCATGGTGATGGCCGGTTCATAAATCATCGAGCGGACTGCGGATATGCTGAATGCTTCGTGTACTGACATGGGTGTAAATTTCAGTCGTTTTCGTACTGCGGTGTCCCAGAATCTCCTGGATGTAACGAATGTCAACCCCCGATTCGTGTAAATGTGTCGCATAACTGTGCCTTAACCAGTGTAAAGTTACTGGTTTTTTAATATTAGCCAAACGAACTGCCTTTTTTAATACCTGCTGTAAACTCCGCTCATCATAACGCTCCCCGGTCACAACCCCTTCAAACAACCAGGTCCGTGGCCGGTAAAGTTTATAATACTCACGCAATAACTCAATGTTCTTCATGGAAATCGGCACCACCCTGTCCTTGTTCCCCTTCCCGCTGCGAATCACCAAAATCCCCCGCTCACTATCTATGTCGGCCGGCCGAAGGTTCAACAATTCTCCCCTGCGCAACCCGCATCCATATACAGTGCTCAGCATGGCCCGGTGTTTGACGTTCCTCAGTACCCCGAGAATCTTTTTCACCTCCGGCTTGCTCAGTACATTGGGTAGCTTGTACACCGGCCGCGGCCGCTGCAACTGCCCCTTCTCCACTTGCTGATTCAGCATCTCCCGGTAAAAAAGTTGTACGGCATTCACGAGCTGGTTCTGATAGGAGTAGCTTAACTGCCTGGGTATGATAAATTCATTGGTAAATCGCTGGATACCGTTGCCCAACAGATCAGTGGCACACTGCGGCTTGATGAACCGCAAAAACACTGTGACCATCTCGGAATAGGTTCGCACGGTTGAATGACTGTACCTCCTAAACAATAACCAGTTCCGGAACTGTACCATCAGTTCTTTGTCAACAGCATCAAGCGGTGGTAAGTTCCCCGACCAGGAACTTCGGCCGACACCGCCGGTTTTGCGTTCCGTAACAGGGTAAACATGGTATTCCGGCAATCGACCAAAAAGAAGCTTCAAGGCCTCCTTGTTCTCTTTGGTGCCGGGAACCACCCAGCAGCGCAATCCGGAATGCCAGTGTCCACCCTGTAGCTTCGCCAGCTGACCGGCTAGAAACCTGTCAAACCTGAAGTATAGACATACAGAGGGAGACCCTTTCACCAAATCTGTGCTTACCCCAACATCCTTTTTCATACTGCTTAATCAGGAAAAAGGGCAAAAGGTAAACTGTGTAACTCATATCATGCTTTGATTTTCAAATGTTTCTTCCTATCTTTGCACCCCCATTTTCAACAGGGTGGAAAATGAAAGCTGTTCTTTATGCTAATTCCCTGAAATTAAATGTATTGTTAAACCCGGTTGGTGCGCTCGCACCGCCACAAAGCAAAATTGAATGACTCCTGAAGAAACGAATGAAAACGTGGAGCAGAATGCTGAACCCATTGTTGAACACATTGTAAACACCGAAACCGAAGCCGCCCAGGTGGAAGAGGTTGTTGCAGAGACTGTTGCAGAGATTGTTGCAGAACCTGTTGCAGAGATTGTTGCAGAACCTGTTGCAGAGATTGTTGCAGAACCTGTTGCTGAAGTTGTTTCAGAACCTGTAGTAGAAATTGTTACCGAAGCTGTTGCCGAACCCGTTGCAGAAACTGTTGCGGAACCTGTAGCAGCAACACCGGAAAAAAAGAGCAGAAGAACACCTGTTGCCCCTGTATCACTGGCCGATTTTGACTGGGATGCCATTGGAAAGAAACATGAAATCTATTCCAGTGATGAACGCAAAAAGCTGGAAGAGACGTATGACCAAACCCTGCGCGCCATCCAGGATCATGAAGTGATCGAGGGTACGGTAGTCACCATGACCAACCGCGAAGTGATTGTGAACATCGGCTTCAAAAGCGATGGTGTGATTCAGATGAACGAATTCCGTTACAATCCCGAACTCAAGATCGGGGATAAAGTTGAAGTTTATATTGAAAATCAGGAAGATACCAGCGGTCAGTTGTTGCTGTCGCACAAAAAGGCACGGATCCTGAAATCATGGGAACGCATCAACGATGCATACGAAAAACAGGAGATTATCAAGGGTTATGTGAAATCACGCACCAAAGGCGGTTTGATCGTCGATATCTTTGGTATCGAGGCGTTCCTCCCGGGATCACAGATCGATGTGAAACCCATCCGCGATTACGATGTGTATGTTGATAAAGTGATGGAATTCAAGGTTGTGAAGATCAACCACGAATACAAGAATGTGGTTGTTTCGCACAAGGCTTTGATTGAAGATGAACTCGAAGCGCAGAAGGCAGAAATCATCAAGAGACTTGAAAAAGGTCAGATTCTTGAAGGTACCGTCAAGAACATCACCAGCTATGGTGTATTTGTTGACCTCGGTGGCGTGGATGGTCTCATTCACATTACCGACCTCAGCTGGGGCCGTATCAACCATCCTGAAGAGATCGTCAAACTCGATCAGAAAATCAAGGTGGTTATTCTCGATTTCGATGAAAACAAGAAGCGTATCGCCCTTGGTCTCAAACAGCTTACCCCGCATCCATGGGATTCCCTGAATCAGGAGTTGAAAATCGGAGACAAGGTTAAAGGTAAAGTGGTGGTGATTGCCGATTATGGCGCATTCGTTGAAATTACAACGGGAGTCGAAGGCCTGATCCACGTTTCCGAAATGTCCTGGTCACAGCACCTGCGTACCGCCCACGATTTCCTCAAGGTTGGTCAGGAGGTGGAAGCAGTTATCCTCACACTCGATCGCGAAGAACGCAAAATGTCGATGGGCATCAAGCAACTCATTCCTGATCCATGGGCCAATATAAAGGAAAAATATCCGCTCAAATCAAAACATACGGCCACCGTTCGCAACTTTACCAATTTCGGCATTTTCGTCGAACTGGAAGAGGGTGTCGACGGGCTTATTCATATCTCCGACCTGAGCTGGTCGAAAAAAATCAAGCATCCTGCCGAATTTACCAAGATTGGTGAAAGCATTGAGGTGATGGTACTTGATGTGGATGTGGACAACCGTCGTCTCAGCCTTGGACACAAGCAACTCGAAGAAAATCCGTGGGATGTGTTCGAGAATGTGTTTGCTGTGGGATCTGTTCATGTTGGAACCATTGTCAGTTTGAGCGACAAAGGCGCCATCGTTGCTTTACCATACGGCGTTGAAGGGTTTGCCCCGCTCCGTCATCTTGGCAAGGAGGATAACACCCAGGCGAAAGAGGAAGAAGCAATGGACTTCAAGGTGATTGAATTCTCAAAGGAGAATAAGAAAATCATCCTCTCGCACAGCAAAATCCACCAGGATGCTCAGTATGCTGAGAAGAACAAGGAGGCCAAAGTCGGTCAGAAAAAGGAAAGCGATACCAAGAAAGCGGTTAAGAAACTCAAGGATAACCTTGAGAAGACAACCCTTGGCGATATCGAATCCCTGGCTAACCTGAAAGCTGATATGGTTAAGGCCGAAAATCTGGCCCGCGATACCAAACCGGCAAAACAGGAACCAGCTGCCGAAGTTGAGCCAACCGAAGAAGAACCGAAGGCTGAATAATCTGTCATGACCTTCTCGTTGACTGTCCTGGGAAGCAATGCTGCCATCCCGGCTAACAACAGAAACCTAAGCGCTCATTTGCTCAATGCAAATGAGCGCTTCTTTTTAATTGACTGCGGGGAGGGAACCCAGTTCCAGTTGCGCAGATACCATATATCCTTCCAGAGGATAAAGCGCATTTTCATCAGCCACCTGCACGGTGATCATTTTTTTGGACTGATCGGACTGCTCCATTCCATGCATTTGCTTGGCCGAAAGGAGGAACTCCATCTTTATGCCCCTGCAGCGCTCCAGCCCATCTTAGATATCCAGATGGAGGCCTCGGAAACCCGGCTTATCTATCCCCTGATTTTTCACTCCCTGCAAATGGATCAACCCGCTCTGGTCTGCGAGGAAGAAAGGATCTCTGTTCACAGCTTTCCGCTGAATCACAGAATTCCCACCTGCGGCTTCGTGTTCCGTGAGAAAAACCCACCCCGAAAGGTGCCGGTTGCACGCTCCTATGCCTATTGCAGCGATACAGGTTATTCTGAAGAGATCATTCCCTTCATCACCGGCGTTGACCTGCTTTATCATGAAGCCACCTTCATGCAGGATAAGGCGATTGTTGCCAGGGAGAAGCTGCATGCCACCGCCATCGAAGCGGCAACCATTGCGAGCAAGGCACAGGTGAAAAAACTGCTCATCGGACACTTTTCTGCCCGCTATGAGGATATTGGTCCTTTGCTTGCAGAAGCCCGGTCGGTATTTCCTGAAACCTATGCAGCCGAAGAGGGAGCGGTGTTGGCCATTTAAATGACGAATGACGATTTTTTCAACCCTGTTACCCTGTTACCTAAAACTTTTCTACCTTTATCATCCTCAACTTAACTTCAAATTTATGAATCGTACATTTATCTTATTCGCCGCAATGGGATTATTTATCGGATCAGTGATCGGACAGGGGACAAACCCCTTTTTCGAAGATTGGAAAACACCTTTTCAGGTGCCTCCTTTTGAACAAATTAAAAATGAGCATTATATGCCTGCATTCCTGGAGGGAATGAAGCAGCATCAAACTGAAATAGAGGCGATTGTCAAAAATCAGGATGCCCCCACTTTTGAAAACACCCTGGTTGTTCTTGATAAAAGCGGTAAATTGCTTGACAAGGTTAGCGCTGTGTTTTATGCGTTGAACGGAGCCAACACCAACAAGGAGATGCAGGATATTGCCAGACAATTGTCTCCGCTGATGACCAAGCACTCCGATGACATTAACCTCAATCCGGGGTTGTTTAAAAAGATCAAGTCGATTTATGATAAGAGGGACAAACTCAAGCTTGACCCGGATCAGCTGAGGCTCCTGGAGGAGACCTACAAAGGGTTCGTAAGGGGAGGTGCCAACCTTGAACCGGCCCAACAGGAAAAACTGCGTGAATTGAACAAGCAGATCAGTTTACTTCAGTTGAACTTCGGACAAAATCTGCTGGCTGAAACCAATGCATTTAAACTGGTTATTGAAAAGCAGCAGGATCTGTCAGGCTTGCCCCAGGGTGCGATTTCATCCGCTGCCGAAGCTGGGAATGCTGATTCAGCAACAAAAGGGAAATGGGTGATTACCTTGCAGAACCCCAGTGTTATGCCTTTCCTGCAATTTGCTGACAGCCGGATTTTACGGGAGCAGATATTCAGCGCTTACATCAATCGGGGAAACAACAACAATGACAAGGACAATAAGCCTGTTATTGCGAAGCTGATCCCATTGCGCCTTGAAAAGGCCCAATTGATGGGTTTTGCCACATGGGCCGATTTTGCCCTGGATGACCGCATGGCCAAAAAGCCTGAAAATGTTTATAAGATGCTTGAACAAGTCTGGGTTCCGGCCCTTGCAAAGGCAAAGGAAGAGGAGTCTGATATGCAGCAATTTATTGTAAAGGATGGCGGCGCGTTTCAGCTTGAAGCGTGGGACTGGCGCTATTACAATGAAAAGGTGATGAAACAGCGTTTTGACCTGGATGAAGAGATGTTAAAACCCTATTTCAAACTGGAGAATGTGCGCGATGGGATCTTTTATGTTGCAAATAAACTTTACGGAATCACCTTCACTGAAGTGAAGAATGCCCCGAAATATTTCCAGGATGTAACGCTGTACGAGTGTAGAGAGGCTGATGGGAAACATTTGGGTGTACTTTATCTCGATTTTCATCCGCGCGCAAGCAAGCGGGGAGGAGCATGGTGTGGAAGTTACCGCCCTCAATCATACGATAACGGAAAGCGCGTTGCGCCGGTCATGACCATCGTTTGCAATTTCTCCGCACCTACCACTGACAAGCCTGCATTGCTGACTCCGGATGAGGCTGAAACATTTTTTCATGAATTTGGTCATGCGCTCAACGGATTGCTGAAAAATGCAAAATACAGCGGTATCTCAAATGTTCCGCGTGATTTTGTAGAGTTGCCATCCCAGATCATGGAGCATTGGACATTTGAACCCGAGGTGATGAAGGTCTATGCCAGGCATTGGGCTACCGGGAAGGTCATTCCCCAGGAGTTGGTTGATAAAATCGTGAAAAGCGGTAAATACGGACAGGGATTCAAAACGACTGAATACCTTGCTGCATGCATTCTTGATATGGATTACCATACCACCAGGGATCTGAGTGGTTTTGAGGTGCTGAAGTTCGAATCGGCCTCCATGAACCGCATCGGGTTGATTCCTCAAATTCCTCCAAGGTACCGCTCCACCTATTTTCAGCATACCATGACAGGTGGGTATACTGCCGGATATTATAGTTACATATGGGCAGAAGTCCTTGATGCGGATGCATTCCAGGCCTTCATGGAGACAGGAAATATCTTTGATAAAAACACTGCATCAAAGTTCAGGAGCTGTATCCTTGAAAAAGGCGGATCAAAGGATGCCATGGAGATGTATATCGATTTCAGGGGACAAGAACCGAAGATAGACGCGCTGCTTGAAAACCGGGGGCTGAAATAAACCGGTTAAAGTAACGCATCGTACAGGACTTCAATCGGATGGTAAGCGTGCCGCCCAGTGCCGTCGTGTATCTGATGCCGGCATGAAGTTCCCGGAGCCGCAATGATCACCTCCGGTGCACTTTTTCTGATTTCAGGAAACAAGACGAGTTCACCAACTTTCATTGAGAGGGCATAGTGTTCCTTTTCATACCCGAATGATCCGGCCATTCCGCAGCATCCTGATTTGATCTCCTCTACCTTGAAATTTAAGGGTATCGACAGCATTTTTTTTGTCGGTTCAATCGATGCAAGTGCTTTCTGATGACAGTGTCCATGTAACTTTATCTCCTTGCTTTCACTGGTAAACAGGGGTCTGAGATCCTTTGTTTTCAGCTCCCTGACGATGAATTCATCAAACATCAGTGCATTCTCCGCAAGCCTCACGGCTGCAGCCCTGAGCGGTGCATCCACCAATTCGGGATATTCATCGCGAAAGGTAAGAATGGCAGAGGGTTCAATGCCGATCAGCGGAGTCTCTCCGGTGATCAGATCTTTTAACTTCAGGATATTTTCGGTGGCCAGCTTTTTTGCCTTTCTGATAAGTCCTTTGGACAGATAGGTACGGCCGCTCTCTGCATGATAAGGAAGGATAACCTTGTAACCGAAGGCATTCAATAATCTGATGGCCTTGATGCCGATCTCCACATCGTTGTAGTTTAAAAATTCGTCGGCAAATAAATAGACGGTTTTTAATGGTTTTGGATCTGTATCAAGGGGTAAATAGATACCCGACGATAGATTTCTGGCGGCCCATACACGAAGGGTGGTTGAATTAAGCAGTGGGATGTTACGTTCGCGGGCAAAACCGAGGACATATTTCGAAATACCCGAGATAAATTTATTCTTCTGGAAAAAATTAAACAAAGCAGGGACCATGCTCCCAAGCTTATTGACAGAGGTGATATGCGCGATGAGCCTCGACCGCAGCGGGATTCCGTTGGAATCATACCAGTGTTGCAGGAATTCAGCCTTCAGTTTAGCAATATCCACGTTTGATGGACATTCCGATTTGCAGGCCTTGCAGGAGAGGCATAAATCCATTATTCCATAAATCTCCTGATGGTCAAAAGGATTGGATTTCGATGAATTTGTAAGGAACTCCCTGAGAATATTGGCCCTGGCACGGGTGGTGGTCTGTTCATCCTTCAAAGCCATATAAGAAGGGCACATCCAGCGGCCTGTGATGACCGTGTTCCGGCAGTCGCCCGAACCATTGCATTGTTCGGTTGCCCGCAGAATTCCGTGGCTGACCGAAAAATCGAATATGGTAGGGATGTCACGAACCGGCTTGCCTGGCTCGAAGCGCAGGCTGGTGTTCATCTTCGGTGTATCCACAATTTTGTTGGGATTGAGAATATGGTGGGGGTCCCAGAGATCTTTGATCTCTTTAAACAACCTGTAATTCTTCTCTCCAAGCATCAGTGGGATGAATTCTCCTCGTAAACGCCCATCGCCATGTTCCCCCGACAGCGAACCATTGAATTTCTTGACCAGTTTTGCGGTCTCCAGCGCTACGGTGTGAAAAAGTTCAACATCGGCAGGATCTTTGAGATTCAGCACAGGGCGCAGGTGCAATTCCCCGGAGCCGACATGCGCATAATAAACACAGTCAAGCCCGAGGCTGGCAAGCATCTGGTTGAATTCGTCAATATACTGAGGCAATACGGCAGGACTTACAGCCGTATCCTCCGTGACGGGAACCGGTTTCCGGTCGCCTGGATAATTGGAAAGTACTCCAAGTCCGGCTTTGCGCAGATCCCACACCTTTTTGACATCCGGAGGAAAGACGATTGGGAAATGATATCCCAGTCCGGCCGATTGAAGCTCTGCAACCAGTTTATCGTAAATGCCAAGGATCTCATCCCGTGTGTCTCGCGCAAATTCAATGATCAGAATGGCCCCCGGATCGCCTTCGATGAAAAAGCGATTTTGCCGTTGGGTGATGTTGTCCTTTGTGCAATCCATGATGGTCTTGTCCATCAGTTCTACCGACCCCGGTTCGTATTTCAGGGCTACAAGGTTGGCCTTCAGCGATTCGGCAACGGTATGACAGTGTACACAGATCAGGGCCTTTTCCTTTGGGGGCAAGGGTACAAGATTAAGTTTGATCTCGGTCATGAACATCAGGGTGCCCTCACTGCCGGCAATCAATTTGCTGAAGTTAAACAGTTCACTGGCGAGCAACAGGTCGAGTGCATATCCCGTATTACGCCGATGTATTCCCGGATCGGGGTACTCTTTGCGGATGTTCTCCTGGTTCCGGGGATCTGTGAGGATATCGTTTATCTGGCGGTAAATCTTGTTTTCAAGGGAATCTCCGCTACATTTTTCCTTGAATTCATCCATCGAAAGTTCCTTGAATTCCACATCAGAACCATCACTCAGAAATCCTTTGACTGAAATTACATGATCGCGTGTACTGCCATAGAGGATGGAATGGGCGCCGCATGAGTTATTGCCAACCATCCCGCCCATCATGCAACGGCTGGAGGTACTGGTCTCGGGTCCGAAGAAAAGACCTTGTCCTTCAACTGTTTTATTCAGCTCATCAAGGATAACGCCCGGCTGGAGACGCACCCAATGCTCCTCAGGATTTATCTCCAGTATCTGCGTCATGTGCCGGGAAACATCCACTACAAGTCCGGCGCCGACCACCTGTCCAGCCAGCGATGTTCCGGCGGTCCGGGGTATCAGCGGGACCTTCTCAGCAGCGGCAAAAGCGATGAGTTTTTTAATATCGGCAGCATGTTTCGGACACGCAACCCCCAAAGGAATTTCCCGGTAGGCAGAGGCATCGGTGGCGTAAAGCAGCTGATGGGTTTTATCGGTAAAGATTTCACCATCGATCAGCATCGTCAGGGAGTCGATTTTTTGTTGAAGCGAATATTGATCCATTATTTCATCTTTTGTAAAAGGTCAAAATAATCGGGTGAATTTTTCAGCCCCTGGAATTCTGGTTGCTGCATCATTCTTATTTTATCTGAAAATCCTTTACTGATGGCTATCCCCAGTTGTTTTACAGCAGCGGTGGAATCGTATCGTTGAAGCAAAATCACTGCACGCATATAATTGGGTTCAGGATTCTGAGGATCAGCCATTTCATAGACTGTAATCACTGTTTTTGCCACTTCCCGGTTTCGTTGTTTTATAGCCGCATCGGCGTTTGAATAACATACAAGGCTCAGAAAGGCTTTCAGGCGGGCATTCATCAGCGTATCTTCGGGATTGCAATTCTGCATTGGCTTGCTGTTCATCTTGTCAATTCGTGCTTTCCACCAAGCTTCATCTTTGGAAAAGAGACCCTCCATGAGCGATTGTTGCTCAATGGCCTCCTTTTTAAGAATTTTCTGGCGATAAGCTACCTGATTTTTATATTCAGGAAGATCTGAAATGGATTGAAGTTCTTTTTTAAACTTGTCAGTGGAAATCAATCCTTCGCCAAACAGGATGGCCTCTTTGCAAATTTCGGCAGCCGGGATCAACTGATTATCATACCTTTCTTTTGCAATTCGGATATCAAAACCAGCCATAATCCGGCCAATGACGACATCATCCCGCTTCAGTGTCCCATCTTTCATGGCATTCAGCGTGCACCACTGAAAACCATCTTCCATCACTCCGGCAGGCGGCCAGGCATGCGGACCCGGGAACGTGGTTATAAAATGGCGCATGCCAACCTGTTCAAGGATGCGGTCGAGCTGAATCATTTCGTTCATGTTGAAATCGGCTGTGCCGGCAATGCCGAAATAATCAAACGCTGCAAGGTGTGTTTTATCTTCTGTCGGGAAACCCGCTCCGCAACCGATTACTCCTTTCACTCCTTCGTAATAGGTGGCGGCCATGCCTGCAACGCGTGAACCACCAGAAAATCCGGCCAGGTATATCCTGTTGCTGTCGCAGGGGTAAACCGATCTGATTTCGCCAAGCATGCCGGTGATAACCGGTCCGATTTCGGTGGTTGGTTGCCCGTTGTGCGAATCGTTTGAACCCATCAGGATATAGCCGTACTTTTCGGCAAGTTCTTTATACTTTTTAACCGGGGTTAACCCTGAACCGCCGGGATCCAGGGCAAGGATGACAGGATATAGCATCCCGTCACCGTTCAAACCCGACGGCAGATAAAGTGCGTAGGATAGATCTTTGTTGGTAATTGCAACCATGCGGTCGTGGACCACCCCCGATTTTGGCAGTTGCACACTGTTGATTTCTCTCTTTTCAGCGCTTGAGTTGCAGCCAAAGGCACTGCCGGTAAAAATAAACGCAAGGCCGATTTTAATGAAGGGTCTCACCATCAGCGCCGGTTTCATTTTTTATAAAAATTGGTGGACTCGAAAATCTTGTCAGCCGATTTTGCGATAAATCCACTGTATCGTTTTCCGTCGTGATCAGGATAACGTAATGCAAATTCATAATAACAACCCGGAATTTCAAATTCACCCTCCACAAAACTGAATTTAACCATCTCAGCGCGGATGCTCGACTGCTCAAGTAATTCGTCCGGGGTTCCCTGGATTTCTCCTCCGGCATCATTCATTAAAAATCCATGTGATTTCAAAAATGCATTGATCTTTTGAATGGTATCCAGTTTTTTGAGCCCATTCACGCTTACGGTGAAATGGTTGGCGCAAAAACCGTTGACATAGAGCCATGCCGCGTATTCTGATTCAGCTCTTAACTTTTCATACACAGCATAGGATGGAATTCCGGATATATTGCCGGCATAAATGAGTTCGTCCGAGTCGTGCAGTGATACCGGGATTTGACCGATCCACGCTTTTACGGTCTGCTGCAAAAACGGGCTGAACTCCTCCACCAGTAATTCACTGATAAATACACGTGGCGCATCCGGGTCGGTTTGATGCTCAAAATGTTTGGCATACAGTTTCTTGGTTTCAAAGTGGTAATCTCCCTTGAATTCATATCCGTTTTTCAGAAATACTTTTGATAATACATCTACGCCAAGTAATGGGCTCCTGAAAGTTCGAAACGCAATATGGTCGTTCATCACAGTTTCACCTTCAGCACAAAAGAGGTCATACACTTTTTGAGTAGCGGGATTCCTGGTCGTATAATCTTTCCACAACCGGACGAAAATATCATTATGTTTCATAGCGTTGGTGATTTTATCATTGACTATCGCAAAAATAGGGATATATGCTGAATAACTTTTAATCGTTTTCTTATTAACTTCGCAAAAGGATTGCCAGGCTAATTGCAGGGCAGGAGACAACCTAAACGGTAAAAAGATGGAATACATCGATTACTATAAAATATTGGAACTGGATAAAGCAGCGAGCCTGGCAGACATCAAAAAGACCTACCGGAGGCTGGCACGAAAATACCATCCCGATCTGAACCCGAATGATAAAACTGCCAAGTTGAAATTTCAGCAAATCAATGAGGCCAACGAGGTGCTGAGCGATCCTGAAAAGAGAAAGAAATACGACAAATACGGCCAGGACTGGAAACATGCTGAAGCATTTGAAAAGGCAGGTCATCAGCAGTCACAGTACAGAGGCTCAGCTGAGAGGCAGCCCCGTTCAGATGGTTTTTCAGAGGGAGATTTTTCTGATTTTTTTGAGTCCATGTTTGGTGGCGGACGCGGCAGCCAGAGAGGCGGGCAGGTCAAGTATCGCGGCCAGGATTTTAATGCAGAACTTCAATTAAACCTGGAGGATGTGTACAAAACCCAAAAGCGAACCCTGACCGTCAACGGTAAAAATATCCGCCTCACTATTCCGGCAGGCGTTGAAAACGGGCAAACCATCAAAATTGCCGGTCACGGAAGTGAAGGGATCAATGGCGGTCCCAACGGTGATCTGTTTATTACCTTTTCCATTTCCAACCACGGAACATTTAAGCGGGAGGGCATTCACCTGCACGCCCATGTCGAGATCGATATGTATACTGCTGTTTTGGGCGGTGAAATTACTGTCAACACCCTGGATGGGATGGTCAAACTTCAGGTTAAACCTGAAACACAAAATGGAACAAAGGTGAAATTGAAAGGGAAAGGCTTTCCGGTATATAAAAAGGAGGGAGCGTTTGGTGATTTGATTCTTACCTATCAGGTGAAAGTTCCGGTAAACCTGACGCAAAAAGAAAAGGAGTTATTCAAAGAATTGTCCAAAATTCGTACGCATGGAAACTGAACATTTAATCCCCGTAGACCAGTTTTGCACACATTACAACATCGAGTTTTCTTTTGTTGACGAACTACATGAATACGGACTGGTTCAGTATACAAAAATAGATGATACCCGCTATTTTTATCTGGATCAGGTGAACGAACTTGAACGACTAATACACTTGCATTATGAACTGGAGATCAATATGGAAGGCATCGATGCAATATCTCACATATTACGGAGGGTCGATCAATTGCAGGATGAACTGCGCATGATGAAAAACCGGCTGCGCTTGTACGAGTCAGAATAATCCTAAAGGATTGACATCGTAGTTGAGAGATCCTATATTTGATATTCATTTTAACAACCACGAAGTATGTCTGACATTCCTGAGAAAATCAATCAACTTCAAGAAAAACTGGAGATCCTTTCCAAAAAACAAGCCTCCTTTCAAAATGAATTGGAGGATCTGCACCATGAGATTCAGCTGTTAAAATCTCAGGAGGAACAGCCGGAGAAGCCCGCATCTCCTGATCTTCCCAAAATAATGCCATCGCAAATGCCACCGCAAATGCCACCGCAAATGCCATCGAAAATGCCATCGAAAATGCCACCGGGTATTGAGAAGTTTTTCGGAGAGAAATTCATTGGCGAAAACCTGATTAACAAAATTGGCATCGTCATTACCATCATTGGTGTTGGCATTGGAGCAAAGTACGCCATCGACCATGACCTGATTAGCCCGTGGACAAGAATCATTCTGGGTTATCTTGTCGGATTGGGGTTGCTGGGATTTGCCATCCGTCTGAAGAGGCCCTATGAAAATTTCAGTGCAGTGCTCCTTAGCGGATCCATGGCCATCATCTATTTTGTCACTTTTGCTGCCTATAACTTTTATGGATTGATCCCGCTGTTGCTCACCTTTATATTGATGGTTCTTTTCACGGTTTTCACAGTTGGCGCTGCGATAATTTATAACAAACAGGTGATTGCCCATATCGGATTGGTTGGCGCCTATGGGGTTCCCTTCCTGCTTGGGAACGAATCGGGGAGTCTTGCCTTTCTTTTCAGTTACATGGCCATCGTCAACGCAGGCATCCTTGTTATCTCCTTCAGAAAATATTGGAAATCAATTTATTATTCATCTTTTATTCTTACCTGGCTGATTTTTCTAACCTGGTACATCCCAAAATACGAGACAGAGAACCACTTTGGATTGTCCCTGACCTTTATATCCATTTTTTTCTCAACATTCTACCTGATCTTCCTGGCTTACAAACTGATCAGGAAGGAGAAGTTTGAAATGGAGGATATCCTGCTTTTGCTTGCAAATTCCACGGTTTTTTATGGCCTGGGATATGCCATTCTGCGCTCAGATCAAACAGGTGAAGAATTTCTGGGCACATTTACCTTGGTAAATGCAGTAATTCATGGAATTGTCGCGGCTGGGATTTACTCCCGAAAACTAAGTGACCGGAACCTGTTGTCGTTCGTGGTTGGCCTGGTGTTGGTTTTTATTACCATCGCCATACCGGTGCAACTTGATGGGAAATGGGTTACGATGCTCTGGGCCGGGGAGGTTGCCGTGCTGTTTTGGATAGGAAGGACAAAAAATGTGAAGGTATATGAATCGCTGTCCTATCCGCTTATGTTTCTTGTCTTATGCAGCCTGCTGCATGACTGGCTTACGGTGTATAATGTATATGATCCCGAATATCCGGAAACCCGGATCATTCCGCTGTTCAATATAAATTTTCTGACCTCCGTTCTCTTTATTGCTTCGTTTACCTTCATGAATATCCTTCATAATCAGAAGAATTATCTCTCACAGTGGCAACATAATAAATTGCTTACCAGGCTCATGAATTTTGCCATGCCTGCCATTTTGCTTATTGCCGCCTATTTCACATTTGTTATGGAAATCTCTACCTTCTGGAATCAAGCCTATCTTGACTCCTTGCGAACGGTGGATCAGGATTTAACTATTCCGCAGCATTTCTGGAATGAGGATATCCTGAAGTACAATACCATTTCGATTGTTAATTATTCACTGCTGTTCTTATCTCTTCTCTCCTTTGTAAACATCCTGAAAATTAAAAACAATCAGCTCGGACTCATTAACCTGGGGCTGAATACCATTGCGCTGGGGCTGTTTTTAACGATCGGATTGTTTGCCATCGGAGACCTTCGCGTAAGTTACATCAGCCAGTCAATGTCTGAATTTTATTACCGGGGAAGCTTCGATATTGGGATCCGGTACATCTCATTTATTTTTGTTGGTTTGATGCTTTTCACAGTCTACACCTATATCCGTCGAAAATTTCTTTCAATAGATTTTAAAACAGAATTTGATTTTCTCCTTCACATTACCCTGTTAACAGTTGTTGCCAATGAACTCATCAACTGGATGGATCTGTTCAGATCAGAACAATCCTATAAATTGGGACTGAGCATTCTTTTTGGTGTGTATGCCCTTTTCCTGATCGCCCTGGGAATATGGAAGAAGAAAAAACATCTGCGCATCGGAGCCTTTGTCTTATTTGGAGCGACCCTGGTCAAGTTGTTTTTCTACGACCTAACCTCGCTTGATACCATCTCAAAAACCATCGTTTTTGTCTCATTGGGGGTTTTGCTTTTGATCATTTCATTCTTGTACAACAAATATAAGAGGCTGATTTTCGAACGGGAGTAAGGCCAAATTTTTAACTTTGCAGCCGTTACGTTCCAAATTATCTATGAAAGCAATTATTTCCCTTGTAAACACGCCAACACCGGTCGATAGAATATGAAAACGATCTTGGTAATTGGCATTGGAAGTTTTCTGGGTGGAATTTTTCGCTACCTGATCTCTGGTTTTATTCAGAACAGGTTTTTTTCGGCTTTTCCGTTCGGGACGCTCAGTGTGAACATTCTCGGATGTCTGTTAATCGGTGTGGTTTTTGGACTGGCCGACCGGGGAAATTTGTCACAGGAATGGAGGTTGTTTTTAGCGACGGGTATGCTTGGTGGCTTCACGACCTTTTCGGCCTTCTCCAATGAAACCGTTGGGATGTTGCGTGATGGACAGTTTGGTTATGTATCAGCCTACATTGCCGGAAGCGTTATACTCGGGCTTTTAGCTACATTCATTGGAATTATGATCACAAAAATCTTCTGAAATGGAAAATAACCCGAATGCAAAGCTGCTTCGCATCTTTATTGGAGGATCAGACCGGATCGGGCAGCAGCCTTTGTATGAAGTCATCGTTTTTGAAGCCAAGAAACGAGGTCTTTCAGGTGCAACCGTCACGCGGGGGATTATGGGATTTGGTCCGAATTCAAAGGTTCATACTACGAAATTATTTGAAATATCCACCGATTTACCTCTGATCATCGAGATCGTTGATGCAGAAGAAAAAATACGTGAATTTACCGAGGTGGTTGAACAACTATTTGAACAGTCAAAGTCGGGTGGATTGATCACACTTGAAAAAGCGGAAGTTATCCGGTATAAGGCGGGAACATGATACCAAAGGCTGTCAGCGTGAAGATTTCTGGTATGTTCAACGACTTTTTTGAAAGTGAAAAGGCCGGAGGGCTCATCCTGATTTTTTGTACGCTGATTTCACTCCTCCTTGCCAATTCCATGTTTCAACATCCATACCTGAATTTTTGGGGTGCTGATTTTGCCGGTCATGATATCGTACATTGGATCAATGACGGACTGATGACTGTTTTTTTCCTCCTCATTGGTCTGGAACTGGAACGCGAAATTTATAAAGGGGAATTGGCTGATCTGAAAAGTGCCGCCCTGCCGTTTTTTGCTGCTGTCGGTGGAATGGTTGTTCCTGCTGCGCTGTTTTTATTGCTGAATGCCGGAACAGTTTTTCAGGCTGGCGCCGGGATTCCGATGGCAACAGACATAGCATTTGCAATCGGGGTTTTATCTCTGTTGGGAAGCAGGGTTCCGGTTTCGTTAAAAATATTTCTGACAGCTTTGGCGGTGATGGACGATCTCGGAGCAATTCTGGTCATTGCCATATTTTACACCCAAACGTTATCCTTCATCAATTTATTTATTGCACTTGCAGTGTTTGGCGTACTTCTCATGCTGAACCGGCTCAAAGTTCATAACCTGATTCCCTACCTGCTGGGTGGGGTGGTGATGTGGTATTTTATGCTGCATTCAGGGATTCATGCGACTATTTCAGGCGTCTTGCTGGCATTTGCCATCCCATTTGGTGATGGTGGAGAAAAATCACCCTCATACATCCTGCAACACTTTCTGCATAAACCCGTTGCTTTTTTTATCCTGCCTCTTTTCGCTCTGGCCAACACAGGTATTGTACTTGGCGGTGGGTGGGTGAACAGTTTGGTTGAATCAAACAGCCTGGGAATTTCCCTGGGGCTGATTATCGGCAAGCCATTGGGAATTTTCCTGTTTTCATTTATTGGTGCCGCGCTGGGCTGGTGCATGCTGCCTGCCGATCTCAGATGGAAACACATTGTTGGCACAGGCTTTTTAGGTGGAATCGGATTCACCATGTCGATCTTTATCACGCTGCTGGCATTTGACCAGCCTGCATTGATAAACAGTTCAAAGATCACGGTTTTAATTGCCTCTTTTGTAGCGGGAATGATTGGATTCCTTTGGCTGAAGGCAACACTTAAAATATCCCGGCCATGAAATCCTCCAGGGTGAGGTTCGCAAAATAATCATCAATCGTGAATGTCGCCAGCGCCCGACTTATCGCATCCGGATGATGCTCAATTCCGGTCAGGGCAGTCTCAATATCTTCCGTGTCATATCTGCTGAAATAATCACCGAAAATTTTTATATGCGTGATGATGCCATTGTGTACATCGAGGTCGAATTCAAGGGTCCCGCCTTTTTCCGTACGAACGATTTTCCTGAAATTGTAGTTGGGGGAATACCCGAAATTCCACTCCCATGTATGATATTTATCCTTTACCAAAGCATGAATTTGATCATGATCTTCCGATGAAAGTTCAATTAAACGGGCATCAGGATACTTTTCCGTCATATGATCCTCAATCAGGGCTTCAAACTGCAATACATCCATCGGAAACTTCAGATGCTCACTGATGTTCGTCACACGGCTGCGCACTGATTTCACTGACTTATCCTGAAATTTGAGGGGATCGGCATGGAGCGCCTCGGCCAGGTTGGGCATGTGGGAAGAAAAGAGAAGGGTGCCATGATGGAGTACCCTGTTTTTCCATATATGTTCTGCATTGCCCGAAAATTTCCTTCCATCAATGGTGAGATCATTCCGACCTTCAAATTTTGCGGCAACCCCGATCTTCAGCAGTACCTCCAGGATGGGTTCAGTATATCTGCGAAAATCAATCAAACGCTCTGCTTCGCCATTCCGGATAAAGGTGAAGTTCAGGTTCCCCAGATCATGAAACACGGCGCCACCGCCGCTAAGCCGCCTTACAACCGGAATGTTGTTCTGTTTTACATAATCTACATTGATCTCGGCCAGGGTGTTTTGATGCTTGCCAACGATGATTGATGGGGCATTGCGCCATAGCATAAATACATCTTCATCGAAGTTTTTCAACACATATTCTTCAGTTGCCAGGTTAAAATAGGGATCGGTATTGTGGCGTTTTATAATCAGCATCATCTTCAGTATTTACAGCAAAATTAAGGTTTTTCAAAAAAGAGAGACGAAAAAAAGAGCCAAATTGATAAAAGGCTAACTTTGCACTTCCAAATAGCGATCCCAATTATTGAGATGAACAAAATGTAATTCCGATGGATAAGCTGACCTTCTATTTATTCAGACTTTTTATTTTTATCTTCCGATTCATCCCATTCCGCCTGCTTTTTGGTTTTGCCGACCTGGTCTTTTATTTCATCTATTACATCATTGGATACAGAAAGACAGTGGTATTTTGCAATCTCCGGAACTCATTTCCTGAAAAGTCGGATGATGAAATCACGGTCATTGCCAAAGGATTTTACCACCACCTGTCTGATATGCTGATCGAAAGTCTGAAAGCATTTACCATGACGGAAGAGGCTGTTGTCAGGCGTTACAAATACTACAATACCGAAATCCTGGATGAATTATACAGAAAGGGGCAATCGGTCATCTGCATTGCGGGCCATTATGGGAATTGGGAATGGGGCGGACTTGCCTCGGGCGCTCAGTTGATGCATAAACCGGTTGGTTTCTACAAACCGTTGTCAAATAAATTTATTGATGCCTATGTGCAGCAATCGAGGGTCAAGGGCCGATCGAAGCTTGCCTCCATTACCCAAACGGCTGAAACGTTCAAAATGGATTATGGAGAACCCGCTATCTTTTATATGGTGGCCGATCAAAGCCCATCGAGTGCGAGGTTGGCTTATTGGGTGAACTTTCTGAACCAGGACACAGCAGCCCTCCATGGCCCTGAAAAATATGCCCGGATATATAATCTTCCCGTTGTTTTTGGCTGCGTTAAAAAGGTGAAACGCGGATATTATACCGTTGATTTTAAAATGCTGGAGCCCGCACCTGTAAAAACAAAAACCGGCGAATTAACCGGCCGGTTTATGAAGATGCTTGAAGAGGTGATCAATGCAGAACCCCAATACTATTTGTGGTCACATCGCCGCTGGAAACTGAAGCGATGACGATAGTTACGATTTCGCATACGCACTCAATTTATAACAGCCCCCCATTCTTATAAATAGCCAACTGGGCATCATAGAACCTATCGATGCTTGTGGTTTTCTGATTTTTGAGGTTTGTTATTTCTCCGGTGATAAAATCAACTGTAATTGTATCGCCATGCTCTATTTCTGCCTTGGCCAAGGATTCAGGTTTATAGGTCAAAATGGGCAGCGCCGCATTAATGGCATTGCGTTCATAGATCGCCCCATACGATTCGGCCAGGATGCAGCTGATGCCAAGGGAGAGAAAGCAGTCAACCGCTTGCTGACGTGAACTGCCGGCTCCAAAGTTTTTCTGCGTAATTACGATATCGCCGGGTTGGGCCTTTTTTGCAAAATCTTCAAATCCCTTGAGGTTATCAAATGTATATTGACCCATCTCTTTGATATCGGTGATGGTAAGGTATCGATTGTGGAAAATCATATCGGTATCAATATCATCCTTGGGGATAATCCAAACCCTGCCCTTAACGGCTGTTTGATTTTCTGCTATTTTGCTTTTGTCACGCGTCACGTGTCCCGTGTCACCTTTACCGGTGGCATGGAATAGGGCAGGCTGGTCAGGAATCTGGTCAGGTGTTGTAATAAAACCGGCAACGGCAGATGCAGCGACCACGGCAGGGGAGGCGAGGTACACAAAACCTTTGCCCTGCTTTCCTTCAAAATTACGATTCCCGGTGCTGATGGTCACCTCCCCCGGTCCATTCTGGCCAACCTGTCCGGCGGCACAACCCGCACAACCGGCATTAGAAACCATCACACCCGCTTGTTTGAATGTCTGAATAATCCCTTCATTCATGGCCTGTGTCCAAATGGCATCGGTAGCCGGAACGATTTTCAAAACCACACCAGGGGCCACTTTTCTCCCTTTCAATACCTCCGCTGCTGCACGAAGATCTTCGATGCGTCCATTGGTGCAACTGCCGATAAAACCGGAGTCGATTTTCTGGTTTCGCACGTTTTCAATCGAGGTATCGTCATGCGGATGTCCGGGCTTGGCAACCATGGTGACAAATTTGCTCAGGTCGATGTCGAGGCTCTTTTCGTACACCGCATCTGCATCGGCCAACACAGATGGATAATCTTTCCCTGTTAACCTCTTCAATTCATGGATCAGGCTTTGAGATGTCGGAAAAATGACAATGATGGCGCCCATTTCAGTGCCCATGGACGAAATGGTTATGCGCTCCGCAAGGGTAAATTTTTCAGCTTCTTCCCCATAGATTTCCACAGAATAGCCAAGCAATTTATTGGCGCCGAACATGGCGAGCAAATTCAGTACAATATCCTTGGCGGATAAATTGGCAGGCCTTTTCCCCGTAAGATTGATTTTTACAGAAGAGGGTACTTTAAACCACACGGCACCCTTTGCCCAGGCTGCCGCAATGTCCTGGTCACCCATACCCTGACCAAAAGAGGCAATGGCGCCCATGATGTTGGCATGGGAATCGGTGGAGACAAAGGTGCTCCCTGGCCATGCCAACCCATTGTCAATGGCCAAATGTGTTCCAATCCCTGCATCCACATCGTACACCCTGATGCCCTGTTCACGCGCATATTGCCGGCAATAATGCTGGTTGGCCGCATATTTCTGATCTGAACCTCCCGGGTTGCAATCGAAGGTAAAAATGGTCTTCGTCGGATCTTCCAGAGTCAATCCATTGTCAATAAGGTTTTTCACGACATTGGCACCGCCAAAATCGCGTGCTGCGCGGGTATCGATAACAACATCCACAATATCGCCAGGCTTCACTGTTGGCTGACTGGAATGGTTGGCTATAATTTGTTCGATTATCGTCATATTCATTGATTTATTATTTTAATCTATCCCTGAATGGCTCAAAGGTCATAAAGTCGGCATGATGAACGACATAAGCTTCCACGGTACGTTTCACCATATCGCCTTCGCCCGCATGGGTGGCAATAATATGGCAAACAGCCGCCGGAACTCCGCATTGTTCTGCAAGCGAAACGCCGGAAAAGGGGTGACGAAGATACTTTCCGTATTTTCCCTGGAATGATTTTCCATCAGCACCCATCTCATATTCAAGCAGTTTGCCTACATCAGCTAAAATGGCACCGGCAATCAATACATCCATGTTAACCGGGAGATCCTCCTTGAAAAATTCATTCATCTTATTTCCTGCATCGCGCGCTACATGAACCACACAGCGTTTATGGGCCATGAAAGTAACTTTCAAATCGGGCCCGGCGAGCAGTGTAAATGGAATTTTATTCAGATCATCGGGTGTCAGAACGCTCTTTGCAAGCGCCATCTCCCATGTCTTTGCGGTTTTTTCACGGAGGTCAGGATCCTGAATCCACATCAACTCCGGCCATAGGTTTTTAATTTCTTCGGTCATATGCTTTGGTTTTGTTACCAATTCTTAAAGTTTACTGATTATGGCATCCGCCATCTGCTGTGTAGTTGCTGCACCCTTGCTGAATGAATCAGGTCTTCCCGGCAGTTTTATCATATCATAGGTCATCACCTTCCCCTCTTCCACAACCTGGGCAACAGCTTTGGAAATCCTGGCAGCGATCTCCATCTCACCGAGGTGTTCAAGCATCATTACGGCAGATAGGATCATGGCAGTGGGATTGACAATCGATGGGTTAAATTCAGCATATTTGGGAGCAGATCCGTGGGTGGGTTCGAAAACGGCTATTTCCGGGCCTATGTTGGCGCTGCAGGCGAATCCGAGTCCGCCGATCAGGCCTGCAAATCCATCGGACACGATGTCCCCGAACATGTTGCCGGCCACCATCACATGGTAGGTCTCAGGATTCTTGGTGAGCCACATCATCTGGGCATCGATATTGGTATCCTGGACTTTGATTCCCGGATATTCATTTTTTGCCATCTCCTGGGCCATTTTCAGCATCATGCCCGAGGTTTCGCGTATCACATTTGGCTTTTCGCAAACGGTCACGGTATCGAAACCACGCGTTTTGGCATATTCGAAGGCAGCTTTCAGGATCCGCCCGGTATATTTTTTCGTAAAAATACGGGTCGATACAGCCAACTCCGGACGCGGGCACCAGGCAAAATTATCCCTGAATTTCTTGTGGGTCATCAATGCATCATAAACCTGGTCTGAGGGATTTGACCATTCAACGCCCCCGTACAAACATTCTGTATTCTGGCGGAAAATCATGGTGTCAATGATCGGCTCCTCGATAACGCCGCCAAATCCGCGACGGATAAAATTAAGCGGGTTCCCCTTAAAGGTTTTGCAGGGCCGCATGCAGATGTCGAGGTCGTACTTTTGCCTCATGGTGACAATGGGGCTGTAATAGGCAAATCCTTTGCCCTTCAGCTCGGGCGACAATTCTGCTTCCGTTTTATCTTTTGGTTTGGAGGTGATGGCGCCGAAAAGGCCGATTTTGTGCTGTTCAAGCAATTTCTGGGTGCGCTCGGGAAATGGATCGCCCTCGTTACACCAGAATTCCCATCCGATATCTCCATGTACATATTCTGCATCGAAACCGGCAGCATCCAATACGCGGATGGCCTCATCAAGGACGACTTTACCGATGCCATCTCCGGGCATCGCAACGATGGTTCTTTTTGCCATAAGTAGTTTGTTTTATTTATCAGTGAATTAATTAACAACCGCGCTCCAAAGATACAAATCCGGAGGAAACCAGCAAAACTGTAAAAATATATTTTTTCAGAAGGTTATGTCACTATTACGTACTTTTGTAGAGGTAATGGAGTAACAAAGTAACAAGGCTTTTGAAAGCACATCTCACAAATCCCATATTTAAGATTATTTCGCAGGTTTCAGAAGAGATGCAGCTGCAGGCATTCGTAATAGGCGGGTTTGTAAGGGATCTCTTGCTGAATCGCGACAATAAACAGGATATTGATATTGTGGTAATCGGGAGTGGAATCGATTTTGCCCATCGGGTGGCCGGAAAATTGGAAGGGGATGTCCCCGTGAAATTTTTTAAAAACTTTGGCACGGCCATGCTGAATTTCCATGGATGGAAAATTGAATTTGTCGGAGCCCGTAAGGAATCGTACCGCCTTAATTCGCGAAAACCTATCGTGGAAGGGGGAACCCTTGAAGATGATCAGAATCGCCGCGATTTTACCATCAACGCCATGGCCCTTGATCTTACAAAGGAGAAATATGGACAGCTGCTTGATCCCTTCGATGGGATCAAAGATCTCAGGGATAAAATCATCAAAACCCCGCTTGACCCTGATATCACCTTTTCTGATGATCCTTTGCGCATGATGCGGGCCATCAGGTTTGCCACCCAACTTGATTTTTCAATTGAACCATCCTGTTTTGAGGCGATCAGGCGAAATGCCGAACGGATTTCGATTGTTTCCATGGAGCGGGTTTCTGATGAATTCAATCTGATCATTCAGGCAAATTTTCCATCCAAAGGATTCAAAATGATGGATGAAACAGGCCTTCTGAAAATTATTTTTCCTGAATTTTGTGAACTCAAGGGCGCTGAAATCATCGATGGCAAAGGGCATAAGGATAATTTCTACCATACCCTGGCCGTTCTCGACAATGTGGCAGCAGTCTCAGAAAACCTATGGCTGCGATGGGCGGCAATCCTCCATGATATTGCCAAGCCGCTTACCAAAAAGTTTATCCAGGGAACCGGCTGGACCTTTCATGCCCACGAATTCAGGGGGGCAAAAATGGTTCCCCCTATTTTCAGAAACCTTAAACTTCCGCTGAATGACAAAATGAAATACGTGGAAAAGATGGTTTTGCTGCATCTCAGGCCCATTGTATTGGCCGAAGATGTCGTGACCGATTCAGCAGTTCGCCGGTTACTTTTTGAAGCAGGGGATGACATCGATGACCTCATGCTCCTGTGCAATGCAGATATCACCTCAAAAAATCCCGGTAAGGTTAAGCGCTTCATCTCAAATTTCAACATCGTCAAACAGAAACTGAAGGAAATTGAAGAAAAGGATCAATTGCGCAACTGGCAGCCACCCATTACAGGGGAGGTAATCATGCATGCGTTTGGAATATCCCCTTCAAAATCAGTCGGAATTATAAAAGCAGCCATTATCGAAGCCATCCTTGAAGGCATTATCCCCAATGATTATGAGGCTGCCTATGAGCTGATGCTGCAGGAGGGCCTCAAGCTTGGCCTGTCCAAAAGAGAAACCTGATGTTTTTTTAATTTTGTACGTGAAATTTTATATTTTTGACGCGTAATTAAAGTGGGAATAACCATGTTGATTTATCGTTTTAGGATTACCTGTGAGGAGCATGATGGATGGCTTAGGGAGATTGAAATTCAACCAAATCAAACCTTCCTTGATTTTCACCATATTCTGATGGAATCTGCTGAACTGATGCATTGTGAGCGTGCCTTCTTTTTTATGACGGATAAGAAGTACAAAAAGGACAAGGAAATTACCCTCAAAACCGAGCAACGTCAGCTTCGCAAATACGACGATGATCTCGACCGGGTCGTAACAGATTTTGTGACACCTCCTTTGATGAAAGTCAGCAAAATAAAACATTTCATTGAAGATCCACACCAGAAGATGATTTATGAATTTAACGGCAGGGATCTTTTTTCATTTCACATCGAACTCTTTAAAATATTTCAGTCCGAAGGCTATCTCTCTTATCCTAGATGTATAAAACGGATTGCAGAGCTCCCCAAGAAAACCGATCAGCCTGTCGTTAATCCCATTGCCTCGGCAACCCCCAAGGAGACCATTCAAAAAATTACAGTACCAAAGATTCCGCTGCCGAAAATGGAGGAACTTGCCAAATTCGAAGATATTGTGGAGGATGATCATGAATTGGCCGCTATTGAAGATGAACTGGGAAGCCTGATCGAATCGGTGGAGGAGGATGAACCGGTTTCCGAATCACAGGAATCTGCTGTAGCAGGCGAAGGGGATGACGATTTCTCCTTTCACGGGCAGAGTGAAACAGATGATGATGAGAACTTAGAACACATAGAGGATTACGAGGATATTGAAAGCCTGGATAAACGATTGTCAGGCTATGACCGCGATTCAGATGACTATGAATGAACCACTGCTTGTGGTTATTGCCGGCCCTACCGCAGTTGGAAAAACTGAATTGGGAATTAAATTGGCCCGGCATCTGAAAACCCCGATTATTTCTGCAGATTCACGGCAGTTTTACCGTGAAATGAAAATTGGAACAGCAGCCCCCACACCAGAAGAATTAAAAGCCGTTCCCCATCACTTTATCCATCAGCTCTCTGTTCGTGACGCATTCAATGTGTCGCGGTTTGAAACTGAAGTACTTTTATTGCTGAAAGAGCTTTTTAAGCAACATCCGGTTGCCTTGATGGTTGGCGGTTCCGGGTTGTATATCCATGCGGTATGCCATGGCATTGATCAGTTGCCTGACCCCGATCCTGAAATACGCCAACGTTTGAAGCATATGCTCGAAACAGCTGGAATCATTGCATTGCAGGATGAATTGCGGCAGGTCGACCCTGAATATTACGGAATAGTTGATCTGGCCAACCCTGCAAGGCTGATCAGAGCTCTGGAGATTTACGGGGCCACCGGAGTGCCCTATTCTGCCCTGCGCACCCAAACACTTAAACCCCGCCCCTTCAGAATTTTGAAGATCGGAATTGACCTTCCGCGAGAAATATTAAATGAAAGGATAAATAAAAGGGTGGATGAAATGATCCATGCGGGGCTGGTCGAGGAGGCTGGTCAACTTTTTCCGTTGAGGCATCTGAATGCGTTGAATACAGTGGGCTACAAAGAATTATTTGACTACATGCAGGGGTTGACTACCCTTGATTTTGCCATTGACAAAATAAAAACGAATAGCCGCCGATATGCAAAACGACAGCTAACGTGGTTTAGAAAAGATCAGGAGTTCAGATGGTTCAGGCCTGACGATCTCGGCTCTATTCTTCATCTTCCGGAGTTAGCCCCTTGGGTTTCCTGACCATCAGATCGTATGATAGTCAACCAATCCTTCGATGGGAGAGGGCAAAATTCTTGAAATGGTTATGCCCTCCTTTCGGGCGATCTCGCTCAGGATATCTCTGTAGATAAAGGCAATTGACCCGATAAATCCGATCGGATAGGTATTATACCCCTCATATTTTTCAATGTGGGCCTTGAAAAAATCAAGAAATGACCGCTCTATTAAGGTCTTCACAAACGGGTGCTCCCTGTTAGGGCTCAGAAACAAGCTGAACGATGCAAGGAATTTATTAGGAGATGGCTTGTTGTACAATGAATTAAGTATGTCCTCAAGTGTGAATCCATATTGCTTGTCAAACGATGCGCGTAATTCTTCCGGAAGTTCTTTTTTTAAATAGGCGCTCATAAACAACTTTCCAAGGTAGGAGCCTGCACCTTCATCACCAAACAGGTACCCCAGAGAGTCAACTTTTGAATAAAGAGAAGTGCCGTCAAAAAAGCATGAATTACATCCAGTCCCCAATATGCAGGCGATTCCTTTGCCTTGGCCGAACAGGGCGCGTGCAGCCCCAAGAATATCATGATAAATATGTACTTCAGCTTTTCTGAAAAAATGGAGGATGGCATCCCTGATCATACTGTTATTGTATTCAGTAGAACATCCCGCCCCGTAAAAATGAACCTCCCTGATGTTATCCTCCACCACAAATGGAATAAGGTCGGCACGGAGAACAGCCTCAACACTTTCAGAATCATGAAAATATGGATTTAATCCGCTGGTTCCGATGGTTTCCTTAACCGTATCCTGCTCAAGTAAAATCCAGGTCGTCTTTGTTGAACCGCTGTCAGCTATGAGTTTCATATCATTTTATTAGTTCCGGGTTTTTTGTTCCTGCGTCATTTATTTCTCAATCCCGATGCCTCTTTCAGATAGGCCTTCACTGTTCCCACAATGATTTTGGCCTCAATATAAACAGGGATTTTATTTGCATCATCTGTCACCCAGACCAGTACATCTTCCTGGCCACGGAAAATGGTGCCCTGGACCATCTTGGCTGCAAATTTTATGCAGGGATATCGCTTCCCATTTGGAGACTCTACCACCTCCTTTCCAATGTAGCGGATATAAATGTCATAGTAGCCATCATCAATCAGCACAGTCACCGTTTTTTTTGAATCGGGACTCATGTCACTGAAATCAAGGGTCCTGGTGTAATAGACAGCCGAAAGCATATCAAAAGCGCAGGGCCGCATACGCAATGTATCCGTGCGCTGGGGATTGTTTTGACTTTTTGTATTGCAGATGATCTTCTGACCGGCATGGTCGAACTTCAGGGTGTTCAGCATGGAATAGCCCCCCTCATATATATAACGCCTGAAATCAATGGAGTGAAATGTTTCCGGCTCCACCCAGGAGTCGTAATAATCCCTGACTTTAAAAAGGATATCGTAGGAGGTGTAGGTCTTTCCTGTGCTTTTAAAGTGCCAGGCCTGTTTGCCAAGGTAAACCTCTTTCGTTACCGAGAAGGTGACCAAACCTGCATCAACCCAAACAGGTCCCCAATTATACGAAATGGTATAACTGATCCGTTCACCATCACCGAATACTGAATTTGCGACCGGACACTGCCCATTTGTAAAGGGAGGGTGAATAAAGGCAAAAATCAGCGCACAGCTTCCTATCAGCCACCTCTTATATATCTTCAATTTTCTGCTTTTTATGCCATAAATAATAGACGGGAATCCCAAGGATAACGATGATCAACCCTGGCCACGTATATTCGGGCTTGTATATTAACAGGATAATCATAACTGCCAGCGCCAACAAGATGTACACCAGCGGGATAAACGGGTACCCAAAGGCTTTGTAAGGCCGTTCCAATTCAGGGCGGTTTATTCTGAGCCGGAACAACCCGAAAATGGTAAGAACATAAAAAATAAGAACTGCAAATACGACATAATCAAGTAGTTGTCCGTAAGTGCCTGAAAGGCAAAGCAATCCCGCCCATATGCCCTGGATCACCAAACCTGTTGCCGGCACACCATGATTATTCAGCCTCCCGACCTTTTTGAAGAAAATTCTATCTGAAGCCATGGCATAATAGACCCTCGCACCGGCGAGAATGAGTCCGTTGTTGCATCCGAAGGTGGAAATTACAATGAAGGTGGCCATGATCAACACGGCATAGATGCCAAAAACACCGGAAATTGCAGCCGTTCCAAGACGGTCGTTTAAGGCGTACTGTATTCCCCTGGCTGCGATGTCACTGCCGGCCGGCTCACCCCGCACGGGAAGGACTGTTATATAAACAACATTGGCGAGCAGATAGAGGATGGTAACGGCCATCGTACCAAGAAACAGGCTGAGGGGAATATTCTTCCTCGGGTTGATCACCTCCCCGGCAGTAAAGGTGATGTTATTCCAGGCATCTGACGAAAACAGGCTCCCTACCATGGCCATCCCGATTGCCGCAATCAGGGCCATGCCTGAGAGTGGAATGTCAGCCCCGCCTGGGCCCTCCTTCATGGGATTCCAGAAAATCAAACTATTCAGGTTTATTGAAGATGAATTCGCTGCAAACCCCAATCCAATGATGATAAACAGAACCAATAAAATAAATTTCCCTGAAGTAAACGCATTTTGAATTTTTTTCCCTTCCTGGATTCCTTTGGTGTTGATCCAGGTTAAAAAGCCGATGGATCCAATCGCAACAAGCTGCACAGGACCAAATTTTACAAATCCCAGGTCAAATTGCCTGATGGTGAAAAGGCCCAGATCAAGGGGGCCGAAACCAAGGTTCTTTAAACTAAACCATACCACAGATTCTGAAATCCATGGGATAAGTACACCGGAAAACTTGGCAAAAGCCATCCCGACAGCAGCGATTGTGCCGGTTTGTATCACCAGGAACAGCGTCCATCCGTAAAGGAAGCCGGTTAAAGGGTTGTAGGCTTCCTTAAGATACACATATTGCCCGCCTGCTTTTGGAAACATCCCTGCCAGCTCCCCATAACTGAGCGCTGCAAAAATGGTCATGAAACCAGTGATGATCCATACCATCATCAGCCAGCCCGGAGATCCTACCATCCTGGCAATGTCAGCGCTCACGATAAAGATCCCCGACCCAATCATTGAACCCACTACAATTGCAGTAGAATCAAACAAGTTTAATCTCCGTTGAAAAGAATGTTCTTCAGCCATCTGTCAATTTTTTTGTCACGCGTCACGCGTCACGTTTTGTTTGCAATTTAGACGAAAATTTAATAAGCGCGGCATTTATCGACTGAAAGTATTCAGCCTGGTTTTCGTTTTCGTTTTTATCCTCGAGGATTGGTAATCGATTTAGATTCGTAAATTAGACAAATTTTTCAACGCAATTCAACCCGATGCGCAAGGATAAACATATACCATTTTATACTGAATTCTATAAAAGTTCAGCATTCCTTATTTCCTTGGTTTTTATCATTTTTATCAGTCCTTTTCTGGATGATAGTATTGGCGGCAGGATCACCGGATCGCTGCTTGTACTTGGAACCATGGTAGGGGCATTGTCAGTCATGTTTTCCCATAAGTATATTTTTTGGTACGGCGTGGCGATTGTGGTTTTATCCATTGTTCTTGAAGCGTTGTCCATTTCATTCGGAGGTGATGTTTATATTGGGATCAAATACCTTCGAAACAGTTTTTTTTATGGAACATTTGCACTGATCCTGTTTTACTATCTGATGAAGGTCCAGCCATTGTCATTGGCTGAAATTGGCAATGCAATCAGTATTTACCTGTTGGTCGGGCTGGCATTCGGCAATTTTTATTGCTATTACGCCATGAATAACCCAAAAGCATTTTTTATACCGGTCAATGATTCCGGAAATATGCAGTTCGACCTGATATACTACAGTTTTATTGCACTCACTACCACTGGATTTGGAGATATACAGCCTTTGATGTTGATTCCCAGACTACTGGCTATTTTTGAAACCATCTTCGGCACGTTTTATATTGCCGTCATCATCGGAAGGCTGGTCGGTTTTGGCAAAAACCATTCTTGAGACCAATCTGGAAAAACCGCTCGCTTTGACCAGCTAGGTGAGGAGTTTTTTTTGTAGCGGGATCGAGAATTGAACTCGAGACCTCCGGGTTATGAATCCGACGCTCTAACCATCTGAGCTACCCCGCCTGAATTTGAGGGTGCAAAGATAGAATTATTTTCCCTCTCCCAAAACCAATTTTGTGATTTGAATTAAAAAAAGTTGACGGATGATCGTACGGATGAAATCAAAGTTGTCAAGCCATTCCAACTGTCATCGGATTATCCGATCCAGATGGTTTTGATGTTCACAAACTCTTTAATCCCATAGGAGGCCAGTTCACGGCCATAACCCGATTTTTTAATTCCACCGAAGGGGAGCCTGGGGTCTGATTTGGTCATCCCATTCACAAACATGGCTCCCGTTGCTACCTTCCGGGCAATTGCTTCGCCGCGTTTCAGATCACGCGTCCAAATACAGCCACCAAGACCAAAATCAGAATCGTTGGCTACCTGAATGGCCTCCTCTTCACTGTGAACCGTGATTATTGAAACAACAGGCCCGAATGTCTCCTGTGAATATACGGGCATGCCCTTACTTACCTCGGCAAGGATGGTGGGTTCGAAGTAGCAGCCCATGCGGTCGGAACGGCGTCCGCCGGTTACGAGCCTGGCTCCGGCATCGATGGAGGCATTAACCTGCCGCTCAATTTCATCCACCAGGTCAGGCCGTGCCAGAGGGCCAACCTGGGTGTCAGACTCAAAGGGGTCGCCGATACGCAGCGCCTCAAACGCACGTTTCATCTCCCTTTCAAATGTCGGAACAACTGAATCCATCACGATGAACCGTTTGGCGGCAATACAGCTTTGACCCTGGTTGAGCATGCGGGCAGTGACCGCTGTTTTTACAGCGGCTTCAAGATCGGCGTCATCCAGGATGATGAAGGGATCGGCCCCTCCAAGTTCTAAAACAGTTTTCTTAAGATTTTTCCCGGCGGCAGAGGCAACCGCACTTCCGGCAGCTTCACTGCCTGTAAGGGTGACCGCGGCAATGAGTGGATTTTCTATGACAGCCTGAACATCCTGCGATGGGATCAAAAGGGTTCTGAATAAGTTGGCAGGAAATCCAGCCTCAACGAATATCTCCTCTATGGCCAAGGCACATCCGCATACATTGGAAGCATGTTTCAGCACTGCAGCATTCCCCGCCATCAGGGCGGGAGCCGCGAACCTGAAAACCTGCCAGAAAGGAAAATTCCAGGGCATCACTGCCAGGATGACTCCCATGGGTTGAAACGCAATAAAACTGCGGCTTGCATCTGTTGCAATCACCTCATCTTTCAACATTTCAGGGGCGTGTTCAGCGTAAAAGTCACAAACCCACGCGCATTTTTCAACCTCGGCCATCGATTCCTTTAAGAGCTTTCCCATCTCACGGGTCATCATGCGCGCAAAGTGCTCCTTCCTGGTACGCAAGACCTGCGCAGCTTTTTTCATTACCACCGCCCTGTGTTCAAAGGGGGTGTCTTTCCAGGTTTTCCATGCCGAATGTACATCCCGGATGATCTGTTGAACTTCCGTTCTGGTATGTTCCGGGTACTCCAGGATAATTTCACCTGATGACGGATTTATACTTCTCATGACAATTGCCAATTTCTTTGTGAATATTTATTCCACACCTGTGGCACGGCTGATTTTGAATATACCATGTTTATCCACCATAGTCCCATTCCCAAATCCCCAAATTTTCAAATCCCCAAATCCCCAAATCCTCAAATCCCCAAATTCTTCTTCAGATAATAACCCGTATAAGAATCCTTAACCTTCGCAAGTTCCTCCGGTGTTCCCTCAAACACAACCATCCCGCCTTCGTCACCGCCCTCTTTCCCCAGGTCAATGACCCAGTCGGCACATTTGATCACTTCAAGGTTGTGCTCTATCACAAGAATGCTGTGCCCATTGGCAATCAATGATTCGAAGGCGATCAATAATTTATGAATGTCGTGCACATGCAGCCCGGTGGTTGGTTCATCGAAAATGAACAGGGTCGGTTTTTCACTGATCCCTTTGGAAAGAAAAAATGCAAGCTTGATGCGTTGTGCCTCGCCTCCTGAAAGGGTACTGGATGATTGCCCAAGCCGCAGGTACCCTAATCCTACATCCTGCAATGGTTTTAACTTGGCCAGGATGTGTTTTTCATGCGCAGTGACCTTGGTGGCCTGCTGAAAGAATTCCATCGCCTCATCCACCGTCATATTTAAAATATCGACCACAGACTTCTCGCGATATTTGACATCCAGCACCTCATCCTTGAATCGCTTTCCTTTGCAGTTTTCACATGGAAGGAAGAGGTCGGCCATGAATTGCATCTCAATTTTTACAACACCCTCGCCTTCACATTCATCGCATCGTCCGCCAGCAACATTAAATGAAAAATATCCGGGCTTGTAATTACGCACCCTGGCAAGCTGCTGATCAGCAAAAAGGTCACGGATTTCATCAAAAGCCTTGATGTAGGTGGCCGGATTTGATCGTGAAGAACGGCCGATGGGATTCTGGTCAACCATCTCCACCGATCCGATACGGGAATAGTCACCATCAAGACGGTCGAATTTACCGGTCTTTTCACCATACCCTCCGTGGATTTTTTTCAATGCAGGAAATAAAATCCGTTTAACCAATGATGTTTTTCCCGATCCACTCACACCTGTGATGACCGAAAAAATATGCAGCGGAATTTTAACGTCAATATTTTTAAGGTTGTTTTCCCGCGCTCCTTTAATTTCAATGAACTCCATCCATTTACGACGCTTCAGCGGAAGCTCAATATTACGGATGTGGTTCAGGTATTGACCCGTCAGGCTTTTGGTATCAGCATTCAGGGTGCGGAAATCACCCTGGAACACAATCTCTCCGCCATGATGGCCTGCGAGCGGGCCTATATCAATGATCTGGTCGGCGGCCCGGATGATCTCTTCATCATGCTCCACAACAATGACCGTATTCCCCAGATCGCGCAGACGAAGCAAAACACGGATCAGGCGTTGGGTGTCGCGCGGATGAAGACCGATGCTGGGCTCATCCAGAATATACATCGATCCGACAAGGTTGCTTCCAAGTGCGGTGGAAAGGTTAATGCGCTGTGATTCTCCACCGGATAGGGATGCTGAGAGCCGATTCAGTGTAAGGTAACCAAGCCCGACATCGTTGAGCACATCCAGACGGTTATTGATCTCGGTGAGCAATCGGCGCGAAACGTTGGCTTCATATTCGTTCAGGGTCAAATTTTTGCAAAAGGAGGTCAGTTCGGTAACAGGCATGAGTACCAGGTCACTGATTGATCTGCCATTCACCTTCACATAGGAGGCATCTTTCCTGAGACGGGTACCTTTACAATCGGGGCAATTGGTTTTTCCGCGGTATCGCGACATCATCACCCTGTATTGTACCTTGTAATTCTGAGACTCTATGTATTTGAAAAACTCATTTAAACCGTGAAAATGTTCGTTTCCGCTCCATAGCAGCTCCAATTGGGCAGGGGTGAGGTCGTAAATGGGTTTATGAATCGGGAAATCGAAACGGTAAGCAGCCATCAGGAGATCGTTTTTCCATTCACTCATCTTCTCGCCGCGCCAGCATGCAATAGCATCTTCATACACTGAGAATCTTTTGTTTGGAATAACAAGGTCTTCATCAATCCCGATCACACTCCCGAATCCTTCACATCTTTTACATGCGCCATAGGGATTGTTAAAACTGAAGAGGTTCTCTGATGGTTCTTCAAAGTACATGCCATCTGCTTCAAAACGGTTGGAGTACAACTTCCTGCTTTTTTCGGTTCCTGTGATCTCCACCATACAGTAGCCATGACTTTCAAAATAGGCTGTTTGAACAGAGTCAGCGATCCGCCCGGGTAAATCCTCATCTGTGCGACTGACCTCAAAACGATCAACCAGGACATACAGCTCCTTGAATATTTTCTTATTCAGTCCGGAAATTTCATCCAGCCTGAGAATTTCCCCATCCAGCATGACCCGCGTAAACCCTTGCTGCATCAACACGTTACATTTTGCCTCCAGGTTGCCATTTTTTACCGAAAGGTCAAGCGGCGCGAAAATGCTGACCTTAACTGAATCAGCCAATGTCATTATTTGATCTACTACCTGGGTTACAGTGTCACGTCGTACGAGCTCCCCCGAAACAGGTGAATACGTCTTGCCAATCCTGGCAAACAGCAATTTCAGGTATTCATAAATCTCCGTGGAAGTCCCCACGGTAGACCTTGGATTCGACGTATTCACCTTTTGTTCGATGGCTACGGCTGGCGAAATACCCTTGATATAATCAACATCAGGTTTGCTCATGCGGCCAAGGAATTGGCGGGCATAAGCGCTCAGGCTCTCAACATAGCGTCGCTGGCCGTCGGCATACAAGGTGTCGAAAGCCAGGGATGATTTTCCTGATCCAGATAATCCTGTAATCACCACGAACGTGTTTCGCGGTATAGCCAGGCTGATATTTTTTAGATTATTGACCCTTGCACCTTTGATGATGATATAGTCCCTCGGGTCGAGTGCATCCACATTCATTCTTTCCTTCTCCCGGACATTGATTTTGGCAAAATTATAAAGAAAACTTGCTTTTTGGATTTTTTTATTTATTTTTGCTGCAACCAAACAGGGAAAATCCCGTATGAGGTATTAATCAGCGCAGCCATAAAACCACCTGCGCATAACCATAGGAGGGACACTATCGACTTGACTTCTACTCTTTTTTAATTTAAAAAGGAGGCCCCATGCAAGCCCATGTCATAAGTGATCAGGATTTAATCGGTAAATATCTTGCCGGTAACGAATCCGCCCTCGAAACAATCATTCGCCGTCACAAGAACCGCGTTTTTGCTTATATCCTTATGGTCGTTAAGGATAAAGAGCTAGCCGAGGATCTGTTTCAGGATACCTTTATCAAGGTTATAAACACCTTCCGTTCCGGACAATACAAGGAGGAGGGGAAATTTATCCAATGGGTCATGCGGATCGCCCATAACCTTATCATCGATTATTTCCGTAAATCGAAAAGAATTCCGATCATCGAAAACAATGATGATTATGATATCTTCGATAAAGTCAGAATCCCAGTCGAATCGGTCGAAGAGCAACTGATCATGGAGCAGATTCACCAGGATGTGAAAAAACTGATTGAATATCTTCCCACCGAACAGAAAGAGGTGCTGGTGATGCGGCACTATGGGGATATGAGTTTCAAGGACATTGCTGAATCAACCAACGTAAGCATCAATACTGCTTTGGGAAGGATGCGATATGCCCTGATCAACTTGCGCAAGCTGGTCAAGGAGAAGGATGTTATCCTGTCGGTTTAGCGATAGAATCAGCTAAAAATATTTTTCAACAGGTAAAATATTGCATAGCATATCCCGTTTCATAGGTATGAATAACATTTTAAATAAAAATTCAGCCTATGAAGCGAACTGCTACATTCTATTCTTTAACTTCATCCCCATCAAAGTCCAATGAAGTTCCCTCTGATAACCGGAGGAGAAGAAAGGTAGTTTCTCCCAGCGAATCGGTGATCCGTAACTTGCTAAATTACTCGAAAGCGCTCACTGTACTCTCAACTGCTGAAACCGGATACATCAACCTGGTGATGAACTAATAAAAAACCCCGCTTTTGACGGGGTTTTTTTATGGTGATCAATTTTTTATTGTTAAATACGCTCTTCCTTGATGCGGGCTTTCTTTCCTTGTAACCCACGAAGGTAAAAAATACGCGCCCTGCGAACAACGCCATGTTTGTTAACCTCAATTTTATCAATAAAGGGGGAGGTGCATGGGAAAATACGCTCAACGCCAATATTTCCTGATATCTTTCTAACAGTAAATGTTTCATTTAATCCCATGCCTGAACGCTGTAAAACCACGCCCTGGAAAGTCTGGATCCGCTCTTTATTTCCTTCTTTGATCTTATAATGCACCGTAATGGTATCTCCTGCTTTGAAAGAAGGTAATACATTCTTCTGAATGACTGTCTCCTCGACAAATTTCATTATTTCCGCTTTGTTCATGGCTTTCGTGTAATTAGATCTGTTACTCACTAAAAAGTTTGCAAATATATTGATTTTTTTTGAAATAAAATGAAGAAGTTCGAAAAAAGTATTTGCGGCCTTTTTCCTTACCTTTGGCCAGGTTCATATCGCAAGAATGACATGCTTACCTACGCTGAACAGTTTTTACTTTTAACGATTGATCCTGTTACGGGAAAGTCGTTTCCCTTGCCCCAAAAGGTATACTCCCTTTCTCTGGCCGGCGCTTTGTTGTTCGATGCTTCCTTCAAAGGCCTCATCAATGATGACTGGAAAAAACTGACCCCCCTGGATACGGAGGAGACAGGAAATCCTGCCCTTGACGAGACTTTACGTTGTTTGCTGGTAATGGATGGCCCCATCCCACTGGATAACGCTCTGACCCTCGTAGCCGCGCATGCGTTGACTTTAGGCAGAATGGTTTGGGACTCGTTGCAGAACCAGGGGTTATTGGTTCGCAGAAAAAAGGATCTCATTTTTTCAACCCGGAAGCAGGATCTTTTCTCACCGGATTTGCCACTGGTCGTTGATCTTCACCGACAGATCAGGGAAGCATTGAGGCATGATGAACTTCCTGACATTCACATACCGGCATTGGTAAGCCTGCTGGTGGCCGGGGGATTGATGAAATATATATTGAATGCGGAAGAAGCAGGCAGCTACAGAACCAGAATTTCATGGTTGGCCGGCATTGAATCACTCGGGCGGGAGATTATCCGTTCTGTTCGTGCCCTGGAGTTTGCGGATCTTGAACAGAATGCAGCTTCATTGATCGGTTTGAATGCGAATGAACCAAAATCTTTTGCCGGAGGGATGGATTCCGTGTTATCCTCGCTTGGCTATTTGTATAAGGAGGCGGGAATGCGCGGAACCAGAAAAATCATGGCCCACCTCAATCAGGAGGGAGGATTTGAGTGTCCCGGATGTTCATGGCCCAACCCGGATAAAAACAGGTCGCATTTTGAATTCTGTGAAAGCGGGGCGAAAAATGTGAGTGCTGAGGCAACTTCCATGCGTATAACGCCCGATTTTTTTAAAGCATGGTCGGTTCAGGAGCTTCTTCTGACTTCTGGTTTTTGGATGGAGCAACAGGGCAGGCTTACGGAGCCTATGTTCCTGGATGAAAATGAAACCCATTATAAGCCCATTTCATGGGATGAGGCATTCTGGGTCATCGCAGCTGAACTGAATGGACTCGATCACCCTGATGAAGCTGTTTTTTATGCTTCGGGGAGAACCTCAAACGAAGCGGCATTCCTTTACCAGTTATTTGCCCGGACATTCGGGACCAATAATCTTCCCAGCAGCGCCAATCTTTGCCATGAACCCTCCGGTAAAGCGCTGTCCATGAGCCTTGGCTACGGAAAAAGCAGTGTCACACCCGATGATTTTCCAAAGGCAGATGCCATCTTTATCTTCGGTCACAATCCTGGCTCAAACCATCCCAGGATGTTGAAATCATTGCTGGAGGCAGTTCAGAACGGATGCAGGATCGTTGCGGTGAATCCCATGCCCGAAGCAAGCCTGATGGGCTTCGCCGATCCTCAGCTGGCAAGCTCATGGTTTGGAAAACAAACCGCCCTGGCCCATGTATATATGCAGCCGGTAATCAATGGCGATATGGCCCTGATCCGTGGGATGGTAAAGGCCATACTCGAAGCTGAAAACCGCGACGGGGGAATTCTTGACACTCTTTTTATCCGGAATTACACGAGTGGATTTGAAACATACAGGCAAACGGTACTGAATACACCCTGGGAATCGCTGGTTTCAGCCAGTGGTGTTGAGAAATTCCAGATGGTCGAAGCGGCCAATGTCTATATTCATGCTAAAAATGTTATAGCCAGCTGGTGCCTCGGCATAGCGCACCACTTAAATTCAGTTGACACTATCAGGGAAATCATCAACCTTCTTTTGCTGCGCGGAAATATAGGAAAACCAGGAGCCGGAGTATGCCCGGTACGCGGCCATAGCAATATCCAGGGAATCAGGACATCAGGAATGGGCGAGAATTTGTCTCCATCATTTCTGGATGCCATGGAACAATATTTTTCCGTCACACTGCCCCGGAAACCGGGAATGAGCATGGTTCCTGCCATAAAGGCGATGGCCGCAGGGAAAACGAAGGTGCTGATCTCCCTTGGAGGGAACCTTGCCTCAGCGCTCCCAGATACTGCATTTGTTGAACAGGCATTGCAACGCTGCCGGCTCTCCGTGATGATCTCCACGAAATTGAACCGAAGTCATCTTGTTACCGGGAAAAAGGCATTGATCCTGCCTTGTCTGTCGCGCTCAGAGGAGGATGTATGCAATGGGATGAAACAAAAAATTTCCATCGAATCTGCCATGGGAAAGGTGGAATTTTCAACAGGATGCCTTCCTCCGGCTTCGACCGGTTTAAAGAGTGAAATAACCATCATTGCCGGGATTGCAAATTCGACTTTAGGTCACTATCCTCAGATTGACTGGCCAAGATTCGGACATGATTATCAACTCATCCGGTCAGTGATATCTCAAATTATCCCGGTCTTTCGTGAACTTGACAAGGAAACTGCAGTCAATCATGGGTTTCATATTGAGAACCCGCTCAAGCAACGTATCTTTAAAACCAGGGATTCAAAGGCCCAATTCAGCAGCCATCCCATTGAAATGGTGGTCCCGGGTACAGGTGAACTGATGCTGATGACCATCCGGAGCCACGACCAGTTTAATACCTCTGTTTTCGGGCTGAATGACCGGTACCGCGGCATTGGCAATGAACGGCGCGTGCTTTTTATGAACCGCATTGATATGGAGGAAAGAACACTTATATCTGGCCAGCTGGTCGACATTATCAGCCATTACGATGAAAAGGAGAGAAAATTAGAAGGCTATTATGCAATGGCCTATCCCATCAAACAGGGGTGTGTTGCGGCCTATTTCCCAGAAGCAAATTCACTGATCTCCATAAACAATTCCAGCGACGAATGTCCGACGCCGGCATATAAGTCAGTCAGAGTTAAGGTAATTCAATCCGTCGATTCGTGATCCACGCCGAGCATCCCCGGTCTGCGTTGCCTTGTCCGTTCAACAGCTTGTTCATATCGCCACTGTGCAATCTCCTTGTCATTTCCCGACAATAGCACATCCGGCACCTTCCAACCCCTGAAATCGGCGGGCCGGGTATATACAGGGGGCGATAACAGGTTATCCTGGTAGGAATCGGACAGGGCAGATGTTTCATCGTTCAGAACGCCCGGAATAAGCCTGACGATGGCATCGGTGAGTGCCATGGCTGCCAATTCGCCTCCTGAAAGAACATAATCACCAATGGATATTTCCCTTGTAATGAAATGTGTCCGTATGCGTTCGTCAATACCTTTATAATGACCACAAATGATTAGCAGGTTTTGCTTTGTTGAAAATTGGTTGGCGATTTTCTGGTTCAGCAGTTCGCCGTCAGGAGTGAGGAAAATAACCTCATCATAGGAGGTTTTAGATTGTAATTCTTCGATACACCTGACCATCGGTTCAACCATCATCACCATTCCTGCACCACCACCGTAAGAATAATCATCGACGTTTTTATGCTTGCTTGATGACCAATCCCGGAGATTATGGAGGTGGATATTGGCATGTCCCTTCGCCTGGGCCCGTTTCAGAATTGAATGGCTGAAAGCCCCCTCGAACATCTCCGGAAACAACGTAACAATATCAATCTTCATCACTTTATTACTCCATTAATTCATTACTCGATAAAGACCTCCAACCCATCATATGCGAGCTGTATAAAATCCGGTAATTTTTTGTTGACCTCCTCATGAAGACCAACAAAATGGCTCAAATGGGTCAAAAACGCAGCATCAGGGTTAAGTTTTTTAATTATATCCACAGCTTCACTTACCGAAAAATGGGATACATGTTTGGAATTACGCAAGGCATTCAGTACAATAACCCGCGAACCCTTCACCTTTTCAAGCTCTTCGTCGCTGATATAACTGGCATCTGTTATGTAGGTGAAATCGCCGACCCTGAATCCGAACACAGGCAGTTTTTCATGCAACACCTGGATTGGGATGAATTCAATGCCCATGATCGTGAATGGCCGATCGTCGATCGGATGTGTGGTAAGCTGAGGCGCTCCGAAATAACGCGATTCAGAAAAGATATAGGGGAATTCAATGCGAATCGCCTCCATTACCTGGGGCGTACCGTAAATATCAATCTTTTTATTAAGCACATAGTTGAAGGCGCGTACATCGTCAAGCCCGGCGATATGGTCGCGGTGCTCATGTGTAAAGATAACAGCATCAAGGTTGGCCACTGACTGGCTTAACATCTGCTGACGAAAATCGGGACCGCAATCAATAACGAACGTCAAACCATTCACCTCGATCATTAAAGAAGTACGCATCCGCTTGTCATGCTGATCTGTCGAAATACACACCGGGCAGTCACAGGTAATCACGGGCACTCCGATTGAGGTTCCTGTGCCAAGGAATGTTATTTTCATCGGGTATTGTGTATGGCTTGGCATCAGAATATCAGTTCGTCAACCTGGTTACGGTCAATGGTTAGTTGTTTTTTTAGATCATCGGATGTGCTGAGAATGCGCTCTTCCCTGATCCTTTTGTGAAAGAGCAGCGTGGCGGTCTCTCCTTCGATGCTCCCATAGTCTTCAAGCAGGTGGACTTCAACAAGGGTATCCAGCGGCGAATCCATATTTTTCCTGATGAAACACATGGCCCTTGAAAAAATATCCTCTCCGACAACAGTTACGGCATACACGCCATTGGGAGGCACCAGTTTACAATCTTCTTCAATCCTCAGGGAAAAACACGGAAACCCGATCTCCTCCAATACCGGGTTGCTCTTGCGCATGCGGCCAATAATGATATATTGGTGATCAAGGTAGGCATTGGCCTTCTGGATATTCCCATCCTGGATTGCATTTCTGATCTTGGTAGAACTGACCGATTCATTGTGTATGTCCTGCTCTGGGATCTCCTCAACTTCAAATCCGCTGGCAGCGCCCAGTTTCCGCAAAGCATCGTAATCTCCTTCACGGTTGTGACCGAAATGATGATTGAACCCAATGACGATCTTTCGCGCATGCAGCTTGTTCAGCAGTATGTTTTTTACGAAATCAATGGATGTTATCTTTGAAAATGCAAGGGTGAATTCAACAATAATCAGGTTGTCAAGCCCGGCTTTGCGGAGCAGGTTGATTTTTTCGGTTTGAGAATTGATCAGGAAAAGACCTTTACCCGCCGTTTCAGGGTAAAGAACCTTCCGGGGATGCGGATGAAAGGTAATAAGAACGGTTTCACCTCCGATTTCGGCAGCCAGCTTTTTCAGACGTTGCAGTATAACTTTGTGGCCGATATGAACGCCATCGAATGACCCCGTTGTAACTACCGCATTGCGGATCTCCCCAACATGGTCAAAATCATAAAAAATTTTCACCTTCTCTTCTTTCTACTTAAACCGTTCATCATTCTTTTTTGCAAAGAAAGCGACCTTTTCCAACGATGTAATCATGTCATATTCTTCAAGATACACAAAAGGTGGCACATTTAACGCCTTGGGCGTGAAATTGAGGATGCCTTTGATGCCTGCAAGAACCAGCGCTTCTGCAATCTCAGCTGTTTGTTGTGCGGGCGCTGCGATGATCCCGATAGAGATGTTGTTCTGTTTGATGATTTCAGCCATCTGGTTGATGTGGTAACATGCAACTCCGTCATAAACCCTGTTGATCTTTTCGGGATTGATATCAAAAGCGGCAATGATCGCCAGTTTAGAGCGTTTCCCCTTAAAATAGCTTATAATGGCTTTTCCAAGGTTTCCGAGCCCGATTACGGCCACCCGTTGCCCACGCTCCGAATCGATGATTTTTCCGATCAGCTCGATCAGCTCCTTGATATCGTATCCTTTGCGCAGATTGCCGGAATAGCCAATAAGCATCAGGTCACGCCTGACTTGTACCGGTGTGATGTGCAGCATCTGTGCAATTTCATGTGAGAAAACATGGGTCTTCTCTTTTGATAGGATCATCAGTAAGGATCGGCGGTATTGGCTTAGCCGTTCAACGGTTTTATGTGGTAAATTTTTTATGAACATGGTTTTTCGATTGGAAGTCTGACATTAAATGTACTGCCCTGGTCCGGAATACTCGTGACCTCAATCTTTCCTCCGTAATTTTCAATTAATTTTTTTACAATGGAAAGACCCAGTCCGCTTCCGGATATATTTTTTGTTTTATCATTTTTAATTCGCACAAAATCATCAAAAATTTTACCCAATTCATCATTGTTCATGCCGATTCCAGTATCAACCACCCTGATCTGCATGCAATCTTCCTGGGTCTCCAGCGTGAAGTCGACACTTCCCCCATCCCTGTTGTACTTAATGGCATTTGAGATAAGATTGTTGAAGATGATCTCTATCTCCTCTGCATCGCCCTGAATTACGGTGGAGCCCTGGTGATGAAGGCTGAGTTTCACATCACGCTGTATGGCATAGGGCCGCATCGTATCCATCGCAGTTCTCGCTACGGATACCAGGTCAACCTCAGTGATATTGCGTTTGGCCTTACCTGATTCTACGCGGGTCAGATCAAGCAAGTCGAGAATAAGGTGGCGCATCCCTTTGATACGCTCCAGCGACCGGTCAATCATGACATCATAATCATCGAGTTTCGGGCCATTTTGACGCTCCCTGATCATTTTCAGATAACCTTCAATGGAATTGAGTGGTGCTTTGAGTTCATGTGACAGGACTGACAGGAAGGTAAACCTGATTTGTTTCCCGGTATCCTGCAGTTTGTTGGTCATCTTTTTGAGAAATACGCGTTTGGTGATGTTCTCAATGGATGATTTTAATTCCTGTGGTGTAAAGGGTTTTGGAATGAAATCATAGGCGCCGTCACTGGTAGCCTTCACCGCCAGTTCGAGTGAGGCGTACGAAGTGATCATGACCACGATGATGCTTTTTTGCTTTTTTTTGATGTATTCGAGTACCTCAACACCCTGTATACCAGGAAGTTTATTGTCAAGTAGCAGGATGTCAGGCTGATTTGATTCGATGAGCTCTATGCCTGCTTCGCCCGATGATGCTTCAGTGACCTCAAATTCAAAAGCTTCATCCATAAAAGGATAATCTACCTTGAAATTCCGAAGGATCCGGGTTATTCCGCTGCGGATTCCGGGTTCATCATCGACGACGAGTATTTTTAGTGTTGACATAGGGATATTGCACTTCAAAAATAAGCCGAAAATCAGTTATTATAACATCATTTGTTATTATTTAACAGCAAAGTGTCGATTTCCTCCCTGAGGCGCTCTGTGCGAATCCCTTTATCAAGGAACCGGTCGGCTTTAATCCATTTGCGGTTGTTCTCATCATGGATGTCGAAGTTGATGCCGGTTTCGGCGGCAACACCTGTGGCGATAATGATGGGAACATCAGGATATTTCTTCTTCATTTTATAGCAGAGAATAAATCCGCTGTCCTCATTTTCCATCATAAGATCAAGAATGGCCAGATCAGGTTTGATTTTTTCAAGCAGTTTTTCAGCCTCCTGCTGGCTCTCTGCCGTAATGGTCTTAAATCCGAATTGCTGAACTTTTGTCTCTAGCTGAAACAGATAGTCCTGGTCATCATCAACAATCAAAATCGTCCTATTTTCTGGTTTCATTATCAAGTAAATTAAAGATTTTGTTCATTTCTAAGATTCCCTGCATGGCTCATTTCCCCCTCGGCACCGTAATCCTGAAGGTTGTTCCGGTTGGCCCAAGCGAGGGATTGGCATTGGAATCAACATGAATTTTCCCCTTGTGCATTTTTACTATTCCATAAATCAGTGCAAGCCCCAATCCGGTTCCCTTTCCCATCTCTTTTGTTGTGAAGAACGGGGTAAAGAGCTTGTCCATGTTTTCTTTTTCAATGCCGCTGCCGGTATCTTTGACGATGAAGGTAATATCGCTGGAGTCACCCTCAACACTTGCCCTGAGTGAGCCACCCTTTGGCATCGCTTCGATGGCGTTCTTTTCGAGATTGGTGAGCACCTGCATCATCTGATCAATATCAACCATGGCAATTGGATCGGCGATGGCCGACTCAAACGAAAAATGAATATTTTCCGGCTTTACGATTGAATTCAGGCTGTGTTGCATGAATTTTACCACATCAGTCTCTGCCAGACTTACCTGGTTTTTACGGGCAAAATTGAGCAATCCGCTCACTATTTTCTTACATCGTTCTGCTTGTTCAACAATCAGTTTAAGGTCATCCCGTACCCCGTCTCCTTCAGGAGCTTCATCCATGAGAATATTGCTGTACATGGTTATTACACCCAGCGGATTATTCAGTTCATGCGCAATACCGGCTGACAACTGACCCATGTGGGCGAGTTTTTCAGATTGTTTCAATGCCGCTTTTGCCCTTGCCAACTTCTCATTTGAAACATTGAGATTGTTGATTGAATCATGCAGTTTTTCAATGGCATACGGCAAACACATCTCGGTTTCAGCCAGCCCCATCACAATGGCACCGGCATGATCAATACACGTGTCGTACCCGCACGCACCGCAATTCAGATGATCCTGGGAAGAGAATTTTCCCATTGAATTCAAGGCCTTAAATACATCTTCATGGCCGGGGGTAGAAAGCCTGCGATCCTCTGGTGTAAAGCTTTGCGTAAGATCCAGCTGGCTGTATTCTTCGATATTTACCTCCCAGGCTTTTTTGTCCAGATGCTGAAGTTTTCTGCTGACATATTTTCCGATGGCATTGCTTCGGGCAAATCTTTTTCCCCCGGGTGAGGTTCCGGGCCCCATGATGCACCCTTCACAGCAAAGCAGCATAAGGTGTTTCTTTCGGATGTATCCCTCTTCAAATTCGGTGATGGCCTCTTTGTAATTGACCCGTCCCTCAGCAATGATAACCCGTTCTTCCGGGATAATCTCGTGGTTGTTGGCCGTAAAATACAGGCCGTGACTGATAGGAAATATGGCACCTTTGCCGCTGTGCGGAGGATCAAAGTCTGATGAATCCGTACAATCAGGGCGAATGTTAAACATGTCGAACATGTCGCGTAACTCACGAAACGTGAGTACCTCATCAACTTCGGTCGTCTCCGCCTTCTTTGCAAAGCACGGACCGATAAACACCACTTTAAGTTCTTCCCCATGCATTTTCTTCATGACCCTCGTCATGGCAACCATGGGAGAGGCAATGGGAGCAAGATATGGAACCATATCCGGATGATAATGGCGAATGAAATAGACGATGGCGGGACAGTCAGAAGAAATATCACCTTCGTAATCGCGTTGCTTGATCATTTTTTCATACTCACCTGCTACAATATCGGCGCCAAAAGAGACCTCTGTAACATAGTCAAATCCAAGCTTTCTGATCATGCCGACCAGGATTGTATGATCAGCAATGTCTTCAAACTCAGCAGGGAAACTGGGGGCAATGCAGGCGGCAATTTTACTGTTCGATTTCAGCAGCGCATTAACAGCATCGACCGAACGCAAGGGGATTTTGGCTCCCTGGCTGCAAACCCTTACACAATTCCCGCAACCAATGCATCGTTCGTTGAGAACTTCAGCCTGCCCGTTGATGATTTTAATGGCCTTCACAGGGCATTCCCGCACACAGGTGAAGCAAACCCGGCACCGGTCCTTAATCGTAAAAACAAGTTGGCGGTGAAAGGAATGACTCATGTTAACTCAGCCTTAAACTGTGAAACATGAAGGAGTTCCCTGCACTGTTCACTCCCTGGTTTTGCAAGATATTTTTCATAAAGGTCAGAAATGATCGGGTTTTTGTGGGCAACTTTAATGATCTCTTCCTCGTCAACGTCATAAAGCGCCTTCATCCGGAATTTCAAGCCCTTTTCATCTGTATCCAGCTTCTGTCCGCCACCATTGATACAGCCGTGGGGACAAGCCATCACCTCAATAATTTGAAAACTCTCGCGGCCGGCTTCAATTTCATCAACGAGCATTTTTGCATTGGCCAAGCCACTTACAGCCACCACATTTAAAACAACTTTACCGATTTTTACCCTCGCCTCCTTCTTCTGTTTTAGTCCGCGTAGTTCGTTGATTTTAAGCGTACTCATCTCCTGGCCGGTCATCATAAAATGGATGGTCCTTAACAATCCCTCCAAATGTCCCCCCGAGATATCAAACAAATTGCCTGAAGAACTGCGCATACTGAATGCTGTATCGCTGGGTTCTGGTTCCAGGCTGTTGAAATCGATTCCGAGCAGCCTGATAATCTTCGACAGTTCTCTTGTGGTGATCGCAATATCCACATAAGGGGAATTGCCGCTTTTCATACGGTCATGGTCAGCCTCATGCTTCCTGGCGGTGCAAGGCGTGACTGAAACAACAAATACATTCTCTGATTTCTGACCGGCAGAGCTTGTGATGTAATTTTTAATCAGGCGACCCATAATTTGCTGGGGTGAAAAACTTGTCGATAAACCAGGTTTCAATTGGGGCTTCAGCTCTTCAATAAACCTGACCCATGATGGACAGCAAGAGGTAAACATGGGGAGTTTGCCTCCATTTTTGAACCGTTCAATAAATTCGGTTGCCTCCTCCATAATATTCAGATCAGCTGCCATAGAGGTGTCAAAAACCTGTCTGAAGCCTGCTCTTTTCAAAACTGCACGCAGCAGGTTGAGAATGTCTTTGCTGGCTTTGATGTTGAATTCCTCTGCAATAGAGGCAGGCACAGCAGGGGAGAACTGAATCACAGGAAACAGGTCTGGGTTATTGAGTGCTTCTATGACAGCATGGATGTTCGATTTTTCCGTAATGGCTCCGGTAGGACAAACCATAATACATTGACCGCATTTCACGCAGGTCTGGGTGTTCAAACCTTTGTTGTAAGCGGTTCCAATCCTGCTTTCGGTTCCCCGGCCAATCACATCAATGGCAGAAACCCCGATCAGTTCATCGCAAATCCGGATACAACGGCCACATAACACACATTTTGCAGGGTCGCGTACAATGGATGAACAGAGGTTGTCGATCTGAATCTTCCGGCGTTTCCCAATGTATTTTCGCTCCCTGATATTCATCTCTGCAGCAAGGTCCTGTAAACGACAACTTCCGCTCCGTTCACAGTAAAGGCAGTCGTCAGGATGACCTGCAAGGAGAAGTTCAACAAGAACTTTCCTGGCATTAAGAACTCTTGGAGAATGGGTTTTTATCTTCATCCATTCTGTTACCGGATGAGAACATGAAGGGACAAGTCCACCAACGCCATCAACCTCTACCACACACATTCTGCAGCCACCGGTGGGACTAAAACCGTTCATATAGCACAAGGTCGGAACATGAATCCCAATCCGGTCGAGCACGTTTTTAATGGTTTCGCCCCGCTTTGCAGAAACCTGCTGGTTGTTTACCTCAATGTTAAATTGCATGTTCCCGGTTATTTGAAGTAAATGGCATTGAATTTACAACTGTCGAAACAAATTCCGCAGCCATTGCATTTTGACTCGATGATGAAATGGGGAGATTTGATTGCGCCGACAATGGCGTTTTTTGGACATTTTTTCTGGCATACATTGCAACCATTGCAAATCTCCGCATCGATATAGAAGGTTCTCAGGTCATGGCATACCGCAACCTGGCATTTTCTGTCAAAAATATGTTCTTCATACTCTTCCCTGAACCACTTGAGAGAGGAGAGTACAGGATTTGGTGCATTTTGACCCAATCCGCACAGGGATGTATCGCGAATGACCTCTGCAATACGTTCAAGTTCAACAACCCCTTTAAAACGTTCGAGGGTCTCATGGGTAGTCTCTTCCCGCGGACGATGGGTAATCTCTTCAAGGATTCTCAGCATCCGGCCTGTGCCTTCCCGGCATGGAATGCACTTCCCGCAACTCTCCTTTTGGAGGAATTCCATGAAATATAATGACAGATTCACCATGCAGGTATCTTCATCCAGGATGATCAGCCCACCCAATGGCATGGAAGAACCAGCCTCCTGTAATGTTTCATATCCCACAACTGTGTTAAGATTCACTGAAGGAATGCAAACGCCTGTTGGCCCACCCAGCTGGACAGCTTTCAGTTTTTTTCCGTTTTTCACCCCTCCTGCAATGTTGTTGACAATATCGGATAGGGTGATTCCCATGGGGACCTCAATGAATCCGCTATGGATGCCATTCCCGGCGATGCTGAATAGTTTAGTCCCCCTGCTTTGCTGGGTACCTATCGATTTAAACCATGACGGCCCATTTTCAAGGATAGCTGGAATATTGGCCAGGGTCTCAATATTATTTACAATGGTTGGATGTCCGAACAACCCTTTTTCAGCAGGGTAAGGCGGCTTTGACTGTGGAATGCCCCTGCGGCCCTCGATACTGGCGATCATGGCGGTCTCTTCGCCGCAAACAAATGCCCCAGCTCCCTGCCGGATAAAAATATTCAGGTTAAACCCGCTCTCAAAAATATTTTCCCCGGTAAAACCGTACTCCCTGGCCTGTTTCAGGGCATTTTCGAGGATCAGTATTGGCTGCTCATAATCGGACCTTACATAGATATAGGCGTTGTTCGCCCCGATTGCATACGCCGCAATTGCAATCCCTTCCAGCACCCTGTGCGGATCTCCTTCAATGAGTGCCCTGTTCATGTATGCCCCGGGATCGCTCTCATCGGCATTGCAAATGAGATATTTCTGATCACTGCCAGTCCCGTGGGCAACCATCCATTTCTTACCAGTCGGGAAACCGCCACCACCACGGCCACGCAGCTCGCTTTGTTCAACAATATCACAAACCTTGTCGGCAGTATAATTTAACACCGTCTTATATAGTGATTTATACCCGCCAAAAGCAATATAGTCATCAATGGCGTGGGGTGAAATAACACCTGTATTGCGAAGAACTATTTTATGCTGGCGGGCAAAGAACGGATGTTGTTCTATATTGGGAATATTTGGCCAATCTTCGTGGGAAGTGTGTTTGTGTTGTCCCAGCAATGTTTCTGGTACGAGGGAACGATGAAAAACAGAATTCAGCAGATCGTCGACCTTCTCTTCGGTAGCATGGTGAAATGATAACCTGGCCTTTCCGGGTATTTGCACATCCAGCAAAGGTTCTGCTGAACATAAACCCAAACATCCCACTTTTACAACTTCTGCATCTACATGGTTCTTTGCCAGATATTTCTCAACAGCCGCATGGGTTTTTGCTGCACCGGAAATCACTCCGCATGTTCCCATCCCGATGAATATGACGGGATGATTTAACTTTTCTCTTCTGAGAAGCGCCAGTCTTTCAGAGGTGATTTTATCAAAGATGTTGGAGTAGTTTTTTAGGATCTTCTCAACCAGAAATTCTTTGTTTTCAAGTGAATCCATTGAAATCATCTTAGTCTGTTTTATCTTTGATGGAACGAATAATCCGGGTTAAATCTTCAGGAGTAACATGGTGGTAAAACGTCTCGTTTATTCTCAGTACAGGGGCAGATTCGCAGGCTCCCATGCAATTCATAAGTTCAAGGCTGAATTTTCGGTCCCTGCTGGTACTCCCAGCCTTTACCTTCAAATGCTTCTCAAGCTCGTTCAGGTAGGTCGAAGAGCCAGCCAGGTGGCAGGCTGTCCCTCTGCAAATCTGAATATGATGATGCCCCTGCGGCTTGAAGCGGAAATAATCGTAAAACGCGGCGACTGCAAAAATTTTATTGACAGGTAAATTCAGGTGCCGGCCGACCTCCCCAAGCAGTTCCTCGGGCAGAAAACCGTACTCCCGCTGCATCTCCTGCAAAATTGGCAGCAATCCCTCTTTCCGGTTTACAGGATATTTGCTAAGTAACTCCGCTATTGGCTCTTTCATGATGAATACAAAAATGGATATCCGCATCACAAAAATAATATATAATAATGAACAATGAAAGATTTAATTGTTAATTATTTAGCAATGTGAATAATTAAACAAATATTAACATCCTCTTTTGGAGTAAATAATTTTGATAAAGGTGTTTTATGACCTCAGATATTCATAACTTTGACCATCATAACCTGCTGATGCCCGTGGAACCGCTTTTTCAGATACATCATGATCTTTGCACCAAATGCTACTCCTGTGTAAGGATATGTCCTGTCAAGGCCATAAAGGTGGATGTTAATTCTGAATTGCCCTCCATTATTACAAACCGCTGCATCGGATGCGGCAGTTGCTACCGCTCCTGCTCGCCGCACGCAATTTTTTACCGGAGTTCCATTGATGTTACAAAAGCGCTGTTGTCATCAGGCGAAAAAGTGGCCGCAATTTGCGACCCTACCATTTCCGGTGAGTTTCACGACATTACAGACTACCGGAAGTTTGTGGAAATGATCAGGCAGCTGGGATTCACATTCGTCAGTGAAGTTTCCTTCGGTGTCGACCTGGTTGCCATGAAGTACAAGGAGCTCTTCGAAAATTTCAAAGGCAAATATTACATCACAGCCAATTGTCCATCCGTAGTTTCCCTCATCGAAAAATATCACCCCGAATTGATCATTAACCTCGCTCCGCTGGTATCTCCGATGGTCGCCACTGCAAAGGTGATCAGGCAGAAATATGGGGAGGATGTCAGGGTGGTTTTTATTGGTCCATGCATGGCTACAAAAGATGAGGCTTTGAAATTTGAGGGAGATGCAAAAATAGATGCAGTCCTGACCTTTATCGAACTTCGCCAGCTGTTTAATGATTTGAATATCCGGGAGAGCCAGGTGGAATTTTCGGAATTTGATGCTCCTCTGGGCCACCTGGGTTCGCTTTATCCCATCAGCAATGGTCTGTTGCAAGCCGGAGAAATTAATGAGAATCTCCTTACGGGCAGTGTGATTACGACTGAAGGCCGCAATAACATGCTGGATGCAGTGAAGGAGTTTGATTCAAGGATTGAACTGATCAAACGAAACTTCAACATGTTCTACGACGAAGGTTGTCTGATGGGGCCCGGAACCTCTCCGGGAGGTGAGAAATTCCTGCGCATGACCCTTGTGACAGAATATGCGAATAAACGCTTGACAACATTTGATAAACAAACATGGGCAGAAGAAATCGCCTGTGTTGCCTCCCTTGATCTTTCGAGGCAGTTCGTTGCTGATGACCAGCGGTTGCCGATACCGGATGATGAAAAGATTGAAGAGGTTTTGAAAATGATCCACAGGGAAGGTCAAATGCACAATGATATAGGCTGCGAATCTTGCGGATATACCAACTGCCGCGAACTGGCCATTGCTATTTCTCAGGGCCTTGCAACGACCGAAATGTGTCATGTGTTCACAGGCCATAACAGGCAGGAATATATCCAGACACTTCGTGCCACGAACGAGAGCCTTGCCAAAACAAAAACTGCACTTGCCGAGTCGGAGGAGATGGCAAAACATGAGCAGGAAGCTCAGAAAGAAACCGCCGATATTATTTCTACCATGCTCCAGAAACTGATTTCAGGCGTTGTGATCGTGGATGAAGATCTGAAGATATATCAGTCTAACAAAGCTTTTATCCGGATAGTCGGGGAGGAAGCTGCCATGATTGATGAAGTGATCCCCGGATTGGTTGGTGCTGACCTTAAATCGTTGCTGCCAGTTCATTTTTACAAAATGTTCTCTTATGTGTTAACATCTGATGAATCCATTGAAAATAAAGATGTTCAGTTTGGTGATACCAAATTGGGCATCTCCATTTTTTCCATCCGCAGCCATAAATATGTCGGAGGAATATTACGCGACATGTATGTTCCGGAGCTGAGGAAAGAACAAATTGTCAACCGCCTTTCTGAAGTCATTGATGAAAACTTCGACATGGTTCAGAAAATAGCCTACCTGTTGGGAGAGGGAGCAGCAAAATCAGAGCAGATGCTCAATTCGGTGATCGATACCTATAAAAACCCGGGGAAGAAAACGTGACGCGCGACACGTGACAATTAAACTTTATATTCATTGGACGAAAAGTTTTACATAGAAGTTAACTGTCAGCAAAAATGCCATGGGGAAGCCCGTGTTTGCGGTGATGTTTTCATATCCCGAAGGATCAAGGAGGAGGGCCGTATAATCGTTGTATTGTCAGATGGAATGGGCCATGGAATTAAAGCCAATATGCTGGGAACGCTTACGGCCACCCTGGCTGTAAATTTCACCCAGGAGCATAAAAGCATCCAGAAGATCACTGAGATCATTATGAAAACGCTGCCGGTCGACAGCATGAAACAGATGAACTACTCGACCTTTACGGTTATTGAAATTGATGTCGAAGGAGAGGTGCGCATCCTGGAATATGAAAACCCGAAAACGCTCATCTTACGGGGATCAAAACTATATGAACCTGAGTGGAACTGTGTGGTGCTTGAAGGTGAAAGGAATGTCGGACGGGAGGTGCTTACCACCACATTCAAGCCACAAAAAGAGGACAGGATCGTGTTTTGTTCCGATGGGGTCACGCAATCAGGCCTTGGAAGTGAACGTCTGCAAATGGGATGGGGACTTGAAAATCTTCAGAAATTTGTTGAAGAGTCTATCAGGGAGGAGGGTGATATCTCAGCAGTTAAATTGGGAACCAGGGTTGTAAATAAGGCGAACCAAAATGACAGTTTTCATCCCCTTGATGATATAAGCTGCGGTGTAATCTATTTTCGTGAACCCCGTAAACTGATGATTTTTTCTGGTCCGCCGCAGGATTCTGCAATCGACGCCATGTTTACAGCGCTTTTAAAACAGTTTGAAGGAAAGAAGATCATTTGCGGGGCTACTACGGCCGATATGGTTGCCCGGGAATGGGGCGAGGAGATCATCGATTCCAAGGTAAGGTATGATATGGAATTGCCGCCTGTTTCACACATGAACGGGGTTGAGCTGATCACCGAAGGGATCCTGACCCTGAGTAAAGTCAGCGAACTGCTCAAGAAATACAACAACAACCAAATGCTGGGCAAAGGCCCGGCCGATGAAATCGTAAGATTCCTGCTTGAAAGTGATGAGATTCACTTCCTGGTTGGCACAAACATCAACACGGCCCACCAGGATCCCACCATGCCTGTTGAACTGGAACTTCGCCGTACCGTCGTTCACCGGATCACCCGCACCCTTGAAGAAAAATTTCTGAAAGAGGTGACCATGAAGTTTTTTTAACTCAATCGAGGCCATTCAGAAGCTAAACCCTTGACTGTGATGAGCAGCCCTTGGACAGCTATCGTTCAAACAAATGCAGATACTGTTCAAAAACGAAGATTCGGTTCCTCTTGAATCCGGTTTTTTCGCATAGGATATTCAGGTTCTCAAAGTCCTGAATTAAACGGTTTGCGGTTGAGATATTCACGGCAAGAACTTTCGCCACTTCGGCTGCATCTATGATAGGCTTGGTGTATAAATATCGTATCAGTCGAATTGCAAGCGGAACCTTTTTGCCAAGCGTAATAATTCTTTTATCTTCCAATTCAATACGCAGCTTCAGAATTTCATGAAAGGTCTGAATTGAATTTTCGGCAGTTTCCAGCACTCCCACGAGGAAGAAAGATAACCACTTCACCAGGTTATGCTGAGTTCTCACTGCGGTCAGATTATCGTAGTAATGCAATCGATTTCGTTCAAAATAATCGGAAAGATATAATGCAGGTTTGTTGAGAATCTTGTTGCTCACAAGATAAAGGGTTATAAGCAGCCGCCCTAATCTGCCATTGCCATCAAGAAAAGGGTGAATGGTTTCAAATTGATAATGTGCAATGCCAATGCGGATAAGCGGTGGTACTTGCAATTCCTCATTGTTCAAAAGTTTTTCAAGGTCACTCATCAATTCTGGTACCTCACTGTGATGAGGCGGAATATATGCTGCATCATTCAGTGTAGCACCCCCAATCCAGTTTTGCGAGATACGGAACTCTCCGGGCAATTTGAATTTACCCCTGACGCCCTGTAATAGTTTTTCATGGGTTTGTTTTAGCAAGCGCGTACTTATTGGAAGTTTCTCCAGTTGAGCAATCGCATAATTCATTGCTTCAATGTAGTTTTGAACTTCCTGCCAATCGTCACGTTTTTCGGGGCTGATATATTCAGCATGCTGAATGGCCTCTTCCATACTTGTTTGTGTCCCCTCAATCCTGCTGCTCCGGGTAGCCTCTTTTGTAATGTGCATCCTGATAAAAAAATCCACATCCGGAATCATCATCGAACAGGCATTCAACTCGCCAAGTTTTCTGGTGGCATCATTCAACAGTCGATTTACCTTTGCATCGCTTACAAGCCATTCGTGGTTTACCTGTTCAGGCGAGAAGCTAGAATAGCCATATTGTTTATTATATTTTCCTGCTTTGAAACGGGTTATCTCCACGGTTGACAGTTTATCCTTCTGCAAAGATAACAATTTATATATGCAGTTAAATCATTTTCTGCAAATATAAAAATTTACAATTGCTGATGACTTTTAAATTGGAGAGATCAAAGTGAGTGTTTATTCCAGGTTGAAGCAGCAATGTTGATGGTCAATTCTTTCGTTCGTACACAACATGGCCACCAACGATGGTTTTCAGGGGTACGACTTGGATTATGCTGTCGCCCGGCATGGTGAATATATCGCCCGAAAGTACGGTCATGTCGGCATACTTTCCGGGTTCAAATTTCCCGTTATCGCTGTTCCTTGTGATGGTCGCGGCCCGTTCATAGCCCATGTCCTCGATATCGGACTTTACCAACACAGTCAGCCAGGTGGGCTGAACCGAGATACGCAGTCCCTCTGTGTGAAGTTTCACCGCCCTCTGGATCGGTCTCCTTGTGTCCCAGGTAGGGGCTGCCCATCAATCCGGTGCGTGCATCGTTCTCGCCATCCCGATAATAAAATACCAGGCTTCAGAACTGAATTTTTGTAAGACGGAGGATGGCTTTTTCATGGTTTCATTATAACTGGTTTACATCATCTATGGATTGGTGGGTAGATTGTAGAATCCCGTATAGATAAACTGGAGGCTGGTATAGAGTTGGATGCTTGCGCCCGGGGAGCCGCAATTATAGGTTTGGTAAGCGTAACTGGTGTTTGGCTGGTATTCTGTATTTCTCTGCAAACCAGACAGGTACCCGAAATTTGAATTCCAGGTATTGACCGCATTCTTATAATGTACATTGTTGATTAAATCGGCATCAGAGCAGTATGCTTTGGGATTGCTTGCATCGGTAACGGTCAGGCCGACTCCTGCACTTATCCAGAGGTCGCTGCCTCCGCTGCCCGCCATCCCGTAAGCTGAAGTTGCACAAACCCAGGCCTGAAGATCTGAATCTTTCAAAGTCGGAGGATCTGCCACGGCCTTTACATTGCAGTATAGCAAATCTGCTGCCATGTAATAATGGCTGGTCTCCACAAGATTTCCTCCCAATTCCATCAGTCCAAGCTCATTGGAAGGGTAGGTGAACAGCCCCTTGTGTCCAAACCCATCCCCGGTCCCGCTAGTGGTATAGGTAAATGGGGTTTCGAACGTAAAATTCTCCTTGGAGTCGAAGAGTTCATTACGATAAAAGGTACCCGAAAATACATTTGGTTGTGAGTAGTCGGAACAGTAGAAGTACCCCCACCCCCAGTTTGCGGAAAAATAGGCGAACTGCATGGTGTTGGTGCTTGTCCGGGTAGCGGTGGAATCAATTGGATTCATCGGATTGTACCAATACACATTAACTTTGCCTGTTATCGGACTTGTATGCTTCCATGGATAATCGACGCCTGTGCTTTTGATGGTGAGGATTTCCGAATTCCAGCCCGGGTCCGGTAGCCCTAATGTACCCATCTTGTATATATTCCAATTGTTATCCGAGGATATAGTGGCAGGATTGCCTGCTGTCCAGTATGTGTAAGGTATCTGGCTTTCCTTGGTTTTGGCATTCAAGGTGAAATTTCCGCCCATTGCACTAAATGATAGTGTGATCTGATTGACAGCCTGGTTTATGTTGTAGTTCTTTGGCGTGGTAATAGTACCGCACATTACAGGGTAACTGAAGCCTAGCCCGGAATAGATTTCATTGGCAACGAACTGCGCCCTGCCCAAGGCGTTTCTCCAGATAATATCAGGGGCAAGTCCATTGCTGAAATAATCCATTTCGCGAACGAACCTGTCATGGGACCGGTAATCGTTCAGGTTCAGCATAAGAAAATCGGTGGCCTGGAGAAAAACAGTGACCTCTTTTTTAATGGCTGGCACATACGTGTTGTCCCAGAAAACCTTTGCATAGCCGAGGACTCCTGTTGAATCAATCACATTGCAGGCGTTGGTATACATAACTGCAGCTTTTGCCTGGTAGTTTAAAACCTGTAAAAAATAGGCCTCCAGCCCGCAATAAGCCGCCATGGCCTCTTTCTCTGTTGTGATTTGGGTTTTGGCCGTCACCTCCTGAACGATCAGATTGGCGCACCAGTATAAAGCATTTACCGAGTCAGGCGTAATCACAGACGGACAAATTGCTTCATTCATCGCATTAATGACATTGATCATCCCACCAGGGTGAATAGCCCCATTATACATCATGTTGGCATAATTCGCCACATTTGCAGCGGCGTTATTCATTTGAGCAATGTTTGTGGCGTTGGTGGAATCCTTTTCCCAATTGGCCGCGACATCTGAGTACCACATGAACCCGTTTGTGGCCGCACCCGCCCCCCATGCAGAATTGACGTTCTGGACCTGGGTATTGAGCGTAGAGGTCTCAATAAGATTCGCAATTTGTGAAGTGGCAATCCCGAGAACGGTATTCATATTGTTTATATTCCCGGAGAGAATGCCAAGTTGCTGGTCAAGTTCGTTGAACTGGTCATCGATCTCCTGGAACTTATGCTGCTTATCCTTATAATCCATTATCTTTGACAAATTCTCAGCCACGGTTTTAATACATTCAGGCACGATGGGATCATCCTCCTGACCAACCATTGCCTTCCCAAATTTGCGGTGCTGCCAGGCCGGAAATGTGTAATGATTTGAAATCTCATAATCAGACATCATCTTTAATGGCGATGTTTTAAAGACATCCGTCGGAAATGTTCTTTGAGGTTTACTATAAGTTGGTTCAGGTGTGTCATCCTTTTTCTTGCATGATATTGCAACGAGAATTATCAGTGAAAGCAGGAATCCCGCCGACAGCATTTTATTTAATAGGTTTTTGGTTTTCATAGTTTCAGGTTTCAGGTTTTATTATCATTATTTCCGTGAATAGACGATTATTCCTCCCACGATGGTCTTTTCTATTTTGATCTCGATGATCTTCTCCTGATCAATCGTCAGGATGTCATCCGACAGCACGGTCATGTCGGCATACTTCCCGGGTTCGATCGTTCCCTTGAGTTGCTCCTCCCCGAGGGATCTGGCGGCCCAGATGGTCCACATTTTCAGCGATTCGGTGACAGTCAGCGCCTGGTCCGCTTCAAACTTTCCGGCATCGCTGTTCCTTGTAACGGTGGCATAGATGGCCTTCATGGGGTTGGTGTTTTCGAGGTAGACCCCTGTAACATCGGTGCTGCCGGCTGGTTCAAGCCCCGCATGTATCATCGTTCGGAAACGGAAGCCGGTCGCGGCCCGTTCATAGCCCATGTCTTCGATGTCGGATTTTACCAGAACCGTAAGCCAGGTAGGCTGAACCGAGATGCGCAGTCCCTCTGTGTGAAGTTTCACCGCCCTGTCGAGCTGGTTCTGGTACATCTGGAATACGCCGAAATGTTCTATTCTGAAGATGTTTTTCGGCTTGCCCTCTGCACACAGGTTTTCATAGGTTGTCATGCCGATGGCCATCGCCTTGTCGCCCGAGCAGTGCAGCATGCAGATCACCCCGTTTTTCTGGGCGATCTTCGCCAGACGCATCGCCTGGTCACCGGATGTCACCTGCGAGCCGTGTCCGCCCTCGGGATCGGTCTCTTTGTGGCCGAGGTAGGGGCTGCACATCAATCCGGTGCGTGCATCATTCTCGCCATCCACCCAGGCTTTAATCCCGGTGAAATGGTAATAATCGGTATTACTGCCTGCCGGAAATGCGAATACCGAAAGGTCTTCGGGCATATCTTCGCCGTTGGCGGCTTTCCAAACCGACATGGAGTAACGCAGACTGGGCTTGTAGCCGGTCGAAGCAACTTTTTGTATTACCGGAACTACAGCAGCCTGTGTAATTCCCATCACCGTAGTGAAGCCGTAGCTGTTCCAGAATTTCTGGATACCAGTGGTAAAGAAACTCTCGAGCTGTGCCGGCGTAAGTACCGAAGGAACGTCGGCAAAGGCATCGGTAAGGGTGCCATTGGGATTGCCGTTGCTGTCGAGACCGATCCCGCCGCCATGGGGGAGTTTGGTCTGCCCCTTTTTTACTCCGATGACCTCCAGGGCTTTGCTGTTTACCACGAAAAGATGGGTTCCGTCGAGCACCACAACAGGGTTGTCGGGACTGATCGAATCCAACTCGGCCAGGGTAGGCATCCGCTTCTCTGCAAATTTGGTCTGGGAGGCAGATACGCAGGCCGCCAATATCCATTGCCCCTTTTTGGCCGTTTTCACCGAATCGGTCATGTTTCGGAGCGCCTGTTTTACCGAAGGTACCCCCGGGTAGCGGCAGTTTACAAAGTCGGTCGTAAGATACATCGTCTCCACGGGATGGGTGTGCGCATCGATAAAGCCCGGAGTGACCGTTTTCTGCTGCAGATCGATCAATTTTGTGTTGGAGCCGGCCAGTCTTCTGATCTCTCCATTGGTTCCGGCGGCTATAAATTTCCCATTCAAGATTGCCACAGCCTCCACGATCCTGTTCGACTTGTCGAGGGTGATAATCTTGCCGTTGAAATAGATCACCTCGGGCACTTCACCAGCGGAACTTAATACCGGAAAAGAACAGAACAAAATCACCATGAAAAGAAAACAGCATGTTGCTTGTTTTATTTTTTTTGAGGTGGCGGATGACTTTTTCATCTTGATAGGTTTATTGTTAATGTCAGATTTTATTTTGTGATATCAATAATTGATTGCCTGGTTCCGTACATTGATATCCGTCGGATCTCTTTTGCTGAGAAATCAAGGCTCTTGAGGTCGATCATCCGGAGGGTTGGATTCTCGTAGGTTTTGAAGTAGAATTGCCGGTTGGTCAGATCGCGGAAGGTGACCCACTGGGTTGATTCGTTTGATACAATATTTCCGTTGGCATCCTTATCAACGATGATGCCGAAGGGGATGGAAAAGGTGTTGATCACATGCTGGGAGAGGTTGAGGTTGGAGGCAGCATCGGGCTGGCGGGTGACGAATTGCTCGAACATGGCCAGTCGCACAAACCGGCTGGGTGGTGTGTAGTCGCCGGGAATACCAAGCATGCCGTCGCCATGACCGGTCGGGCTGAAGTCAAAACCGCCCGCCTTGACCTGTATGGGGTTGACATTGGCCATCCCGATATACTGGCGCAGGTTGGTGAAGTGCCATGGCAGGGAAGGAGAGTTGGTCATGATACCCAGCGGGTTGTCGTAAATATTACACTGCCCTTTGTCATATTCTATAACAATACAACCACCATTGGCGTCGTATACGATGAAATGGACGGTGAGCGCCATTTTCATTTTTGTGGGGTCGGAATAGAAAAACACCTTGACCTTTGAAGTAGCCAGCCGCACTTCATCAACCGTTGAGAAATTGCCCAGCACCCAGTCAGAATACATCGCCTGTGCCAGGGCGATGCTGCTGTCGGCCGGGGCGACGGTCTGGTACTGCATATCGCTTTCGTACCAGAGCACACTTACCGAGAGACCTTTCTCGTTCATCCCGTCACTCACGCCGAACTCCATCCCCATGTTGGCAACACCTACATATCCGTTCAGGGTTGTCCATTTAATTCCTGCCTTGCTTACAGGCGATGGACTGACGAACTGTTTATTTTTCGGGACCACGATAAGGTCATAGCCGAGGTTTACCCCGAACTCCATCGACCGGGTGATGGTGATGTTCCCGTCTTTGGCTTTCATACGGAAGATGGTGCAGGCCTGGGTCTCCAACATCCCTGTCAGAAAACAAATTACCAGCATAAAACATAGATTTCTTTTCATATTTTTGAATTATTAAATTAATTATTTCCCTTGTTCTTTTTTCGCCGCCTGGTCTCCCTTTGCCGGAAAGATTGTTTACATAATTCTCGTTTATTAGGTTATTTGGATTTATTGATGTTCATTTTTCTTTTTACATTGACTCTTCACTCTTTCTTTTCTCCATCTTCACCTCCTCAATCAACTTCCTGTAAACACGCCCCTCCATCCGGGCCAGTTCGGCAAATCGGTTCAATATTTTCGTAAAATCATCCTTTTCGCCTTCCTGGTCGTCACTTAAGCGTTCTTCATCCCATGATGAAGTAAAGTCGTTTGTCTCCTGGTCGGGCAGCCGGGAAGATAAGGGAAGGGAGTTGTCGTTGGGTTCCATGCTGCAATGATAGCTCAGGGCATGGCCAATGTCCTAATTCCAGGGTACTGAAAACCTACTGAAAATTGGACAGGTTCGGGAAAAAGCGTACTTGAAAACTACTGGGTGAGTTTACGAAAAAGTGTAATAATCAGAATTACAATGAGATAAGAAAATTGGTGAGATTTTGGTCATCTCCAAGGTTCAGTTTCTTTTTGATCTGGTATTTGGAAGACTCAATGGTCCGTGAACTCCGGTTGAGCATAAGGGCGATCTCTTTGGTTGAGAGGTTAAGTCTGATCATGGAGCATATTTTCCGGTCGTTGGGTGTCAAATCAGGGAAACGGGCAAGCAGCTTTGCCAGGAAGGCGGGATGCATTTTTTCGAAATATTTTTCAACTTCTTCCCAAAGATTGTCATCGATCGGGTTGTTAAATTCGTCGACCAGGCTTTGCAAAACAGTTTGACCTTCTTGGTTGATAAACGGGACAAGCGCGATGAGTTTTTCGGCAAATACTGCTTTTTTCTCCGCGCCGCCGGCCATATGCAGGGCCTTGGCGGTAAGTTCATGACTCAACTTCATCATGTCCTCTTTTGCCTTCATGGCATCCTGTTCTGATTTTATTTTATTGAGAATAAGTTGTTTTCTTTTACGGATAAAAATGCCGGTTATAAAAATGGCAGTCAACAATGCGGTAAGTGCAAATGCAAAAAGCATCCACTGCCGGAATTTATGAACCTGGATATCTGCTCTCAGCAATTCATTTTCAGCAGACATTTTTTCTGTTTCATACCGGATGTTCAGCTCTTCGATGGCCTTTGTTTTTTCTGCCGACGCCAGGGTGTCTTTCAGTGCAGTGTGTCGTTTGAAGAAATTCAATGCAAGCCGATTTTGCTGCAAGGTGTCATACACACGGCTGTAAAGGAGGAAAATCTGAGATTGCAAACCCGGATCGTTTTCGGGCGCAATAAGCTTATCAGCGGCAGTGAGGTTGCTGAGTGCTTCATTCCACTGGGCTCTTTCAAAATGAATTTCGGCCAGGTCGAGGTAAACTCCGGCTTCAGCCCAGGTATTGTTGATTTGCCTGATCATCGGCAGGGCTTTACGGTACCAGTCAAACGCATTCTTAAAATCACCCTTCGCCTTACAAAGCTGGGCCAGGTTACTGGTAGTCACTGCCATACCAAAAATGTTATGATGCTGCTTGTAAAACCCGAGTGATTTCTTGAGATGATACTCCGCCTGGGTGAAATTTCCGATTGATTTAAAGGCAACACCCAGGTTCACCCCTGCATCAGCCATCATCTGTTCATCATTTTCTCCTGCAAAAATCTCCAATGCTTTTTGATGCGCACTTAATGCCTGGTCGAATTTCATGAGTTGTTCATAAACCAGTCCCAGGCTCATGTACACGCGAGCCTGTTTCGGTAGATCTTTTGTTTTCGTATACCATTTGAGCGCCCGATTGTAGCAGGTCAGAGAATTTTCAAACGAACCAATCTGCGACCAGGCGATCCCGAGGTTGTTGGTCACCTTTGCCATGCCCTCCCCATCATTCAGCGAGTCATAAATCCGGATACTTTCCTGCAGCAGTAGAACCGCCTGCCTGTTTTGCTGCATCATCAGCATCAGGATGGCCATATCATTCATGGCATCCGCCTCCAGGCTGCGGTCGTTCATAACCCTGGCCTGTTTCCTCGCCTCGCCGGCATATTCGATTGATTTTGCCGGATCTGATGGCTTGTAGTATTTCCCCAGCGCTTTGAGCGCTTTAAACCTGGCTTCACCTGATGAGTTACGCACAATATTCAGCAAACTATCTGGCGGCTTTTGCGCGGGCAGGCTGAGCGCCATCGCACACAGGAGGAATGTGGTGAGGAAAGACAGCTTTAATAAAATTTGTTCACGCATCAGCAACATGTTTGACCTCTTCAAAATGCCAGTCAGAATGGACATCAAAGGTATCAAAATTAATAAATTCACCTTCAAGGTTTAAAGCCTGGAAGGTGAATTTATTAATTTTGTTGTTCCTACTGTGAAACCCATTCCCATGCTGGCGACACCCAGATAACCGTGTTCACGGGTTTCCATATTTGATCATTTCAGCTCTGGCAAACTGCACCTCAATATTTCCTTTATTGAAGGCATGAAACACAAGCAATGTTGATTTTTTTACCATTCAGTCTTCCACCTTGAATAAATTGAATATAAACTCCGGGCCTCATTTGAGGCCCGGAGTAGTGTCAAGGATCAAAAATGGATATGATCAGCCCACATAATGTTATTTGGTAAGACTATAAGTGCCACCATAAACAACCTGATAAAATGGAACCATCTCAAATTGAAATGTGTAGGAATGACCGTTGTATGTTTGTAAATAATACATGAATGCTGGATTGTATTTGCCATTGACGTTTAAAAGGGTTGATCCAGACCCGTTCAACCAGCTACCTGCCGGGGCATTTTCTTTTATGCTCACTACGTTCCCAGGAACAGAAGTTGCATCAATACCAGCCAGGACAATTTGATCTAAATTGGTCCCGGCATAGATAGAAACGACACCGGCATCTTGAGAATATACATAGGCTTTGAGGTAGCACCATGCAGCCACCGAACCGGAAGTTCCAGGCAATGAACTGCTGATCTGAATTGATCTGTACTGAATATCACTAGCGGCAAAATAATTTGATGTCGAGATGCCAGTGGAATTTACTCCAAAATCACTTAAATTATTGTGATTATTATACCAACCTGAAATGTTATGTGGGTAAACGTTTTTTTCGGAATTGGTTGTAAAACAGGCCGGTAAAGGAACCTTTGCTGCATCCAGACCGCTGTTCTCTCCTTTATAATCCAGATAATCCGGCCTGTAATAGTGAGGTTGAGCAAGTGAAACATAAGGAAATCCCCAGTTCCAGCGTGCTGAAAAATAGCCGAACTGCATGTTACACCTACTAGTTTTTGTTATAGAAGTTGAGTCTGGCCAAACAGGATTGTAATAAAGCGTAGTGATTTTTCCGGAAATGGGACTGGTATGAAACCATGGTAAATTAATCCCATTATCGATCAGCGTGCCTGTAACGGCTTGCGTGGGCCAGCTGGGATTAGGCTGCCCCTGTGTTCCAAAACGATATACATTCCAAAGGTTATCGGGTGAACAAATGGCCGGGTCACCCTCCTGCCATGTGGTATAAGGGAACTGGCTCAGGAGGCCCGACTCTCCGGAGGCTGAACGCTCTGCATTCGAAGTCATCGCATTCCCGCCTATATTCAGCGAAATAGTATTTACCACGGAACCTGATCCACACGTATAGTTATTCGGGGTTATAATTCTTCCGCACATCACAGGATAGGATAACCCAAGCGCATCATAAATTAAATTTGTAATAAACTGAGACCGTGCCAGGACATGGGGGAATAGGAAGTCAGGGGCCAGACCCGACCATATGAATGGTTGGTCGGCTATCATATTGTTCATAGTACGGTAATCGCTCAGGTTCAGGACCATATGATCAACTGCGTATTGAAAAGCGGCAACCTCCTGCGTTATTTGAGTCTGAAATTGGCCGGTATAATAACTTTGGGCCAAAGCACCAGTATTATCGCGATAATTACATGCATTTGAATACACCAATGCACATTGAAACTGGGCATTGACTACTTGTAAAAAATAACTTTCCAGCAACATATAGCAATGCATCATTGAAGCAGTATCACTTAAATGCTTCAAGGCGGTGAGTGAAATGATTTCATTAACAAAAGCTACCATTCCATATGTTGCAGTGGGGCCGGTATTAGATGAAATTACGCTGTTGAGCCCTGACGAATAGCCTAATACATTATAGTTTGCGGACTTGTCAAGAACAGCGCTGACAAAGAGATGGAGACCTGTTGTGTCATTTTTAAATGTCGCTGAATCAGTCTTTGTTTTGGGATTCTTGTTCTGGAAAGTTTTGGCTGCTTTAGTATAAAAACCAAAACTCATCACTGTTGTCGAATCCATCACACCTGCAATGCTTTTCAGGTCAGCATTTATCTCGGAATTTGTCATGAAATTTATTAACAAATCTGTAGATATTTTGATTTCTATTGCCATGGCATTCATTTGTGCCTGCAATTGGGTTAGCTGTCCCTCGATTTGTTTAATTCCACCCATGACCTGGTCAAATCGCATCTCCGTGTGTTTGTAATCATAAATTTCCCAAAGTGTTTTGCCTATTTTTTTAAAAGGATTTGGTATCTCAGGATCTTCGCCGCCAACTAAACCATTTCCCAGCCGATTGATAATGTGGCCTGGGAAATCAAGCTTATTCGCCATTTCGTAATCCGACATCATGTGGATCGGCTTATTCTGAAATACATCGTGCACTTCAGGCGTTGGTGGAACCGGCGGTACAGGAGGGGTGGGTTCATCGTCCTTCTTTTTACACGATACCGTGACCATTACTATCAATACCAGCAGCATCAATGCTGATGCGATTGATTTCCATAACTTTTTGTTTGTTTTCATAATGCTTATTTTTAAGTGTTACTGATTTTCTGTTTGGAGACATATATGATTGGGATGATGGCGATGAAGGTACTTGGTAATCAGATGTTCGAACGCTTCGGGATCAACCGGGCTTTGCAATACCTGGCTGCAACCGACCAGGGTAGCGAGGTGGAGGGAATCACGATTGCTGTAGTTCACCAGCAGGATGATCGGAATATCCTTATCTGTCTCCCTGATCTTATAGGTGGCATCAAATCCATTCATCATGGGCAGGTCAGAATTGATCAGTACCATTTTGATTTCAGGATGGGATATGAATATCCTGATTGCCTCCTGCCCGTTGTCGGCCATCAGCATCTCGATATCGCTTCGCCCGAGGATCAATGAAATATCGCGGGTATCGGTTCCCCGCTTCCGGGCGATAAGAATCTTGAGTTTTTCAGGTTGGCAGGTTTGCATATTGCGTGCTTTTGGTGGGCAACAAATGTAGACCCGGTCAACCTGCAAGTCAAGGCCTCAAACAGTCAAAAATCTTTTATATTCTTTCAAATTATTTTATAATACAGATTATCAGTAATATAAATGAAAAATTCAACAAGTCAAAACAAAAGGTCAGCTTGTTTTTCAATAATTAAATATCAGAAATACAGCGTGTTAAGAAAATTTGAAAGAAAACGAAAGATGATTTATTGGGAAAGTGGCTTTTAATATCAATCATCACACATTCAGTGTGTTGATATATTTAGAATGGTGAATGAAAAATGGTTACAACGTGATCAGGAAGGAGGTCAGGCTCTCTTTTGGGTCAAGTTCCAGTTTTTGTCTGATCCGGTGGCGGGTCATATCAATACTTGAGAAAGAAAGATTCAGCATACGGGCAATATCTTTGGTTGAAAGGTTGATGCGCAGCATGGCACAAACCTGGAATTCTGTTTGAGTAAGTGAAGAACAGCGTGCCAGTAGATTTTTATTGAATGATTCATGCATCTGTGTGAACATGATTTCAAAGTCGGCCAAGGGATCTTTGGCAGCTTCGCGGGTGATTTCCTGTATTACCTGCATAAAATCACCCTGGTCTTTTTTACCAGAAAATTTAAATTGAAACGGCAAAAGTTTTTCTTGTATCGAGCGATTGATGTGTGTAAGGTCCATACGCAACAAGGTCTGATATACCAGGTCCTGCTCTTTAAGCTGCAATTCTACTCTAATCATTTCATGCACATCTTCCTGCAGTTTTTTCTCAGATTCCATTTTTGCAAATTGAAGCTCTTGTAAAAGCTTCTCTGATTCTATCTTTTTAAGCTGAACCTCCTGTAATAGTTTCGCTGATTCTAACTCTTTAAGTTGAACATCCTGCAAAAGTTTCGCTGATTCTAACTCTTTTACTTCAACCTCCTTTAGCTTTTTCTCCTGCTCGGCCTGTTGCTTTTTAAGAAGGAGATTCCGGCGTTTCAGGGTCAGCAAGGTAATCACCAGAATACTTGTCAGCAGGATGGCTGATAAAAATCCGATAAGGATCCACTGGCGCACCTTTGCAGCGCGGACATCCTTCCTGAGAAGTTGATTTTCTGCCTCCTTTTGCACGGTCTCAAATCCGATGGTCAACTCTTCGATCATCTTTGTCTTTTGCTGTGCGCGTAAACTATCGTTAAGATGGGTGTATTTTTTATAATAGTCGAGGGCCAGGCGATCTTGCCCGAGGGTATCATACACCTGGTAATAGGTATGGGCAATCTGGGTTTGCAGATCAGGGTCGCCCACCTGTGCATTGAGATGCGAAGCTGTTGCCAGGTCGGTGAGTGCATCCTGAAATTTTCCGGCACCATATTGCATAACAGCCCGATCAAGAAACAGATTGGCTTCGGCCCACGTATTGTGGATAGACCGGATGAGCGGAAGCGCCTTCTCAAACCAGACGCTGGCGCGCTGATAATCCTTTTTTGATTTGTACATTTTGGCAAGGTTAGTTGTTACCACCGCCATGCCGTAAAGATTTTGATTTTTTTTATAATAGGCCAGCGCATCTTCAAAACAAGCTTGCGCTTCATTGAACCGGCCCATCGATTGCCAGGTGATGCCGATGTTGACAGTGACATCGTTGATCTTCTGCTCATTTTTAATGGAAGCAAAAATTTCTTTGGCTTTTAATCCGGCCGAAAGCGCCTTGTCATATTTTTTCAGATTTTCATAATTCAGTCCCAGGTTCATATAGACCATGGCAAGGTTTTTCATCTCTCCTTGTTTGGTGTAATAGGGAATGACATCCAAATAGCATGCAAGTGATTTTTCCATGGAACCGAATTGGGCCCAGACAATTCCAAGATTATTCGTGGCCATTGCTTTTCCCTCTTCATTGCCAAGTAAATCAAAGATACTGATACTTTCCTGCAACAGAAGGATGGCTCGTTTGCTTTGCTGCATCATGGTAAGGGGGATCGCCATGTCACTCATCGCTTCAGCTTCCAGTTTCCTGTTTTTCATTTCGATGGCCAGGTTTCTTTGCTGTCCGGCATAATCGAGCGACTTCGGCAGATCGGTCATTTTATAGAATTTTCCGAGGGCTCTCAACGCCTTGTATTTTTCCATTCCTGAAACTGATTGAACTAAGTTCATCAAACTGTCGGGCCGCTGCTGTGCGGACAGGCTGAGCGCCAGCGCACACAGGAGGAATGTGGTGAGGAAAGACAGCTTTAATGAAATTTGTTCACGCATCAGCAATATGTTTGACCTCTTCAAAATGCCAGTCAGAATGGACATCAAAGGTATCAAAATTAAACTATTCTCGCCAGAAGGGGAGGGTGGTTTAATTCGAATTTCCGCTCATAAGTTCATGTATCGCATATAAGGGATAGATTTGAAAATTACCATATTGTCCAAAGTTTTCCATAGAAACCCTTATCCCGGATGAGATTCTTTTCTCTTTTAAAAAAACTTGAAGGCTTTGCATTTTACCCTGCATTCCTGATTTTATCTCCACTGGTTTGATCGATGTCCCGATCTGAAACAGATAATCCACTTCGGCATTGCTGCCCCTGGTTTCGCGGTGCCAGTAAAAAAGGTTATCCCGTGTTCCCGGATTTGCATATTTGATCATTTCAGTTCCGGCAAACTGCTCTGCAATATTTCCTTTATTGATAGCAGAGAAACTGTCTGCCAATAAATAGTCCGACAAATCCAGGCCCATAATTCGCTGGTAAATCCCATGATCAAACATGATGATCTTGAATTTCGATAAATTTATCTGTGATCCAAGTGGTGTCCCATCTGCCGATGTGTGATGGACTTTGTGAATCAATCCTGCCATCTCCAGTAAATTTATCGCCTCTTTGATCTGAAAATAATTTGATGAAGGTGATGCTTTGTGTAAGTTGAATTTGCAGCCTGATTGAAAAACCACTGCATCAAAGACCTCCCTGAGCCTGGAAAGTGCGACCCTTGACTTGTATTTGGCGAAATCTCCCATCAACCCGTTTAGAAACTGATCTAAAACATGGCTGATTTTTCGTAAATCTTTCGATTGAATGTATGTCTTTACGGCCTCCGGCATTCCGCCTACATAAAGAAATTCTTTCAACAGAGTATTCAATCGGTTATGAATTGCAGGGTTCAAAGGTTTTTCAGGACTGCTTACGGCCTTCATTTCAAGGAGCTCCCTCTGACCTGCAGCCAGCAAATATTCATCAAACGACATGGGAAACAAAAACAAATGTTCAATCCTTCCCAAGCCATATGAAGGCAACTGTTCCAATGCAAATTCAAGTAAGGATCCTGCCGCAATAAGATGCAAGCCCGGCCTTTTTTCATAAAAAAAACGCAGGGAGGAAATGGCCGGAATACATGCTTGTATTTCATCAAAGAAAAGAAGCGTATCCCCGTCGGTTATAGGCACATTGTAATAGGCCGACAAATTTCGACAAATCTCTTCCGGATCGAGATCATGGGTGAAAAACTGGTGTATCTCCCTTGCCGACTCAAAGTTAATCTCCAGAAAATAACTGAACCCTTTTCCCAGATTCCGAACCGACCATGTTTTGCCCACCTGCCTTGCTCCCCTAAGTAACAACACTTTTCTTGATTGGTTCAATTTCCATTCTGCCAGTGCCTTGTCAATATGCCTTTTCATCGTGATCAGTTAACCTTCTTTCTAAACATTTCATTTTATCAAAGCAAAATTAGGTATGATAATTAGTTTAATCAAGGCGAAATACCAATAAATATTTAAATTAATCAAGGCGAAGTTGAGTCCCCGCGAGTGCATTCCCTGTTGCCTGCGGAGGGTTCTTCAATTTTGCCACCTTTGGCGTTCATGATAAACAGGGCCACCTTAATCTTCTGACAATAGAAAAAAAGCCTGTCGGAAATTAATCCAACAGGCTGCGCAACCTAGTATTAACCAAAAAACATAAGCTGCTAATTGTTGTATTCAGCAACAATATCTTTTACTCCATCGGGAGAAACACGGCCATAAACCTTTTCTCCGACCAGCACAACCGGAGCCAGGCCACAGGCGCCCACGCAACGAAGACAACTGAGTGAAAATTTCCCATCGGCGGTTGTTTCGCCAACCTGGATTTTCAAAACGCGCCTGAATTCTTCCAGTACCTTTTCAGCACCCCTTACATAACAAGCTGTTCCAAGGCAAATTGAAATGGGATGCTGCCCCTTTGGCGTCATCGTGAAAAAGGAATAGAAGGTCACCACACCATAAACATGGGCCACCGAAACATTTAATTCCTTTGCAATTACCTCCTGCAATTCGGCCGGAAGATACCCGAAAATGCTCTGGGCTTTATGCAAAACATTGATAAGCTCGCCTTTATCATTGTTGAAGGATTTGCAAACCTCCTTAAGTTCCTGCAACTTCCTTTCCGATAATTTTATCTTGGCCATATGAAAAAGTTAAAAGTCAAAAACGGTATTAGGCAATAGGCAATAGGCAATAGGCAATAGGCAATAGGCAATAGGCAATAGGCAATAGGCAATAGGCAATAGGCAATAGGCAATAGGCAATAGGCATTAGGCAATAGGCAATAGGCAATAGGCATTGGTCATTGGTCATTGGTCATTGGTCATTCGTCTACAAACGTCCCGGCGCTTTTGTCAAAATAATGGGTATGCAGCAGGTGGTGTGATTTTTCTCCCAGCGGTTTACCTAAAAATTCTTTATAAAGTTCAATGATAAAGGGATTCTCGTGAGATTTGCGGATCGGTTTGCCGGCATCTTCGCGGTAAATAGCCGCCGCACGTTGTTTAATGATCTCTGAATCACCATGATGGAATGGTTGACCACCCCCGCCGATGCAACCACCCGGGCATGCCATGATTTCGATGGCGTGGAACTGGCTTTTACCGGCCCGAACATCTTCGAGGAGTTTTCGTGCATTGCCTAATCCATGAGCGATTCCGATGTTAATGGGTAATCCGTTAAAATCGAGGGTCGCATGGCGGATGCTCTCCAGTCCGCGTAATTCGTCGAATTCCACTTTTTCAAGTTTCTTGCCGGTATACAGTTCATAGGCTGTGCGGCAGGCTGCTTCAATAACACCACCCGTATTTGCAAAGATCGCGGCAGCGCCGGTTGAAGCCCCCAGCGGATTGTCGAAATCCTCATCAGGCAGGCTGTTGAAATCAATATTGGCCAGTTTGATCAGATGGGCAAGTTCGCGTGTTGACAGGGAGAAATTTACATCGGGATCCCCGTTCACCTTAAACTCATCCCGCTGGCACTCATATTTCTTCGCCAGGCAAGGCATGATCGAAACTACGATCATGTTTTTGCGTTCAATCCCCAGTTTTTTTCCGAAATATTCCTTCGCGATCGGGCCGAACATTTGCTGGGGCGATTTTGCTGTGGAGGGAACATCCATCAGGTCGGGGAAATTGTGCTCAAAGAAGTTTACCCATCCCGGGCAACAGGATGTGAGAATGGGTAATTTTACACTTTGATCACCCTTGAGGTAACGGGTAAGGCGGTCGAGTAATTCGCTTCCTTCTTCCATGATAGTCAGGTCGGCAGCAAAATCGGTGTCGAACACGTAGTTAAAACCTAGTCGTCTGAGTGCTGCGACCATCTTACCCGTTACGAGGGTGCCTGGCGCAAGGCCAAATTCTTCGCCAAGTGCGGCGCGGACGGCAGGTGCTGTCTGAACAACAACTGTTTTCGTAGGATCAGCGAGTGAATTAATCACGTTGCGCGAGTGGTCAACTTCGGTCAGGGCACCGGTAGGACAAACAGATACACATTGTCCGCAGTAAGTACAGGGAGATTTCTCGAGATTCATTTCGAATGCCGGAGCTACCACTGCCATAAACCCTCTGTTGACGGCAGAAAGCGCACCTACCGTCTGTACATCATTACACATCATTTCGCACCGCCTGCACATGATGCATTTGTCAACATCCCTGATGATTGCAGGCGATGTATCTTTACGATAAGTCGACTGCGCTCCCTGAAAGGGTAATTCGCGTACGCCAAGTTGCTGTGCCATGGTCTGGAGCTCGCAATAGCCCGATTTGGCACAGGTCAGACATTCGGCAGGATGATCGGAGAGAATTAACTCCAGAACAGTACGGCGCGCGTTCAATACCCTTATTGAGTGGGTGTTAACAACCATATCCTTTGCTACATTGGTAGAACAAGCTGGAGCGAGATTTCGCCGACCGACGACTTCAACCACACAAATGCGGCATCCGCCCGGGCGGTTTTCAATGTTCATGTCTTTTAGTTGAAAGTAGCAAAGGGTAGGTATATCTATGCCAATTGTCTTGGCTGCTTTTAAAATCGTTGTATCGTTTTCGACTTCGACAGGTTTTCCGTCAATGGTCAGTTTTACCATTTCCATGTAATCCTCCTGGTTAATTTATAAAAATCGCATTGAATTTACATTTCTCCATACAAGCGCCGCATTTAATGCACTTTTCCTGGTCAATCACATGTGCCTGCTTCCGTTCGCCGGCAATGGCATCGACAGGACAATTTCTGGCACACAGCGTACATCCGATACAGTTTTCAGCATTGATGATGTATTGCATCAGAGATTTGCAACTTCCGGCCCGGCATTTTTTATTTCCTACATGTTCCAGGTATTCATGGTAAAAATTATCCATGGATGAGAGAACCGGGTTGGGGGAGGTCTGTCCAAGGCCGCAAAGCGAAGTGTCTTTGATCACATGACTCAGATTGCGTAATTTATCGAGGTCGTCCATGACAGCATGACCCTGGGTAACCTTTTCAAGCATTTCATACAACCGCTTGTTCCCGATCCTGCAAGGAGAGCATTTGCCGCAGGATTCTTCAACTGTAAATTCAAGGTAAAATTTTGCCATGGCCACCATGCAGTCATCCTCATCCATGACAATCATGCCGCCTGACCCCATCATAGAACCAGCTGCAATGAGGTTGTCGTAATCAATGGGAGTATCCAGGTCCTTTTCAGTAAGCATGCCGCCCGATGGTCCGCCGGTTTGAACGGCTTTGAATGTACGACCGTTTTTTATCCCGCCGCCGATCTCAAAAATCACCTCCCGCAGCGTAATGCCCATGGGAACTTCAATGAGGCCGACATTGTTGATTTTACCAGCCAATGCAAATACCTTTGTCCCCTTTGACTTCTCAGTGCCGATGCTTGCAAACCAGTCGGCGCCTTTGTTAATGATGGCCGGAATATTGGCATAGGTCTCCACGTTGTTCACATTGGTCGGCTTGCCAAGGAACCCCGATTCGGAGGGGAAAGGCGGCTTTACCGTAGGTTCGCCCCTCAGTCCTTCCATCGAATGGATTAAAGCGGTCTCCTCGCCGCAAACAAAAGCACCGGCGCCATACCGGATTTCAATGTCGAAGTTGAATCCTGTTCCTAAAATGTCTTGTCCAAGCAATCCGTACTCCCTGGCCTGTTTCATGGCGATTTTCAATCGTTCCACCGCCAGCGGATATTCTGCACGGATATAGATGACCCCTTTGTCAGCGCCTGTGCAATAACCATTGATGGCCATGGCTTCAAGCACGGTATGTGGGTCGCCTTCAAGAACCGAGCGGTCCATAAAGGCCCCCGGGTCGCCTTCATCGGCGTTGCAAACAACATATTTCTGGTCGGCCTTCACTGCACGCGTGATTTCCCATTTTAATCCGGTGGGGAATCCACCGCCACCCCGGCCCCGAAGTCCCGATTTCTTCATGATTTCAATGGTGGCTTCGGGTGTGAGTTCAGTAAGTACTTTACCCAGCGCCTGGTATCCATTCCTGGCGATATATTCTTCGATATTTTCGGGGTTGATGACACCACAATTCCGTAAAGCAATCCGGATCTGTTTTTTGTGAGGACCCGTGTTATTGGAATTACTTAGGTTTTCTTTTGACGCAGTACCCTGGTATAACAGACGGTCTACCTTTTTTCCTTTGATAATATGTTCTTCAATTATTTCAGCACAATCCTCCGGTTTCACCTGGATGTAAAAAGTATTGTCAGGCATCATTTTTACAATGGGGCCCTTGTCACAAAATCCAAAACAGCCGGTCTTAATCGCCTGAACATCAGTATCCAACCCCTTTATTTTTATCAGATCCTGAAGATTTTTCAGGATATCTTCGCTATTTGAAGCGTGACAACTGGTCCCGCCGCAAACAAGCATATGATATTTAATTTTTGCCATTTGATTATTTCCGCTTTTATTTATGATCAATGGTTTCATAATTTACCGGGATGATCCCGTCAACCAGTTCGTTGTTCAGAACGTATTTGTCGATGATCCTGATCGCTTTCTTTAAATCAACATATCCAAAGGTGATCGGTTCGTTCCCTGGTTTTGTAATCTCAATGGTGGGTTCTGCATAGCAATAGCCCATACAGCCAGTCTGCTTAACCGATGCATTGATGTTGCGTTTGGCGAACTCTTCAATGAATACCTCCATGACCTCTCTGGCTCCGGAGGCGATCCCGCAGGTGGCCATGGCAACCTTGACCAGGATCAGGGAATCGGTGTCAGTGCTCATTTCCCCCACCTTGTTTTTTACACGAAGTGTCTCCTGCATTTTCTTTAAATCGGCCAATGATTTAATCTTTTCCATAGACTGTGTTATTGTTTCAAAGTTATGAAGTCAGTAGTATTTCGGGCCCGGATAGTGTGTTGAAAATCATCCGTATTATGCGTCGGCAAATTCTGCATGGCAAAATTACAAATTCTTATTGTTATTTAATTAACCTTGTTAAAAAATTAACAATTTAATTTAACATGTCTGTGATTCAGCCATTGCTGGTATGTCTTGCCGAAAACCGGGGTAACCTTAATTTGGCCGGATTAGCCTGAATCCATTGCCGTGGATATTGGCAATCTCAATAGAGGGGTCGACTTTCAGGCATTTTCGCAGGCGGGCAATAAAAACATCCATGCTGCGGCCATTGAAATAATTGTCTGTGCCCCATATCTTCTCAAGGGCATCCTTCCGCAATAAAATTCCATCTTTGGCCGTGCATAGCATTTTCAGCAGGCTTGCCTCCTTCGGGGATAGGGTGTAGGTCAGGTTTTCATGCTTTATGGAGCGGAGGTTGTAGTTGAATAACAATGTTCCAACCATCATCTCATTTAAATCGGGTTCAACCTCATTGCGTTGGTGATTGCGCTTAAGGATCGCATGCAATTTAAAGAGCAGAACCTCCGAGTCAAACGGTTTTGTAATATAATCATCAGCCCCCGTTCTGAATCCTTCAAGCATATCCTCTTTTAATGATTTGGCTGTCAAAAAGATAAAAGGTACTATGCTGTTTGATTTTTTGATCTCTTTTGCCAGGGTGAAACCATCCATCTCAGGCATCATCACATCCAGGATGCAAATGTCAAAAAGTTCTGATTTAAAAGCTGATAATCCTTGCTTCCCATCGGCTTTTAAAACTACTTCAAAATCATTTAACTCCAGATAGGACTTCATGATCGATCCGAAGTTGGGATCATCTTCGACCAGCAATATCTTAATTTTTTGATCCATATCGGCCTCCTGTTACTATTGGTGATTCATTTTCATTGATTAATCGGCTATTCTGATTCTTCCTGCTGTTCCGTAATGGCTGGCAAACTGATTTCAAACCGGCTTCCTTTCCCCAGTTCACTTTGAATAGAAATATCTCCATGGTGTGCAAGGACAATGGCTTTGACGTAGCTGAGTCCCAGTCCAAAACCTTTGATATTGTGGATGTTGCCCGAGGTCACCCTGAAAAACTTGTCAAATACCCGACGTTGTGCATCGTGGCTCATACCCATTCCCCGATCCTGTACACCGAAGTGATATTTACCCGAACGGTTGAATGAGAAAACTTCAATTTCCGGTTTTATGATGGAATATTTATTCGCGTTATCCAAAAGGTTGAGCAGCACGTTTCGTATATGATCCTCATCCACTTCAGCCAGGGAATGTTCAGCCTCAAGTTTAGTGGTGATGGCCCCTTCGCGTTTTTCAATTTGCAAACGATAGTGTGAAACGACTTTTTCAATAAGGTGGTTCATATCAACAAGGACGGGCCGAAGATTAAATTCACGGCTGTCGAGCAGCGCCATTTGTAATACCTGCTCAACCCTTGTGTTCATGCGGTTGTTTTCTTCTTTTATAATCCGGGTGAAATTCCTGATGGTTTCTGGTTCAGAGATCACCTTCGGATTGGTAATGGAGTCGGCTGCAATTGAGATGGTTGCGATGGGTGTTTTGAATTCATGGGTCATGTTGTTGATGAAGTCTGTTTTGATATCCGAAATTTTCTTTTGGCGGATCATGACGACGATGCTGGCGCCTGATGATAGGATGATGATCAGTGTGAACAGGATGGAGCCAACCAGGAGCAGGGACAAAGATTTCAGTACATGGGTTTTTTGCCCTGCAAAATGAACGAGGAGTAAATCAGGCTTTTGGAAAAGATCATTGGGAAAGAGCGAAACGCGGTGTTCGGTTTGTTCATAGGCACTTTTAAAACCTGCCGAACGAATGGGAATGTGGTTGGTGTCGTTTGAGGGAGAATAGACTGCAAAATCGAATGGCAGATTAATTCCTTTATCCGAAAAGGACTTGCTCAGGCTTGCCTGCAAACTTTTTTTATTGATCCTTTGCTGAATTGGGGCTGGCTTTGTTTCTATGGCGATAGCCATTTGTTTAATAAGGTCCTGTATTTTCCTGGCTTTGTTATCCAGTTTTTGCATTTTATTTTCCCTGAGGTGGTTCCTGTTTCTTTTACCCTGGTTCTGAGGTTGCTTTGGACGGGGGTAGAGGGTTTGTGGAACAAGGTATCTAACTGTTGGTGAGCCATTTAAACCCGGAGCTTCAATTATTATTTGACCCCCTTCAAAATTTTCGCTATCAGCTCCTTTTTTATCTGGCAGCACACCGGATTCAGGGGCATTTATATCCATAAGTGAGTCTATCCGGCCCATCTGATCATTCCATTCAAAATTGAATTCATTCATCTCGTTTACAGGCATCTCCTGGTAAAATTCTTCCATTCTGACAGTAACTGAATCGAGACCTTCCTGGATGGGGATCACGTTGTATTGGTATGAATAGTGGATAACGCTTGCAGGTGGCATTCGACGTTGAATATTGGGAGGAGGTGGCGGGGGAGGAGGTAGCATCTTTTTCGTAACAGGCATTTCATTGAGTGCAAGCAGGGAATCCAGCCTTTCTTTTATACCCTGCGTTGTATCTTTCGTAAATGCTTTTACAATCCGCATGATGCTGTCACCTTCAAAATTCCGGCTGATAAAGTACATGTTTTCCCGGGTTTCGATTTTGTTCACCACACTGCCGAGGGCATCGTTTACACTGCGTTCAAACTGTGACTCTTTGACCTGGAAAGCATTCCGTATCCAGAAGAATTGAACTATAATGATCCCCAAAAGAGAGATGCAGATGCTCACGATGAGGATATATAATGTCCTTTTATTCATGCTACAAAAATAAGTAAAGGAAATGGCCATTTCTCAAGATTAACTTTTCATTAACCAACTTTAACGATTTATTAACATTTTCAGCCACTTACTAGACTTAGTTTTGCAAGCAACAACCTAACGCAGGAGGACCCCATGAAAACGAAATCATTAAAATTCAAAATTGCCATCACTTTTGGTGCAATGGCCATCCTGGCCATTTTTGTCACGAGGCCTGTATTTTCGCAGGAATCAGCTAAACAGGAACCAGCTAAACAGGAACCAGCCAAACAGGAACCACACAAAAAAATCGTAGTAAAAATTATCAGTGACGACAACGGTGCAATGACCGTGATTGACACGACGATGGAGATGCCGTCGCGACCAGAGTGCCCGGGTCTGGAAGATCTGGATGAGATTGAATTGGAAGGGATAGCTCCTGGACAAATCATGGAGGATTGCTTTTGGGAGCAAAGAGGCCCGGGACTGGAACGGAGAGTAATCCGATCGGGCGGCGATCGTCAAACATTGAATGATGTTTTGGGTGATATTCCTATGGATCGGGTGGTAAGTTATTCCATCAAGGATCGGAAAGGTGGCAAAAGGATCATCATTGATCTGAATGATGCTCCTTTGTTTGAAAAAAATGAGCGGGTCATCATTATCCGGGACCAAGCAAGGATGCCGCGAAACAAAAATATTCGCATACAGCACGACCGGATGGATAATCATCCTTCAGTTCCGCCACCACCTCCTCCTGTTCCGCCAGATAATACATCAACCAAGAAAACAAAAGGCTGAATCATCAAACGCTAAATCATACCCGTTCTTTATACATACAGTTTGTTAGTAATGTGCGCGAAACTGCCGGCTGATTACCGGCAGTTTTTTTTTGCAAAAAAAAAGGCCACCATCCGGGCGGCCTTTTGAGGGAAGTGATGTTTAGTATCTCTTTCGAGGTGTGTAGTGTGTGTGCAGTAATTCATGGGATTTGTGACCCAGTGGTTTTTCGAGGAATTCTTTGTAGATTTCTGCAATTTCAGGGTTCTCATGAGATTTACGGATCGGCATTCCCATATCTTCTTCGTAAATAGCCATTTTACGTTTTGTTCGGATCTCTTTGTTGGTCGGAATTGGTTGGCCCCCTCCACCCAGGCAACCTCCCGGACAGGCCATCACTTCAATAAAGTGATAGGTAGCTTTACCATCTCTGACATTCTGCATCAATGTTTTGGCGTGTGCCAGCCCATTGGCAACGGCACATTTTAATTCTACGCCTTCCAGGAAGCTCCATTCTGGTTTTACATTTTCTATTTTTATGGTGGCTTCACGAACCTCGTCCTCTGTTCCGCGGACTGGTACAATGTTCAGTCCGTCGAATGGAACCACACGTCCTGTCACGAGCTCATAGGCTGTGCGTAAAGCAGCTTCCATAACTCCTCCGGTTGACCCGAAGATGACTGCTGCACCGGAAGATGTTCCCATGAAACTGTCATATTTCTCTTCGGGCAGGGCTTCAAAATCCAAACCTGCTTGTTTGATCATGATCCCAAGTTCGCGGGTAGTTAATACATAATCAACATCTTTGTAACCACTGGAGCGCATTTCGGGTCGATTGGCTTCGAATTTCTTAGCTGTGCAAGGCATAATGGAGACCGAAACAATGTTTTTGGGGTCAAGCTTGCGTTTTTGAGCGTAGTAGGTCTTTGCCAATGCGCCAAACATTTGCTGTGGTGATTTGCATGTCGATAAATTTGGCAGGTACTCAGGGAAGGTGTGTTCAATAAATTTAATCCACCCTGGAGAACAGGAGGTAGCCATCGGTAACGAAACAGTTGGATCTTTGTCTACCAATGCTCTCTTAAGTCGTGTAAGCAGTTCGTGTCCCTCTTCAATGATGGTAAGGTCGGCGGTGAAATCGGTGTCCAAAACGGAATTGAATCCCAGTCTCCTAAGTGCAGCAACCATTTTTCCTGTAACGATCTTGCCCGTTGCCATGCCCAACGCTTCGCCGAGTGCAACGCGGACTGCAGGGGCTGTTTGAACAACTACATGTTTGTTCGGATCATAAATCGCATCCCATACCTGGTCGATATAATTGCGTTCAATCAAAGCACCTGTCGGGCAACGGTTAACGCATTGACCGCAATTGGTGCATACAACCTCAAACAATGAATGTTCAAAAAAGGTGGATATTTTCATCTTGTTGCCTTTAAAGGCAACACCCAGTGCACTTACACTTTGAAGTTCTTCGCAGGTGCGCACGCAACGCTGGCAACGGATACAGCGGCTGTCATCCTTGATGATGGCTGTATTGAACATATCAATGGTGTACTTTTTATCAGGAACCAGATCGAGAAAAAGATGATCACCGGTCAGCATTTGCGACGCAAGGCCCTGAAGCTCACAAAGTCCATTCTTGTAACATTTTGTACAATCGGCATTGTGCTCAGAAAGCAGCAATTCTACAATATGTTTACGCGCCATGCGGACCTTCATGCTGTTGGTGTGAATCACCATTCCTTCAGATACGGGAGTTGCACAAGAGGCGGGGAGATTCCTGACTTTTTCCTGCTCAACGACACAAACTCGGCAGTTGCCGGCAACACAAAGGTCTTCGTGGTAGCAAAGTGTCGGAATATGAATGTTCAGGTTGCGGGCCGCTTCAAGGATGGTGGTACCTTCATCAACTGTGACATTGATACCATCTATTGTGAGATTCATTTTTTTATCCATAACTTGTGGTTCTGTTTTCATGTTAATACTGGATTAATAAATCATCTCTTCCTTGAAGTTATTGACAATGGAGGAGAATGAATTGGCCACGGATTGACCCAGTCCGCATTTCGCTGTAATTTTCATGCTTTCACTCAGTTTCATGAGTTGGTCGAGATAGAGCGCTTTCTTTTCACCTTTTTTAACTGCCACAATACCTTTAAGCAATTGCTGACATCCTACCCGGCAAGGTGTGCACTGTCCGCAGGATTCCTCTTCAAAGAATTCGAGGTAATTATGCAGCACATTATACATGGAGCGTGAACTGTTGAATATCATCATGGAACCTCCGGTAGGAACGCCTTCAAATCCGATTACGGTATCCTTGAATTTTTTTCGTGGTACGCAGAAGCCGGAAGCGCCTCCCACCTGAACTGCTTTTGTATCGCCATCGCCGAATTCATCAACAAAGCGATCGAGGGGCATCCCAAGTTCAAGTTCATAAATTCCGGGGATGGGGGTGTCTCCTGAAACAGAGAAAACCTTTGAACCGCGTGAATCGGTGGTTCCGAGTTTTTTATATTGATCTGGCCCAAGCCGCATGATCATGAGTACATTCACGAAAGTCTCCACGTTGTTGATGACGGTAGGTTTTTTCATAAAGCCACTGGTCGTAGGGTAGGGAGGTTTATTGCGGGGTTCACCGCGGCCACCTTCCATCGATTCAAACAGGGCACTCTCTTCTCCGCAGATATAGGCGCCTGATCCCATCCTGATTTCGATGGTGAAATCCAAACCAAGTTGTTTGGCGTGTTCATGATAGGAATCCAATTCCCGCATCAGTTCGGGTACCATGAATTTATATTCTCCGCGAAGGTACATGTAGCCCTTTTTTGCTCCGATCACTTTTCCGCAGATAGCCATCCCTGAAAACACCTTGCGGGGAACGCGATACAGGATCTCCCGGTCTTTAAATGTACCTGGTTCTCCCTCATCGGCATTGCAGACAACATATTTTTCATCACCTGGCGTTTCAGCAGTGAATTTCCATTTCATGGAGGTTGGAAAACCCGCACCACCCCGGCCACGAAGGCCCGATTCCAAAAGATCCTGCAGGATATCTTCGTTTGTCCGCTCCAGCGTACTGGCTAAAACTTTATATTTCTCGTTGGAATATTCCCCGAAGATTAAGTCAACTCTTTTAAGGGTTTGCTCTGACATGACTGTTTCTCCTATTTTCTATAAAGATTTTTTACTGTGATATTCACTGATAATATCATGCACCTTTTCTGTGGTAAGTCCACTATAGGGGGTGTCGTTGATCAGCATGGCCGGACCTTCATGGCACCATCCCAGGCAATTGGTCTCGAGAAGGGTAAATTTTTTATCTGGGGTTGTCTCTCCGACTTTAATTTTAAGCATATCCTCAAGAGACTGAATGATGGTCTTTTTTCCATGCATGTCGCAGGTTATCGTTTTACAAACCCTGATAACATACTTGCCCCGTGGTTGGGTGTCAAGAAATGAATAAAAGGTAGCAGTTCCGAACACCTGTGCAGCGGAAAGATCAAGTTCTTTCGCAATGTCTGTCATGCAGGTGTCTGACAGGTAATTGTTTCTGGCTACAACTCCTTGAAGAATCGGAAGCAAACTGGCCTTTTCACGGCCATATTTGTCAGCTAATTCCTGAACGAATGATTTGCAATCAGTCATAATATATATTTTAAATTGTTAATATATAGTGTTTTAGAATGTTAAGGCCATGTATTGTGAAAAGATTAACAGGGTTTGCTGCAAATGTACAATTATTCTTTGTTATTAATTTAACAGAAGATCTAAAAAAATCTCACATTCTGGTAATTTATATATAGTCTAAATTGTTTTTGCAGTAAAGGAAGTTTACTGGAATTATGCCGTCATGCTCCAATTTCTTACTTTTGCGAAATTCAGGATGATGATATGCAACAATACAGATATTTCCTTCGCCTGGCATATGATGGTAGCCGATATCATGGCTGGCAGAGGCAACCCAATGGGATTACCATTCAGCAGACCCTTGAAGAGGCGATGTCGATGATGCTTCGATCGCCTGTTCTTTTAACCGGAGCAGGCCGCACTGATGCAGGTGTGCATGCCAATGAATTTTTTGCACATTTTGATTTTGATCAGCAAATAACAAAAGCAGAAGGGGAAAAGCTGGTTTTTCGTCTCAATGGTTTTCTTGGTGGAGAGATCGTTCTTTTTGAATTGTTTCCGGTAACCGCACATACCCATGCCCGTTTCAGTGCGGTATCACGAAGCTATCGCTATTGCATTTCAAGGGTTCAAAATCCCTTTCGCAGGGATTATACCCATTTTTTATATGGTCATCTTGACCACACACGCATGAATGAAGGGGCAGAGGTGATCATGGGTTATGAGGATTTTACCTCTTTTTCAAAGGTGGATACCGATACGATGACAAATATTTGCAAGATCAGCCATGCGAGATGGGAGATGGAGGGTTCGGAGTTGGTTTTCACCATTACAGCAGACCGGTTTCTGAGGAACATGGTTCGGGCCATTGTCGGGACCCTGTTGCAAATGGGAACGGGTAAAATAACTCTGGACGATTTGAAGCGGATTATTGAAAGCAAAAATCGTTCGGAAGCAGGCGATTCTGTTCCTGCTAAAGGGCTTACGTTGTTTCGGATCGTATATCCCAACGACATTTATCTTTAGATCTTAATATTTTAGCTGCCTCTACGATCGCTGCTGCCGTGAGCCCGAATTTTTTCATTAAAAGTCTCGGATCACCTGATTCCCCGAAGCAGTCAGCCATTCCCACCATGGCCATTGGAACGGGATTATGTTGAACCACAACCTCTGCCACGGCACTGCCAAGCCCGCCATTCACCTGATGCTCTTCAGCAGTGACAATGGCCATGGTCTCCATTGCAGCATGTATGATGGCCTCTCTGTCGATCGGTTTGATGGTGTGCATATTGATCACCCGTGCTTGTATCCCGCTATGAAAAAGAATTTCAGCCGCCTGCAGGGCTTCCCACACCATATGTCCCGTGGCAATGATCGTGAGGTCATTCCCGGGTAAAAGGATTTGTGCCTTTCCTATTTCAAACGGGAGGTCGCCGGAGGTGAAGTCAGGCATGGGTTCCCTTCCAAAACGCAGGTAAACAGGACCTTTGCATTGTTCGATGGCGGCCATGGTTGCCAGCCTGGTTTGTGTTGCGTCACACGGGGAGATCACGGTCATGTTGGGCAGAACCCGCATCATGGCCATATCCTCGAGCGCCTGGTGTGTTGCCCCATCTGGCCCTACCGATACGCCTGCATGTGCTCCTCCGATTACCACATGCACATTGTTATAACACACAGAAACTCTGATCTGGTCGGCAGCTCTCAGTGCCGCAAAAACCCCATAGGTTGAAAAAACAGGAATTTTACCTTCCAGTGCAAGGCCTGCTGCGACACCCATACAATTTTGCTCTGCAATGCCCATAGAGAAGAATCTGTCGGGGAATGCGTCAGCAAATAAATTGCACCCAACCGAAGCAGTGATATCTGCCCCCAGGCATACAACATTGGAGTTGCGACTGCCGGCTTCAAGCAAACCTTCGCCAAAACCTGCCCTAGTAGATTTGTCCCCTTTGTTGGAATAATTGGTCATTTGTACCTCATTTATAGGTTATTATTCCCCTCCAAATGCCGTAAAAACAGAGCTGACTGCGCTGATGTGGGAACTTTTCCATGCCAGCGGTAATCATTTTCAATTTCAGGAATGCCTTTGCCCATCATGGTCTTGGCAATGATCACTGAAGGAACATCGCCGGAATGAGCAGCATTGTTAAGGGCCGTGATGATACTGATAAAATCGTGGCCATCACATGAAATTACATTCCACCCAAAACTTTTCCACTTGTCTGCCAGAGGTTCCAGACGCATCACTTTTTCAGTATTCCCATCAATCTGGAGCCCATTTCGATCAATGATGGCTGTCAGGTTGCCGAGTTTGTGGTGTGAGGCCGCCATGGCTGCTTCCCAAATGGATCCTTCCTGTAGTTCCCCATCGCCATGCAGGCAGTAGATCCGGTGGCTGCGATGGTCCATTTTAGCGGCAATAGCCATTCCAATGGCCACCGACAATCCCTGACCCAGTGAACCAGCAGATAATTCAATCCCCGGCAAACCGTGGTCCCTGCCGGGATGTCCCTGCAGCCTTGTTCCCAATTTCCGCAAAGTGTTTAATTCATCGACAGGAAAATATCCTGCATGGGCCAGGGTTGCATAAAGGACCGGGGCGACATGCCCGATACTGAGAATAACCCGGTCACGACCTGCCCATCCTGGATTTTGGGGATCATGATTTAGAACTGAAAAATAGAGTGCAGTAAAAAAATCGGCCAACCCGAGTGAGCCGCCCAAATGACCTGATTTTGCCTCGGTAAGACTGGTGATAATCGACTTACGGATTTCTGTTGCTGTTTTTTGCAGCATCAACGGATCTGCTGATTGCCAGGGTTGCATGGTTAACGCATATCGATGACCTCCACTCCGGGAAATTTCTTCGTATCAAAAGTAAAATCAGCATCGGTGACAGGTGAGTCGGTGAGATAGGTTTTAATTTTATAGGTAAAGGTGTTTCCGCCTTTGTCATATAATGTGAAGCTTTTCACCTGTTTTTTCGCTTTGTCTATTCCAAGAATGGCCTTGGTGAAGTTTTTACTGGTATTGGGAATGAGCTCAACCGTTTCTGCAGCGGGATCAGTGCTTTTGATAATTTTTGATTTGTAATTTGCATTGTAGGAGGTCAGTAATTTGGAGGGCGTTAAGGCATCATCTTTATTTTCCAGTGTATTGATTTGAACCTCATTGGATTCTTTAATATAGGTCCAGATTGTTTTTCCGTCACAGATCACAGTTTGGCCGGCCGCCGACATCTTATATTTGTCGCCGGAAACCAGGAGGGTTCCTGTTTTTTCTTCATTGATTTTGGCCTTGGTGTTTTCCATGGTATAGGAAAAGTCGACTTTGATGGATTTGTATGATTTTGCCTTGGCACTTACTTCATCAAGCAGGGTAGAAGCTTTGGTATCCTTTCCCTGGCTATAGCCGGCGATGGCAGAAAAAATAAACAGTGTGGTTAAGATGGTTCTTGTTTTCATTATGTGGCGCTAAATTATTTTTGTCCCAGAATTGAAAGGTACTCTTCAAGCGAAGCAAGGTCCTTGTAGCGAACCTCTCTGGCCTTACTGCCTTCAAATTGTCCGACTATTCCAGCTCCCTCCAGCTGGTCGATAATACGACCAGCGCGGTTGTATCCCAGTTTGAGCTTTCGCTGGATCAATGAAGTTGATCCGTGTTGATGCTGTACCACGAGCCTGGCCGCTTCGCCAAAGAATTCATCTTTTTCATTGGCGTTGAACTCTTTGGATGATGAACCGCTCTCTTCATCATAATACTCCGGCAAAGCAAACGCCTCTGGATAGCCGCGCTGTGAACCGATGAATTCGGTGACTTTATCTATTTCAGGCGTGTCGACAAAGGCACATTGAAGCCTGATAAGATCACTTCCAGTGGAAAGAAGCATGTCGCCCCGCCCGATAAGCTGATCTGCACCTGAAGAATCAAGGATGGTCCTTGAATCGATTTTAGAGATGACCCGGAAAGCGATGCGGGCAGGGAAGTTGGCTTTGATGGTCCCTGTAATAATGTTCACAGAGGGCCGCTGGGTTGCAATAATCAGGTGGATTCCTGTAGCCCTTGCCAATTGTGCCAACCGGGTTAAAGGAGTTTCAATTTCACGGCCGGCGGTCATGATCAGGTCGGCAAACTCATCAATCACAATTACAATATAGGGAAGGAACTGATGCCCGTCGTTTGGATTCAGTTTGCGGGTCAAGAACTTGTCATTGTACTCCTTGATATTCCTGACCTGGGCATCGCGCAATAAATCGTAACGGCTGTCCATTTCAATATTCAGAGAATTCAGGGTCCGGATTACCTTCTTGGTATCGGTGATGATGGCCTCTTCAGCATCGGGAAGTTTAGCAAGAAAATGGCGTTCAATCTTTGTATAGAGCGTCAGTTCAACCTTTTTAGGATCAATCATCACAAATTTCACCTGAGATGGATGCTTTTTGTATAAAAGTGAGGTGATGATGGTGTTCAGTCCGACTGATTTACCCTGACCGGTAGCTCCAGCCATGAGCAGATGCGGCATTTTTGCAAGATCGGCAATAAAGGTCTCATTGGATATTGTTTTTCCAAGGACAAAGGGCAATTCATAGGTTGTACTCTTGAATTTATCGGTGCCAAGCAGTGATTTGATCGAAACTATTTCAGGGTTTTGATTGGGAACTTCAATACCAATGGTGCCTTTTCCAGGTATCGGAGCAATGATTCGTATGCCCATGGCTGCGAGGCTGAGGGCAATGTCATCTTCAAGGTTTTTTATCCTCGAAATCCGTACACCGGCTTCAGGTACAATCTCATACAGCGTAACCGCAGGACCAATGGTTGCCTTGATCTTTGCGATTTTAATGTCATAATTCGAAAGGGTTTGGACAATTTTATCTTTGTTTGCCTCCAGCTCCTCTTTCCTGACATTTACCGAATCCCCGCCATAATCACTCAGCAGATTAAGCGGAGGATATTTATAGTTTGCAAGATCAAGGGTTGGATCATAGAGGGTATCAATGGTCTGGTGCTCAATTTTTCCCACTTCGCGTGGCTCTTCAACGGGATTTTCAATCAATAGTTCGATGTCGGAGTGGCTTTCTGGCTTCGGTTCAGGCCTGGGAGGAACATCCAGATCTATTTCTGTCGGTTCCGGATCAATGCGCTCCTTCATGTAATTGACAGGCATTGCAGGCTCAACGGGAGGATCCTGAGGTGCATCTTCTGACAGCGGCACCTCATCGCGTGATGAATCGGAAACAGGTATCTCCCTCAGTTTTTTAGGTTTAAACCAGCGGAATGGCACATTGAAAGAAAGAATCAGGAAACTTAGGCAGGTAAAGCCAAGCAGCATGGCCAATCCACTGGTCCCCAGGAAATCGACGAGCCACAGGTTCATCTGGAATCCATAAACACCGGTAAAAATGTCATTGGACGGAGCCACCAGGCCCAACAATACCGGGAGCCAGATGATAAAGAAGAACCCATACTGGAAGGTTTTCCAGATCGGGAAAATCAGGATATGAAAAAACTGCTTCATCCCGGCAATAAAGAAGATGACAATGAAAAAGTAAGATGCGATTCCAAACCATTTTGTAATAAATAGATAGCCTGTCAATGCACCGATTTTCCCCATCCAATTTTCAACCGGGATTTTATTGTTTAAAAACCCGTTCAGTGTGAAATGTTTGAAAATAGTATCTGTAAAACTATAATCAGCCTGCCAGGATATGAGATAGGAATTGAATGAAAACAGAAGAAAAAATGAGATAATCAGAAAAAAAAGCCCCAGAATTCTTAAACGTTGTTCTCTTTTTGCCAAATACTGTTCAGTACGTTCTGCCTTTTCCTTGGGAGGCTTTGGCGTTCTTGTTTTTTTTTCCGGAACCTTCTTGGTTTGAATATCCGAAACAGGCAAAGTTTCCTGAGAGATGGGTTCATCTCTGGTTTCTTCCTTAAAGGTGTTTGATCTTGGCGGGTTAATTTGTCGGGCCATCTGATTTATTAATTACCCCCACCGAATTTGCTTTTCAATTCATCCTGTGTGGTGAGTGTGTAATCTGACGGGATTTCAAAATCTTTTGCGGGAAGACTCTTTTTTTCCACAGAGATCGCCGTGAACTTCATATTGACCTCCCTGTTTTTAAGGAGAAATTCCAATAAGACACCATCGATGTCCTTGTAAATTGGCTGATCAAAATTGGCCATTTTTGATCCAAGCTCGCTGGAATAAAAGACCTCAAAGGTGCTTTTTGCTCCGTCTTCGTTAACGGTGATTACAGCCTTTTTACAAGTATATCCTGCAATAACTTTTATTTCCGTTGATAATTCAATGGTGGGCGTAGCAGCTTCGGCCATCTCTTTTTCAATTTCAGCCGTAGTTTGCTTGATGGCATACTTCTGTCCCATCATATTCAAAAGCGCAACCTTGGTTTTATCATTGTAATCAGTGATTTCAACTGTGTTCATACCGCTCATTTGCAGGTCGGTCCTGGCTTTTGTACCGCGGATTGATACAGTAAGCATCTTTGGAAACATAGCCAGCTGGCTCTCCGAAAATTTATTATCGGGATAGGTGATTTTAAAGGTGATTACACCTTCAAAAGGCTTTGCAGACATGCCAGCATAAGAACTGAAAAGGGAAAGACACATTACAAAACTGAATGCAAAAAGAAGTTTTCTCATGGTTGAATTTTTAGAACAGGTGACAAAATTACTTATTTTACAAATCTGAGCAGCTTATTCCAGCGGATTTTTCCGTCAAAGATCGTTTTATTCGGATTCAGAGAGAGCCAGACAAAAACCGCTTTGCCTACCACATGATCCTGCGGAATAAATCCCCAGTAGCGGGAATCCATTGAATTATGCCGGTTATCTCCCATCATCCAGTAATAATCCATTTTAAAGGTATACTTGCTGGTTTCTATTCCATTGATGAAAATTTTTCCATCCCTGATTTCAAGACTGTTACCTTCAAAAACATCAATAATCCGTTCATAAAGAGAGAGATTGGTCAGGTTGATTGGGATGGTAACACCCGCTTTAGGAACCCATATCGGTCCGAAATTATCCACATTCCAGGGGTAGGTAGAATCAAAAGGAAAAATTTCCTGGTTCCAGTAGTTCTTTGGAATGATTACGGGTTCAATGGATACTACGTTGCTGTATTGTCTGAGTTTTTCAATCGACTCGTCGGATAACGTAAGTTCATAGGCTCCTTTGTTGTCAGTGGAGATGTTTTCGGTGATGTCTAATTTTTCGAAATTTTTCTGATTAATCGGGTCTCCATTGGTCCTTACGATGTACTTGAATTGCCTCTTCCCGGGGTTTTGTTCAGCTTTTCCATTGATGAACACGGTTCTGTCAACTATCTTTATCGTATCTCCGGCAATACCAATGCACCGTTTGATAAAGTTTTCGCGTTTATCCACAGGCCGGGCGATGATGTCGCCGAAATATTCTTTGTTGTTCCATACGGCATTGCGGCCATATTGCCTCACGAGATAATAGTAGCTGACATTACTTTGCAATTTTGATGAAAGGGTATCTCCATCGGGGTAATTGAACACCACCACATCCATGTTTTTAATTTTGGCCAATCCCGGAAATCGATAATAGGGCAGGTTAATCCACTCGAGATAGGATTTTGTGCTCTCTGTGAGCGGAAGTGTGTGGTGCACAAACGGAAATGCAATCGGAGTATTGGGAACCTTTGGGCCATAGCTTATTTTACTTACGAACAGATAATCGCCCACCAGCAATGTCTTTTCCATGGAAGAGGTGGGTATTGTATAGGCTTCGATGAGAAAGATGCGGATGATGCTGGCAGCAATGACCGCAAAAATAATGGCATCGACCCATTCACGTGTTGCCGATTTTTTTACAAGAGGCAGTTTTGCCGGGTCGGTATATTGTTCCTTTGCTGAAAATGCGAGATAGGGCAGGTAAAAGAAGGGGAACAGGGCCCCCAGGGCTTGATCAACCAGGCCATTTTTCCGGAAGCATTTCAACACTTCAACGATCATCAGCAGGATAACGAAGACATTGATAAAAGGGACAAGCAGGAATATGTACCACCACAAAGGTTTCCTGATGATCTGAAGCCAGATGTACCAGTTATAAAAAGGGACAAGGGTTTTCCATCCTTTTTCACCCGATTTTTCAAATATTCCCCACAATCCGACCATAGAAAGGATGAAAAGCAGGAGGGTAACAATCATGTAAAGGTTCATAAATATCAATTATTTTTTATCTAACGTAAAAACAGTGGTTTTCTTATTATTCTTTCGTAAATATTTGAGATTCAAGCAGATTTTTCATCTCAAAAAAACCTTTTTTCCCCTGCAGCCACTCCGCAGCCATGACGGCACCCAAGGCAAAACCCCTTCTGTTTTTGGCAGTATGAATGATCTCAATGATATCTTCCTCCGACTCATACCTGACGATATGGGTCCCAGGCACATTGTCTGTGCGATACGATTTGATACCCAGCTCCTCCGGGTTTTCAACCGTTTCGTGCACCCATTTCTCTTTGCGGTCGCTGTTTCGGATGATGTCATTGGCCAGCACAATGGCTGTTCCGCTCGGAGCATCCTGCTTGTGAATGTGATGGGTCTCTTCGATGGAAATCTCATAATCCTCCCAATTCGACATGATCCTGGCCAGTTTGCGGTTAAGATCAAAAAATAAATTAACCCCTATACTGTAATTGGGTGAAAAAAACAGGCTTTGATCTTTGTCAAGGCAATCCTGGCGTACTTTTTCAAGATCGTCAAGCCAGCCTGTTGTTCCTACGACAATGGGAATATGGGCATTAAAACAGTTGTAGATGTTTTCGACAATGCTGACCGGAGTTGAAAAATCAATGGCCACATCGGCTTCGTACAGTCTTTCCCCGTCATTTTCCCACTCTTCAAGGTTATCAAGCGTAAGCACGATTTCATGTCCGCGTTTCAAAGCCAGTTTTTCAACCTCCTGGCCCATTTTTCCATACCCCAGTAATGCAATTTTCATAGGATGATCTCTTTCTTTAAAAATGCAGGCTGAGTCTCAATCCTGCTGCAGGCTTGTAAGTAAGTCCGGTAGGCATCAGGGAGGGTTCAACCTTCATTGTCAGGTTATCGGTGATGTTAAAAGTGTACAAATGCGCATCAACAGCTGCATCTAAAATATTTACAGCATACCATAAAACGGTGATCAGAATGCTGATTTCAAGATTGCGACGATAATATTCCCGTGCAGATAACAGGTCACTCTTGTTGGGATATTTGTTAACGAGATAGCTGTATGAACCATTAAAATTTCCATAGGACGATTCAATATAGGCACATTTATAATTCAAATATTCATCTGCATTGGTGTAAATAAAGTAGGTCATCAGTCCAAACCCTGCATAGATGACCGGAATTTTCCAGTATTTTTTATTATATCCCTGTCCCAATCCAGGCAGGCATGCCGACATGATGGTCGCTTTGGTAGGAGAGTGTTCCTTTGACCGGGTGGAGTCGGGCAATTCAACGAATGTGGTATCGGATTGCGATAAGGCACTGAAGGCCGGGCAAAGAAGCAGAAGAATAAAAATAAAAGAGGCAAAAAGCTGCTTCATTTAGGAATCAAGTTTGGAAATGATCCTGTCGAAATCCTCATCTGATTTAAAGGTGATTTTGATGGTGCCGGCGCCTTTCCTGTCAACCTTCAATTCAACTTTTGACTGGAGTTTTTGGTGCAATGATGTCCTGGCCTTTTCAAACCTGCCTGTTAGCTGGGTACCAGGAGTGCGAGCCGGAGAAACTTTAACTGTGCCAATTTTCCGGACCATGTCTTCCACTTCACGAACAGATAACTTTCGTTCAAGGATTTTTTTGAGGATTACCAATTGTGTTTTTTCATCTTCAACATTGATAATTGTACGGGCATGACCCATGGAAATCAGATTATCCCTGACGGCGACCTGAATTTCATTCGGGAGTTTAAGCAGCCTGATATAATTTGAGATGGTGGACCTGTCCTTTCCGACTTTCTGGCTTAAATCTTCCTGCCTGATCCGGCACTCTTCCAACAAACGTTTAAAACCAATGGCTATTTCGAGTGGATTGAGATTTTCACGCTGAATATTTTCCACCAGCGCCATTTCGAGCATCTGCTCGTCGTTTGCAAGGCGCACATAGGCAGGGACTTCGGTGAGTCCAATGTGTTTTGATGCTTTGAGGCGCCGCTCTCCGGAGATCAGTTGGTATTTGTCATGACCGATCTTCCGCAGGGTGAGAGGTTGGATAATGCCATGTTCCTGAATGGATGCAGCAAGTTCACGGAGTTCCTGTTCATTGAATTGGGCGCGGGGTTGAAACGGGTTCGGCTCAATTTGTTCAATCTGGACCAACGCTACGGTCCCCGACATATAGGCGCCTGAAATTTCTTTATGGGAAATTCCCGTTTCGGAATGTTCAAGCAGGGCGCTTAAGCCTCTTCCCAGAGCTTTCTTTTTTCCGTGGCTATCAGACATTGATCTCTTTTTCTGCGTTAGTTAACTTGGTGAGGTCATTTTTCTGAAGAATCTCCCTTGCCAGATTCAGGTAATTAATGGAACCGGAGCTGTTGATGTCATGCATCATGATGGTGAGGCCAAAGCTGGGGGCTTCGCCCAATTTGGTATTTCGGTTAATGATCGTACGGAATACCATCTGCTGAAAGTGGGTCTTTACCTCCTCCACAACCTGTTTCGCCAAGCTGAGACGATTATCGTACATCGTCAGCAGGATTCCCTCAATATCAAGTGCAGGATTCAGCCTGGTTTGGACAATTTTTATGGTATTTAACAATTTACCAAGTCCCTCCAGCGCGAAATATTCGCATTGAACCGGGATAATAACGGAATCGGCGGCAGTAAGTGAGTTTACGGTAATCAAACCCAGAGATGGGGAGCAATCGATGATGATGAAATCATATTCATCCTTGATCCTGGCAATCACCTTCCGCATCATTTTTTCACGGTTGGGAAGATTGATCATCTCGATTTCTGCCCCGACAAGGTCGATGTGCGCAGGTAACAAATCAAGGAAAGGGGTGGAGGTGTTCAGGATGATATTCTTTGGTTCAACATCATCAATGATACACTCATAGATGCTGGTCTTAATGTTGCGCGGATCAAACCCAACCCCTGATGTGGCATTGGCCTGGGGGTCGGCATCAATGATCAATGTTTTATGCTCCAGCACGGCTAAACCTGCAGCCAGATTTATGGCGGTGGTCGTTTTTCCAACACCTCCCTTTTGATTAGCGATTGCAATTACTTTACCCATGCGGTATTTTAAACAAGTTCACAAAATTACATCGAAATAGCAACACCCGGCACAATGTTGAAAAGTTTTGAAAACAAACAACCTGTCCAGGCCGGACAGGTTAAAGAAAGTAAGTCTCCGGGAGTCTCAGTGACGGTCAGAATCTGAGGTCAGATCTTCAAATTCAATCGTGCGGCGGGTTGGTTTCTGATCTTCAACGGTTTCGACCAAAACTTCAGTTTCTGTTTCCGGCCGCTCAGGCGCTTTGCCTGTACGAATGAACTCAACTACATCGCTTAGCCCATTTGAAAATTTATCGAAATCTTCCTTATACAGAAAGAGTTTATGCTTCTCATAAAAAAATTTGCCCTGCTCGTTGTTAAAACGTCTTTTACTTTCAGTTATGGTGATATATTGCTCCTCCCCAACGGTAGCCTTTACATCAAAAAAATAGGTTCGCTTGCCAGCTCGAACAGCACGTGAAAAGATTTCTCCCCGTTCCCTGTCTTTGTTTTCATTTTCTTCCATTCTGTAGTCTGGTTAAATTATTTGTTCGATATTACTCAAATCAGTGAACGCAAAAATAAAAAAATTATTGAAAACAAAATTTTATTTCTTAATTCCGTAGATTTGCAACCACAAACATGGAATCCTAAGTCAGTTCTTTTTCATAAAATGATTATGCTGGGCAGAAGACATTATCGCATCAAAGTACTTCAGGCGTTATATGCCTATTTTCAGGGGGGTGAATCACGAATAGAAATTGCTGAAAAAAATCTGCTCAACAGCCTTGATAAAGTTTACGAATTATATTTCCTCCAATTATCATTCCTTTTGGAAGTCATTCACTTCTACCGTTTCAGGATGGAGGAGTCGAAAAATAAATTTTATCCTACCCCTGAAGAGGTCAATCCAAGTTATAAATTATCCGAAAACAGGATCATCCTGCAGCTGCAACAAAATCTCGATCTTGCTGCCCAGGTAGCCAAATATAAGATATCCTGGACTGAAGAGCAGGATATGGTTCGGAAGGTTTACCAAAAGCTGAAAGCCAGTAAGGACCTTGCCGATTATATCAATTCAGAGGTGAGTTCCTACGAGGAAGACCAGGATTTTGCTGAAAGGCTGTTCAGGAAATTTGTAGCCAAATCCGGTGATCTGCAATCCTATTTTGAAGAACGCAGCATCTATTGGTATGATGATTTTGATGTTGCCGCCGTTTTTGTGCTGAAAACCATCAAACTGATGTCAGCGTCGTTTGGTGAAAAGGATTCTCTGACTTTTTTATTCAGCAAGGATCAGGAAGATGATCCGGCCGAAGACCGGAAATTTATTCTGGATTTATTTCGCAAAACCATTGTGAACAGTGAGTCTTCAGATAAACTTATTGATGACCGTACACGGAATTGGGAGCTGGATCGCATCGCCCTTACCGATATTCTCCTGATAAAAATGGCCCTGACGGAACTGACCAATTTTTCCCAGATTCCTGTAAAGGTAACCATGAATGAATATATCGAGATTTCAAAACAGTTCAGTTCACAAAAAAGCAAACTTTTTATCAATGGAATTCTGGATAAACTGGTCACAGACCTGACAACTGAAAAGAAGATTCGCAAAACAGGACGGGGTTTGATGACTTAATTGGAAATCAAGGAAAATATTTTTTTCAGATTCACGTTAGTAAGACCATACATCAACAATTAGATCGTGCATAAAATACTACGCAAAACTATTCTGATCTTTGTCTTTGGTTGCCTTGTTACCATGCAGGTCATTGCGCAGATCGGCGGCTACGGAACATACAAATTTCTTGGATATACAAATTCAGCCCGTATTGCCGCAATGGGAGGCAGTTTTCTTGCCATTAACGACAATGATATCACGCTCACGCAGGCGAATCCCTCCCTGATCACCCCAGCCATGAGCAACAATCTGGCAATGAGCTATGTGAATAGCCCGGGGGGCATAAATTATGGATTCGTTATGTACTCCTATTCATTCAGTAAAGTGGGTAGTTTCGTTGGCAGCCTGCAATATATGAACTATGGTAATTTCACCGGGGCTGATGCATCGGGAAATCTGACAGGCGATTTTTCGGCTTCAGAATATGCCTTGAACATTGGATGGGGCCGTCAGCTCTCTTCCCTGTTTTCAATTGGCGCCAATGGTAAATTGATCTATTCGCAACTTGAAACGTATCGTTCTTTTGGAATAGCAGTCGATGTGGCAGGTACATACACTTCAAAGGATCAAACTTTTACCGCCTCTGTTATTGGCCGGAATATCGGAACCCAGATCGTTCCGTATGTTGCCGGGCAGTATCAGCCGCTTCCATTTGAACTTCAGATCGGGTTATCTCAGAAATTAAAGCATATTCCGCTTCGTTTTTCACAGTTACTTACAAACCTGCAGCGATGGGATTTAACCTATCTCGACCCAAGTGATCCAGCCAATTCACCTGATCCAATTACCGGTGAAGTCAAAGAAAAATCAGGAATAGGCAAATTTGCAGATGGTCTGATGCGTCACATCGTGCTTGGGGCTGAAGTGACGATCGCCAAAGCCTTTTCAATCAGGATCGGCTATAACTATCAACGCCGGCAGGAGCTCAAATTGACAAGCAAGTCAGGCCTCACAGGTTTCTCAATCGGCGCCGGCCTCAGGGTGAAAATGTTCAACCTGAGTTATACCTATGCCTCCTATACGGCAGGGCTGCCCCGGAATTATATTACCGTTGCTGTGAATCTTCAGGAATTTGTTAAAAAACAATAAGATTGCAGGTTTCCATTGATCCTCATTCAGGCTTTTGTTTTGGCGTGGTATATGCCATTGAAGTCGCAGAGCGTGAGCTGCGAAATAAGTCCACCCTGTATTGCCTTGGTGACATCGTGCATAACAACATGGAGGTAAACCGGCTTAAACAGCTGGGACTTGTCATTATCAACAATGAGGATCTTGAAACATTGCACAACTGTAAAGTGCTAATCCGTGCCCATGGTGAACCACCTGAAACGTACAAAACTGCACTGCTCAATAACATTGAACTGATCGATGCATCTTGCCCCATTGTACTGCATCTGCAAAACATGATACACCAGGGCTACCTTGAAATGAAGGAGAAAAACGGGCAAATCGTGATCTATGGCAAGGAGGGGCATGCCGAAGTAAATGGATTGAAGGGACAAACAAATGGGACTGCCATCATAATCGGAAATGAGCAGGATTTATCAAAAATCAATTTTTCCAGACCCATCAGGTTTTACAGTCAGACGACCAAAAGCATGGAGGGGTTTTATAAAATCACAAACCTGATCCGTGCAAGAATGGCAGCTGTGGCAGGAGACAGACCCGTTGATTTTGACTGGAATGACAGTATTTGTCGCCAGGTATCAAATCGTTCAGGGCAGTTGCGCGCCTTTGCTTCTAGATTCGACATTGTGATTTTTGTAAGCGGGAAAAAGAGTTCCAATGGCATGATCCTGTATCAGATTTGCAAGGAGGTAAATCAAAATACACATCTTATTTCAAGCCAGGATGATTTGAGAGCTGAATGGTTCTCGGATGTTGAATCAGTTGGAATTTGCGGTGCAACTTCTACGCCGATGTGGCTGATGGAAGAGATGGAAAGAGAAATATTGAAATTTGATCATTGAGATGTATCTGCAGAAGCTGACCTTGGCTGGTTTTAAAAATTATCTTCAGGCGGAATTTATCTTTTCCGATAAGATCAATTGTTTTGTAGGAAACAATGGGGTTGGGAAGACCAACCTGTTGGATGCCATACACTATCTCTCCTTTTGCAAGAGTTTCTTTACAAGTCTTGATACACAGAATATACGTCATGGCGAAGATTATTTTGCAATCAATGGTACTTTTCGGAAGGGGAATGATGCAACTGATTTTGTTCAATGCATTCAGAAACGAAATTACCGCAAACGGTTTCTTATAAATAAAAAGGAATATGAGCGGTTAGCTGATCATATCGGAAGTTTTCCACTGGTTATGATTTCTCCTTACGACCGTGACCTGATAAATGACGGGAGTGACTTACGGCGCAAATATATCGACAGTGTCATTTCACAATTTGATAAGTTTTACCTGGATGACCTCATTCAGTATAACAAAGCGCTGTTTCAACGAAATGCATTGCTGAAGTCTTTTCATGAACAAAATTATTTTGATGCAACTTCTCTGGAGATATGGGATGAACAAATGATCCGCCTGGGGGAGGAGGTGTTTGTAAAACGAAATGAATTTCTCCGGCAGTTTATTCCTCTTTTTCAGCATTATTTTCAGTTTCTCAGCAACGGTTCCGAAATAGTTGATATCAAATACCTTTCACAATTTAACGGAAATTCCTATCGGGATGATTTTAAGGCGGCGCTCTCCAGGGATCGTGCAGCCCATTATTGTACGATGGGTGTCCACAAGGATGACCTTGAATTGATCCTGGATAATTTTCCGGTTAAAAAATACGGATCTCAGGGTCAGCAAAAATCATTCGTTATTGCCATGAAACTGGCCCAATTTGAATATACGAAGATGTTGAAGGGGTTTAAGCCCATCCTGTTATTGGATGATGTATTTGACAAACTCGATGATTTAAGGGCCTCTCAGCTTATCAAACTGGTCAGCGAACATAGTTTCGGCCAGGTATTCATTACAGATACGAGCAGGGAACGAATTCTGTCTATTTTTGATTCGATGACCATTGATCATGAAATTTTTACGCTTCCATTACCAATACCCAATGATTCCTTATCTTAGCTTGACAATTCAACTACAGTGAGACGATCGAACGAAAAGCCGTTGAAGGCTGCAATTGAAGAATTTCTGGATTCCTTTCATCTTCGTGATAAGCTGAATGAAACCAAGGTGATCCAGTCGTGGGAGAAGGTGGTTGGCCAGATGGTCGCTAAAAATACAAGTCAACTGCATATCCGCAAAAGGGTCCTCTTTGTAAAGGTCAATTCTGCTGCACTACGGAATGAGCTGTTGTTTGCGAGGCAAAAAATTATCCAGGCCCTGAACCGGGAGGCCGGAGGCACCATCATTGATGAAATTGTGCTGAATTAAAACGCCCCGAATACTTGTAGGTTCTGCTATTTGATCAGGCAGGAGAGCAGTTTTTCCCGCTCAACGAACGCCTCAAGTTTGTCGCCTATTTTAACGGGTCCCACACCGGCCGGGGTTCCGGTAAAAATATAATCTCCGGTGCGCACGGTCATATACTGAGAGATGTGAACAAGGATGTCATCAAAATCATACATCATCAGACTGGAATTGCCATGCTGCACGGTTTTTCCATTCAAATCAAGATGAAAATCAATGTTTTTCAGATCTGCGAAATGGGCCTTCGGAAGAAATTTTCCGACCGGGGCAGATTGGTCGAAGCCTTTGGCGATGGCCCAGGGAAGACCTTTCTGTTTGGCAGCATCCTGGATATCACGGGCTGTCATATCAAGGCCAATACCAATTTCATCATAATAGGTGTGAGCAAACTGTTTCTGAATATTTTTCCCGACCTTGTTGATTTTCATCACCAGTTCCACTTCATAATGTATTTCATGGCTGAATGGAGGGTAGTAAAAAGGTCTGTTTCGGATAAGCAGCGCAGTGTCGGGTTTCAGAAAAAAAACAGGAGAGGAGGGAATGGCATTGTTGAGCTCCTTGATGTGGTCAACATAATTGCGTCCAATGCAAATAATCTTCATTTATATCAGCAGTTTTGTTAAAATAATTCAAGCTTGACAGAATCATTGTTAAACCCCCGGAGTTTCAGGCTTGTTAAAACCTTTTTGGTGGAAAGAGGAAATTCACCCTTCATCATCCAGTCATAGTAGGAGGGTTCATCCCTGAGTACCTGGGTAACAGCCTTGCCCTTGTGTTTGCCAAAATTAAAGACCTCCACGTTTTTATCATTGTACACGATGTGGCCAATGAGATCAACGGCTTTGGTTGCATATGAAAATGCGCTGAGTGCCTTGATATCATTGATCACGGGTTGGGTCAGATTCCCCTTTTTATCCTTAACCATTACAGATGAGTACCTATCAAGTTGTGCTTTCAGTATTTCATATGTTGCAATGGTATCAGCCTCGGCGCTGTGGGCATTGACAAGCTCTTTATCGCAATAAAATTTATAGGCTGCCCTGAGGTTCCTGGGTTCCATTTTGTGAAAAATATTCTGAACATCTACAAAACGACGGCCTTTCAGGTCGAAATCAATGTCGGCCCTGAGAAACTCTTCAACCAGTAACGGGATGTCGAAATGGTTGGAATTGTAACCTGCCAGATCGCAATTTTCGAGGAAATGTGCCAGCTCATGGGCAACCTGCTTGAAGGTTGGACAATCCTTCACATCTTCATCTGTTATGCCATGAATTGCTACGACCTCCAGCGGAATAGGTATTCCCGGGTTGATCCGCAAAGTCTTTGTCTTTGAACTCCCGTCTGCATTCAGACGAAAAATGCATATTTCTACAATGCGATCGGTTGCAACTTTGATACCTGTAGTTTCAAGATCAAAAAATGCAATGGGCTTGGTTATGTTCAGTTCCATTAAATGAGTTGGTTGCTGTCAAAAGTTTCAAGGTTATGGACGAGTTTGGCCAGGAATTGACCTCCCAGGGCGCCATCAATTACGCGATGATCATAGGTGACGGATATCATCATCACCGGACGGATGGCCATTGTGTCGCCTTCAGGAGATTCGATCACTACAACCCGCTTTTTGATGGCTCCAACTGCAACGATGGCAGTCTGTGGCTGGTTGATGATCGGTGTGCCCATTAAGGTCCCAAACGATCCGAGGTTGGTAAGTGAAATGGTCCCTCCGGTGATTTCATCCGGCATAAGTTTGCTGATTCGTGCACGTTCAGCCAGGTCATTTACCGATTTCACAAGGCCTAAGAGGCTTTTTTCGTGTGCATTGCGAATTACAGGGACGATCAGGTTGAAATTCGGCAATGAGACGGCCATGCCTATATTCACATTTTTATGGATGATCACCTTCGACCCGTCCACTGAAACATTCATCAGGGGAAAGTCCCTCACTGCTTTGGCAATGGCCTCAATGAAAATGGGTGTGAATGTCAGTTTCGCTTTCTCCCGTTTGAAAAACACATCTTTGTTTTTATCTCGCCAGTGCACAATACGGGCCATATCGACCTCTTGAAAGGAGGTAACATGGGGAGAGGTCTGCACCGATTTTACCATGTGACCTGCAATAAGCTGACGGATGCGATCCATTTCTACAATTCGGTCTTCACCGGGAATAACCTGTTGAATTGTGACTGGAGCCACGATTGTTGCCTCTTTGACTGCAATAGCAGGGACCGATGACAATGGAGATTGTGCCATTGGTTTGATCCCTTGCTGGCGGTCTTTCATGTAGTTCAGAAGATCCTGTTTGGTTAAACGGTCATCCTTCCCGGTTCCGGATATCGAATCCAGTTCTGCGAAAGAGATGTTTTCCTGTGAGGCAATGCTCCGAACGAGCGGGGAATAAAAACGGGTCCCTGCCGGTGTTGTCTCGGATTTATATGACTCAGGCTTGCTTTCAACTGGTGAAGGCATCTCCCTGGCCGGCTGATCATTTCCGGCAACATCGATGAGGGCAAGAATAGCCCCAACAGGAACCACATCCCCTTCATTGAAAAATTTCCTGATCAGTTTTCCTGAGGTAAGGGAGGGGATTTCAGTATCGACCTTGTCGGTGGCAATTTCAACCAGTGAATCGTCCAGGCTCACCATTTCACCTTCATTTTTTAACCATTTTGTGATGGTTGCTTCGATGACGCTTTCGCCCAGTTTCGGTACAACTACCTCATAATTTGCCATATACAAATGACTTTTTGGATTTATGCAAAGGTAATGTTTTTTCTTATTTTGAAACGTTCAAAATAAAAATAAGTTTTCACTGCCGCCCCAGATTCCTGTAGCCCTTGATGACAATGTTCAGATCATTCGTTAATTTATAATCCCGTGCATATAGCAGGTCGAGCCGGGCAATTGCTTCCTCAGGCATATGTTTATGCTTAAAGGCATCCAGCGGATTCAGGACCCCTTGTTTTATTTCGGGCAGACGATGCATCTCGAGTTCTGTATGGGGACTGAACCCAACCCATGATTTCCATGCGAAGAGAACCGAAAAAATATTCCGGAACAACCCGATTGGTTTTTTTACAAGGAACAGGAAAATAGGGTAAAAAATCAGTAAAGTAAGAGAAACCAGAAAATCAAGCATACGTTTGTTACGCCTGTTCGCTCGCTTGATAATGGAGTTGATATCAATCACATAAAGGTCGCCGGAGGTATTGATGGAATTGCTGCCGATAATTGAAAGACTTTCGGGTGGGGCGATTTTATAGTCAACCTGTTCATCTTTCAAATTTGACATCATGTCGATGATTACCTGGGCAGGTATATCTTTGGCGCAAAAAATAATCTCGTTGATCTTGTGAATGGTGATAATTTCCTTGATTTGGCCCATATGTCCAATAAATCCGTTTGCATTGCTGCGGTGATGGCGAAAGCTTACCAAACCTGTAAATGCGGGATTCATACCGGTTTGCTGAAGAAGTTCAGAAACCCTTTCGGCCTCCTCTTTTTCCCCAATGATGACGAAGCGTTTATTTTTCTCATAATTCAGCCTGTATCCGTTGATATTCGAAAAATGCAGCATATACCTTACCGCAAGCATGATCAGGGTTCCCCAGATTGCCCCGAGGATGATTAACGCGCGGGAAAAATGATACTCCTTGTTTTGCAAAGAATATAAAACGAGAATGATGATCGTTCCGGCAGTCATCCCCTGAATAATTTTTCGTAATCGGATGGGCTTGTCATACCCGCCGCTCAGATAGATGCAGAGTAGCCAGATTGAGAGGTACATAGGGACCGCGACATACATAAATGTAAAGGGATAATGACCCCCATCTGGATAGATGAAATGACGCTCCCAGTAATCCTTAATAACAAGAATACCCAGCAGGATGAGAACAGTATCAGCAATTGGTATAATAATCCTTGCAAAGAACCTGGTCATAATGGAGATAAATGCCCGAAAATAGATTGCAAAATTGATCATCATTGAAAACGCCCTGGCATTTTCTTTTGAAAAATGCTTATTGGCAAATACAATCATGGCATTGTAAAATACGAAGACGTAGTTGAGGCTTCCCTTCTTGGTACTTTCCCCTTTATAATGAATGATGCGTGTCCCCGGGAAATAGTAATTTTTATAGCCGGCCTGGCTTATGCGGTAACTCAGGTCAATATCCTCCCCGTACATAAAAAAGTCCTCGTCAAGCAATCCGATCTCATTCAGAACTTTTTTTCTCAACAGCATGAAGGCCCCGGCGAGAACGTCAACCACATGCGTTTTATCTTTGTCAAGGTAACCAAGATGATAGGTGCTGAACAACCTGGATTTTGGAAAAAGCGAAGAAAATCCAAAGACTTTAAAGAAGGCGACGGAGGGATAGGGTAAACCCCGTTTACTTTCTGGCAGAAATTTCCCTTTTCCATCCAGCATTTTAACGCCAAGGCCTCCTGCGTCGGGATGTTCATCCATAAAGTCCACAACTTTCCGAAGGGTGTCATCTTCTACAATGGTATCAGGATTAAGCAATAGGATATATTCTCCCCTTGACTTTCTGATTGCCTGGTTGTTGGCTGAGGAAAACCCTTTGTTCTCTTTGTTCTCAATTAAAAACACATCAGGAAATTTCTCCCTGACCATCTTTACGGAACCATCAACAGAATCGTTATCTACGACAAATACCTCTGATTCAAGGCCAATAGAGGCATTTTGAACTGAATGGAGACATTGTTCAAGAAAATACTTGACATTGTAATTTACGATAATGATTGACAGTTTCATCCGGTACTTCGAGATTCGACGGTAAAGTTAAAGTTATTCAAACAAAATAAAAACTATATTGCTCCTTCTTCAATCATCAGGACGATTTGTTCAATCATCTGGTCTTCGCCTGCCGGATCATAATTTGTTTTCAGATTATATCCGAAAATTCTGGCAAGCGCCTGCCAGATAAATGCCGTAAAACCACCTCTCAGCTCTTTGACAATATCGAAGGTCGAATTGCCTGTTTCACGGTAAATCAGCTTGATAAGAATTTTTCCCTGCGAAAAGGTGAGATCCTTGATTTCATCTCCAAACTGGTTTTCCAGCTCCTTTTGAGCTTTTTTAATATACAGTTTTCGTTCCTTTTCTGTGCGGATGGTGTCGAGCACCGTTTTATAATACCTGAGTTTTTGCCCTGCCATTTTTGCGTAGGGATACACTTTTTTTATATTGTGTATCAGTTTGTTAAAACGTTTTGAATCCTGTTTTGACTCAACCCGGAAGGGAGGGAAAATAACCACGGGTTTGATGTCGACAAGGGCAACAGTGTCTCCGTCAATTATTTTAACAGGGGGGGCTATTTTTGCTGTGTCTTGCGCTGAGGCAAGCGTACAGTAAAAAACAATGAAAAAAATTGTAAGATTTTTTTTAACCATTGGCGTCCCGGTACAATAAGATCTTCACTATAACGAAAACCAGGCCGGGTTTGGTATCATGCTACCTTTAACCTTGCCATGCTGGTCTTTTGAAATTTTTCAGCCACAAATGCAGCAGTTATCCTAAGCGATTTTGTGGCAGTTTTTGACGGTAATTCAAACATGGCGTCCGTCATGATTCCTTCAAGGATTGATCGAAGGCCCCTTGCACCAAGTTTGAATTCGATGGACTTTTCCACAACAAAATCCAAGGCATCTTCATCAAACGTCACCTTGATATTATCCAATTCAAAAAGCTTGGTATACTGCTTGATCAGTGAATTTTTCGGTTCAGTTAAAATTCGTCTGAGGGTATCATGATCAAGTGTATGCATGTAAGTGACAATCGGCAGACGGCCGACCAGTTCGGGGATCAGTCCAAATGCTTTCAGGTCAACAGGCGTGATGTATTGAAGGATATGATCCTTGTCGATGTTTTGCTGTTTTTTATCGGTTTTATAGCCGATTTTATTTGTTTGAAGCCGGTTTGATATTTTTTTATCGATGCCGTCAAATGCACCGCCTGTAATGAAAAGAATGTTCTGTGTGTTGATTTGGATCATCTTCTGCTCGGGATGTTTTCGTCCTCCCTGCGGCGGAACGTTGACGATTGATCCTTCGAGCATCTTTAAAAGGGCCTGCTGAACTCCCTCGCCGCTCACATCCCGTGTGATAGAAGGATTATCTCCCTTACGGGCGATTTTATCAATTTCATCAATGAAAACGATGCCCCGTTCAGCAGCTTCGATGTTGTAATCAGCTACCTGCAGGAGCCGGGAGAGGATACTTTCAACATCCTCACCAACATAGCCTGCTTCAGTAAGCGCAGTGGCGTCGGCAATACAAAAAGGGACGTTGAGTAATTTTGCGATGGTTCGGGCAAGTAAAGTTTTTCCGGTTCCCGTTTCACCAACAATGACGATGTTGGATTTTTCAATTTCCACATCGTCATCTTTGACCGATTTTGAATGGATGATCCTTTTGTAGTGATTATAAACCGCCACTGCAATGACCCGTTTTGCCTCGTCCTGACCAATCACAAATTGATCCAGGTGTTTCTTGATCTCGACAGGTTTCAATAACTTGAAATCGGGAAGATCGGTGTGTTTACCTGCAGCAAGCTCTTCCTGGAGGATAACCTGAGCTTGCTGTATACAATTATCGCAAATATGACCTTCAAGACCGGCAATCAGAATTTTGGTTTCACGCTTTTCGCGGCCGCAGAAAGAACATTTGTCAACAGATTTTGCCATGTGCGTTTATTAACTGTCCTTTTTTGACCTGACCAAAATTTCATCTATCATGCCGTATGCCAGTGCCTCTTCACTTGTCATCCAGTAGTCACGGTCAGCATCCTTAAGAATACGCTTGTATGGCTGCCCTGAGTGAAGGGATATGATTTCGTACAACTCTTTCTTTAACTTCTGGATTTCGCGGGCGGTGATATCAATGTCCGAGGCCTGTCCTTCAGCGCTTCCCATGGGCTGGTGGATCAGGATGCGGGAATGCTTTAACGCTGTTCGCTTACCCTTTTCACCTGCACACAAAAGGATTGCCCCCATTGAAGCAGCCATCCCTGTGCAGATGGTTGCCACATTCGGATTGATGTACTGCATGGTGTCATAAATGCCGAGGCCCGCATAAACAGAACCACCCGGCGTATTCAGGTAGATCTGGATGTCTTTACGGGAATCTACAGATTCAAGGAAAAGCAGCTGGGCCTGAATGATATTGGCAACATAGTCATCAATGGGAACTCCAAGGAAAATGATGCGATCCATCATCAGTCGTGAAAATACGTCCATGGTGGCAACGTTCAACTGCCGCTCTTCAATGATGGTGGGTGAGATGTAATTTGATGAAATGGATTTATATTTTGCAAGGGTCAGGCTGTTAATGCTTTTGTGACCGATGGCATATTTCGAAAATTCGTCCATGTTATCTAATATTAATAAATAGATTAATGTGTATGACCATGGTCATGGTCATGGTCGTGACCGTGTTCATGGTCATGTTCATGTTCGTGATCATGTTCATGTTCGTGATCATGCGGATGTGTGGCAGAGGCTATTTTGATGTATTCATCGTAGGTAACCTCTTTATCCTGAAATGTAATGTTCCCTTTGAAGTAATCCATCAGCTTTCCGTTGTACAATTGGTCATTGATCCGCTGCACCTGTTCTTTGTTCTGCATAAAGGTGTCAATGATGGAATCATAGCGTTTTTGCATCTCAGGATCCATATCTCCCATGTTCACCTGTCGCAGCATGTAGGTACGGATATAATTCCGGATGTCTTCATCCTTCACTTCGATATCATTCTCCTTGATCAGTTTGTTCTCAATCAGCTGCCATTTCATCGAATCGGCAAAGGAAGCATAGTTTTTTTCAATCTCCTCAGGCGTGTATTTACCGTCGTTATGCTCAACCAGCCAGCGTTTCAGGAATTCATCCGGTAACGGCATCTCTGTATTTTTCACCAGCGCTTCTGTTATTTGATTGAACAAAAGTTTGTCGGTTTCTGCTGAAAAGCTCATGGATGCATCTTTTCTGACCTGTTCCCTGAAGTCTTCTTCACGCTGCAAGTCAAGACCAGGATATACCGAATTAAAAAAGTCGGCATTCATCTCGGCCGGTTCAACGGCTGGTTCCTTTGATTCTTTCGCATCCCCCTCCTCGGTGGTTTCAGCTACAACTACTGCATCATCTGTTTCTGTTGGAATTGGTTTTCCAAATCGATTGCGGGTATCTTCAATATATTTGTTCACCATCTCGTCATCTACAAGAATGGTGTACTTCTCAATGCCAAGGTCCTTTTCGACCGGGATAGAAAACTCAGGCGCAAGTCCAAGATCAAAATAAAACTCAAAAGAGTCCTGGTTCTCAAAATCGACTACTGGGTTTTTTTCCAAATTTGGAAGAGGATTCCCCAGAATGTCAAGCTTTTCATCTCTGATGTAGTTCATAAGGCTATCCGAAATCAGCTTGTTCACCTCATCAGCAAGAATGGCTTTGCCATACATTTTTTTGATCAGGCCAGTCGGGATATGCCCTGGCCGGAAACCCGGAATATTCGCTTTTCTTTTGTAATCTGATATTTGCTTTTCTACGGCTGGAGCATAATCAGCAGGGCCAATCTCAATTTTCAGCAGGGCAGTCAGTGCACTGGTACTTTCTTTGGAAACATTCATGCAATCTCTGGTATTGGTTATAATAAATAATTAGTGCGGATGAAGGGACTCGAACCCCCACGCCCGAAGGCACAAGATCCTAAGTCTTGCGCGGCTACCAATTACGCCACATCCGCATCGGGGATCTTCCTTAAAAAAAGGACTGCAAAGTTACACTTTTTTCGGATTGCTATTTCAACGAAGCCAAAGCTGCCTCATAATTTGGTTCCTGTACAATGTCGGGCACCTGCTCGCTGTATATTACCTTCCCGTTTTTATCAACCACCACAACAGCACGTGAAAAGAGTCCGGCAAGCGGACCATCGGTGATAACGACACCATAATCCTTGCCAAAGCCGGTGTTACGCAGTTCTGAAAGGGAGATGACATTGTTCAATCCTTCTGTGGTGCAAAAACGCGCGTGTGCGAATGGAAGGTCTTTGGATATGCATAATACAACGGTGTCTTCGTGTTTCTGCGCCTCAGCGTTGAATTTCCTGACGGAAGTGGCACATACTGCCGTATCGAGGCTGGGGAAAATATTTAAAATAATTTTTTTATTCTTAAATGCAGACAACGCGACATCTGAAAGATCTGTCTTTGTCAATAGAAAGTCAGGTGCATGTTCTCCTGCCATGGGAAGTGTGCCAATTGTATGAATAGGATTTCCTTGTAATGCAATGGTTGCCATAAGTTGAGTTTTTAAATTAGTCTGCAAAAATAGCAAATTGAAATATTTCCCGACTCATCTCGTTAAATTCTTTGTCAACAATTATTATACAAAGCAATATTTGCTGCTGTTTTTACGCCAAAATTATGTCGATCGCATGAAAATATACCGCTTTTTGACGGTGGTCCTATTTCTCTTTTTGAAGCCTTGTGCTTCCCCGGCTCAGGAGATGCTGGGAACTACACTCGGAAATTATGCCGGTGTAAATAGTATGCAACTGAATCCAAGCGCACTTCACAACTCAAAGAGCTATCTGGATGTTCAGCTGACCGGGCTCGATCTTTTTTTTCAAAATAACGCACTTTATATTTCGAAATCCGATTACCGGTTCACAAACTTTTTTAAAGCCGGATATGAATGGCCCATGCATATAGAATATGATTCTGTTGAACTTCGTCCATTCTATCGTTATGATAATGCCCGGAATAAAAATGTGTTCGTTAACACCAGATTGAATGGGCCGGGAGCCATGCTGATATGGGGCAATCATGCTTTTGCCCTCACTACCAGCTTCCGGTCGGTTGCATCATTGCACAATATTCCTTATGACCTGGCGAACTTTGCTTACCTGGGGCTGAACTATCGCCCACAACAAAATATCAACTACACTGACAACAAGCCATTTACGGTTTCCGCTATGGCATGGGGCGAAATTGGCCTTGGTTATGCCTATACATTTACCTCAAGAGGCTTTAATCGATGGTCGGCCGGTATTTCAGTTAAACGGTTGTTGGGAGTTGGAGGAATGTATCTGGCCTCCAGCCAGCTGGATTACATTGTTCCGAACGATACAAGTGTCATGTTCAACAATCTCGATGCAGAGATTGGAATGGCCCTGCCGTTAAGCTACAATGTAAATGAGGTCAACCTTGAGCCATTGTTTAAGGGAGGTGGTTTTGGGTTTGACATAGGCGTAACGTATCAGCGGCTTGCCCGCTGGCAACAGAATGATTATTACAGCGCCCTGTGTGCCCAGCCGTATGAAGATTATATTTACAGGATTGGTGTTGCCCTGATTGACATCGGGGGGATCAGGTTCAACAACAACGCGGTGAAGATGAAGATTGACAACCGCAGCACCTATTGGGAAGGGATAACCAAAATCAACTTCAGAAATATTAACCAGTTGCTTGACACGATCAGCTATCAATTTTACGGTGATACCACCTCTGCATACCAGGCCGAAAAATTCATGCTCTGGCTCCCGTCAGCGCTCAGCGTCCAGTTCGATTACCATCTTCAGAAATACTGGTATGTCAATGCAAGCCTTATTTATGGCTTTCCTTTGGCCAAAGGTTCGCTGGCAAGACCTGCTGAACTTTCCATCACACCCCGGTATGAGACCAGCATCTTTGAAGTCAGTATGCCAGTAGCATTGTATGATTGGAGTCAGGTAAGGGCAGGATTGGCCGTAAGGGTTTATGGCGTGACCATTGGAACTGAAAAACTCAGTGGATTTTTCAATTTCAGCGATTTTTCCGGTCTTGATTTTTACTGTTCCATTAAATTGTTTTTCAACAAGGGAAATTGCAAAAATAAGGGGCCGGTCCATTGCGGCACCATGGAATCAAAGCCGATCCGGTATTAAACCTCCGACATTCTGACATCCTGCGCGTCACGCAGGGCATTTCCCATCAGCATAAAGGCAAGCACCATCAACATAATGGCAAATCCGGGCAATATGGCCAGGTAGGCATAATCCAATACGATATACCCGTAATTTTCTTTGATCATCGAGCCCCATGAGGGAACAGGAGGCTGAACGCCCAATCCAAGGAAACTTAACCCAGCCTCCATGAGAATCGCCGAGGCAAAATTTGCTGCGGATATTACAATAACAGCAGCCATGACATTCGGAAGGATATGATGAAAAATGATGCGCAGGTCTGAAAAACCAAGTGCCCTCGCCGCTTCAACATATTCCTTTTCCCGGATACTTAAAATTTGTCCGCGGACAACCCGGGCAACCTCCACCCACATGGTAAGTCCGACGGCGATAAACACCTGCCAGAAACCTTTTCCCAATGCGAATGTGATGGCAATGACCAGCAACAGCGTTGGTATGGACCACACGACATTGATGAGCCACATGATGAGATTATCGATCCACCCACGGTAATATCCTCCGACAGCACCAATGAATATTCCAATAACCAGCGAAATAAGGACGGAGATCAGACCCACAGAGAGACTCACACGGGTCCCGATCATCAGCTGACTGAGGTAATCGCGTCCGAAGCGGTCGGTGCCGAGCCAGAAGGTTTTTTTTTCGGGCGTGCCGGTCTGGCTCGCAGGCAAGGTCTGAACAAGCCCTGCTTCCCCCGGGAGGGATCCAAATTCAATAAAATGCATTTGGCCGTTTTTCAAAGAATAAGAACGAACGGGAATGTACTGAATATGGCTTTTCTTCCCTGAGATCATGGTTTTTAACAGATTGCCATCTTCAGGCAACCTGGTATCCATGGTTGGAAGCATTAAAACTGAAAAACCAGGCTTTTTAAGCCCCAGCTCAAGATATTGATCATTTGCGAAGGGGGTGGAATCAGGGGTGATCAAATATCCGAGGCAAGCTATAAGGACTGACAGAACAATGAAAATCAATGATCCAAGCCCAAGTCTGTTTTTTTTGAATTTTATCCAGGCCAGCGCAGTGGGCGAACAAGAGGAGATCTCCATATGTTTTTTAAAAAACATGCTGAATGGGTAAATTGTAATTTGTCATCTTTGTTTTTTTTAGTACTTTTGCAAACCAGTACATGGTGGTCGTAGCTCAGTTGGTTAGAGCGATAGATTGTGGATCTATAGGTCGTGGGTTCAAGCCCCATCTTCCACCCCGGTAAAATAAAGGCTTTCAGGTTTCCTGGGAGCCTTGTTTTTTTTATTTGCCCCTGGATTTGCCCACTGGATTATAGAATTGATACCCTTAATTGACTACTTGTTTTAAAATTTTGCAATGAACCCAAGATCGAAAGTTGGAAAAATACGAGGTGCGGAAGATTCAGTTAAATTAAAAGCACCTCCAGCCGCAACATTCAGCCCAAAGTGTTTTCCAAAAAATAAATCAATGCCTACTAATAACGAAGTTCCATAAGCAGTTCCATACCTTGTCCAGGAAGATGTACGATGTATAAAATCGTCATAAAAGTACATTGTAATTGCATAATTTAGAACATTTCCAAATGACAAATCCAAATAACAACCTTTAAACCAAAAAAACTTTACACCAGCATTGACCCAAAAAAGGTCAGATGATTTATAATTTCCTGAAAAATCAAGAACGCGACCAACACCAGCATGATATCCGAACCCCATTATATTACCTATCCGACCCTGGTATTTTAAGCCAAGTCCACCATAAGTTTGTCCATAACCAAAAGCAAAACAGGTAAAATACTTATTTTTATTATCAATAAAGTATTTATCATCCTTTTTGACTTCATTGCCCGAAACAGATTTTGTATTCTCAACACTTTGTATATTTTTAATAGGCGGTGTGTTTTTTGGTTCCTTAAATAATTCCTCCTGACCATTTGCATATTTAATCATGAAAACCTCAGATGAATTAATGTTTCTAACAGGACCATTTATATTATCAGTTGTTTTATATTTAATCAGGTTGTCAACAATCTCAATAATTTTCGCATTAATTTTATCCCCATTTGTTTTGTAAATAACATCCTGGGCCATCGAAAAAATTGAATGTAGCAAAAAGAACACAGTAATAATTGATTTCATAAGTCAACGAAATTAGAAATGGTTAATACTTCTGTTATATCATGCAATAATAATAAAATAATTCCGTAATATGTAATGTTACCGATAGGTAAGTAGGATTACTATACACTATTCTTAACCAACATGTTTCTTTTTACCTTTATAAACTTCGAGCTGGTCTTCTAAAGCACTAATTATTTTTTCACTCAATCGAAGCTTTTGTTCACAACTATCCAATTTTGCTATTTTATTCTCAATTTCGTTTTCAAGAACGCTAATTTTACGGCTTAATTCAGCATCAACCCTAAATAAACCATTTTCAAAATAGATTACAAAATTATCCTTATAGAAATAATCTGGACTAACCTTGTAATTTTCTATAATGGTCTTAATAATACTTGCCGAAGGCTGACTTTTCCCCATTTCTATTGATGATAAATTAGCAGATTGCAAACCAATGTTTGCAGCAAATTTATTTTGCTCCATTTTAAGAATGTTTCTTAAAATCCTGATTCTATATCCAAATTCATTCATTATTCAAATTGTTAATAACTTTATCAAATATCACTTGATTAATCAAATGATATTTGAATATCTTTGTCGCAAATATGAAAGCAAATATAACCTATTTATTGTCAAAGTAAATAAAAGAGTATGAAAATCAGGAGAGAAGTAATAGAGCAAATGATGGGAGATGTGGCGCTCAATGCGAAAATACAGATTGTCATGGGTGTTTCTTCATCGTCGGTATATCGCTGGATTCGGAAAAACAATGTGATGCTTACCACTTCCGACGTTGTACGTGTTATCTGTGAACATTTCAAAATCACCCAGGATGATCTTTTTGAGCCGGTTAAACACATCCAGGTTTAATAGAAAATTATAATCCCAAAAAGCAAGATCATGGAAGTCATTGTGATTGAATCAGATGCATTCAATAAATTGGTAGATGAAATTATTTCCAGAGTAAAGACCAGTATGTCCATTGGCAAATCAGATTCCGGGGAAGGAAGTGGAGAGGACTGGATTGAGGAAGGCAGGGTGATGAAGCTCCTGGGAATTAAAAACAAGGCCTATTTCGGCCAAATCAGGGCCAAACAGCAGATGCCATGTTATAAGGTGGGTAAATACTATATGTATAAAAGATCGGAAATAGAAACATTTATTTTAAAACACAGAGCCAACCGATAATGATAGAAAAATTACAGAATGGCCATATCCGGCCAGCCAGGGAAATACAATCAACTGACGATAAGCGCCTAAAGCAATTTGTTAAGGACATGCTGTTATCTCCTCCATTTTACAAATACCGTCAGGCCCTGATGGATTTGCACGAAATATCGGAAGTGACCCTGCGCGAATGGATACACCATGATAATAAGGAATTGGTTACAGGGAATTCCATCTCTGTGATCAGCATTCATTTATCAATTGAGCCATCGGAAATAATAACAGACCAAGCCGACGATGTATAAACCAACCAAAATAGTTATAAAACAATGGTAACACTCCAAGCCCAACCCCTGCCAATTGAGTGGTATGTAAATTATTCGCTCGTGGTATGTATCGGATTCCTTTTAGTATTCATCCTTTTACGGATTATCTCAAAAATTGAACTTCGCCGGTTTCAGCAATCTGTGAAGGAAGGCGACAAAGTTAGATATGCCTACCGTTATTACCACAGGGGCAAAGAGCGCAAATGCTGGAACATCGGTACAATATCTACGACGCAAATCATCCTGGTATCTCTGCGCGACAATACCAGTGGCGTGGTACGCTTTGTTGATCGCAAGGATATAAAACCAGCGAGATGACCAAAGCGAAGCTGAATTACTTAAACCCCGTGGCGATGGTGAAAATAATCTCAACCGAAGATGTTCCATCGCAAACCGACCAGAAATTTGCTCCCTGTAAATTATCCACCCAGGCTGTAAATATTCAGGAAGATAACGCAACGCTTCACCATGCACTTTGCGTGTACAAAAAACATTGCCTTGGTCAGATTGAGCTACTGAAAGAATCATCAATAAAGAGCGAACATGACCAAATGGTAATGGATTATCTAACGCTGCAAGTAAACCGCACCAGGAAGCTGCAAGGTCACCTTATCACAAAAATATATAATACAAAGCTCATTCGCTGGGCATAATAATTAATCCATTTATTTAAAACCAATCCTAAACCCAAAAACCTTATGAAAAAGCTAATTGTAATCGTCGCAATGGTAATCTGTTCACTTTCCCTTTTTGCCGCGCAGCCAGATAGCGTGAAAGTTGACATAAACTATCTGATCGCCAAGATCCGCGAGATGCAAATCTCAAAGGAAGATGTCGTTAAGCAGGCCAATGACATGATTACCCGTATTGACGGGGCCATTATGATCCTGGATGCTATGAGAAACGAGCAGCGTGCAAAACCCAAAACCAACCAAAAACAAACTGAAAAACCAAAGCCATGAAAGTTAATTTACAAGTAAGTTTTACCAGCATCGAAGAAGCTACAAGGGTTTTTCGCATGATTTGGAACTCAAAAGAGATTTTCACCGAGCTAACTACCTCAATGCTATTTGATGTGTTCGATGGCAACAGCAAAAAGAAAAATCAAGCATCAGAACCCCACCCCGACCCTGAACAGATTGACATTGAAGCCATGGATCATGAGAAAATTGAATCCATTCTGGAAGCCAGGGAATCGGCCCGCCGGGAAAAAGAAAACGAATACCACCGCAGAGAAGCTGAACGCCTGGACGAACAGAAAGAAAAGGCATGGGAAGAACGTACTATGAAAGAAGCCAGGGTCGCAGCCCAGGCCCAAGCTGACAGCATGGCCGAAGCCGCCGCCCAGGACCAGACACATTTACATCAGCCAGATCCCATTATTCCGGACATGAAATATTGCGCCCTGGAAAGTTGTGGCAATCCATTTACATCAGGTTATGGTAATTACTGTTCAAAAAAGTGTGCAACAAAGCAATGGAACATCAATTATCGTAACAAACAAAAACTTAAATCCCAGGCGGGTAAACAAACACAGATTGAAAATACATCGATTAAACCACCGAGCGATAAAAAAAAAGTGAACCCACGACCTGCGCCGATAAAACAGACATAACAAAGGATGAGTTTCACGCCAAACTTGACAAGATAAGGCAGGAAACCAAGGATTTGAAAATGCTCAGAGAAGTTAAGCGTCCGGAAATATTCAGATATTAAATCACAACAAAATGGAAAAGATATATAGGTTATTGCTGCAATTGTCAAAATACCGCTGGATACAGATTCTTTTCACTCAATCCTTTATTGTACGCCTGCAAAGGCAGATGAAGCAGAAATTGTTGCAACCCGTTAAACTTTCAGACATGAATTTTGCGGATAGGCCCCTACGCGGCGGATCAAATCGCGACATACGGAGAACTTATACACCTGGCATTCTTCCTACCCCTTTAAAATCACATAAAATCCGTTATTCTCACAATAACCGGAAAGCAACCAGGGGAAGAAAGTTTCGCTGGCAAATTATTACCATTCTCAGCAAGTCAACCGGCAAGGTAATCGAACACAGGGCCATATATCACGCAGCTTAATAGAATCAAACCCATCAAAACCCAAAAGCCATGAATATTTTAAAAAAGATCAATAAAAATCAAGATTCGATGATATCGGATATTGATATCATCCTGCGTCGCCTTACAAACATTGAAACAATGCTTGAGGGACGCGTGAGTGAACTGTCCAAAGATACAACGACCGGTAATCCCTTGCTTGATAATCCGGTGATTATGGAACATTGTTACGGTGTGTGTCTTGACACGACCCAAGGCCCTTCAGCCAAACTGATCAGAATCGGCAATCAAAAGTTACACGAAACAATGCCTGTACACCAAAAACTTGAGCAGGTCATTATCGATGGCCAGCATATGGTAAAGGTTCCTCCATTTTATTTCGCTCAGTTTTTTCACAATGAAAAATACTATTGGTTAGTTTCAGACCAGTCCTTGATCGGCATGGAGATCCATCCATGGTTTTTATACAAAAAAGATATTTATAATCAGTACTTCGGATCATTTAAAGCATCCATTGACCAAAAAGGCAAATTATCCTCGATCCCTGTTGATGGATTTAAAGCAGCCGGTAGCCTAACGCGTGCTGCATTCCGGGAATCAGCACAAAAGCGTGGTGACTGGTGGTATCAGCAGTCGTTTATTGCGCGCAGTGCCATTTTGCTGTTGTACATGATCGAGCGCGCAGAGATTGATCCATTGAACGATCCAAATAACAATTCATTTCATGGGATCAATGATCTTTTTACAGGTAAATGGGAATTTATTGACGGGATCAATATTCTGGACAATAAGCCATATATCTGCGTTGACCACCTGTTATTTGCAGACGATACCACTACGCATTACCCCAGCCTTGGACATACTTTACCCACTGAGGATGGTTGGGTGAATTCAATATTGAACACAAAATACGGAATGTTTCCAACTACCATAGCCAGCACCAGAGATAAATCCTTATTTAAATTTCGGTATTGGGAATACAAAGGCTGGCGTGTCCTGTTATCGGGTAGCTGTTTGTATTATGGGGCGGATGACGGCCTCGCTGCGTTCGCTGCGTATAACGATTCGTCGGGTGCCGATGTGGATTTTGGTTCTCGCCTTTGCAAGATGGGTGAATTTGTGAAAAGAGTGAGAAAAGAAGAAATCGCATAACGCGGGGCGCTGCGTTTTTATTTTCCAAAAAACCACATGGCAAAGACAAAGATAGAATGGGCCGATAAGGTCTGGAATCCGGTGACGGGTTGCACAAAAGTAACCGCAGGGTGTCAGAACTGCTATGCAGAGAGATTCTCTACCAGGTTAAAGCACATGGAGCAGTCCAAAGTGAAATACCGCAACGGATTTCAGCCTACGGTTCATCATCACGAGCTGTATGTCCCTTATAAATGGAAAAAACCATCCAGGATCTTTGTATGCTCCATGGGTGACCTTTTCCATGATGATATTCCAAGTTTATTTATCTCCGCCGTTGTAAAAACCATCATCGAAAATCCAAGACATGAGTTTTTGCTGCTTACCAAGCGGCCAGAGCGTATGAAGGAGTTTTTTTGCTCCTATCTTCCTTCCCTCATTGGCCAGACAAGCGATACCATATATAATATGTGGTTGGGTGTTTCAATCGAAAACCAGGAAACAGCCAATAGGCGCCTACCTTTTCTTGCCGATATACCGGCCCATCGCAGGTTTATTTCAGCCGAGCCGCTTTTATCTGCTATTTCCCTGCAAGGATTTGACATTCACAGCCTGGTAACAAAAGGAAGGAGCCTGAGTGATTTGATTCACCTTTTAATCATCGGAGCCGAAACCGGACCCAGGGCCAGGATATCCCCCCTGTGCAACATCATCGACCTGGCCATGGATGGCGATTTTTTACAGATCCCGACAATGGTCAAAAATATCGGAAAACAAAATGACGGAACAAAACTTGAATTAATAAAAAACACAGGAATATGAACGAAGAAATTAAAATTCACGGCGACCTTGGGCCTGATCCGGCCCAGTCGGAGCGCATAATCGACAAACAGGTATATGATCTGCGCGACCATTTACTTGCATTTCATTCAATCAATATGGTTCAGGCCCATACGTTATACAAAATAGGGCATCTGCCACGCCGTATTAGCGATCTGATTGAATATCTGGCCATGGATATTAAGCGTGATCGCTGGTACAAATGGAGCGATAAAAATGGAAAAAAAAGGCATGTAAAAGAGTATTATATCACCCCTGAATCGGCCGATAATTACATGCTAAATTCGATGCATTTGACCATGCCATGGGCAAAAATCTACGCCGCACGCAAATTATCTGAAAATTTCGTTCGCGAACCGCACAAGCAAGCATGCTGAGTAAAGATATGGTGTCGTTTCACGACCAATTTAATTTTTTCTTAGGAATCATTTATAGATAGCAACGCAATGGGACGCATACGAAGCATAAAACCAGAATTTTTTACGAACATCAAGCTGTACAAGGCAGAGAAGGAAACCGGATTACCGATCAGGCTATCATTTTCAGGACTTTTTACAGCATGTGACCGGGCTGGAAGGTTCAAATGGATACCGGAAGAACTTCAATTAGCCATCCTTCCTTTTGATCGTGATGTCGATTTTTCACGCGTGCTTGACGCGTTATTCACGCGTGGCTATGTCGTGAAGTATCGCGTCGCTGACGAACTTTTTGGCTTCATTCCGACCTGGGAAAAGCATCAATACATAAATAATCGAGAATCTGCCTCAATTTTGCCAATACCCTCAGAATCAAATATATTGACGCGTGAACCACGCGTGAACCACGCGCCTTTAGTATGCACGTGGGGAAGGGAAGGGGAAGGGAAGGGGAAAGGAAGGGGAAAGGAAGAAATAATAAACAACGAAAATTTTCAGCTTGAAAATCAAAAATCCGAAAACGAATTTTTGGTGATCAATGAAACCGATTTTTCTGAAAAAAAACAAGAGCCGGAAATCAATGAAAAAATAGTACCGGTCGTTGAAGAAAAAAAAGAAAAAACTTCCGCGCAAAAAGAAAAAAATAAATCAGTCCTTGACCTGGCATATTCTCCCTGCCAAAAAACATTCCAGGATTATTACCAGGATCGAAAACGAAAAATCTACGTATGGAGTGCCAAGGATGGAGGCCAGTTAAAACTTCTGATTGGAAAACTCATATCCCTGCTTCGACAAACAGGAATAGAACCCACAGTTGAAAAAATCAATACATCCCTTGCACATCTGCTTGAAAAACTTCCTGAAATGCGCAATACCTGGGTTTTTGAAAATTTATCCGTGGCGATATTATCGAGCAAATTCAACGAAATAACAGACCAAATCATCAATAATAACAACAAAATCAATGGAAACAGCCATCCAACAGTACGATCAGAGCAAGCAAAAAAAGATAGAGCGGATCACATCCATGATCTTGTCACCAAGCTCGGTGACGAAGGCAGCTTGCAAAAATTTGAATGATTTTGACCAGCAAAACCTTCCATCGCTGTATTATTCTCTGTTTTCCAAAGAGATAGACATGGAAAAGGTAAATACGATTCCGCAAATCTTTGAACAAAAAACCCCTTCGATGGTAGTCATTGCAAGGGAGATAGGAAATGAAAAAATCATTGCAATGATTGAGCTTTACATCATTGCGCTGGATCAATTTCTCAATTTCAATAAGTCAATGACCCAGATGAGCATCCACGAAACCGCGGAGCTGATCTACCGAACGTACTTCCAGCTTACCATCACCGATGTGCTTTATGTCTTCAAAAATGCACGACTTGGAAGGTATGGCGAGATAATTGGGCTGAATGGAGGAAAAATATTAACCTGGTTCGATCAGCATTTTGACCAGCGATGCCTGGCGGCTGCCGCAGAAAGCGAAAAGGAGCATTACAAAGCAAGCTTCGATCAGTTTGATCGAACAGGACTTGACAGGAAAATATCTGAGATGAAAACAGAAATCCGCGATGCGATGAAAAAACACACCAGTAAAAAATCAAAATAGAAATTATTATTCACGAAATCCAAAATTATGAGTAGAGAAGCTATCCAGGAAAAAAAACGCTTGATTAGAATTTTGCAGCAAGCATCAATATCGTGCCACGATAAAGAAGATTTGCTGGCCATGAAAAATGAAATTGAAAAACTAAATGCACCATACCAAGGAACCATCCCGAAAGGTGAACTGGCAAAAATTTTCAAATGCACCCTAAAAACAATCAACAAACGAATTAACAAAGCCGAAGATCTGCAAATAGAGCTTTATGAAAAATTCGGCTGGAATAATCGGCGCAAATGCCTAATGCCAGCAGAAGTAGATATAATCAAAAAGTATTTTGGTCTTTCATCCTCTAACGATTAGGTAACATGGAAACATTCAAATATTTCAAAGTAAACAGTTCAACAACTGCCGATGAACTTACATTGCAGCGTAATGAACTTGCAAAGCAGAATCATCCAGACAAAGGAGGAAATACCGAATCAATGCAGCATATCAACAACGAATTTCAGATCGCCTTGGCTATGATTCCAAAATTCCAGGCACTTGGTAAGATTGACTCATCTGGGAAACAATTTTTGAATGACCTGATCGATGGGATTGCGCACCTTCTGGAAGAAAATAAAAAATTCCCAAAATGGTCAATAAATATCGGGGTAGAAATGGCCAGAAGCATAGTTAAATCCATAGATGCTGATTCCTGGGCTACATTTTTAATCGGAGTTATTAACAAACATAAGAAATAAAGACATGAAAGATCTTAAAAAAATTGAAATCCTATGTAAGGAAAGAGGAATGACAATGAAATATTTGGCAGAATGTATTGGAAAGCCATTGTATCAATTAAGAAATTCAATCCGTGTAAATAGAGCACCAAGATATGATTTAGAAAAAATTGCCAAGTGTCTAAATGTTGACATAAAAGTGTTTTATTTAGTTGCCGATGTAGTTAATAGTGAGCAAATTGAAATAATAAAAATTGAAAAAGGAATACCCATACCAATCAAACAAACATATGTAGAACAAATACTAAGAAAAACACCAATCGCACAGATGGAAATTGGCGATAGCTTTTTATTTCCATTTGAAAAAGAAGTACTTCCTAACATATTGTTTAACAGATTAAATCGTGCAGCAAATATAATCAGCAGTAGAACACAAACTAAAGACACATTCGGTAAAAAGTATACTGCGAAGACTGAAGAAAATGGGATAAGAATGTGGAGAACAAATTAAAATCATGTAGTTATGAACATTTTGAACGAAATAGATTTTTATACTTTCGGGTCGCATCCCAAAACTGACCTGGAACATTCAGGAAATTCGCCAAAGAACGGAATTTTCAATTTTCAACCACAGATGGTTGATTGGAAATTGGATGGATCAGTTGTTTTTAACGTGAAGAAAGAGATTAGTACCGGATATTTCCGTGGTGAAGGGGACTGGATATTTCGCCCAAGGCAGCGGGAATACATGGCCGGTGGAATTATTACCTACGACACATTCGGGTTTGGTCATTACACCCTGGTATGCAGCTTTCCGTCATTTCGTGGATCATGGGAAGCATTTTGGGCCGTGGACTGGAAGCCAAGGAGTGAAGGAGGAATGGGTATGCCGCCGGAATTCGACATTTTTGAGAGGTTTTTACGCAAGTGTTGGGACCGGCACAAGCTGGTGCCTGGCTTTATCTACGGCAGCGATTATGAAGCTGGAAAAAAAGAGATCAGTAAACCGCAGTGGCGATGGAAATCATGGAATAAAGGCATTCATCAAATTGAATTTATCTGGAAACCCGATCTGATGCAGTATATCTACGACGGAAAGGTGGTACTGGAGATTACCGACCGGTCCATCATTCCCCAGGGAGCGGTAAACTGGTATCTTAATTCCGGCCTGGGAGATTGGCGGCCAGATGAAAAGCATTTTGATTCCTTTACAGTGTATGAACTGGATTATGAACCGTTTAAAATTGAAACAATCTAAAATCAAATAGCCATGAACCGACAAGAACTTATAGATTTCCTTGATACCATCAGGGATTACGAAAGAGAAAGTCACACAATGCTTGCTTTTGACGAACGTGAATCGGGTGAGATAGTTGACATCTACCTATCTACCACCGAGCAGAAACAGGAAAAGAGTTGTGATAGCTGCGTAGGTGGCCCGATGGTTTGATGTAATGAATTAGCCCAAAGTACAAGGGATCGAAGACAGGAAAGTCCGAAAGGCCACTAAACCTCTAAATCGTATGTTAGCACTGACCAGCACAGGGGGTAATTTAAAGCTGGATTTAACCAACAACCTAAATAACCATGATAGCAAGAAAAGTTAGAAAAACTCCAGAAGGATTAATCAGTTACATGAAATCTAAAGGCTACACCGGACTTTTTTTGTCAGGCCTGTGTGGTTGCGCAATCTTAGACATAATGCCCTGTGGGTGCAATATAAAAGATTTGGACTGCGAATTTGGGTATGAAGTTGAAGGTAACGATGAATTTGATTTTATGGTTCAATTTAAAAAACCAACAGTATGACCGCAAACGAAATCCTAAAGAAACACGAAGATGCCAACGAATATCACTTCCACGAAGTTGACCGGAAATGGATAATGAAGGCAATGGAAGAATATGCTCTACAAGAAATCAGAGAATTTATGAAAAAAGTAAATACTGTAAAATTATGACCGCAAAAGAATATTGGAAAGACCAGTTTGATGAATTACCTAAAAACGATGCTGAAAAACTCGCCGTAGTGATGATGCAGAGATATGCATTTATCCGTGAACAGCAAGCTTGGAATGCAGCGAGAGAGGTGGGTTATTCTGACGAAGGTACGGGGAGTTGGAAATATCAAATAATTAACGAATGGAGGGAAAAACGATGACAACAGAAAAGAAAGTAGCAGCATTCGCAGTAACGTATCTGCATTTAATTCCAAGAGAGAATCATGCAAAGTTTTACAGCGACCTTTTGAAGTTCACACAGGAGCAGGAAAAAGAAGCATTTGAAGCTGCGAGGAAAATAACTCCCGGAGAAAACTATCTCAAAGCAATTACATACGACATAGACGGGAATGTTATGTATGAACTGGCCGTCAATTACAAGTATCAATCAATAGAAGATTGGAGGAACGAAAAATGACAGCAAAAGACCAATTACATATTCTCAATGAGAAAATCAACAAAGTAAGACGGGAGCATCAAGCACCTTATGTCATTACTATTCAAGACGAGATTGATATTCACATTGCGCTGAAAGATGAACCCAAACAGGTGACGGATGCCATTGAGTTGATAAAACAAAAAATGGCAGAACTCAATAAGACAACTTATGATTCACAGTTAAACCCAAATACAAGTAACGAGAATTGGAATAAGTTTCTTGAACAAAATGAAAACTACGGAGCTTTTAAAGTATTAGATCAGTTACTAAAACAGATTGGAGGAAAATAAATGAGTAAAGAAAAAATATTAGAACGCATAATTGGCTATTCAGTTGGTGATCCACTTGTAAATAGCAATACTGATGTAGCGACAATTAATGAATGTTTGCAAGCGATGGATGAATACGCCAAACAGAAGGCATGGGAGGCTTGGAAGGTAGATAAACACGGTTCGCTGATTAATTGGGAACAGGAAGAAGTATTATTTAACCAATGGTGGGAGGAAAACAAATGACACTACGAGAACAGTTTAAAAAGGAAAGATGCCATTTGCAATGTTCAGACGCCTGTATGTATGGGGAATATCCACGATGCAATGAATACGTTGAATGGCTTGAATCCCAAATCCCCATCCGTGAACAGGCAGCGTGGGATGCAGCAAGAGAGCCCAATACAACATCATTTGATTATGACAGACTTAAATATCAATCAATCGAAGAATGGAGGAACAACAAATGAATAAAGAAGAACTTATAGAAGAATTTATCGAATGGGCAAAAGACTGTGGTGAAGATGCTTGGTATATTTTTGATAACACAGACGAGGCAATAAAACGATTTTTTAATGAAAGGGAGTAAAACAAATGAACCTTAAACAAATCTACCAGTTAGCAAAGAACTGTGGGAATTACACCCACTTCGAGAATCTTATCGCAAGAGAAGTGTTCAATCTTCCGTTGTCGGCAGACACATCAGAGTTGACAGATTCTTTGCGGCTCACCTCACCCAATCAGGTGACGGATGCCATCGAGTTTGCGGCAACAGGACAATTAGTGAAAGGTATTGAATAATGACTTGGGAATTCGTAAAAAAGTGGCTCTATAAGCGGCAAAGAGTGCAAGAACTCAATAATAAAGGTACAGATAGAGAAATTTTGACATTGTGGAATGGTTTAATCATAACCAAGTTTATTCCGGAGGGTTGGATTAATGGTATGTGGAGATCAGGAAGGCCAATTAAATTGGTTCGTAAGGTGAAAATAGCAGAAGCGAAAACGATTTATGATTACCCTGAATATCGTGATGAAATTTGCGGTTATATCTTACCGCCAGACAAACGAAGTGACCAGCTTGATTTATTCAATACTTCCACATTATAGGCAAGGCTTATGTCATCCAATGGATTAGTAAACAGAGCAAAAATGGGCAGATGTAGAATCTGTCAACGAGTTAGATCAACAAATAATCATGTAAAATCAGTTGGCGAAGTGTGTCATGGTTATGCAACTGGGCATATATGGGAGTGTATCGACGTTGAAGAATGCGACAAAATTGCAAAACACCGATTAAGTGAAAATCACATGAGAAAAAACGAAATCGAAATAGCTCTTAAACGCGGTAGGTACAGCCTATATGTTTACATTGTTTGAACTTGCCTATAATGAATCGGGTGCAAAGTAGTTAAAACAGAACATGAAAACTATGGTGAGTAGCTAAATTTCCAGTTAAAAACCCCCGTTTATTCTCTTTTCAGCCAGGTAAAAACCCCTTTACCTGGCTTTTTTATTACCTGCCTGGAGTGAAATTATCCCAAAAACTACAAAAAAAATAGTCAAAAAACCGGTACTGCGGAAATTACATGACTATTAACGGAAAATAATGGATCATGCGGGTATTATCATGATAAACAGTTGATTGAACCCATGCCTTGAAAGTAATTTTGCTTATTCAAATGCTATTCAAAATTAGGCAAATCATTATTAAACAATCAAGAAAATGGCTACAAAAAAACGTAAAACGGTAAAAAAATCCACCGGCAGAGCGAAGAATAACAGCAAAATCGCCTCCATTGGCAAAAAAATCATGACCACGGCAAAGGCAATCAGAAAAGCCAATCCGCGCAAAAAATGGACTACCTGTGTAAGTGAAGCCGGAAAAGCATACAGACGGTCAAAGTAACCAAGCAAAGCATGTTATCCCTCACCGCCGGTCCTCGCGCTATTTTGGATGGAAAAGAATTTAATAAGTTCTTTCCATTGTCGCTATTGGAAAACAGCACGGTGGTTATCAAGCGCGACGGATCAGTTGAAGATGCAGTAGCCATTATGGCAGATATCGCTGAAAAGTATAAAGGCGACACCGTGCAACTGGCAAACTATCTCAGAGGCGACACGATTGAGAAAACATGTCAAAACATTTGGAATTTTATCTTCACATATATCCAGTACCAGGAAGATCAGGACGGCATCGAACAGATTCGCCGTCCTATCCGTTCCTGGGCAGATCGTAAAAGCGGCGTTGATTGCGATTGCATGAGTGTATTTATCAGCTCAATACTTAAAAATCTCGCCATTGATCACTATTTCCGGATCACAAAATACGACAAACCTGAATTTCAGCATGTGTATGTGATCGTTCCAAAAAGCGGAAATATCGCCGGAATCAAAAATTATTTCACAATCGACGGCGTGATCGGCGCATTCAACCGCGAAAAATCATATTCAGAAAAAAAAGACTTTAACACCATGAGTGGAATTCCTATACAGTTTTTGAACGGCATTGGCGCCGCCGATACAAACCAAACGATCCTTCAATATCTCATTGAAACACGAAATAGCATTGAAGCGAACCCGGCCCTGGTGAAAGATAAAATTTGCCCGTGCGACGCGATTCCAATGTTCGATCTGCTTATTTCATCGTGGAATGATCTGAAAAAGCGCACATGGGCATTAAAAAAATTGGCAGCGATTGAAAATGAGTATTTCGCGAAGCTTAAATTTTTTCAAGTATTGAATCAGTACATGATTGGACAATCAACAAATGAAATGGTTATGAAAGAAAGTTATTTGACTGGCCTTGGAACGCTTGGAAGTATATATAAAATAGGACCCAATGCGGATGGAACATTTTATGTGTACAATGATCAAACTGGCGAAACAATTCACGATTATCTTACAGAGGCCGCTGCAACAAGCGCTGCCGAATATGATAATGCAAATACTGGAAGCCACGACGGATCAGGATCTGGTGGATCAGATGGCGGATCAGGTGCAAATTGGTGGACTAATTGGGGAAGTGGCATATCAAATTTTACGGGATCTCTGATTAATAGCTTTTTACTTTGGGATACCACAAATAAGAATAATGATACCATACCTAAACCAGACGATAAAAAAAATTTACCAGTAAAACCACCCTTATCTGCAGGTTTAGATATAGTGCCAATTTTAATTACCGTTGGCGTAGTTGGCGGCCTTGGACTGCTTATCTGGTCTGCTAAGAATGGTAAAAAACCAGCTATAAGTAATCCTGCTGAAAAAGCACCAGCAAAAAAAACAGCACAAAAATCAAAGTAAGTTTATGAATTCCAATAAAACATCATTAAATGGTCATTCGGGTTTAGGGGGTTCTATTTATGATCCTTTAAACCCTTCAGGAGAAATTCCAGGAGGTGGAAATAATTCTGGTTCTGGTTCTGGTTCTGGTTCTGGTTCTTCATTTAATTGGAATCAATTCTTAAACGTAGCTGCAAATTTCTCAACAGACCTGCTTAATAGCTTTTTAGTTTGGGATACCACGAATAATAAAAATGAAATAATTCAGGAACAATCAGAAATAGAACGGATTATAGCAGCAAATCTATTAGAGGCCCAGAAACAAAAAGATATTTTAATTGATAATAGTAAACCTCCTGTTTCGGCTGGAATGGACCTGATAACAATCCTTATAACAATTGGTGTACTTGCTGGAGTTGGGAGTGCAATTTGGTTTGCGATGAAAAAAAATAATGAACCTAAGCATATTGAAGCATCGGCAACTAAAGCCTCTAAATAAATGATGATCGACGCGGCATTTAACCCAATTAATAACATTTTTCGCAGTGATTTATGTAAAAACAAATCACTGTCTGGACTTGGTGCAGAATTTCCTTGTGTTCCATTTTATCAATTTAATACAAAACCTATTGCTGTTTTTTACCAAACATCTATTGCAGTTCCAATATTTAATGTGGTTTGGAATTTAGCACAGTCAATAAGTGGATATGGAGCTATTATTAACATAATTACAATTTTAGAAGGATTATTAAATAAAGGTAGAAAAGAAGCACAGTACGAGCAATATATCATCAATCATTATGAATCTGCTAATAAAGCTCTTCAATGGAAAATAGATTGCCATCTTCCATATTGCGAAATAGCACAGTCGTTAACAGATATTGATATACAAGGTACTTTTTATAGACCTGATTTACAAGAAGATTTGATGCGTAAATTCATTGTACTAACTGTTGCGATCAATAATGCAAGGCTTAAAAGCAATTCACATATTCAGCCAATCCTTTCCTGTTATCCAGTAGATGAAAACCAATCCGGTGGGTTTGAAAATCTGTTTCCACTTGGTGCAATGATGATTCGAGTGCCAAACATTGAAGCATATTGGCTTGGTGAGAAAATTAAAATAATTGGAACATCCCTTGAGCCAACCATTATGATGCGCCACGGATATACAGAAGGTAAAAAATTCACCGCAAGTGCACTTCATAATCTAAGAGATCATAGATACCTATGTGATGGAATGTATGAAAAAGACAATCCAAACTCATACATGTATAACCTTGGCTGGAACCTTGAAAACTTAAAAGGTGAAGGTGTTATGGTGCTTAACATTCCATATGCAAATAATGGAACCAAGATTAAATCAACGACCAAGATCCAATTGTTAAATACGGAAATCATAAAAGTACCTGGTGAGGAACAGCCAAAACCACCCAGCGGAGATGGAACACCCCCACCATCGGAAAATCCATTATTAGAACCTAAAAAGCCTACTACCATCGCAAGTATCATGCAACCATTATCTATTGTATTACTTCTTGGAGTTGCCGCAGGTTTTTTATATGAAGCATATAAAAATAAATAATCATAAACCCAAATCACAATGGACTTAACAACGATAAAAGACAATGTAGTAGCCTGGGTTACTGCCAATAAGCTCACCGCCGGGGCCATCGGACTTGCCGTAGCCGGAGCCGTGATTTATTTTGTCAAATCATCTTCAAAAAAATCACTTGGATCGGCCAGGCCGCGCGCTTTGCTCAGTGGAACAAAGCGTAAAACAAAAAGACAAAAATCAAAAGCCAGGGGATTTCAGGGCCTACGATAATGCAAATCAGTAAATAATTAATTATAAATCAACCAAAAATCATGAAAACAAATCACAAAAAAACCATTCAGTCGGCAAAACTGTCTTTATCAAAGATGGCAACCGATATTAAAGATCCTGCCGCGATCATTGGCGGCATGGTGCTTGGCAAATTGGCATCAGACGTGCTTGATAAGGCCATCACTACTACAGCAACCGTAGCCGGTTTAAAAGGTCTAAAGGGCTTTGACGGCGTGAAATCATTCATCAAACCTGCCATTCTCATCGGTGGTGGATTGGCTGCAAAGCAGCTGTTAAAAAATCCGCTTCTGAAAAATGTTGGAATTGGTGTAGCAGCTTATGGCGGCGCAGTAGCCGTTCAGAGTGTTGTCAACATTCCGCAGCTTTCTAACTTTAATCCTGCCACCACTCCAACGAATCCTGTTGCCGGATTGGGATACATTCCACGCAGGCCCATGCTGCCTACCAGGACCATCGGCGCATTGCCTGTAAGGCCTGCATATCCAGCTGCATCTGCTCCCGCACAACCCAGGAGAATCCTGTAGTCAAAGAAATCAAACAAATCAATTTAACATAAATCATTAAACATTAATTCATTATGGAAAACAACACAACATTAGCAACCAGCCGGAGCAAGTACATCGAGAAAATGGAAGATATTCCAAATCCGGTCGTCAAAAATCGCATCCTCAGCAATCAGGATCAGCTTAACGATTCTGAAATCTATTCAGTTGTTGCCCTGGGCGCAACTGCAACAGCAATCAATGATCTGTTTGCCCCCGACGGAGCAAAGGTTGTTGGTCTTCGTAACATCGCCAACCAAAAGCTCGATGCCGAAAAGTATTTCCTGGTATCGGCAATCGAAATCCTGTATGGCATTGACGCTGCCGACAGTGGTTATTCTGCCACATTTGCCACCTGTCCTATTCCTGACGCCCTTTTCAACGGCGAATTGGAAATCACACAGAATGGTCGCAGGATTTTCTCAAAGCAGTCCATGGGAGCCTTCTTCACAGGAATTACCGCCAGTTCAATCGCAGCAGGTCCATTGACCGCACTTGCTAACGGCAAAGCAATTGTAAAGCTTGACAATCCTAAATGGGTGTACCCACAGGAAGAACTCAAAGCCCGTATGGAATGGGGACATCATTGTGGTGCTGCCAATTCATATGTGAAAATCCGTTTGATCGGAACCGTAAACGAGCGCGCATAAGCCCTCACACATATTTTCCCTTTCATGCAAGGGGTGGCCTAATAAAGCCGCCCCTTGCCCAGAGGGGCCTTCAAAACAACAAAAAAACAAGCAAGCAAAATGGAAAATCAAAATTATTTACGTGGCCTGGATGCCGAAGTTGCAAACGAATTAACATCAAAAATGATTCTGGCTATTGACCGGAGTAAGTACGAAAATACCGAGCTGGAGATGATCGAAATCAGTGTTGCAGCCGGAACGACCGCCTACGCCGCTTCGCATACGACCGCACCCCGCCATAAGCGTATCGTTGGCATTGCGCTCAGCATTGGCGATGAGGCCGTGATTGAAGGAGCAACCATGTCGGTGAATATTGACAGTAAAGAGGTATTCCCGGCGGGAACAGAAGCTAAATTGCTTTTTGCTTCCACCTCCGTACCACCGAACCAGAAATTTTACACCTACGTTGACCGTGAGATCAATCAGACCAAGGTTGATGTAACCTTCACATCAAACGGTTTTTCAGCAGCTTACAAAGCTACCTTCTACCTCTTGTGCCAAAACAAATAGCATGATATTTTTTCATTTCACCTCCGTAAGCGTCACCGCCAGTGGACAGATCGTAAGATTTACTGACAAGTTGCCGGCAAAGGCAAAGTATTGTTCGGGTGTTTTCATGTCTGCAAATACACATCATCATACCAAGGCTCTGGCCAATGTATCTGTTGTTTTTAATGCCGGATCGGGTCAAACCATAAACCAGATGCTAACAGTCAAGGACAGCAGCAAAAAAGCAGAACCCCTGATTGTAATGCAGCCACTGGATGAAAATGCAACGGTAAAAGGTTTTGTAAAGGATTACGGCAATGCAGCCGCTTATCCTTACGTGGTAAAGATTTATTACAAACTAAAAGATGAATAACATGGATCTTTTGCAATGGGTTAATAAAATACTTACTGATCGCGGATGTACCTCCTATGGTCTTTATCCTCACCTGGTCATTGTTGCTCCATCTTCAACAGTGCAGTTTACGCAGGTAAACGATACCTATTTTATTGCCAATGCCTTCACATCCGGTTCATTGCCCATTGATGGAGAGATCATCGGGTTTGATGATGCCCTGGCATTAACGCCAGCGCTCATGCAGACCAAGGTTTACAAGCATCAGCATTTTACCGGAAAAATCAGCATTTCAAATCATGATACAGCACAAACCATGTACGTCGAGCTGTTAATAGCATCACCAAGGCCAACACAACAATAAAACCAAAACCCCCAAAAACAAATGGAAGATCACAATGTAAAAATACAGATCGCACGCAACACCTTGCGATCTTACGATAAGGCGGGTAAGCCTTATTGTTTTTCTATCATTGCCGAATTTGATGATACCTTAAAGCAACCATTCAAGGTTGCAAAGGCTGTGACAGGCGAGCGTGAATTTTCAGACAATCTGAACATGGCCATCAAGCAGCTCAAAGCATCTCGCGTGAGGATACAGCTTTACAAAGGAATCAAGGAATCGGATAACAACCTGGATGAAACGATTGTAATTGAATTACCAGTCGCCGGTGCAGATCAGGAGCGTCAGCAAAACAATGATATCCTGGCAAAAGTCAATGAGCTGATTGAACACAACAACCAGGTTCAGCAGCAAAATGTACAGCTTTCGGGTGTTGTTGAGCAAAAGACGAATCAGATCAGCGAGATACAATATGCCCATGAGCGCGATCTGATATCGATCAAACATCAAATTGAAACCGATCGGTTAAAGGAGGTTGTGGCTGAACAAAAAGCAGAGATCGAAGATCTGAAATCAGATTTAAACGAGGCCACCGGTGAGCTTACAAAGTTCCAGGGCATCTATAATACAGAAGAAAAACTTGAAAAGGGTGCGCGTACCACGGCTGCCATCCTCAAAGGAGTATTATCCGTAGCTCCTGGTCTTTTAAAGTATGCCGAAAAAACCGGTTTAGGGGGCCTTGCCACGGCGTTTGTGAGCGACGGAACTGAACCACCATCCCATCAGCAGGATTCACCAGGCGCAGGCGCAGGGATGGATTTTAATACCCCACAGTTTGCCAAGATGCAGCGCATACTTGCATTTACCCAGGGACTAACCGAAGAAGAATCTGATCGGTTTGTCGAGATCATTGAAATGATCGACAAGGATAAAAGCATCCTGGTAACATTAACCGAAATTCTTCAGGAGAAATAGCCATGCACAAGTATAATGTTCCGGTAACCATTGAGGCCAAAGATCAGCAGGATCTTATGATGGTTGTTTCAGCCGTTCAGGATCTGATACTGCGTGTTGGTAATGACAACCTGGTACGTCTTGCCAAAAAGGTAAAAGACAATCCTGCGATTGTAAAAACAGCACTAAAATATATCTGACATGGTATCATCCGCATTAGCAAAAGTCCGTAAAGCCAACGTCAAACAATACCTTCCAACGGTTAATAAAAATTATGTATGGGGTACCCTGGCCATTGGAGCAATTATAGCCGGTATTTATTGGTGGGGAAAAAACAATGCCAGCATTGATAATGTGCCAGTGCCCGATGATACGATTGATCCAAATAAGCCATTGACTGATGCAGAAAAGGCAGAAGTAAAAACAATTGCAGTAGCCCTATTTAATGAGATTGACAAAACAGGTGGAAGCTGGATACGTGATTGGGATGTTGCGGTTTTAGAGCGATTTATGCAAACGAGCGATCGGATATTTGTTTCAGTATGTAATTATTACAACAGCAACTATACTACTGCTCCAGATACCCTTACGTCACTTTTTGTTTCGAAAGACTTTTGGATATGGGGCGGAGCGCAAAGCCTGTTATATAAAAATATCATCGCGCGTATGTCCAGGCTACAATTACGATAATAAATTAAACACATGGAAACACAATCTGTATCTGATTTGATGGCATCACAAGGAGTTGACGTATTTGCAGAAGCAAAGACAGGCCCATACATTTCAACGATCGCACCAGGATCAAAGGCCCAGGCAGAAGCTGACCGCCTGGCAGCATTGCAATTTGAAGCTCAACGCAATGACGCATTGCAAGCGGAAGCTGATCGCAGTGCTGCATTGCAAGTTGATTATGATCGTCAGGTAGCAATGCAAGCTGAATATGATCGTCAGGCAGAGCAAGCAAGAATAACATCCGCGCTACAGGCCCAGGCAGAAGCTGCACGTCAAGCTGAATTGGCTCGTCAAGCAGAAGCTGACCGCCTGGCAGCATTGCAATTTGAAGCTCAACGCAATGACGCCTTGCAAGCGGAAGCCGATCGTAGTGCTGCATTGCAAGCGGAATATGACCGTCAGGCAGCATTGCAAGCGGAATATGATCGCCAGGCCGAGCAAGCAAGAATAACATCCGCGTTACTGGCCCAGGCCGAAGCTGCACGTCAAGCTGAATTATCACGTCAGGCAGAAGCTGATAGGATTGCAGCAGCGCAATTAGCAGAGGCCAATCGCCAGGCGGAAGCAGCACGTTTATTATCCGCACAAATGGCCGAAGCAGCCCGCCAGGCAGAATTAGCTCGTCAGGCTGAATTGGCACGTCAGGCCGAAGCCGATCGCATTGCAGCAGCGCAACTGGCAGAAGCCAATCGCATGGCAGAAGAAGCCAGACTTGCCGCAGCACGTCAGGCAGAAGCCGACAGGCAAGCAGAATTATCACGACAGGAAGCAGCCCGTCAGGCCGAAGCATCCAGACAGGCAGAATTGGCACGCCAGGCAGAAGAAGCCCGCGTATTATCCGCACAAATGGCCGAAGCTGCCCGACAAGCTGAATTGGCACGCATTGAGGCAGTACGCCAGGCAGAATTAGCCCGTCAGGCCGAAGCAAACCGGATCGCAGCGGCGCAATTAGCCGAGGCAAACCGCATAGCAGAAGAAGCACGTATGGCCGCAGCTCGTCAGGCAGAAGCTGAAAGGCTTGCTGAATTATCACGACTTGAAGCAGCCCGGCAGGTAGAAGCCGCACGCCAGGCTGAATTGGCACGTCAGGAAGCAGCGCGTCAGGCTGAATTAGCACGTCAGGCTGAATTAGCACGCCAAGCGGAAGCTAACCGGATTGCAGCGGCGCAACTGGCCGAGGCAAACCGCATAGCAGAAGAAGCACGCCTGGCAGCTGAACGGATGGCCGAAGCCGACAGACAAGCAGAATTATCTCGTCAGGAAGCAGCCCGGCAGGTAGAAGCCGCACGCCAGGCAGAATTGGCTCGTCAACAGGAAGCAGCACGACAGGCAGAAATTGCTCGCCAGCAAGCGGCGATCGAGGCAGCACGTCAGGCAGAATTGGCCCGACAGGCAGAATTGGCACGCCAGGCAGAGGCAAACCGGATTGCAGAAGCAGCCAGACTGGCCGCAGCGCAAATGGCCGAAGCTGATAGAATAGTTGAATTAGCACGTATTGAGCAAGCACGTCAGGCCGAGTTAGCCCGACAGGCAGAGCAGGCACGCCTGGAAGCGGAACAACAGGCCGAAGCAGCCCGCCAGGCTGAATATGCTCGTGAGGCTGAATTAGCCTACCAGGCATCTTTAGCACGTCAAGCTGAAATAGCACGACGGGAAGAAGCCAACCGTATCGCAGAAGCGCAATTGGCCGAGGCAAATCGGATTGCAGAAGAAGCCCGTTTGGCAGCAGAAAGAATGTTGGAAGCCGACCGCATTGCTGAATTATCACGCCAGGAAGCAGCCCGTCAGGCTGAAATAGCCCGTCAGGCAGAAGCTAACCGTATCGCAGCGGCGCAATTGGCCGAGGCAAACCGGATTGCAGAAGAAGCCCGTCTGGCAGCTGAAAGAATGTTGGAAGCCGACCGCATTGCTGAATTATCACGCCAGGAAGCAGCCCGTCAGGCCGAAGCCTCCAGGCTTTCTGAATTATTGCGTCAGGCCGAAGAAAAAGCATTATTAGAGGCACAAATGAATGAGGCGCAGCGTCAGGCAGAATTAGCAAGACTGGAAGCTGATCGCCAGGCCGAGTTAGTGCGTAAGGCAGAAGCCGATCGGATTGCAGCGGCGCAACTGACCGAGGCAAACCGGATTGCAGAAGAAGCCCGCCTGGCAGCAGATAGAATGGCCGAAGCTGACCGGATCGCTGAATTATCGCGACTACAGGCTGAAAAAATGGCCGAAGATGAAAGACTTGCAGCATTGGCTCGTCAGGCAGAAGCCGACCGCCTGGCTGAAGAAGCCAGACTGGCAGAATTAGCTCGCCTGGCAGCGGCTGCAAATACCGTAGTCATTGTACCGCCAGCAGCAACAACCACTAAGGCCGGATTCGGATGGCTGTTATTGGCTGGTGTTGCCATTGGAGGTATTTATATGATAAAGAAAAACAGACAGAGTAAAAGATATATCGTTGATGGACACCTGCGAAAAACAGATAAAGGAAAGGTATGGGTAGATCACTATATCTCCGGTCCAAAATGTGGATTATAAACAAGCATAAATATTAAAAACATGATAAAAGCAGACCTTTACTACGATTCATTGTCAACCAACGATGAAGATATTATATCCATCGGACTTCCGATAGGCACTAAACCACCATCAAAATGGGGCCAGGGTTCAGATGATAAAAACACCTATCCTCCAGTAAAGCCTCCGATAGGCACTAAACCACCATCGGAATGGGGACAGGGTTCAGATGATAAAAATACCTATCCTCCGGTAAAACCTCCGATACAAGACGAAGCCCCTCCCATCGGGGATGAAGCCGCTCTGATAGATGAAAAAGTAGATAGCACAGCTATTATTCCATTGCCAGATTCAACCACCAAGGCCGGACTGAATTGGGTATTATGGCTTGGCCTGGCCGCTGCTGCATTATACATGTTAACCAAAAAGAAATAGCAATGGCGCACGGCTACGCAATCAATAACCCAGGTAATATCCGCAAATCCACAATCATGTGGATCGGGGAGGTTGTGCCTGGTAGCGATGCCGATTTTGTGACGTTTTCATCCATTTCATATGGATATCGCGCCATGTTCGTACTGCTTAAAAATTATATTAACAAGGGTTATAATACCATTGATAAAATCATTAACCGGTGGGCACCATCGAGCGAAAATAATACCCAGGCTTATATCACACATGTGGTTCAGCTTACCGGCATTTCTTCCGATACGATCATTGAATTTTCCAACGCGGAAAACATGCAAAAGATAGTTGCAGCAATCGCCTATCATGAAAATGGATCAGCACCAAATTTTACTGACGTACAGGCCGGATATGCACTCACCGGTGAGATCGCAACGGTTCAAACCGTAGGGATCAGTGTGGCCGCAGTCGCGTTTGTTGCAGCCATAGCTGCAATTGCCTACAAAACATTAAAAATCAAGTAACATGGTACCAAAAAAAACAGGTTCAAACCTTATCATATTCGCAGCCGTTGCAGTTGCAGCCGTCGCAGGTTATTTTATGCTTACCTCGAAAAGCGCAGCTGGTAGCGGTACCGGAACTAACACAGGAGGTGGAACCGGTACAGGGAACGGAACCGGAAGCGGAAATTCACCGGGTTGCAGTGCAACGGAATCAGAATTTCCATTGGCAGTAGGGGCCGGATATGCAACAAGCTCCAATTCGATTTGTGAGCAAAAATATGTCACAAATATTCAAAAAGCGCTCAATCAATTTATTTCAACAGCCAGACAAACGCCCCTTACTGTAGATGGGAAATTTGGACCAAAAACAGAGGCAGCTTTACAAGCATATTTTAAAGTTACGGCTGTTAATTATGACACTTACAATGTTTTATTGCCCTATGCTAAATAGTCATCATATCACAAATAATTCTTGATAAAATGGAAAACGAAGAAATCACAACAAGCAGAAAAAAAGGTGGAAATAGTACAATGTGGCTTGTCCTGGGTGCATTGGGACTTGGTGCCATAGCCTATTGGTTCTACAAAAATAAATCAGATTATGGATCCCCTGGGATCTTTGTTGACAAATCAGCTTATAAACTCGGATACTGGATGTGGTCAATACTAAAAGTACCTGCATTGGCCACTGATACATTCAACCGTGCGAAATCCAATGGAAGGGAATTACGCACGCAGTTATCAGATGATGCTCAGTTGAAGGTCACCGGTACGGTAGGTAGTGATTTTGATGCATTCTGCACCCTTGTTGATGAGCGATTGAAATTAATGCTACCCGGAAAAACAATTGCAGATGCAATTAACTATGTGATTGGAGAACAGATGAAGTTAGCGTATGGAAACTGGGTAAAGGTAAAGGATAACGTAGTGGTTACCGCTCATAATATAAAAACTAACGGTGCTAATATTTTATAATAATGGAAACAAACGTAACGTCACAAAAAAAGAAATCCAATCTTTTGATTTGGATTTTGGGAGGTGCAGCACTGGCCGCAGTGGTATTATTCAGCTCATTTACATCATCCACATCCACGAGTGTGGGCCCATGCTCTGGTAATGCTAATTGCCTCAAAGGTTTTTGGAAATGGCAGATCATCAAAGGATGGTATCAGGATACGGTAACCAAGGCAGCCGCAAATAACCGCAGCGTGGCATCACAGATCGAAGCAGATGCAGCTTGGGCTATCACTGAGAAGTGGACCCCTGATCCGGCAGATATGCAAGCCTGGGAAGCGATGGTATCAAATGAAATGATCCGCGTAATGGCCGTATCGACAAAATTATCAGCAGAAGATGCCAGGTATATTGCGATTGAAAACATTTTAAAAGCACTGTAAATGTTAATTACACATAAGTCAACCTATGCAGCGTCGAATGTGATCGTGGATACGAATTCCTTTGCTTCGGCCTGCAATACGATCACATTCGACAATTACGGCGATGATGATTGTAAAGTATATATCAACGATACGGCACATGCGCATACAGGTGCCTTTATGATGATCAAAGCAGGCAAAAGCATTGACCTGGGAGGTAGCATTGATTCACTGGTAAATGATGTATTTGACTTTGTGTTTATGAATGCTGTGGCCAGTAAAGGTGTGAATATTATCAAGGAAACCTATCAACTCTTAACATAATGATTCGTAGTCACGCAGCCGCCGTAGGCAAACGCAATAAGCAAATATTTGTGGCCACCCAGGACCAGACAGATTTTGTTGTAACGAGTTTTGTGTTAAAGGATGATAATTATATGTTCTTCCTTGATGATATTCACCAAAGCACCACCGCGCGAGTGGGTCAAACGATTACCACGCCCTTTTTGGTAAACGAGGGCAGTATGATTACAGTTTACTATTAAAACCTTGAATAAGATGAAAAAAAAAAATTCTATTCCTGTTTCTTTTATTGCCAGCCCTGGCATTTTCGCAGCAACGCATAGGACTATTACAGGTTCTCGATAAGACACAAACCTTTAAACTTTCCATGCCAAAATACAGCCTCATCCAAGAGGTTGATTCGGCCTTAATTTATCAGCTTACAGCCACTTTTACCAATACCACCACCACCATGGCCGATGTTTTTGCATCGGGAAATTATAAGGTTGTAGGTAAAGTTTCTGCTACGATCAATGATTCAACCATTGTTAAGGCAGGATATGGAGCAAAGGTTGACAGTTCAGGAAATACCTACACAGTACGCGCAGATACATCCGTGTTGGATAACTACCGCAAGTGGTTTTTAAAAAATGACACGCTGAACGTTGCTTATAATGTAATCAATTTAGGATGGCTGTATAACTGGTATGCAGCATCTTCAACGGATACTATTGCAAATACCGGATGGAAAGTTGCAACATCCTCAGATTACGAAAAATTATCTGAATATTTAGGGAACAATGGGGTCGCAGGTGGTAAATTAAAGGAAACAGGAACTACCTATTGGACATCTCCAAATATTGGTGCAACAAATGAAGCAAGATTTAACGCAAGAGCAGCATTCAGACATTACCCAAGCGGTTCATTCATTGCAGGTTTAACTACATTTCTATGGAACAGGGATCAATATGCAGTTGGCTATGGAAAAGCATCAACACTTGTGAATTCGAGTACATTTTTCACAACCACAGATATTATAGCTCCATATGAAAATAGTTCAACAATAGTTGGAGAAAGTGCTACAGCCGGAGGATCAATTCGGCTTGTAAAATATAATACTTCTCTAACTCACGGTCAACAAGGAACCTATACAGGGAATGACGGGAAAATATATCGTACAATCTGTATCGGAACGCAGGAATGGCTGGCCGACAATCTTGCAGAAACAAAGTACAGAAGCGGAACTACGATTCCAATTGTACAAGATAATACCGCATGGCTGGCTTTGTCAACAGGTGCCCGATGCGCATTCAATAATGATATTTCAACTGTTGGAGGAGTTGACTTAAATATTATAACAGTAAATTCATCGGATACCATTAAGCTTGTTGCAGGTACCAACATGAATATTCAGGCAAATGGTAAGATTATAACCTTTAATGCCGATAGTTCATCTGTTGCTACAATTATTGGACTTATTGATTCCCTGCTGCTTTATCTGAAAAAAACCGATGCAGCTTCAACATATGCTACCAGGGCAACAACAGTAAACACATCGTTACCCCTTTCCGGTGGTGGTGATCTGTCTGCAAACCGCACAATAAGCCTGCCTGCCGCCACTACAACCGAAAACGGATATCTACCTACCGCCACAAGCAATATCATCGCTATGGATAGCGCAAAGTGGGTGTACATTAACCGAATGGGTTTTGTTGACAACACTCAATCGGCAATAGGGTTTAGAGCATCAGACAGTACATTCACGCTTTATAAAACTGGTAGCATTCTTCAATATTTAAGGATAGGGAAATTATGTACAATTCCCGCAACACAGAGTTTAAAGATCACCTATGTAGCAGGTCGTAAGTCAGCATTCTATTTCTACATTGACGATAACGTTGGAACCCTTGAAGTATCAACACAGGCATGGACTTTGAAAGATACTAAGGTTTCTGTGGCAATAGTTGAGTGGGATTTTTATGCTCATCCAGACACAACCATCAGAAAAAATTACTTGTTACTCGATGAGCGTCACACCGATGCAATGGACAGGAAGGTTAATTATTACCTGCATACAACCATCGGAACACGTTATCAGCTTGGTGGTCAGATTTCAGGAGAACAGATATTACCAGCAACCGCATCATCGGCAAATAATCAGTTTAAAATTGCCGAAGCTGAAATTGACGATGAAGATGTAAGCCATATTTTACCAGTTAAAGGGAAACCTGTAACAGCATCTCACGCATGGACACTGTATCATAGAACAGCAGCAAATACGTGGGTATGGGATACATTGGCAGTACCTTACACCTACACTGCCGGAGCTCCTGGAAGCCCCAATTATATTTCGTATGAGAATCCAACAACGGGTGCAGCGGTTACATCGCAAAATTCAAGGTATGTAAACTCATACTTACTATTCACCACCGCAAAGGATTCGGCAAGGTTTATAATTGTCCCTGGTAGAGCAGAATTTACTTCCGCTACTCTTGCACAGGCAGAAGACCCAAAATTATTTACCTGGACTGGGTTTAATCTCCCGGAAGCAGTTATCATGTACAGGTTAACCTGGCAAACAAGCAGTGGGTGGACAAGTGCATTGGGTAGGGTTAAATTGAGTTCAATCACAACAATTTCACAATCTATTGCTTCAACGGCTATCCCTTTCCCTGCGGAATCAGATCCTATTTATGTTGCCGATTCATTAGCATTAAAGGATTCAATTGATGCGCTTAGGATAAGATTATCTGTAAAACAGGATTCGATAAATGATCCATTGATGTTTTCTGGGGGAAGCACAATCCAAAGAAGAAATACCCCTTTTGTTATTTCAAATATCGGTGTTGGTGGATTAAGAATAACAACAAATATTGCAGGTGTTGGGGCTGGATTAACAGCCAGAGATGTAGCCGCACAATCAATCATTCAACTTGGAAATAATTATCAAGCCGGTTATACCGGACCCATCGACCAGACGAAAGCCGGTGTAATGATTCGATTAGATACACGAAATGGAATAGGAGGTACTGCATATGGTGGGAATTCCTATACATTATTTCAGATCCTGGCCAGAGTAGCAAATACCACTATATCATTAGTGCCTTTTCAAATATGTGCCGCTCCGACCGGTAGTTTCATAATGCAAGAGTCAGGATACATAGGACTTGGTATCTTACCCGATAGCAACCTTACAATCTATCATGGTTTAAATGTAATCAGAGGTTTAAGGATTGGAAAGAAGATCATGGCACCTGGATTAATAGCAGGTACGGCCGAAAATAGTCTTATAACCTGGAACAGTGGCACTGGTGAATTTATACCAGCTACTTATTATCAGAATTCAATAACTACGAGTAACACAATTAGCGGCGATTTCACCTGGTCAAACTTAATCCCGGCTGGTTATATGCTCGAATATGTCATTATCAAAAACACATCAGTCACCGATACAATAAGTTTGGACTTAGGCACCAGCGCCGGTACCGGAAATGTATTTTTAGGTACCCTGCTACCGGCCAACTCATTTACAACCATCTCGATCGGCAAAGTATTCTCGTTGACCGGCGCAACATCACTCTATCTCAATGATGATGCCTGGGGTGGAAGTTATTGGAAAGGTGCTACAATCAATGCAAAAATCGTTTATCGCAAAATCGACTAACATGAAAAAATATCTTCTTCTATCAGTTTTATTCCTGCTTTTCTTTTTTCCTGCCAGGGCACAGGTAGTTCAAAAACCATGTATCGGAATTATTGATACGATTATGGGTTACGATACTACGACCAAACTCGAATTTATTCGTCGCATTGATACCACAGACTTCATTGTGCTTGGTACAAAAGTGTTATTCGCAAAATTCGATTCAGTTGATGTAGTTCAGAAAATTGTTATCTGTGAAGGTCTTTATGATAATCTATCTACCTATATCACAGGAACAAACGGGAGGTATTTCAATTATTTGGGCCGGAAGTTTCCATTCGTGAGGTTAACACCTTCTGAAATCAATCAAATCAAATATTAACTACTATGAAAAAGTATTTTTTCTTTATCCTTCTATTTCTTTCTTCCTTCTTTGCAAAAGGCCAGAATTTCAACAGTTCAGCTACACAGGCCCAGCCATCACTCGAAGATCTATTCAGCTATGGCGTAAAGTGGGATGAATCATCGTCAACGCCTGGCAAGCCAGCTATTTTACGGGTCGGAAATCCGCAGCTTGCAATATCACTGCCGGTACAGAACAAAATGCGCCGCTGCGTGGTGCGCGATGATTTTTCTGTTAACTATTATCTCAATCCTACAAATTCATGGAATAAAGCTGAAGTAGCTCCCTATGTAACGGCAAAGAATCCAAGTTCTATATCTGGTGGGCCAAATAGTATCATCTCTACCGGATCATTTGCTGATACGACCTTAAAGGTAGGAATGGCCGTAAAAAATGTCACCCAGGGTACCTATGCAATTATCACAACCATTCACAATTCCGATTCAGTTTCAATTTCTATCCCGATGCCATCCACCGATCGCACCTGGGGAACCGCAGACGGAACGACATCGGGACATCTTATTCATTCAGGTATAAATTATTCTTCATTGGGTGTTGTCAATGGCGATGTTGTGTTCAATCAAACCGATAACACCTATGCAATAGTCACAAATGTGGCAACCGGTGATCTGACGATCAATGCCAACATCATGGCTTCGGGTGAAAAATATCTGATCATCAAGCGATTCATTGAAACAACGGATGTATTTGAAATATGCACGGCCAGGTTAACAGGTGCCGATGGCCAGGTAATGGTCGAATACGCTAAATATTACTTCAAATATAAAAAGGTTGGGACGGTACACGAATGGAGGATATCGGAGATCCCACTGCCTGGATTTGAGATTTATCCGGCATTCATCGTAGGTGGAGTTACAAAAGAAACACGCTTGTTCGGAGCCTATGAAGGTTATTTGAACAGCACAAAACTTGAAAGTTCAGCAGGATTCTTAGCTACTACCAATAAAACGCGTGCTCAATACCGTGGTTATGCAGTAGCACGTGCTACCGGCTGGCACCAGGAATCATATTTAGAGCGTAGCGCACTCCAACTGCTTTACCTGGTTGAATATGCTTCCTGGTATAGTCAATCGGTCATTGGAGCCGGTGCATCGGATTGGGCCAGCGCAACCTGGAACAGTTACAACGCTTATAATCCGGTCAACTATACGGGAATATCAAATGCAAAAGGAAATGCGACCTTCAATGTGTCGAATGGGGATGGCAAGCGCAATTCATTCATGACATACCGAGGCGTTGAAAATTTCTTTGGCTACCTATGGAAGTTTTGCGACGGGATCAACATTTATGCACAGAAAGTTTATATCTGTAATACTCCTTCTTCTTTTGCAGATGATACAAAAACGGGGTATCTGAATATAGGGATTACGTTACCGGCCACCAATGGTTATCAATCGACATTGGCAGGTACCAAGTATGGCTTTTTACCATCGGCTGTTACTGGCGATTTTAACACCTATATAACAGATTATTACTGGCAAAGTACAGGCTGGCGTGTCCTGTTATCGGGTGGCTGTTTGTATTTTGGGGCGCTTGGCGGCCTCGCTGCGTTCGATGCGAATGGCGATTCGTCGGGTGCCCTTGGGAAGTTTGGTTCTCGCCTTTGTGGAAACTAACCTGATTCAAAGAAACAAAACGAACAAAACGCAAAATGCTGGGCGCACGAAAAAATAATAAGGTTTGGGATAAGATTGTTAGCTGGCGTGTCCTGTTATCGGGTAGCAATTTGAATAATGGGGCGAATGACGGCCTCGCTACGTTCAATGCGAATAACGATTCGTCGAATGCCAATGTGAATATTGGTTCTCACCTATGCTTACAAAGATAAAGAGATTGAATGAACCATTATTCCAAACCCTGCCTCTTGGCAAAACAATAGAGAGTAAAAATGAAGCGCTGGTAATGAAAATGAACGCCCTTCATCAGTAAGCAAAGCACAAAGGATGAAAAGAATTGACAACATATATTCCCGGATTTACGACATCGTCAATGTTCGTAGGGCCTATATGAATGCCAGAAAGAAGAAAACGCATTATACGGAGGTTAAGAAAATCGACAAGAATCCGGAAGCCTATCTTCAGCAGATACACCAAATGCTCAAAGACAGAACTTTCAGAAATGCGCCTTACGAAGTGTTTACGAAAACGGATCATAAGAAAAAACGGGAAATCTTCAAACTCCCGTTTTTTCCTGATCGTATCATCCATCATTGCATTTTGCAGATTGTTGAACCGATCTGGAATAGTCTTTTTGTACGTGACACGTATAGTTCCATTAAGAAGCGTGGCATTCATGATGGTGTGCAGCGTCTTAAACTTGCCCTGGAGGATAAGTTAAATACTTTATGCTGTCTTAAAATAGATGTACGCAAGTTTTACCCATCCATTGATCACGATATTCTTAAAGCAATCATCCGGAGGAAAATAAAAGACCCATTTGTTTTGTGGTTAATGGATGAAATTATTGATTCCACAAAGGGAATACCCATTGGTAATTACCTATCCCAATTTTTCGGCAATTTATATCTCACTTACTTCGATCATTGGGTCAAGCAAATACTGAAGATACGGTATTACCTGCGCTATTGCGATGACATGGTATTTCTTTATGCGAATAAAACGAAGCTGCATCTAATATTAAACAAAGTAAAAATATACCTTCTGGAACACCTGAAACTTGATTTAAAAAGCAATTTTCAGGTATTTCCTGTTGCATCCAGGGGCATAGATTTTTTGGGCTATGTCTTTTTTCAGAGCCATACCCTTGTAAGAAAGTCAATAGTCCAGGATTTTAAAAAACTTGTAAAAGAGATTATGGCATCAGAAACATTGAGTAAAAGCCAGATTTGTGCGCTTTCCAGTTACCATGGTTGGCTGATTCATGCAGATAGTTATTACCTATCAACTAAATATTTACTTCCAATAACACAAAAGCATGGATACATCAATAAAGCGTTTCTCAGATATAAGTAAGGAAAATGAAGAACTCGACGGATCAAAATTGCGCATTGATGACATTATTAACCAGGAGATTAAAATACTTGCATTCTCGGTCAGAAACACAAAATATCCAAAGGATGGGCGGACAAATTATTTAACGATTCAATTTGAGATGGAAAATGAAAAGCATGTTGTATTTACAGGAAGTGAAGTTTTAACCAGGCAATTGCAAAGTTATCAGGAACAGCTACCATTTTTTACCACCATTAAGAAGAAGTTTAACAGGTATTACACATTAAGCTAAAAGCCATGGCAGAATTAACACTAAAGGATGTTTATGAAGGTTTGTCCGAAAGAATGGACACCATTACCAACGAGCTTGTGGTAGTTGGGAATTTAGCAAAAGAAACAAATCAACGGGTTGGAACAATAGAGGATTCGCTGAATGATGTTCAGTTAAAAGATCTGTCTGGAAATCGCTACAAAGAGCCACGCAAACAGTTTATTCAACGCATACATGAATACATGCAGCCAGGAGGGGTTGCCGATCAGAAGATGCGTGCATGTGCAGATAATCACAGCTCGGTTAAACAGCTCGAAAAAGCTGGTAAGATATGGGACGTTTACGGAAAATGGGGTACAAGGATCGTTGTGGTGATTTTCGCGATATATCTGGTATTTGAGATAGTTGACATCCGTAAAGCCGTTGGCATCGTAAAAGACAAAGAGATGCATCAAACTGAAACAGCAAAATGAAGCATGTGCTAATTGTGGAAGATAGCCACATCGATGCTTTTTTAATTCAGACGTTTTTAAGCCGATTACATTTTTTGTCATCGGTGAGCACAAATTTGTTTCAAATTCTTCAGAGCGTAAAAAAAGGACATGTTGATATTATAACTGTTGATTTACAGATGCCCGAAATTGATGGATTATACCTTGCGGAACACGTGCGTAAAATAGATAAGCAGATCCCGATCATCATCATTACGTGTCAGACAAGTGAACAAGTAAGGATGACCTGTTTGCAAAATGGTGCAAACTATTACATACAAAAACCATTTAGCAGAAAAGATATCGAATCGGTTTTTACTCAATTCAAATAAAATGTCAAGACTATTAAGTGATCTGAATCCGGTAGTTGAAAAAATGGTGTTAATGCTCCTGGAGCGATGTCTTGCGGTCCATGTATATGTATTGATAACTCAAACAAAGCGCACCATGGATGAGCAAAATGCGCTTTATTCCCAGGGAAGATCACAGCCAGGCAAAATAGTTACTAAAGCTAAAGGGGGAGAATCATATCACAACTATGGCTTGGCATTGGATTTTGTGCCATTAGACCAAAACGGCCATGCTGATTGGACCGATATGGATGCATTTATTACGATTGGAAATATTGCAAAAGAGATTGGATTTGAGTGGGGCGGAGATTGGAAGTTCACCGATTTGCCGCACTTGCAATACACATTTGGATTAACAATAGCAGATCTAAAAAGTGGGAAAGAAATACCAACAAATAAATAAACAATATGGAAACAACAAAATTAACATTCGCAAAGGGCTGGATAAAATTCTGGTCATTTTTCGCTGGCATTTTACAGGATCAGGGAGGTGCTGCAAGTTCAAAACGGTTTGGCTTTATTGCCGGACTTTTTATGATGTATAAAATTGTCGAAAAATCCCTGGAGGGAGGAACCGTCAATGATATAGTGCTTTATACTGCCGCCACGTTCACCTTTGGCTTGGCCGGATTGTCAATTCCTGAATGGTTTGCGCCAAAGAATAACCTGGTAGCAAGCAAGGAAAAAGAAAAAACTAATAATAAAATTGATGCTGGCGATCCTTCTGCGGTATGAAAAAAATTTTAATTTTCCTTTCCCTGGCCATGGTCATGGCAAGCTGCGTAACGCAGAAACGATGCTTTGAGAAATATCCCTGCGCCTCTGGTGCCGATACGATCATCAAAGATTCGATCATCTTTGATCAGAGGGTTATTATTGACACCCTGGTGATCCCTTCCGACAGCTCGCTACTTGAAATATTATTTGGTTGCGATTCATTAAACCGCGTATATGTTCGTTCGCTGAATGAACGATCAAACACAAGTGTAAAAACAGAATGGAAATTTCGTGACAATACGCTCTACTATGCTACCAGCCGCGACAGCCTGCAAAAGATCATTACCAGCCTTGAAACGCGCATAAAGGAGTATTCTAACACCAGGATCGTACAAAAGCCCGTCACGCTGACTAAAAATAGCAAATTCGCCGTATTTGCCCTGTGGTGGTTCTGGATAAGCTGCCTGACAGTGCTGGCCTATTTAGCGATTAAGTTCAAAGTTTGGCGATTATTTATAAAAGTTCCATTGATATGATAACAGGCACCGTATATGATGCCACAACAGGAGAAACCCTGCCAGGTGCAAACCTGGTATGGCTTAATGTGGATGGCCAGTTTAGCGGATCGGGAACGGCCAGCGACGTAAATGGATATTTCTCCATGCCTTCAGCTCCTCCGGGATGCGGAACGATTCAGGCAAGCTACATTGGTTATAAAAATGAAATAATTACGCCTGAATCAGCAAATGAATCTATCTCTTTTCAGCTTTCTGAACAAGCAACAAACTTACAGGAGGTCGAAATAATTGCAAAACGCCCGGTCCCTTACACAAATTACATGATCTATGCCGGCATTGGAGTTTTAGCCCTTGGAATACTCGTTTATACCCTTCGCAAATGACAATAACAAAGTTACAACCGGCACATTTAAAGTATGTAACGCTGATCGAAAAAGATCTTTCAGAGCGAAAAGCACATAATAAAGTGTCGATTGAACGTATGGCCGGATCATTGGGTATTGACAATAAGAATCTGGTTAAAGAACTTACCGAACTGGCCATAGTCAGGGTGGCACGTGAAATTGCTCAAAATACCGGGTTAACGAACCGCGAGCGTTATGACCAGATCGTTGATCTGTATAACCACCAGGCCAATCTTTCTATGCGTACAAGCCAGAGCATGATGTTGCAGCAGTATTCCACCCCGGCGCCTATTGCTTTTCTGGCCGGTTTTTATATTTTAAATTCCAGGGTAGAAACACCATTTTATTTTGAGCCGTCAGCCGGAAACGGACTTTTAACCATTGCCCTGCCCTTAAAGCAAACCATTGTCAATGAAATTGACGAGATCCGCAATGCCAATTTGCAAACACAGGGTTACTTCAGTGTTTTATCGCAAAATGCCATTGAGCCATTTAGGCAATTCGATAAGCATGGCATACTTGGATCGAGTTTCGACGGCATCATCACCAATCCGCCGTTTGGCACACTGGATAAAGAGGTAATGTACGATGAATACAAATTTAAGACCCTGGATCATTTAATGGCCCTGCGTGCCCTGGATACGATGAACGATAGTGGCCGGGCTGCCATCATCATCGGTGGGCATACCGAGTGGGATAAGCTGGGCCGTATTCAGGCTGGAAAGAACTGGATTTTCTTCAACTATCTGTATCATTATTATCATGTTGACGATGTAATCAACATTGACGGCCATAAGTTATATTCTCGCCAGGGAACAGCCTTTAACGTGCGGCTGATCCTTATTTCAGGCCGGAAAGAAAAGCCCGAAGGGTATGCACCATTGCGCCAGGCAAAGGATCAGGTAGTTTTTACGTTCGATGAACTTTGGAACCGTATCGCCCATTTCTTCCTGGGATCTTCGACTGGCGCATCAGATCCATACAGCGAAATAGAAAATGCCAAGGCGCGGCTACGGCTGTTGAAAAACAAAATTGTAATGATTCAATCCGGATTGGGAAATCCATTTACAAAAACAGTTATTAATGATACCGAATGGAAAAAAATCCATGATGAAAAAAAACTTGTTTCAAAATGCGAGGAGCATTTCAGATTAAATTACCAGGGAAGAACAATTTACAATTATAGCAAAGGTATTCTTATCGGACTACCTATGACCGGATTTGATCATACAATACATTGCAACACATGGAAATATGAAAATCTAATCATCTTTAAAAAATTATCAGAAATAATACAAAATGCAAAATATATTAATACTGGAAAAAGAAAAGAAAATGATTCAGCGAATGTTGCAGGGTATTATAATTTTATTTCGAAAGTCGTTATAAATGGCATTCATACTAATATATCAATCGCAATTAGAATCATAAAACAAAGGAAGAAAAATTCAAATAACACCTATTGGAGGTATTATTATAATCATTTTATGATAGATGAAAAAACAAAAACAGCCTGATCTTCCAACGGGAGCCACTTTTTAGAGCGTCTTAACCCGACATGATCAAGCTGTTTTCGAAATACAAAGATACAACAAAAAACACCAAAATCAACATGACAAAGCAAAAAAAAGGGATCGCGTTTGAGTATGTAAAAATAGGATTACCTGGACATACACCCTTTTGGGTTCAGGTTATTGAGCACCCTGGCCTTAAATATGGCAAGGGCTTGGTGATAGATCCCAGATCAAAACTAAAAGGACAAATTGTAAAATTTTCAATTATTTCGGTTCATAAATATATAAAAGTTGATGCCGCGCAGCTAAATGGTCTTGGTGGACTTGATTCTCCCTATATCCCAGCCGCCGAGAGCTGCACGATTCTGGATACCATTGTCCCGGATTCGATGGATTACGAAAGCCATATTTCGGCCAGGTTGATCCGCGCCCAGGTTGGAGGAAGCTTTACCGAGTTCGTAAAAAAGAAACTTCAATATACAAATGAGCAGCTATGCCAATCCCTGGCAGCCGAACAGATTGATGCCGTAGCCATGGCTATTTATAACATCGAGCGTGGCCAGGGAATGATCATTGGGGATCAGACCGGTATCGGAAAAGGCCGGATTGCTGCGGCCATGATACGCTACGGTTATTATGCCGGATTACAACCGATATTTTTGTCAGAAAAGCCAAATCTTTTTTCAGATTTATACCGTGACCTGGCCGATATCGGATCGGATGATCTTATTCCATTCATTGTAAACGGCAAAGAAAGTAAAACCGATGTTAAGGATGTAAACGGTAATGTGATTTATCAGGCATTGCCCACAACAGAGCAGAATAAAATATTTTCTGATAAAAAGGTTCCAAAGAATTTCAATTATGTGATGGCGACCTACTCACAATTCAATCAACCTGAAAAAAAGAGTGTGAAGCCTGATTTTCTTCAAGCCATTGCGGAAAATAACATCATCATCATGGATGAGGCACATAATGCTTCGGGAAGTTCAAATACAGGTGAATTTCTCCAGGATGTGATAAAGAGATGCAAGGGGGTAACATTTTTATCAGCAACCTTTGCCAAGCGACCGGACAATATGCCAATTTATGCGCTTCGCACGGCCATGAGCGACGCAAACATGACCAGTGAGGAATTAGTCGAATCAATTACAAAAGGGGGTGTAGCCCTTCAGGAAGTTCTTTCTTCGCAGCTTGTAGCCGAGGGGCAAATGATTCGCCGCGAACGGTCATTTGATGGGGTAGAGGTTAATTATATTATCCTTACCGATCGGGAACAGGAACACAAAGCCATTTCTGACAATATAACTGATATTATCCGCGACATTATTGAGTTTCAGGAAAAATCAATAAAACCGGATATCGACAGGCTTGATTTAATTGCATCGGCAGAGGGTAAAATTATAAAAGAACGTGGCGGAACCAGCAAAGCCGGAGTTGACAATGCACCCTATTTTTCAAAAGTTTTCCAGATCATCAATCAAATGCTTTTTTCAATAAAAGCTGATGCAGTGGCAGACCGCGCGATTGAAAGGTTGAAAGAGGGAAAAAAACCGGTCATTGCCTTTGCCAACACGATGGGAAGTTACCTGGAAAGCATGGAAACAGACGATGGCCGCCAGGTCATTAATGGCGACGTGATCAATGCTGATTTTAAGTCCGTTTTAGTGAAGGGATTGAATGGTGTTATGCGATATACTGTAAAGGATCATGCCGGAAATCCTGAATACAAAACCTATTCAGTCAGCGATTTGTCACAACAAGCCAAGGATGAATATTACAAGATATTAGGAAAAATTGAATCCATTTCAACAGGAATTACTATTTCACCCATTGATAAGATCATTCAAAAGATCGAGGGGGCCGGTTTCTCCGTGGCCGAGGTAACGGGTCGAAAAATGGAGGTACAATTTGAAAACGGCACTGATTCAATGATGGGAGTTATCCTGGCCCGTAAAAAGATCAATGTCAATGATGCTTTCCGTCAGTTCAACAATAATCAGGTTGATGCCCTGATGATAAATCAAAGTGGCAGTACCGGCGCATCAGCCCATGCGATAAAAACCGATAAAGTTCAGGTAAGTGATGTAAAGCAAAGGGTAATGATTATCCTTCAAGCCGAGTTGAATATTAATACCGAAGTTCAAAAGCGTGGACGTATCAACCGCACCGGCCAGATTTACAAACCAATCTATGACTATCTTATCAGCGCCATCCCGGCTGAAAAGAGATTGATGATGATGCTTCAAAAGAAATTGAAATCACTGGATGCAAACACAACCAGTAATCAGAAAAATAGCGAACAGGTACTTACAGTTGATGATTTTCTCAATAAGTACGGAGATAAGCTGGTTGCTGAATATTTAAAAGAATATCCGGAACTCAATGAGAAATTAGGGGATCCCATGGGAACAGAGGATGAGAATAAGGAAAGCGAAAAGATACCGGAAAACCTGGCACACAAAGTTTCTGGCAGAGTGGCCGTACTATCAACCCAGGAACAGGATGATTTTTATAAAGAGATCATTGGCCGCTACAATGATTATGTTGAGTACCTAAAGCAAATTGCAGAATATGATCTTGAAATTGAGATCATGAACCTGGAAGCCGAAACATTGAGCGCAAAAACGATCAAAGAGGGCATTGGTGGTAAAAGTTCATTTGGCACTAATAGTATCATGGAGGAATGCCGGGTAAATATTCTGAAAAAACCATTTTCAAAAACGGAGCTGGACAATCTGTTACGTGAAAGTTTGAAGGGACAAGACCCAAAGGAACTTCAATCCAAACTTCGCGCTGAGCATAAAGAATATTCTATGAATCGTGCAAATCGGGATATCGCAGAAAATGAAACTAAATGGGATAATGTGACAACAAATATTCCAAATGAACAGGGATATAAAAGACTACCAACCCAAGAAGAAAAAGACTCCTACTACAAGACACGTATAAGTGAAATAGGCCAGGCGAGAGTAGATTCAATTGCAGATATCAAACAAAAATCAAATAACCGGTATGCTTATATGGATGAAATATTCCAAAGTTATACTCCAGGCCAACCGGTCAACTATCCCGTAGCAATGATGGACCAGGGACATCGTAAGGTGCCAAGTGTTTTTATCGGATATCAGATTGATGCAAAACGCGCAAATCCTTACGCGCCAAGTGCTGTGAAACTGCGCTTTGCACTGTCAGACAGTAATAAATATATTGCCCTGCCATGCAGCGGCGATCAGGGTAACAAGATATTAGCCATCAAGGGAATGTCTGATTTCCGCTGGAGCGGGCCGCCGGATTACATTGAGAATTGGGAAAAATATATTAAGGAATCCAGCGTAAACAAGGGAATCCGCTATATCATAACCGGTAATTTACTCCAGGCCTTTTCCAATCATCCCGGTAAACTCATTTCGTTTACAACCAGCGACGGAAGTGTACGCAAAGGAATTTTAATGCCGGATAAATACAGGGCTAAAGAGGTTCAGGGTTCAGGTGTTGTAACAATTCCTATTGCCCGTGGATTAAAATATATCCAGGGTATGCGACCAGGGGCAGAAATAAACTGCAATAATGGCATTAAGATCGTACGTAGCCGCTGGGGTATGGATATGTTCATGATTATGGTGCCGAAAGCAAAGGCATACAAGGATATTTACACCGATGCTGCGATATTGAAATTAATTGAAAATACACGTGATGGGTTTGAGCAGGTAAGTCAGGTGATGCGCGCGAGTGTTGACACTGAAAAGCTGCCAAAAGTGATCCAGATATTTCAGGATAAGTACCGATTAAGCATCGAGGTATCCGGTGATATTCATTCCACCTTGATTGATCTGAAAGAGGAAAAAGTTGGATCGCGCAAAGATGCTAAAATATTGCAAGCCGAACGGGAATTTAGCGACGAGAAAGAGGCATTTGAACACCGCACAGATGTTAAGCTAAAGCCAATTTCACTAACCGATATCGAAAAGTCAAAAGCAAGGTTAAGGTTACTGAAGTTGAAATTAAAGTTATCGCAATTAAACGGAGTACAATCATTTGAAGATTATTATTAATATGAGCGCAACGATATCGCACAACAAAATTCACAATGGCATTGAGATTCGTTTTTCGCAAAAGCCATCCGAGGAAACATTAAACTGGCTGCATTCCTATGGATATCGGTGGAGTATGCGTCAAAAGGTATGGTACCGAAAGTACACTGAAAGCGATTATAACAAGGCCACCACCAGGTTTGGTTCTGGATCTGACACTGGCGCCAATGCTACACCGATCATTCCACCGCCACCGCCAAAGCAGCTAACCCAAACCGAAATTCTGCAAGCAGGCGGCCGTGAACTGGAAAACCTTTGGTTTATTGCTGCTTTAACCCTGGGCCAATTCATACAAAAAAGATTTGACCGGTTTGATATAACGGGCCGTGATCCATATATCTGGGATGCTAAAAAAGGTTCCTATGCTCAAATGCTACCAAAACGTAAACGACCGGACTATTACTCTTATGAAACAATGTTATCGAAAATTCAGAGCTATGTACTGGCAAAAAAGCTCATCATTCCGCTGAATGCCATATACAGCCTGAAAAATTATCATCGATTAACTAAAAGCGACTTTGATTACCTGCTTAGAATCCATCCACAATTGGCCCAGGCTGAAGATTATGAAAAAATATCGCACCAGGTTAATAGTTTTGAGAATACCTATAAAGAAGAATATGACAAGTGGCAGGTGATCCGCGAAAAATATTTTAAGGTTGGACAACTTGTATGGGTGAAGGATTCAAAAACCGGTAAATCTGAACAATGGAAAGTTACAAAATTGAACATCATGTACTATCCAGGCCAGATTTGCAGCTTAATTGAGATTGAAAGAGGGGGAGGATATATTACGTTTATGGGTGAACATCGTTTATCAAATATTTATCTGGAAGATCCGTCGGTCAATCCCGGTGCCAAGGTATTCACCGAATTGTTGCCTGAACTCGAAGCAGCCAATAAGCCAATGGATAACCAAATGGATAACCAAATGGATAACCAAATGGATAACCATGGCGAGATCGAAAAGGCCAAAGCCAGACTTCGGCTACTTAAACTCAAACTTTCATTAATTAATTTAAAACCATAATCTATGATAACAGGAAAAGTATTTGCAGGAATATTCCAGGTTAGGAATGTACTTTCAAGTGGAAAATTAATCAGTACGCCAGACCCAAACGGATTTGTTACAGGAAGCGAAAATGGGTTTCTCATTCCTACATCAAATCCTACGGTGCCAGTCGTTGAAAGTGCTGGTACATATCTCGAACTTATTGGGAAAACGCCATTGCCTGGCGTTAGTGTCTACTTGTCATATCAGGATGGAAAACCAATTTCACCAGCTATTTCAACAATATCTGATGCCAATGGTAATTACAAGTTAGAATTTATGACACTTTTAGGTGTTGCACCACCACCTTATGGGTGGATTTCATTTGCAGCTTCAGGGTATAAAACTGTAACCATAGGTTTATATTCTGCAAATAATCTGGGTTCTGAAGTCATACTTAAACCCATAGCCACCGGTGCTGTCGTTGACCCGATCGCTGAAACAAAAACCGCCAGCATGAATTGGTTGTTATGGCTTGGCCTGGCCGGAGCTGCATTGTGGATGTTGACTAAAAAAAGATAATAACATGAACGCAAAAAAGGTAATCGGGATCAGTTTACTTGCAACCGGAATTGGTACGGCTATTTATTACCTGGTTGCCAGGGGCCGCGATATTGGTATTGCTGAAAAACAAGGCCGGTACCTGTCATTTTCAACATCTTATTGTATGGCCGGTTTAAATGGATCGGTACAAATTGATTTACCGGCTATTTCAGATGCTTTTTATGAAGATTTTGATGTTCCGCAGAATGTTGAGAAAATGAACCAAATCAGATCGCAGTATGGCGTGATCGTTAGCTCTATTGCCAGTTTAACCAATCTGCCTGAATCGCTGATCTATTCCTTTATTTTCATTGAATCGGCAGGCAACGCCTTTGCCATGAATGGTAAAGCCATTGGGCTGATGCAGGTGAGCACTACCAGCGCAACGGATATAGTTTACATGGAATATAAGAAAGGCCGCCTGGGATCGGGAGAATCGGCCATATTGCGCAATTACCTGGGCGCACGCCTTGACCAGATCCTTTCTATGCGTTCGCCAGGGGTATTGCAGGTTGTTACGCAAACTGATCTTTACGAGCCAGAACTGAACATATTGATCGGGTCCATCCTATTGGGCCAGTTAATTGATGAACATACCGAGAATGATGTATTACGCCTGGATAAAGTTGTTGTGCGCTATAACGTAGGCTATTATTCCTTTGGCAGAGGTAAAAACCTGATCGGTGACGTATTAACAGTGATCGGCCAGGTAAATCCATTCACCAGCTCCTATATTACCAAGCTCATCGGTCGTAACGGGGTACTTGAAATGATTGAATCAGAAAATTGCGCCTAAAATGATATTTAACAATAGAAATAAAATAGGTAGATTTTTAAACAGTCATGTAAAATCGCATGATACAAGAACAGGTCAGTGCAATCCAGGTGAATGTGAAACCCTGGACGGACAGAAAGGAGCCGCATGTTGTAAACTTGGCATAATTTGCCCTTCACTTTCTGGAACAAATTGCTGCGCTTACGATACACGCCCAAGAAATTGTATTGTGTTTCCGCACATTCCGGAAGATTTAAACCTGGTTAAAAATTGTGGCTATTCTTTTGATACCAGCACTGAAAAAAGAGCTTTAAATGGATTTAACAAAAATAAAATGAAAAATAAGCTATATAAGGAAAAACCCGAAGTAATGCTATTTGGCCTTGGCTCGACCGATCAGGATGATCAACTGCACATCGACGAGGTAAGCGTTAACATCAAACGCTCATATCAATTTGATAAAAAAATATTAAGATCACCCGATGTGGTTGATTTTTTAATGGCAGTATATCAGGCCATTGATCTGTACGAAGAATTTTTAGCAGTCTATTTAAACAGATCGAACAAAATAATCGGGGTTGCCAGAATTTCATCCGGAGGCGTTTCAGGAACGGTAGCAGATATAAAAATCATTCTTGGAATTGCTGTAAAAACAGGTGCAAGCTCAATCATACTTTCACACAATCATCCATCCGGCGAACCAAGACCATCGGATGCAGATATAAAATTAACTGATAAAATTAAAACAGCTGCAATCTTCCATGAAATACAGATTTTAGATCATCTGATTATATCGTCAAAAGACTATTATTCTTTTGCTGATAGTGGAGATTTATCATTACATGGTTTTGATACCATAACTATAGATACTGAAGTAAAAACAAAACCGCAAACAAATAAAACTCACCATATGAAAAAAATGACAAAAGAAAACTTTAGCGAAGTGCTATCTACCATTGATCAGAGCAAATTTCCTGACGTTATTAAGGAAACAATTACTGAATTAAAGACTTTAACGAGCAATTTCACAGATTGGTCCTTGATTGATTCTGATAAGGATCTGGCAGATATTCCACTTTCGGTAATCGACTATGTGAATAAGCAATTATCAAAACAGGATGCCCCGGTCGTTCTTCCACAGCCACCAGCAACGGTAGAAAAGAAAAAATCGTCACCGGCACCCAAAGCCAAGGCAGAAAAAAAGCCAAAAGCCGTTAAAGAGAAAAAACAAAAGCCGGTTAAGCCAGCCTACACTGGTGAAATGGTTGAAAACGTAATGCCGGAGGTTAGGATAATCAAGCGTTATGTGGCTTTACATGACAAGAAAACAACTTCTGATAAGATACTTTCCTTTATTGACACGTTGCAGCGCATGATCCGCACCCAGGCGATCCGCAAAACGAGTAAGTATGCTTCTGAAATCAATCACATTCAAAAGGAGCTGTTAAAGATTTACAAGGATCATCGCGGAAGCCTCGCACAGTTCCCTGTTGAGCTTACAAAAACAGATATCAAGGTACTGGAAGCATATCGGGCCATCGCCCAGAGCCAAAAGCCCATGCAGTCCATTAGGCTGATCAAGCAATACATTGCCATCCAGGGAAAAACTGACGTTAAGGAAAAAGCAAAGACGATTCTTGCTGAAATTAACAAATACGTTAATACTGGTGAGAAATATTCCTACCAGGATGAGTTAAACGACATACACAATTCATTAAAATCCTACCTGGAAGGAAAAACCGATGTACCGGAAATATCCGAGCAAAGATTAAACGGATTTCAGGGCCTTGGTTTGATCGACTTTAACCATGACATTACAGAGGGTGACCTGGTGCGTACATTTGATTCAAAAAAAGGACGTGTAACCGGTGTTAAAGACAAAAGCATTCAGATCGACACCAATCCTGGTCACTATTATGCCAAGACGAAAGTACGGTTATTGGAAAAGGCTGAAAAACCATGTGCGTGCGTTGGTGCTGCTTGTTTGAGCGGGTTGGGTGAAGTTGCAACGATGAACTCTACCGAATTTGCCAAGGAGAAATTTAAAACCGTCGGATTTACAGGAAAGTGGGCACAGCTTATTGGTGATCCATCCGAGCCATTCAAGTTAATGGTGTGGTCAAAGCCCGGCAAAGGAAAATCAAGTCTTATGATTGAATTTGCAAAATATATGGCTTCACAGCATAAACGCACGGTACTTTATTGCGCAAATGAGGAAGGCCTCAATCACACGTTGCAGGAAAAGTTTACCCGCATGGATGCCTTTGATCCTTTGATTACCATCAGCCAATCCCTGCCTGTTAATTTAGGCCTGTACAATTATGTATTCATTGATTCGGTCACATCCTTTAAGCTTTCCATTAAAGACCTGGAGGATCTGATTAAAACCTATCCGGCCACCTGCTTTATGTTTATCTATCAGTCAACTGTAGATGGTGGTTACAGGGGCAATAAGGAGGTCGAACATTTAGTTGATGTTTCTATCTATATCAATGAGCTTGGTTACGCCACAGCGCAGAAAACGCGTTTTGGAGGCAAAGGCACGGTGAACGTATTCCCAGATGATGATCCATCAAAGATTTACAAATTCACCACGCTCCAGGATGCCGAAAAATTCGTATTTAAAATGGAAAGCACCCTGGATAGCGCCATGGTTCAGGGCGACGATGGGAAAATTTGGGTAACTGATAAGGCCAAAGCCCAGGAGCTTTCAGAGCTTGGATTTGCCAAAATAGCATAATGAAATATCTTCAAAATGGGGGTTTTGAGGGTAGGATGCAAAGGTGGTTTTAATCGGTGAGTTTAGGTAACATTTTTCTCATTTAACTTTTAACCCACCTTGCGCCAGGAGCCGGTTCTTCAATGAACCGGCTTTTTTAAAATGTAATCAAATCGTTAGCATCATCAATAACATCTGTATCAAAATCATCAAGATATATTTGCGTAGTAGAAATATCAGCATGACCAAGGCCCTCAGAAATAACGGCAATCGGTAAATGTAATTCTTTCCCAATCGTAGCCCAGCTATGCCTTGCCGTATTAAAGGATAACGACCGGTCGGTATCCATCTTTTTAGCCCATCTTTTTAAAGCGCGATTTACTACATTCTGATAGGCCGTAATTTGTTCTGAAACTTGATTAAAATCCGTGATCACGGGAAAAATATAGGAGTTTTGATTTTTATCATCAAGATAAAGTTTCAGAATATCATTGATATTTTTATTCAGCTTTACTGAAATTTCCTTTTTTGTCTTGGACCTGACGTATGTAATTCGTCCATTGGTAATATTTTTCAATTTCAGCTTTGCAATGTCAGCAAAGTTCATACCCCTGCAAAAAAATGAAAAGAAAAACATATTCCGGCCATGCCAGGCATGTGTTTGTTCGGGCAATGATAATTCCCTGATCTTTCTGAAAATATCCTGTTTAATTGCAGTTTTGTGGGTTTTGGAAGTCTTTATTGTATAGATTTTAAACGGATATCCATCAGGCCTGACGGTTCCATCTTTAATTGCACGATTCCATATTGCCCTTATGGCGCGTAAATGAACGGCAAGCCCATTGCTGCATCCTGCGATCCGTGGTTTAAATTTACCCTCAATACTTTTCAGCAATTTATAGTTTATATCGGAGAATTTATAATCCTTTTCCCCGGCGCCATAGCGAATTAAAAACGATTTTAAATTTTTATGAATAACAGCTTGTCCATCATTTCCGTTCATTTTAAATTCGGAGATCATGTTATCCAGGTATGATGAAAATGAAACATGGGCTGATTTATTTTGAATTCTTTGTATAAGCTCACCCGGAGTTAGCCCATCGAGCTGTCCGCTTTCTTCCAGCGACGCGATTATCTTGTTTGCTTCAATCTTTTTTCCCTGAATTTTCTCATTCACCCATAGTAGGGAAGGAAACACCTTTGCGCCTTTTAATACTTTTCCGTTTTGCTGATCCCAAAAATCTTCAGAACAATATTCCTTCAGGTTGATATACCGTTTTTCACCTTTATGATATATCTTGAGTGAAATTCGATAGGTATCGTCTTTATTCTTATATCTTCGGTCTAATATGAGCGATGCCTGAGAATCCATGATGAAAAATTGCCTATGTATTTGCCCCCAAAAATACTACATGTAACAACATATATCAAAACCAATCAAAATAATAAAACAATTAACAGATTATGAATCAATATGTGAAGCATATTTGAACATGATCAGATATATTATAATTGAAATTTAACCATTTGTGGATCTATAGGTCGTGGGTTCAAGCCCCATCTTCCACCCAAAAAAGGTTGCCATCGGCAGCCTTTTTTTATTTCAACTTCCCTTGAAACTTTGCAATGTAATCTTCCCATTTTGTAGTTAAATAGGCATCACTGCCAAAGTAGGAGAGGATTGCTTCAAATTCTTTCGCCTGATGGAATCCTGGTACGACAGTTATGGATTCTCCTTTTTCATTTAAAAAAACATACGAAGGATATGACATCTGATTACGCAGCAATTCATTGGCAAGCTGATGTGTGCTACGTTTAACGGTCGGATTGGGGTTTACAAGTTTTATCCCATCGATCATGATCGTATCTTTTCGTTCAGCATCCAGCTTGACACAGTAAAAATGATCATTCATGTAGTCGGCGATCACAGGGTTGGCAAAGGTTTCCGCATCCATTTTCTTGCACCAGCCACACCAATCGGTATAAACGTCAACAAATATCTTCTTTGGACTTTTCGGATTCTTTTTATTCAGTGCATGGGCCTCTTCAAAAGTGTACCATTTGAATTTGGCCTCCACTGTTGACGGCTTCTTGGCTTCCTGTGCAAACAAAAAGTTCGAACATAAAAGCGAAACAAAAATAACCGATATCAACAAAATTCGTTTTTTCATAAGTATATGTATAATGTCATTAATTCGTCATTCGTCATTGGTAATTGGTCATTGGTAATTGGTCATTGGTAATTGGTCATTAGTCATGTCTTTCCATCTCCCGCTTCATATCTTTTTGCTTCAGCGACTCTCGTTTATCATACGCATGTTTTCCGCGGGCAAGCGCAATTGTAAGTTTGGCCAACCCTTTTTCGTTGATGAACAGCAAAACCGGGATGATGGTAAATCCTCTTTCCTTGACCTTCACCGCAAGTTTTTTCAATTCGCGTTTGGTGAGCAACAGCTTACGGTCGCGCTTAGGCTCATGGTTATAATGGGTTCCCATGGAATATTCAGCAATATGCATGTTCCTGACAAAAAGCTCCTCACCTGTAAATGTACAATAGGCATCGGCAAGAGATGCTGTGCCATCACGGATTGACTTGATCTCTGTGCCAGTCAGCATGATACCTGCTGTAATCTCCTGCACAAGGAAATATTCATGTGAAGCCCGTTTATTGCGTATGTTGACCGATTTTTCCATCTATTTTTTTTCGGGCATCAACACCACCCGTACATAATGGTCAGGTTTGAAGTTGGTAGCCGATACCTGTTTCAGATCATCAATGGTAATTGCATTTACACGGTCGTTGTAATTTGTGATGGATTGAGGAGAATCATGGTTGAAATAAACCGATTCAAGCTTCTTAAGCCAGAAATCATTCTTTTCCATATTGGTTTCCCTTGCGCGAATCAAGGCCTCCTGTGCTTTTTTCAAATCCACCCCGGTAGGCCCGCTCTTCCTGAGTTTCTTAATCTCTCCAAAGACGGCCTTGGTAAGTTTGTCCGCAGTTTTTGGAGAACAACCAAACATGACAATCAGCTGAAAGGTTGATTTTGGATATTGATCAAGGTTCAGCATGACCTGGGGAGAATAAACCCCGCTCATCTTTTCACGGATGACCTCAACCAGCTTGATACCAATGATTTCCTTGATCATGTTCAAACAAAGAACATTTTTTTCATTCCACTCAATTTTTTCCGACATAACGAGTCCGACCATGCCCTGCGGATCGGTTCCCTTGTAAACAGTGAGGTTCGTAGCACCATCGGCGAACTTCGGAGAGGTGTCTTTCCATGTTTCATTGCGGTTTAACGCCGGAAGGCTTCCAAAATACTGCGCTATCATCGGGGCAATGGAGTCGATGGAGAAATTTCCAACAAGGAAAAACCTGAAATCACTGGCATCGGCACACCGGTCTTTATAAATTTTAAAAATTTCATCGAGTTTTACTTCAGAAAGCTGCGCCGGAGTGGGAAAAATCACCATCCGCTTGTACCCCGGATAAACAACCTTGAAGAGCGTGTCATAAAAGGTCATCATGGGGCTGCTTTTCATGAATTTTACCTGATTCTCCATCTGCGACATAAAGGCCTTGAAGGCAGTAGTATCTTTACGCGGTTGATCGAAATAGAGATAGATCAGCTGCATCATTGTTTCAAAATCTTTGGGTGTGCAGTTTCCGTTAAAACCCTCTTTGACATCTTCAATGTATGGATTGATTTGAATATTTTTTCCCTTGAGCTTCTTCTGAAGTTCAACATTATCAAAGTTGCCGATCCCGCTCATGTCGATCACCTGAGAAGTATAATTGGCCGACATGAATTCCTGGTCAGGTACCAGTGAATGACCACCCGGGCTATAACCAGTAATGAGTATCTCGTCATTTTTGAAGGTGGTCGGTTTAAGCACTACAGTGATACCGTTGGATAATTTCAGTTCGGTAAATCCAAGCTCTTTGTTTTCTTTCCGCTCAGTGATTTTTCCAGGCTGCAAAATTCCATTTACCAGTGGTTCCTCCCTGAAATTGTCAACATAAGCTGTTAAGGGAGCTGTCTTCGACTGTTTGATGATGGTGACCACCTCGTCGGTGGTGGGGACCTTTACATTTTCTTTTTCAGGAGCCATAATAACGAGCGCCATGTTGTTGTCGGTTACCCATTTTTTTGCCAAAGCATTGATATCATCAATCTTGATCTCAGGCAATAAGTTTTTCAGGTATTTAAACCGCTTTTGTGCCCCTGGAATGGCTTCATTGGAAAGATAATTGCTTACATATTCACTGCAAAATTGTGACGATTCGGTCTTGTCAAATTCCTTGGCTGCCTTTTCGTACCGGCTTAATAACTCCTCTTTCTGACGGTCAAGTTCCGTAGATGTAAATCCGAAACGCTTCACCCGCTCATTTTCAGCAAGCATGACCTCCAGGCTTTTATCGATTTGGCTCTCTTTGGCCATCGCATTGATCATAAAGGCATCTTTGTTCCGTGCCAGGAACTGTCCATAACTGGAACCGGCAAAAACATAGGGCGATTCTGGCTTTTGCGAAATTTCATTGAACCGGTTATTGAGCATCCCTGTATAAAGCTCAGCCATTATCTTCTCACGGAAATCTCCAAGGTTCTTTTCCACCGTAAGGGGATGTTTGTAAAACAGCAGGACAAAATTGTCTGTTGCCTCTTTGTCTGTAGTAATGGCAATAAGCGGTTCGGCATTGTCAGGAAGGTCATAATTGACCCGCTCCTTAGGGGCAGCCGGGTTCTTCAAACTGCCAAAGTGCGCCTTGATTTGGGTCTCAGCTTCTGCTGTATTGATATCTCCGACAACAATAATTGCCTGCAAATCAGGGCGATACCAGTCGCGATAGAAGTCCCGCAGTGTTTCATGTTTGAAAGACTCAATGACCTCCACTTTGCCAATTGGAATCCGTGTAGCATAACGTGAATCTTTGAAAATTATCGGAAAGAATTTCTTCATCATGCGGTCCTGCGCTCCCAGTCCGAGTCGCCATTCTTCAACAATAATACCACGCTCTTTATCAATCTCTTTCCCATCAAGTACTGCATAATGAGCCCAATCTTCGAGAACTTTGTAACCATTTTCTACGAGGGTGGTATCGTCTGTCGGAAGCTGCAGCATATAAACGGTCTCGTCAAAACCTGTATATGCATTGATATCAGCGCCAAATCTCACCCCGGTCTTTTGCAGGAAATCGATCAGTTCGTTTTTTGGAAACGTTCTGGTGCCATTGAAATTCATATGTTCCATGAAATGCGCCAGCCCTTGCTGATCATCATTTTCAAGAATGGAACCGGCATTCACGACCAACCTTAATTCGACTCTTTTTTCAGGCTTTTCATTCCGCCTGATATAATAGACAAGGCCATTGTCGAGTTTACCGATTTTAACATTCGGATCTATGGCCACAGGGGTGGCGAGGTCCACAACAGTCTGTTGACTGAATGAAGCAAGTGTCAGAAAGATTAAACCGCTGATTATGAGCGATTTATAAATTAAATTTTTCATAGGATTTGATTTTAAAATTACCTTATGGAAACCAATGCAAGTTTACCAATTTTTTATCAGACACCCAAGTGAAACATGGAAGTGAAATTCCGAAAATCAAAGCTTTAAGTTGATTCCACACAGAAAATTGATCATGGCCTGTGGAAAATACCCATTGATCTCCTGGTATTTCCCGCCAACGTAATAGGGGTATACCCAACCATTGGAAACATACTTTTGATTGAAGAGGTTGTTCACAGTCAGGTTTATCCCGATTTCTTTAAAGACTTTTGTTTTGATGGTATACGTCGCACTGATCCCATTCACAAAGTAGCCATCCAGTGAACGGCTCAATGTGCTGGTGTTATCGATGAACTGCCGCCCGATATATTTCGACTGAAGGCTGAACGAGAGCTGTGGCACCGGGCCATAGGTGATGACGCTGCCGATGATCACATCCGGTGAGAAGGATAGGTCTGTTTCACCATGGTAGATGGTATCCTGGCCGATCGGATTCCAGTCAGCATCATAGGCATCAACATATTCTGTAAAATTTTTTATTTTGTTCCTGCTGAAGGTGGCGTTGACCGACCATTGCACTTTTTTTTGAAAGAGCTCGATGGCTGCATATAATTCAATTCCGGCGCGATAGCTGCGTGGTACATTTACCATAACGGCCTCACCCACATTGTTGATTTCACCAGTCAGTACCAGTTGGTCATGGTAATACATGTAGTAGCCATTTGCGCCGGCTGAAAAGCCTGGAAGTTTGAAATTGTATCCCAGTTCATAGTCATAGAGGGTCTCTTTTGCCGGCATCCGGGCAGGATCAGCATCTTTGTAATTGTTGCGGCTGGGCTCACGGTTTGCGATGCCGAATGAAAAGTACAGGTCGTTTTTCTTATTCAACTCAAAGAATATTCCTCCTTTCGGATTGAAAAAGTTAAACGTATGCAATTGATCGAGCGAACGAAGGTCATCAAGGGTTCCTTCCATCATATAACTTACAAAACGATACTGCACGTCGGCAAATAAACTTAGTTTGCTGATCAGCTGGTAGTTCGCCTTCAAATAAATATTGAAATCTTTTTTCAATCCGGTATTCGAATACCAATTCCTTTCGCTATCGCCGTTTGATGCATATTCTGCCCATATGACCTTGCCGAAATGCCGCCCGTAATATCTGTTCCAGGCTCCGCCCAAGGTGATTTTAAGTTTATCAGGGAGGGAATAATTGGTTGAAAAGGTGATTCCGCAGAAATCGTTATCCATCATTTTACGGTTGATTAAATCAGTGGTCGTAATTGTATCGCTCCCGATAATAACATCGTTCAATGCGTAGGAAGAAAACGACGCGGCCTGGTTGTAGTTTTCATAATATCCTCTGCCTTTCGTATAATGTAAGGCTGCATTGAGATTCCAGTTACTGGCGAGTTGCTGTGAAAAGATCATCTGGTAATTATCCTGTTGATAATTGTCGGTCTGATTGTCATAGTAGGCAATCTTCCCGCTTTTGTCGGTATATTCACCTGCCGGATTGTAGGTGCGGTTTGTGGCCAGCGAATCTTTCGGAACTCCTTCCCAAGCCTGGTAGGTCCGTTCAAAACCGGAGAAGGTGATGAGCCTGATGGTTGTGCTTTTACCATAATAGCCGCCGGATAAATAGTAGGATTTGAGGTTTGAAAATGCACGGTCAATGTACCCGTCTGAACAGATGTAAGATAATCGGCCATCCACACTGAATTTTCCGGAGATCAATCCGGTGCCAAAGTGCAAGGTGGATTTGAAGGTGTTGAAGGATCCCCCGGAAATATCCAGTTCCCCATATGGATCCTGGTGCAGATCGGAGGTCAGGAAATGGATGGAAGCGCCAAATGCCCCAGCTCCGTTGGTCGAGGTCCCAACTCCGCGCTGTACCTGGATGTTTTCTGCCGATGAGGCGATATCGGGAAGGTCGACAAACCAAACTCCCTGTGATTCCGCATCATTCAAAGGAATACCGTTGATGGTGACATTGATGCGAGTGAGATCTGTTCCGCGAATGCTGATTCGTGAATATCCGACTCCATTACCGGCATCGGAGGTTGCAACAGTCGATGGGGTCCCCTGTAGCAGATAGGGTATATCTTTGCCAAGATTCGCGGCCCCTATTTCTTTCTTGGAGATAGATGAATAAGCAGTCGGATATTTATCATGGGCCCTGGTGGCAATGATATTCACCTCATCACCCATCAATATGGTCCCATCCAACTCAATGTTCACCGTGGTGTCGTTTTGAAGGTCTAAAAAACGTTTTTCATTTTTGAATCCAATGAAGGAGACCGTGAGGACAATTTTTCCCTTTTTAAGATTTGAAATCGAATAGTTTCCAGTTTCATTTGAAATTGCAGATACAGGCTTTGTTTCAAAAGAAATATGCGCGCCTGCCAGGGGTTTGTTTTTCAGTTTATCCTTAATTACTCCGGAAATTGTGAACTGAGCGGTTACAGTGTCAGCAAGCAGGATAAACACCAAAATTAGTGTGATTACAATGGTTTTCATGATCTGTTAATTTCCTACGCCGGCATTATCCGGATCAGGTTAATAGGGTATAATCTCAGCCCTTGTATTAAGGCACCCCCTTTGGAGAAGTATCGGTGCAAAATTATTAATTTTTTCACCATTTCCATATCCCATCATCCCATCATTTTTTTAACTTTGTATAAATATCACCTCATGAAATTACTCATCATCAACGGGCCAAATCTAAATCTACTGGGAACCAGGGAGATGGACGTTTATGGAACCCAGCCGTTCGAAATCTACCTGAAGAAATTACGCAAGTATTATCATGAGCTTACGATCGAATATTTTCAAAGCAACATAGAGGGTGAAATTATCAATGCATTGCAAAAAGCGGGTTTTCTGTATGATGGGATCATCATCAATGCAGGAGGATATACGCATACCTCCATTGCCATTGCCGATGCAATAAAGGCCATCAGCAGTCCGGTTATTGAAGTTCATATTTCCAATACGTTTGCACGTGAACCCTATCGCCACACCTCGTTTCTGGCTGCAAACGTCAAAGGAATCATTATTGGTTTTGGAATGGAATCATACAGGCTTGCCATCGAGAGCCTGCTCCCGAGATTGGGCTGATCTCTATTTGGTATAAAATTTAGCCATGTTGAGCTGGGAAAATTTTCTTTTTCCTTTCAGGTAATATTCAACGACAATATTTTTGCCATAAATATCCTGCATGGAGCCATGCTTCAGGGATTTTCTCTTTTGTTTTGTTTTCCAGAATGTCCGGTAGAAACTGAAATGTGCCTGGGTCACAGCCCAGAAGTCCTTAAAACCAGCCTGGAAAAGGAATTTCATTGCAGCAATGCCATCGAGGAACAAGCGGACGGTAAAAACTCTGAAAATGCGTTCTTCAGGAAGATTTTTGTAAAGCAGGTAGAAGTTGTTGCGAAAATTCAGGTAGGTTTTTCTCCACGAAACTTTGGGTAAGGTCCCGCCCCCGATATGAAACACAGTTGAAAACGGGCAGTACATGATTTTATAACCGTTGTTTTTAAGCCGCCAGCAAAAGTCGATCTCCTCCATGTGGGCAAAAAAATCATCATCAAGTCCGCCCATTAGGTGAAATAACTTGGCCTTCACAAACATACATGCGCCGGTCGCCCAAAATATTTCACTGATTTCATCATATTGACCGTGATCCTCTTCAATGGTTTGGAAGATTCTTCCGCGGCAAAACGGATATCCGTATTTATCAATGAAACCACCGGCAGCACCGGCATATTCGAATTTTTTCGGTTCATGAAATGACCTGATTTTTGGTTGGCAGGCCGCAATCATTTCATCCTGTTCCATCAGCTCAATAACAGGTTTAATCCAGTTTTCAGTGACTTCAATATCAGAATTCAGCAGGACATAATAATCTGAATCAACCTGCCGGAGTGCAAGGTTGTAGCCATTGGCAAACCCTCCATTGGAAGGGTTCTCAATGATCCGGACTTCAGGATAGGTTGATTTTAAAAATGAGACGGAGTCATCAGTAGATGCATTGTCGGCCACAATAATTTCAGCGTCGTCCTTGCTGTGTTGGATCAAAGTTGGCAGAAACTGTTCAAGATACCTCCTGCCATTCCAATTCAAAATAATAACAGCAACACGCATTCTCCGAAGAATTACCAATGAAAAATAAAAGATGACGTAATCAAACCCGTTTCATCTACAAAACGGTGTAAAATTACGAATTATGGGCAGGTAATTTTAATTTTTAAATTTTATTAATTCGGTAATTCCCAATAATCCTGCTCCATATCCCCCCAGGCACGGATAACCTGGGTATCCTGTATGTCAAGGGTTGAGTAAATCCTGTTTCGCAGGTCAATTTTCCAACGCTGATTGTTGATCTCGCCTGTTGCATCTGAATGCATCAGGATAAAGTCGCTGGTCACCATATCCGGAGAGTAAAAAACAAATTTTCTGTTTCGCTGGTTGTTATTCATCGTGTAGTATTGCCAGATCTCGTAAGGGTAATTGCTTGGTTCATTGTATTGGGTACTTCTGGTATTGGGGGGGCCATATTGAAGATATACGCGACCGCGGTCAGTCTGGTAACCCTTCTTAACCGGGGTTCCGAAATTCACCTGAACCTTGGTTATCTGATCGTTATAGTATTTCCAGGCCATCTCAGGATTGTTTTGATCCCGTTGTAGCCACATAGCGTAAAAAAACCGCTGCATGGTAGCCAGATCAGCTTTTTTCAACGATTCTCTGATAAATGATTTCTCAAATCCGGTGGCAACAGGGTAGATGCTGTTGATATATTCCCTGAGCGAATCAGCATTGGTTATTTTTTCTACAAAGGTATTGGCAATCTCGGTGGAGGGGATGTCGCTCAAAGTCATCTTAGCTTTGGGATTCATCCGTTGGAAAAACAATTTTTTTGAAGCGATCAGTTCATTTTGTTGGTTTCTGGCTTCCACAACCAGGTTGTAGTTTCCTGAAGCCAGGTTTTCGATGGAGATTTCTGAAAGTAAAACATGGGTGTTCTTTGGACTTTCTTTTTTGCTGCGGGCGTAATCAGCCAATTTCAAATTGCTTTCAAATGATTCGAGGTAGTATGACAAGAGGAACTTCTGATTTACATCAACAACTTTATCCATAAGGTATAACTCACAATAAAAGGTCATTTTTGATTCGTTCTCAGGAAAAAATGTGTAAGTATATGGAATGAGGTCGAATCCGCTTTTTGTTAATATATTCGGAGTAGCAGATTTGGTGTAGGATTTAACAAGCTCAATGCTGGAAAAGGAGGGCTTGTCTGAAGGAAAATCGATGACGATAGACTGGCTGTATGGTAAAGCCGGTACGGACTTGTTTTTATCAGCAAGTTCAATTTCAAAATCATAGGAGCCATTTGGGATAGGAATCCTTTGCTGGTCAACGAAATGAAAATTCGTTTTCGTCGTGTCCTCAATTTCAGAACTGCTCAGCTCATATTTCTTAAATGCCTTGATTTCATTGTTCTGTTTGAAGGTCATTAAAATATTGACCGTTGCCTGGAACTTTCCATTTTCTTTCTGAATAAATTTCACACTATTCCCGGCAATGGAGAGATAGGTCTCAATATAGGGGCCCTCGGGTGAATTGAAAGTAGCATAGGTGAGGAAGGCCCATAGGTTTCTGGCTTGGGATGTGACAGTGGTGAAGGCCAGGATAAAAATCAACACAACAAAAAGAGACTTTTTCATATCATGAATGTATTATGTAAAACGGTGGTTTTATGAATTCACAAAGATAGTGGTGACAGGCAGAAATTCCAAGGGAAATCGCCAAGTATTGGTTTGCGAGGGCTGAAATGGGCACTATGAAAGGCAGGTTAATTTTGGCAGTTTCCAAAATATGTGTACTTTTGCCCCGGAGAAATGGCAGAGCGGTCGATTGCGGCGGTCTTGAAAACCGTTGATCTGCAAGGATCCGGGGGTTCGAATCCCTCTTTCTCCGCAGCACCCATTCTGAAGCCCTTGTAAACAGTACGTTTACCAGGGCTTTTTAACTTAGAGAAGCGCTGAAAGGTATTATATGACCAGAGATTGGAAATGGGTGTTTTTCGTAAACTACTGGTGGGCAATATGTTATTGAGTAGCTTGGTTGTTTTTTATAACAAACATCTTTTCCGAAACGACAACATCTCCCTCCGAGTTTATTCCCCTGAGCCGGATATAGTATTTTCCAGGTGTGTCAGGCGCTTTGAATGAAATATTGGCAGTCCCCTCATCATTTATCTGAACCGCAGGATTCCAGTACAACGTATTCCGGGAATCGGGAAAATTGACCAAATCAGGAGCTTTTTGGATGTGTTCATCGCATTCTTGCAAAAATCTGTAATTGACAAAATTTCCGGAGGTTGGCAGGTCGATTCCAGCAAAGTTATTCTTTTTCGATACAAAGCTGATGATCCCCCCATAGGTGACGTTTCCTTTGATATAAACGGCATTCACGAGTTCAACCCGTTCAATTTCAAGGGGCGACATCGCGAGGATCTTTCCAATGTCATTCACAGCAACCCAGTCAACAAGGACAAGGGGTTCATATTGGGACATCTCGGCTTGGGTAATGTATGAAAATCTGAAGCGTTTTTTGCCCTGAACCTTTCTTATATTCACAATTACTGGCAGCTCTGTAAAATAGTCCTCGAGTGTGGGAAGTTCAATGTATTTCTCCATGACAAGTACTCCGGATGGGTTTCCATAGAATGAGCTGGTGATTTTTTTCGGAACAGTATCATTGGAAATAATTTTTTCCCTGAAGATAGATGAAACCCTGGAATTAACGGCAAGCGTATAGGCGGCCCTCTTTTCGTCCTCATTCAGTGAGAATAGGGGATATGGAAGATTTATAGGCCTGGAGCAGAAATCATTGTCTATAAAAATCTCCGGTGTTATTTCTGGTAAGTCGTCTGCGCTAAGAAAGAGATCCCTGTTTCCGGCATAATCCGGCAAAGCGAAAAAGAACCTTCCGGATGAATCTGTGCGCATTACGAGAATATCTTTGTCTCCGATGATCGACAGATTTATTTTGGCTTCACGCAATGGTTTCCCTGATTCTTTCGCAATTAACTGGCCCGACAATGAAATGCCCCGGGTTTCGGGAAGATACACCTCCTCTTTAGAAGTATTCGGCTTGGTTTTAACCAGAAAATTCCGATTCTCATACGTTGCTTCAGGTATGACGGAAAGGCACAATCTGGAAGGCATACCTTTATTGTTGCTTCCATTTATAGTTAAACGAATCTCCTCCCTGGCGAAATAGGTGCTTTTGCCTGATATGAAATTCAGAACAGAATCTCCCGCATGCATATTCTTTTTTTCTCCAGCCAATTCAGATGTGTCTGCTGCATCCTTGCCTTGAAGAACCTCCGTTTTATAAGGATTGACGATCTTCAGCATGATAAATTTATATTCATCGGTAGAGCGGTTGCGCATAAAACGGGTATACAATTTCAGGAAGTAAATTCCCGAGATGGTCTCTTCAGGGATTTCAAGGCATCCCTGGCCCATGGAATTTTGCACCAAATATTTCCGTCCATCTATCTTTTTTCCGTCAGGAGTAACCAGTTCACAATATAATATCCGGCTGAGTTGCGCTGGGTTGTTATCCCCCGAATTAATAACAAGGGCAGAGAAAAATAATTTTTCCCCGGCCACATACATGGTCCTGTCGGTGCAGGCAACTATCTTTTCTTTAGCAGTATTGACAGAAATATCCTGTGATTTCAGCTCCGGGAATACCAAAACCAATGACAACAGGACAAGATAATATCGAATAAAATGTCTTTTCATGCTAATTTGGCCAAAAGTCTGGTTTAACAATTGTACCGCCCAGCAAACGACAGTCGATACATTCCTTGTTCAGGATTCTAAGTGCGCCAACCTCATTATAATAAAAGTAAATTGGATATTCCCATTTGAAAAACTCTCTCCAGCCAAACATTCCCAGGCTTTCTTCTGAGCAGAAGTTATAAAAAGTCAGTTTGATCCCCGCAACATCATGATAAAAATACCTTCTTGCCGACTCCGAAGAGGCATAAAAACACCCCAGAACCACTTTTTCAGGATTGCTCATATTCAGCAGGTTGCCTTTAATGGCCAATGGTTGCTTTTCATAAAGCCCACCCTGTTCATTGCTGTTGATTCGCATCTGCTCCCAGTAATTATAGGCTTTTTCACTCAGGGCAAGTTGGCGGACCAAAATACTGTACATAATCCCCAGACGTGAGGTTTTTCCATCGATACGTTGCAAAGGGTACTGCCTGTATTTGTTTTGGGTAAGGCTCTTGGTGGAGAGGGTAAATACATTCTTTGACAAGCCGGTAATCCAGCATACTTTGTTTGTATAATCAGGGGGGTCAATTTGATGCATTGCACCATCATAATAATATTCAAAGGGATGGGCGGCATGGTATTCCCAGGTTTCTATAACATCCCATTTATAATACCGGCTGTAGTCCCCTTCAGCATTCAGGTCTACGTAAAACTGCATGACCTCTTGTGAAATTGCAGGATTGGATGTTGGAATAACTTCAATAGCATAATAAACAGAATCCAATCGCGGGCACTTGAACATGGTATCGAAGGAGGATTCAAGCAGATCTCCGTCAGGGGTAGTTATCTGGATACGATAGGATGTACCGGGGGTAAGATCAGCCTGCCCCATCCAAACCTTGTACAATCCAGGCTCGAATTGAGTTAATTCAAAATCATTTCCTTTGTTATCCTGGATCCTGCCCTGGCATCCCTGAACTGGAATGTATTTTGGAGATTCGACCGGGGAGGAGAGGGAAACTTCTACCTCCTGCCAACCTTCAATATTTGTTACCCGGCCTGATATGACGTATTTACTCACGGCGGTGTTATCAATCTGTGGATCAAATGCCTTGACACAGGAAAAAAACAGCAATAAACTGAATATCAGAATTGTATTTTTAATCCGAGGCATAATTTCCAAGTTTAAACAACCAGGTGATGGTGAAAATTGGTACACCGATCACAGAATATTGGTAGCTTTTAATTTTTCCATTTTCCAGTTTGAAGTAAACCGAATAGGGATTTTCCCGGCCGGTTACATTGTAAAGGGTGAATACGAATGAATTATGAAGAAATTTATTTTTTTTGAGATTACCCTCGATGGTTAGAGAAAGGTCGAGCCTGAAGTAGTCGGGGATACGGTATTCGTTGCGGTTGGAATAATCAACATAGGGGATTCCGTTCAAATAGTACACCGAAAGGGGGTATGTGACTGGTCTGCCTGTTTGGTAAGTGATGATACTGGAGGCAGTGATTCTTCGGCTGAAATGGTAAATAACAACTGTATTAAGTACATGTGGAATGTCGTAGTTTGCAGGGTAGGAAAGGCCGTTATTGATGCGGTCCCAGGGTTGATCACCGTCCACCTTTACAATTGAGCGCGAAAAGGTGTAGGAGATCCAACCTTCCAGTTTACGACCGCTGCGCCGAAGCAGGAACTCTAACCCATAGGCATTCTGGTTCCCCGGTAAAACATTCGTCTCCACAAGCGGATTACCAAGAAAATCAGCCCCATCGGTGAACTCAGGGTAATTGATCGTTCGCTTATAATAGAATTCGAGAGAAGTTTCCCACCCATTCTTTGGAAAGGTACGGAAAACCCCGGCTGAAATCTGGGTGCTCCTGGCCGGCGGAATATGGTAATCAGCCAGCTTCCATTGGGAATTCGGCGACAGGGCGATGGTGTTATTGAGTACGAAAAGATTCTGGTGCATCTGGTTGAAGGCGATTTTCACTGTTCCATTCGCATCCGTACGCATGATTACAGAGGCGCGGAAATCCGGCTCAAAATACCATTTGATTGCTTGTCCATTGTTAAAATATAACGTGTCATTGATGTACCGTGGGTCTTTGGGGGCACCTGAATTATAGGTGTAAACAGTCCTTGGCCCAATTGGGTTAAAGAGTGTAAGTCTGAGCCCGGCAGATATGTTCATCCATGGAAGAACATCATAGGAATCGGATAAATAAAGTGCACTTTCAATGCCCTGATCAATGCCAAGTTCAACGGGAGTACGCAACGATTTTTCACCATATGGCAACACGGTTCCCCTGTTAAGTCGGTAAAAGGTAAGTCCTGCACCGTACTGCAGCGTATTTTTGGAATTAAGGTCATGCGTAACATCGGCATTGATCCGGTAATCGCCAATACGGTAGGAATGCTCATAAGAGATGGTTGGTTCCTGCTGATCAATGGTGTTGAAGGCATACTGAGAGCCTGTTATTGAAAAGTTAGCGCGTATGGCCGTGCTGAAATAATGGCTTAAATTGACCGATACTCCATTGTTGGAGTACTTGTAGAAATTCAGATCGGCAAGTTTGAAATTATCCTGACTGTGATATACAAAAAGGGAAAGTTGACTTTTTCGAAAATCATAGTTGAATGAACCGGTGAAGTCGTTGAAGCCAGCTGTGCTGTTACGGATCACAGGGTCGTCAATCTGCCGGAGGATCCAGTCTGAAAAAAGGTAGCGGCCACTAAGAAGGAATGAACTTGTATCCTTTTTTAATGGACCTTCCACTGAAAGGTTTGCTGCGATGGGGCTGATACCACCACGGGCGGTGAAACGTTTGCGGTTCCCCTGCCTGCCGATAATGTTGAAGACAGAGCTAAGCTGTCCACCATACTGAACTGGAATATGGCCTTTGTAAATTGAGAAATCTTTCACGATATCTGCATTGAATGCAGGAAAGAAACCAAAAAGGTGAGAGGTATTGTAAATTGGTATTTTATTGATATAGAAGGCATTCTGGTCGTAATTCCCGCCTCGTACATTCAGCCCGGCTGAACCTTCCCCAACAGTGACAATGCCCGGTAACAGTTCTGACACTTTCAGGATATCACGTTCTCCCATCATCATTGGAATCTCCTTGATGGCTTTGGCAGAGATCTTTTCCAGGCCGGGATCCTTGAACCGGAAATTCATCTGTTTGTCACCAAATACGACTACCTCCTTCATCTGAATGGCTGATTTTTTCATCTCGATGCTGAATGCCCCGTCTGAAAGAACTTCAAGCAAATATTTTTGCGTCTCCAGTCCCATGAATGCAAAAACTGCGGTGTAACTGCCGGGTTTCAGAACCATACTCAAAAGGCCATTCTGGTCGGTGGCTGTGCCCGCATTGATCTCCTTCAGATACATCGTGGCCCCGATGAGTAGTTCGCCGGTCTGCTGCTCCGAAATCTTTCCGAGAATGGTAACCTTGGAATTGCTCCCTGCAACTCCTTTTTTTCCAACCCGGATCGTTTGTATTACATCAGCCTTTCTTCCTGTAAGATAGCGTTCTTCACTTTGGGTCAGGGCCCTGGTCCCCTTACCGGAACTGTCAGGTTGTACCTGGTTCATCTCAAAACGAGGCAACCCTTCCGGAAGTATTTCACCGGGCATCACAATCAGGTCATGATTCCAGACAGACACCTCGAGCCCTGTTCCCGCCAATGCCTTTTTAGCGGCAGACAGGATGGTGATGCTGTCTGCTTCAAGGGTCACCTTAAGCCCTTTTACCCAGGATTCCTGAAAATAGATCCTCACTCCGGCCTGATTGTAAATATAATCGCAGAATTCTGTAAATGGCAATTCCTTTACATGACAGGAAATCAGTGTGTCCGGTCCCTTATCCTGGGGGGGATAGCCAAAAAATATCAGATGAATTAATAGCAGCAGTTTCATCGCTTACTTGAGTTTTCCTATATAGTTGACCATCTCTGCCATCGTCTGGTCGGAGGATTTTTTTACTTTGACTTTGTTCTTACGAAGGTAACTTTTTATCGCTGCTCTTTTTTTTTGGTCAAAAAGCCGGATCAGACTTCTTTTACTGGTAAATGGTTTTAGCTGTCCGTCAATAAAAATGTATGTATCCCTGATGGCTGGACTATAGATATAATTGTTCGAACCGATGGCATCATTCAGATTCAGAGTTTTTCGCCAGAAATAAAGAAGCCGGGTAGGCCCGTCACCCAATACCTGGTAAAAACACGGACCATTCTCTAGCTGGAAGAGTTCAAAATTCATTTTACCAATACGAAAGCCATTGAGCCATGCTTTTGAAACTTCCAGGACATTCCAGGGATTGTTTTCGTTGGCATATTGGATCAAAAGCTGCTGATTAAACAGGTCGTAATTCATAGCAATATCATCGTAGCTTTTTCCTTTAATGATTATGCTGCCCGTAGTAAACAAGGTTGAGGAAAAGAACTGATGACCGCTGGTGCCGGAAGGAGAGAGATAGTCATATTTTTTTCCATTGTAGAGTGTTTGATCCAGTCCGTAAACCTGGTCCAAATCCATAACAACATCCTGAGATGAGATTGTTCCTAAAAAAATGAAAAGGCAGGTAATTAATAATGAATACTTTAAGCTTTTCATAGCGATTATTTCACAAGCAGCAGAAAAATGGATTATAAAGATAGGGGTTTATTCGACAGCATAAATATATATATTAAAATTCCACGATGAATTAAGCAGCGCTTGTGCCTTGCGGGTAAACAAATTGTTGCTATTTTTGCAACTTCAAAACACGGAGAGATGCCAGAGCGGTCGAATGGGGCGGTCTCGAAAACCGTTGACCCTCGTAAGGGGGTCCCAGGGTTCGAATCCCTGTCTCTCCGCAATTCAATTTTATAAAGCGTTGTAATTTAATTAATTATGACGCTTTATTTTTTTATACACTCAAATTTACACCCAGTTTTTATGCTGAATTTTAATATATAAAGGTGCCGTTCCCATTCTATTACGTGGTAGACAGTATTGCTGGAATCGGTGGTCACTTTGCTCCGGAATAGGAATAGGGTGGTCACTTTGCTCCGGAATAGGAATAGGGTGGTTCAGTATAGAGCGGAATATTCAAGTTGCATTCTCAAAACGGGCAACAATGTAACCTAACCCAATACTCATCGTTCTCATTTCTTTTGATGTTAAATGCAGAAAATGCATATGGTTCGCGGATTTGTTCCCAAAACATGAATAGTTTGCACTCCTTGGGAAATGGTTCAAAATACAGGTCAAACCTTACATCGCTATTCCCTCTGACGGCTTGCCATTCCGGTGGTGATACGATCCCATCAGCGTAAAGCACCTTGCTCTTATGGCCTATTAACTCGTCCCATAGGTATGTTTCGTTTGATAAGGTCATTTTTTCTTCATCGACGGTAGGGCAATTACAATGGACGATAACCAGTTTCTCTTGTTTGACAATGTTTAAAATCTCTTCCCGGTTTGAATCGTCAATTTTAATGATCATCGAACATTCCGTGCCTTCGTCTTCATGAAATGATAGTGGTGTTTCTTTCTTGATTAACATAAGAGCATCATTTTAGGTGAAGTTATACATGAGACCCTGCAATAATTGCTTATGCGGGGTCAGTATGGCTGGAATATTCAAGAGTAGCACCTTCAGCGATGCTGATGGAGCAGCCTACTCGATTATTTGTCGTGCTTAATATTTGTCCATTGTTTTGGAAGTCCAACTTTTTTAAGCATTTCGTTTGCTTTTTCCAACTTGTCGGGGAATAAAACGATGTCGTCATATTTGTTCAATGACTTGTCAGTCTTCACAATTGGAATTTTTCGTTTTTTTAATTCTGCCGTGATTTTCATCTTGCAAATGTATAATTGTTTAACTATGCCATAAGTAATACTTATTTTTTTTCCCTTCTAACCAAAAATCCTTCGTATTCAACATCTTTTCTGAATGTTTCCCAGTCATCGTCCCTTTCGCCCAAAACTTCAAAGTCCGCAGTTACTTCCGAAAGAAATTTTGAAATACCCATTCTGTAAAGCCTTGTCCTTGCTTTTGTACTTCCTGTTGCATATATCCAAGTGTCAGGATATTTGTCGGTGAATGCGTAAATTGTTGCTACCACAGTTGTCAAAACCTTTTCGCTATCTCCGTTGTTTGAAATTACTGTATCGTCAATGTCGCCAGTTGAGTGGTCTTTATCGCCAAATGCAAGATTGTAAATGTCTTTGAGGTTTGTCGGTTGGTATCGCACAAGTTTATGAATAAGTCCTTTTTGTCCTTCGCTGATAAACTCAAAAGTAAGTAATTTGTCACTTGAAGCTAATGGATACTTGGGTAATTTCATTTTTCTTCTGTTGTTCTATATTTTTGTCAAAGATAAATCTTTTTTCTGTCTGTTGAGTGTTGCCCTGTCGCCATTGCATCACAACTAACTTGTTGTAAGCTGGAGAAAAAAAACAAAACTACAAATCATTTTTCGATAGCCAAAAACGCGCGTATGACTTTCCAGAGTGTGAAAGTCCCTTATACGTCGGGGTTATGACCCTGAAGTATTAGCAAGCTGGAAGGTGGGTTACTGTAAAGTAAAGCAATGCACTAAAGGAAGCGGGACTGCAAAATCCGGTACTGACGAACAGGAATGGCCTTTGTGTCGATGAAACGAGGATTAAATTTTATGAAGTTACACATCGAAGATTTTTTCCATATTTGCAACGACAAACATAGCAGAGGAGCAAGCTAAATCAACTTGATAATTAAGCCTGCTTTGGGAGCAGGAGGTCGCAAGTTCGAATCTTGCTACCCCGACTTGAAAATCAACCACTTACATCAGTTTTTGTAGGTGGTTTTTTCGTTAGGGTACCAACAAGGGTACCAACATGAGCCTGTAAAATACGATGATTATCACAAAGTTTTGCGAAAAGATATTGGCCGTTTTGATAATTTTGGGTAAAAATTATAAGTATCGGTTCCCGTTTTTAATGATCGAAAATACATTGATTTTTAATGAAATCACAATTAATTGATAACAAAATTTCGATCATTGGGCACACGAAAGCACGGAAACATTATATATATTTATAAAGGCAATTCTGTCGCAGGCAACCTAAACAAAAACATGAAGCTGACCAATGATGACATCTCAAGGGCATTGAAGATATCGAGGGCAATCCAGGACTATTTTGATCATGAACCCTTTCAAAAAGTGTTAAGGTCAACGGAGGCATATGAGTTATTGGTTAAAAAGAATTTAGTTGAAGTTGACAGACATTCAGGCTATAAACTTCGTGCATTCTTACATAAATTGAAGGACAATGATGCCCTGAGGAGATTACTTCCACAATGCAGGGCTGAAGATACCAGGGGGAATTTCACAAACTGGTATTTTGAAAGTGCAAAAAGTAAAACAGTCCCGCATGGAAATCTAATACCGATGAGCCAGATAGATCGTCCTCAGACACTAAATATCGATGATATTAAGTTGGAAATTCAAAAATTGCCGAAAAGGGACCCGATTGGTTTGACATTGATAGAACTGGAAACACGGAAAAAATATCCAAGAGCCTATGAGTTTTGGTCTGTTAAAGAAGAGGAATTACTTATCAAAGTTGTCAAGGAAATTTCTGATTCGTTTAAATTATCTGAGTTATTTGGTCGGCAGCCAAGTTCGATTCAAAACAAGCTAAAGGATAAATATCGAATAGTTATTTAACTCTAAGAAGATCTCATGGGTTCGTTAAGCCCTGTTGATTTTCTTGGTTTATCTGCCGTACATTTGGATAAATATATCATCGGATCATGTCAATAAACTCGAAGATTCTTGGATTGCGTGTGACCGGCACCATTTTCGGCATTGTTGCAATGTTTCACCTTTTGAGGGTGGTAACTGGGGTCACCATTGTTATAGCGGGATGGATGTTGCCAATCTGGGTGAATATGCTGGGCTTTGCCGGGTCGGGATTGATTTGTGTATGGTTGTGGCTGCTTTCGGTTAGCAGGGGAAGATGAATTGCAAAGCGAAGATACCCTGGCTAATTCAGTATTGATATCGTGAAAGCGCTGGCTGTGCAATTCAACCATGAGGAAAGTTTCATGAATTATGCATACTCTAACTGGTCATTGTTTTAACAGTTTTTTTCCTTTCTCAGTCAAGCGGTACTGGTGAAACCGGCATTTGGGTTTATCGGGTATTGTCAATTCGATAATGCCATTTTCAATTAATGGCTTAATGTTGATTGTAAAATTCTTGGTTTGGTTTCCTATTTCAAGAAAGTTTAGAATTTCACTTCTCGATCTCGCTTCTGGAAGAAAATCAATCAGCTCAATGAACTTAGTTACTGACTTAGTCACTTTCATAGACACTGACTTAGTCCCTTGCAATTCGGGATGACAGGGTCAGGTGACCATAAAGAGGATCTGATCTTTGTCGGTATAGAATACCGGTTCAGGATTGCCGTTGGCGGCCATGGTATCATGAATAATCGGAAATCCGGTTGATTTACCTTCGGTAAGGTCAAGTTCTTTGAGGAAATCACCAATGCGGCAGTTACGACTGTGAAGGAAAGTCATTAATCAATAGGTATTATTATACCGGAGCGAATGAACCCTTCTCGCTTGAATTCATCGTTCATACGACCAAAGCGTTGCTTCCATTTTCGAATATAATCTTTATGATAGCCTATTCGGGTTAAATGTTCAATGTCATAGAGATAGGCAGGTTTAGAACACTCTACAGTGTTTTTATTCGTTTTTTTCTTTGCGACTGTTGTGGTCGCAAGTAAATCGAGATAATGGATGTTATTAAAGAATTCAAGAAGGTCATGTTCAAGGTATTCTGATTTGGAAAACACCTTTAGTTTGTTTTCCAAAGGAATCCTATATATTCTGTAAAAAATCTGAAATTCTGAGATTTCCTTACTGTCCAAGGCAGTGACAGGAGTAGGACTTTCAGCCATTTTATTCATAATCGGTTCTGCAGCAAGGCCAGTGCCGTAAATCAGGGAATCAATAGAGGAAATCATGAATAACAATGAAAGCATCGGCCAGCGCTGTTCCAATTCCGGATATTGCCATTTTGATGAGGCAATATAAAGTTCAACTGAATTATATTCCTCATTAAGATCAATTTGCAAATGCTCAGCAGATGGCTTGTAAGACCTGGAGCTTGAATTATTAATCGTAATTCTACATAATGGTACTGGTAGAATTAAACCACGGAGATCAAGAGAAACAACTTCATCAAAAACTGTTTCATATTGGCGTTGTTCACCCGGAAATTTTGCATGAATTATAGGAGATTTTTCTCCTAAGGCACTGTGGTAAGTTAGTTCCTTGTTGGCAGTAAAAAATTCTTCATGTAATCGAACGGTACTAGTCCCATCGTCTTTTACAAATTTTTTAAGTACAACAGAATTTGTTAAAAGGCTGAATTTTATCTGGTAATTACCATCTGCCTGTTTTTTGGGAATTATCCTTAAGTAATCATCGCCCTTATATGTAATCGCAATACGGTTTGCTTTCATTTTACATTCTGCAAATTAGATCAACATGGAGTGGCAAAGTATTTACTTTTTCCCTTCTCAAAGTCAAAGCGGCATTCCATGGCAGGATGAAGAGATTATTTATCTGCTGCAACAGAAAAATCATCATCTTCTTTATACGGTTTATCCTCAGGGCCATTTTTAAGGTCTTTCATCAATAAATGGAAGAACTGACCCACCATATAATTCGCAAGGCCTTTGTCTTTTGAAAGTCTGTTCATAAATTCAATAGGAGGTTCCGCGTTTTTGAGAAGCGCCTTATCAATACTCTCGCGTAACTTCATCCTTTTTACATCCTCAATATTATTGGCACGCAGGCTGGCCATTAATCCTTCGTCCGCCTTAAGGGACACGTACATCTCCTTCACTACCTTGTCATCTTCACCAAGGTTAACCGCGTATTTATCATTGATTTCCTTAACGATCACTTGAAGAACATCTTTTGGATCTTGTTGTATGCCTTTATGGCCGTCACCCTGGGGATTTTCAAGGATGGCATCTTCAGGTTTGAGGATGATGCTGCCGTTTTCCTCCTCCTGAATTTTAAATTTGTCCATGTCAACCATTTGAATAATCTCCATTGGCAAGGTTTCCTTTTCGTATGGCAGATATTTGAACAGCAGTTTTGTGAACAGGTAGAACTTCTCCAGGTCTGTATCGATAAATGTTATGATTTGAGAGATGAATGAATACTGACGAACATATTTATTGATGCTCTTTCTGAATTTATCCTTGTCATCCGTTGAAAGCGGAATGTATTTTTCGTCAACGATCTTTTTAAAGAAAGGTGATAGCACTTCTGATTTCACCTTCCTGCGTACAAACATTTCGATGAACCAGACAACATCTTCCTGAGTAAATACATCTGCTTTTTCAATCTCGTATTTCAGATTGTAAAGTTTCTGTGGATCGGTTGACTTGTCAAGCGTGGTACTTTGGTAATATTCCTGAAAATCGTGTTGTATATCTTCCTGTTTGTTTACAAAGTCAATGATGAAGGTATCCAGTTTCCCTTTTGGTTTCCGGTTCAGCCGACTCAGGGTTTGAACCGTTGCAACGCCACCCAGCGCTTTATCCACATACATCGTATGTAAAAGTGGCTGATCAAATCCTGTCTGAAATTTATTGGCAACAATAAGTATTTTGTACCCTGGCTTGTTAAATTCTTCAGCAATGTCTCTCACTTTCTGACCATTCATGTTTTCTTCGGTATATTTTTCGAGGTCCAATTCAACTGTACCTGAGAAAGCAACCAGCACGTGAATGTCGAACCCTTGCTCCCTGATAATTTTATCAAAGGCCTTTTTGTATAAAACAGCATGTGCCCTTGAACATGTGACCAACATTGCTTTTGCCCTACCGCCAATTTTATGAATGGTGCTATCCATAAAATGGTTGAGCATGATATGGCTCTTCGTTCCAATGGCAAATGGATCTCTGTTTACTGCATTGATAAGCAAGCGCTTTGCTTTTAGTTTTTCAAACGCCTTATCGTCTTCAGCTTTTTCATTTTCAATCAGTTCAAAGTATGAACTTTTGGTTACGTAATTATCCAATACATTTAAAATGAACCCTTCCTCGATGGCCTGGCGCATGGTGTACTCATGGAAAGCGCTAAAACCCGATTTTTTAGATGCATCCGGAATGCCAAATAATTCCAGTGTTTTAACTTTGGGTGTTGCTGTAAAGGCAAAAAATGAGAGATGAGGCAATTTCTGACGACTTGCCACTAATTTTTCCAGCGCAACTTCGACGGTATCTTTGGGCTCATCATTCTCTTCATCCTGACTAATGATGTTTTTCAACGCTTCCTCGGTTGTTAAACTGACCTTCAGGTCTTTGACATTCTCGCCGGTTTGACTGCTGTGCGCTTCATCTACAATGATGGCAAAATGCTTGCCATTCAGGTCGGCCACTTCGCCTATATAGCCAAACTTCTGCAATGTGCTGATGATGATTTTATCGCCATCGGTCAATGCTTTTATCAATTGCTTACTGCCTTTGGTAATGGTCCTTACTGTTCCATTGATTTTCTCAAATTGCTTGATTTGCTTTTGCAGTTGCTTGTCAAGTAATATTCGGTCAGTGATTACAATGATGCTGTCGAATATGGGTTCCTGGTTATCGCCAAATAAGTTGGAGAGTTGATGAGCCAGCCATGCAATGGTTTTGCTCTTTCCGCTTCCTGCGCTGTGTTGAATCAGGTAATTATGACCAGTGCCATCTTGCCTAACCACGGCCAATAATTTACGAACACAATCGCGCTGATGGTAACGAGGAAAGATGGTCGTTACCTCCTTGGTCTTTTCGTCTTCTTCATAAAAGATGTAATTGTTCAACATTTCCAGCAGACTATCGGCTTGCAAGACCTCCTCCCATAAATAACTGCTTGCAAATTTTCCTGGGATGACTGGATTACGGGTATCCCGGTTGAATGGCAAAAAACGGGTGTTTCCATTTTCCAAGCGGGTGGTCATCAGTGCAGTGTTGTTGTCAACAGCAAAATGAACCAGGCAATTTTTAAGCAACGGATCACGGCTATCCCTGCGTTTGCTGTATTGCTCAACAGCATGGGTGACATTTTGCCCTGAGAATTCGTTTTTTAATTCCATCGTGATAATCGGAATACCATTGATGGTGATTACCATATCAATACTCTTGTCGGGATATTGAGCGCTGTAATATACCTGACGGATCACCGAAAACCGGTTAGCTTCATATTTTTTAAGATGTTCGGGATTTAATCCCGAGGCGGGTTTGAACCAGATCAGGTTAATTTTGGCGCCCTGCAATGTAAAACCTTCCCGAATCAGATTCAGAACACCCCGTTTGTTCCTTAATTTGGCAAATTCATTTGCGACAGCCTCCATCGGATCTGCAGGAAACAGTTTTTCTAATTTACGCCAGGTATCAGGCTGAGAATCACGGATAAACTGTTCCAATAGGAATTTATCCAAGACATGTTCCAAATCAATTTCGGTACTCAGGCGCATCGTATAGAGGGTACTGCCTTTCAAATAATCAAACAGGGTATCCTCGAAATTTATTTCCTTTAATCCGTTCATAATCAGCTATTCATTAGATGACAGGTCCTGACTGATAATCGAGTATATTTCCAATTTCAATGCTTCATCAAAGTCTCTTTCGTTTTCAAGAATAGAATGTATGATGTGCCGGAGCAAATCTTTTTCTATCAATCCGGCGGCCATGTGGTAACTGATATTCTCCATCTCGGTAATAAATCGGCCCAAACAATATAAATATCCATTCATGTTCAGAAACTGAATTCCCAGAGAGATGGACAGCCTTTTATTGCCATCCGAAAAGCTATGATTCTTGTTCACTGCATATACCAAATGGGTAAGCTTTTCTTCAAAAGCAGGATAATAATCATCGTTCTGGATATGCTCCAGCACGGCTTCAAGCAATCCAATGTTGATGGTTCCCAAATCGCCACCACCGCTTACCTGAACCGTTTTTTCGTGAATAAGAACAGCTTGTTCGATATCTATGTAAAACATCATGTTCTATTCCCGCTCTTTAAGACGTTTGAACACCTCCTTGAACTCTTCGAGCCGTTCATCGAGCGACATGCTTTTCTCGCCTAAAAACCGGATAAAATCTTCAGACGAAACTGCTCCAATGTACTCTTCCAGATTTTTATGCAGCGCATCACGGAAGCATAAATCGCGGCTAGCCATTTTCTGCCGTGCCTTTTCGCGCAATGGTTCCCACAAACGTTGGCTTTCAAATTCCTTGAAGAGTCGGTCAACCTCCTCACTCATTAATTTGCGACACAGCTTTCCACTTTTGTTTTTCAGTACATCCGCAAATCCGGTCTCATAGCTTGAAATCAGATCAAGGACCTCGCTGTACATCGTGTGACGCACATTTTCATCTTTTTCCAAGCTTAATATTTTCCGGTATTCATCGGCGTTTTCCTTAAATATGCTGAGGTAAACTTTATTGGTGTAAACAATGTACTTGAAGTTGCCCATATCAACATAATCGCGCAATGCATCGGTAAACTCACGCCGGTAATCTTCACCGCGAAGCAGGTTCCCAACAAAATCTTCGTCACGCTGGTTTATATATTTAGTTCCGCCTCCGGTTCGCTTGTTGATGGTGTCAATGACAATGTCCAATATTGTACTACGAAGTTCACGGGCCTTGAGGCTGTCAGTGAGCAACATACCGAGATTTAGAAGTGCCCTGAAATTGAAAATTCCTAATTGCGGAACTTTGTTCACGAAATCCATTTCGTGAACATGTTGATGCTGGACTACTAACTTAAAATCGATCAGGCGTTTACCCTTCAACACCTCGTAACCATTTTTGGCAAGTTCAGATGCGTTTTTTTCTAAAAAATTATCGATGGTACGCTCGCTCACCTCAAAGAACTCGGCAAGTTGTCTTTTGGTAAACTTGAACTCACTTTCATACAGAATACCGCTGATCCCGACAGCCGTTTGAATCTCCTGAAGGGCATACCGGTTATTGAGAATGTTTTGCCTGGCAATTCCCGAATTGGTTAAATCGTTGCTCATGGTTTTAACTTTCTAAAATATTCAATCTTGGAGTCTTTCAATAAAATATTCAGATGACCACAGGTTCTCACAAATTCTTTGCACCAAATTCTGACGATCGCTAATATCCTCCTTTTTAAATTGAGGATGAGCTTTGAATTCCACTCTCTGAATAATAGGTGAATTTAAGAAATTCGGATTTTTTGAATAATAGGTAGGATGTAATGTCTGCGCGTAAGTATTCTCCTTCAGGTAATGCTCAAGTTTATCCTCGTATTTATCACTACTAAAGGATTGATTTGTACCTTGAGGTAAAAGAAGCAATGCGCCAACAGAATTTCTCCAATCCTGGAAATCATTTTCCTGTTCAAATTCGTCCTTATGTTCATTGAATTTATTGGCCCAGATATGTTCAATTTCAAATTGTCGGCCATTTGGGTGATGGTAAGTTACATATGTGGTATCTTTTCCTACCAGATTATCAAGATAACTGGTAATTCGAGACAAAAGATGCTTAACGAATTTCCCATTTTGACCATGAAGGCCAAATTCCCAAACCCCATCCCAATTTTCAGGAATTTTTTCAATCTCATTAGACAGATTAATTGTAAGGGCACCGATGTCATTACTTCTAATGAGCTTAATTATATTAAACATTGTGTATTTAATGGAAGTTTGGCCGAATTTTCGGTAGTTAATGGCTCTTCTGACGGTAAAAGTCTCAATAAAACGAGATACAAAATCAACTTTTTTAATTATTGTGTCATCGTTATCTTCAAAATTAATGGATGCTAAGAGCATAGGATTCTGCAATGATTCCGCAATACCCCAATTTGCAATATACATTGTATGCGGCATATTTGAAGCGAAAGTCGATTCTGCATCCCAGATTTTCAAATACCATTTGACAAAGAATGGAAAATGGTATTTGAAGAATTGATAAAATTCATCAGATGTTTTAAGGTTGAATAATGATTTGTGATTATCCTTAAACCAATTATGGAATCGCGATCCGACTAATTCAAAATCCTGATCCATTGAATCTACTTTCCCAGGTCTGATAGTAATAGCATACCTGCCTCTAAACCATGCTTGAAAGAATCCCTGATCTGCATTCTCATCATAGTCATGCAATTTCTGAATTTCATTTCGCCAAATTTCATTGATCTCGGTACGTTGAGTCTTATTAGTTATCTTGGACAACACATACCCCTTTAACATCTCCGTTGGTGTCAGATTCAGACCACGGTCATTCATTGTTTCAAAAATTGTATAGGCATTTTCATCTGAATATGCTATGATCTCTACGACTACTACATTTTCAATGAACCAATCGATAAAAAATGGTAATGCATGTTGCGTAAGTTCTTCGGGAAACGCCTGGATGATATCTTCATAACGCTCAACCATATTACGAATGGTTTCATCATCATTTTCCATTACTGCATACTCACCGATCTCAAAGAGGGCTTTTAAACAAGTCTCCCTCGTTTCATCACTCATATTAAAAGACTTTTCCCGATGCTTAACAGAAAAAATGAGTTCGCTGATCGCAACTTTATTATTTTCCTCAAAATCTTTTTGTAAATGATTGAGATAGATTAACAACAAAGTAATAGATGTAATGCGTTGTTGGCCATCTATTATGGATTTCTTACCAGTATCAGGATTTACGCTGAAAACTATTGGACCCAAATAATAACTTTGGTAATTTGCGACTTCCGAAGGTTTGTGTTCCGGGTTGTACGATTTTAAGAAAGTGCTTGTCAGGTCTTCAATTAATAGTTTAATGTGTTTTTCCTGCCAGCGGTATTCACGCTGAAAATAGTCGATCGTGAACTTCTGTTCTTTCAGCAGCCTATTGATACTGCTATCGGTTGCTTCAATTTTGTTTTTAAGACTTTCGCTCATAAAAATAGTTATCTATAGTTCTTGATTTTGCTTATCGAAACATTTAACTTAGGAATATTGTATACACTAACTTCGGCTTGCTCACCATTGACGATTTTTATGGTTTTTTTACGTCTCAACTCTCTAATAATCTGCTCAAACTGCTTTTGATTTATTTCTTTGTAACAACTCACCCCCTACAAATGTAGGGCATTAATTTGGGAAAGAGAATGCAACGGATTCAGATTATTTTTAATCGCAGTGTCAATTATCGATCGCAGGATTGCAAAAGTTTCGGCACCAGTGAAAGACTTGAACT
>CAJAUM010000132.1 GCA_903945175.1 uncultured Bacteroidales bacterium | reverse complement strand
AGAAATTCTGCGATAGAGGGGTTTTCATCCAGGAAACGGGTTGCCTGGTAAGAGAATGAATCCCTGGAAAATAAAGAGTTTGTAGCTGCAGGATCATCCACCAGGTCGGTAGCCAGAAGTTCCTCAATACGCACTAGTGGAAACTCTCCGGTTCCCAGGGCAGGCTCAGCTGGGATAAAGGCCATTGAAGCGCCGAACATGTCGGGGTTCTTACTGGCCATGGTGAGAATGTAATCGTAAAGGTTCCCTCCGGGAGAGGCTTTACAAACCGTGTCCAGGTGCAGATCGCCGGTGACCTTCTGGCCATCAAGCTGGAAGTTCTTGAACCTTCCGATGTAGGTTCCAAACGCACTGCTGCACATGTTCGGGTGTCCGAAGCGGGCCTTAACTCCATTCTCCTTCGCATTACCCAGGGATACGATCTGAGAAAGCGTTTCGCCGTCGATCTCCTCGAAGTAGGATTTTACCTTGCCTGCCTGAGCGACAACGACCTTTTGCAGTACTCCGGAACCCTCATTGATAAAGGCAACAGAGAAGGCAACGGGGGGAGTGGAGAATGATTTCATGAGACGAGAAGTTGATCAAACAAGAACACTTAAAACAAATTGGTGACAAAGGTACGATGGACTTAAAGTAAAAGTTTAGGACAAATCGGCAGAAAATTGAATGTTAGCTTGTAACGAACATAATTGTGTTGTAATTTTGTAAGAAATGTCTTATATTATGGACACGGAAACTGAAAAAGTGGTGGTTGCTTTCAGAGAACGCCTGGGAATTGAAGCGGAATACCTCATTGTACGCGGAATATTGCCGCTTAGAACAGCGAAAAAATTTCTGGTGAAAGAAATCTATCTCGATGAGGCACGAAAATGTCAATGCCGCCAAAAAGGAGGAAAAAATTTTACTGAAATTAAATATGAATTGGCAGATGCCTATGGCGTCTCCATAAGTGTCATTGACAAAATGATTTACAAAAAGCAATAAACAGCGTGCCTTAAAATATGGCAAAATATGGCAATATGGAAGCAAAAGGAAATCAAACATCCTTCAAGCCTGGCCAGGGTGGGCGGAAAACAGGGTCATGCAATAAAATAACACTCGAACAAAAGGAAAGGGTCGAATGGGTTCTTGGACTACTGGATGATACCCTGGAAGAAGACATCCGGAATTTAAAAGCAGAAAAAAGAGTGGAATTATGGTCCGTACTTCAGGAGTTTATAAGGCCAAAGCTCCAGCGGATGAATGTTGACATCACTCCGGTAGAGGACAGGATCACCAAGATCACCTTTGAAGTGGTGGAAGCTGCCATGATTCCGGGAGCAAACATAAAAACCCTACCCATTGGAGAAGACAGTGAGGGTATCCGCAGTATTCCGGAAAAACTATAAGGCCACAACCAAGATCGTAGTCAACCAGGGCGGAACCCGGTCGGGAAAAACCTTTTCCATATTGCAATTACTCATCCTTGTGAAGGCATTTGAAGACACCGACATGGTGTTTTCCATTGTCAGGAGATCAATGCCGGCGTTGAAAGCATCGGCGATGCGCGATTTCTTCGAGATCCTCAAATCGGCTAACCTTTACAATGAGAAGAACCACAACAAGACCGAGAACACTTATCTTCTGAACGGGAACCTTTTTGAGTTCATGAGTCTGGATCAGCCGCAAAAGAAACGTGGCGCCAAGCGGTCTTACCTGTTTATCAACGAGGCAAACGAATTATCTCTGGAGGACTGGGTCCAGCTATCGCTGCGCACAGAGAAACAAATCTTCCTGGATTTCAACCCATCGATGGATGAACACTGGATTTATGATCAGGTCCTGCCCAGAAAGGATTGTACCTTCATCCATTCCACCTACCTGGATAACATCCAGTTTCTGCCACCCGAGATGGTCGCGGAGATCGAAAATCTGAAATCGGTTGATGAAAATTACTGGCGGATTTACGGTCTGGGCGAAGTCGGGCAAATTACCGGCTTGATATTTACGAACTGGCGAACGGTTGATGATTGGCCGGATTCGTGCAAGTGGATCACCTACGGGATGGATTTTGGATTTTCCAATGATCCTACAGCCCTGGTCAAAGTCGGAATGGATGGCGGCGAGATTTGGGTGGATGAACTTATTTATTCCCGTGGTTTGACCAATCCGGACATCTGCAGCTGGATGAGAAAACTGGGGATCACCCAGGGCGATGAGATCATAGCGGATAATCAGCCAAAGTGTATTTATGAAATCCATCAGGAAGGCTTCAAGATAGCGCCAACCTTCAAGGGTCCGGACTCAATCCTGACCGGGATCGACATTTTGAAGCGCTACCCGATCAATGTTACCAAGGGATCAATCAACCTGATCCGGGAGCTGAAAAACTACAAATGGAAAGAGGATGCATCAGGAAAGCCGATGAACATTCCCATCGACCGATTCAATCATGCCGTTGATGCCATCCGGTATGCTTGCCTGAGCAGGTTATTTCATGGGCAGCGCATCATCAAGACGGCAATTCATCAACTTTAAGCTCACAAGTCCGGGGTTCGTCCGCCAGGAAACCCTGGCCTGGTGGCCAGGGAACCGGGATAGTTGAACCCGATTAGGCTTTATGAGCCTGGGTAAGTTGAATGAGCGAACGCAGCTCGGAAACCAAAACCGGCTTAGGCTGCGAGCTTTGCCTGATGGCCTGGATGCGCGATAACTGCGAATGAACTTTGGCTTGATAAGAAGCCCTGGAACGATTGGATGATTGATTTGCTGCCATGATAACCCCCGCTTTTAAATTGTGTGAAATAAATGAAACTTATTGGCCACAAACACCGAAGTAATTTTTTAAAGGGCAAGGCTGGCGGTCGTTTTTTTACCATAAAAAAATAGACACTTCAAAAAAACGAAGCCATCCGAAGGGCTTGGCCTTGCACGTAAAAATTACGCAGGTAACTTATGACAATGAGTTGCATTTATTGCACTCACCCATCCGGCGGTGCCGGAAGCACGGGCACCAGAGCGAAATCCCGGGTTACATGGTTAATGTTAATCATGACCTTCCATCCACGGGAGCGGAAATCCGGGTTCAGAAGGAGGCGTGGGACTTCCACAAGGAACGGGAAATCGTATTTTAGCGGGAATAGAAGCCTTGACATGCGGGTATCTCTGCTCTGCAGGAATATTTACTGGTCGCCTAGGTGGATCATGAATAACCGGCGTATCCGCAGTAACCGGATTCTCGATCGGATCATCGAACTGAATTAATATTTGCGTCTCCATTTATAGGTATTTTGATTGCGATGCCAACGCTTGACGGCATTGCGGACTACGGCAATGATAAACAGTATAGAAACCGCCAAACTCATTATGTAAAAGATCATAAACCCTCCGTTTTGAATTGGTTGAAAATATAATGATGGAAAAAAATTGAAATCTTAGCATCCAGTAACCGGACAAAATTTTAGATGCAAGGCCGGCGGTCGTTT
>CAJAUM010000131.1 GCA_903945175.1 uncultured Bacteroidales bacterium | reverse complement strand
ACAGTGATGCTGTTGGTGTTTGCGCCACTGGCGATGGTAGCCCCTGTTGGCAGGGTCCAGTTATATCCCGTTGCACCGGTAATGGCAGGAATGATGGAATAGATTACGCCCGTTTGTCCCTGGCAAACAACAGTGTAAGTACCGGAGATGGTTCCCGGATCGGCTGGGAGAATATTAACTGTAACGGGAAATGAGGCTGAAACAGTTCCTGACCCGCATGCATTGGTTCCCTGCACGGTAATACTTCCGGGAACAGCGGTTGCAGAGAAGGAAACCGTAATGATGTCCGTATTTATGCCCGAAATAATGCTGGCTCCTGTAGGCAAGGTCCATAAATAATCTGTAGCCCTGGGAATCGGCGGTACCGAATAAATAACACTGGCCTCACCCTGGCAAACGGTTGCCGGGCCTGAGATATTCCCGGCCGGTGCCGGGACTGTAGTAACAGTGACTGCGAATGGGACAGAGGCAACGCCTTCACCGCAACCGTTTATTCCTGCCACAGTGATATTCCCGCTTGAAGCGCCTACGGCAAAATCGACCAGAATATCTCTGGTAGTAGCACCGGCAACAATGGATGCTCCCGTTGGCAAGGTCCAGGTATAGCTGATGGCATCGGGAATCAGAGGTACAGTATAATTCACCCCATGCTGACCTTCACACACGGTAGCAACACCAGAAATGGCTTCTGCTGCGTGAGGCAATGGATTCACAGTAACTGCAAAGGTGGAAATACTTCCTGCCCCGCATGCGTTTGTTCCCTGAACAGTGACTTCTCCGGAGGTGGCAGAAGTTGAAAAATCAACGGAGATTGTTATCGTACCAGTACTGGTCCCACTGGCAATAGATGCCCCTGTTGGCAGGGTCCAGTTATACCCTGTGGCATTGGAGATGGCTGCAATGGAAAAGGTTACGGCATTTTGACCCTGGCAAACAGGGGATGTGCCAGTGATGACGCCGGGAGCCAGCGGAAGGGTACTCACTGCAACAGGATAAGAGGCTGAAACAGTTCCTGATCCGCAGGCGTTTGTTCCCTGGACAGTAATATTGCCAGAAACAGCAGATCCCGAGAAATTGACCGTGATATTGTTTGTATTTGAGCCTGAAACAATGCTGGCGCCCAAGGGCAATGTCCAATTATAACCTGTGGCAGCGGTTATCGGAGAAACAGCATAGGCAAGATTGGTTTGTGAAGTGCAAACTTCTGGACTTCCGGTAATGGTTCCGGCGGGTCCTGGGAGCGGGTTAACGGTGACATTAACCACATTGGAAGCCGGACTGCTGCAGGTATTCACATCCGATATCACCACGCTGTAACTTCCAGAAGTAGATACAGTAATACTTGACGTTGTTTCACCGCCCGGTGACCATAGGAAGGTATAGCCTGCTGTAGGAGAAACCGTCAGCGTAACTGAACCTCCTTCGCAGAAAGTAACAGGGCCGCCGGCTGAAACTATTGGAGCGGCTGGTAAGGGATGAACAGTGAGTGTCAGCGTTGATGTAGCGCCGTTCCCGCAGTCGTTAAATCCCTTCACCGTTATACTCCCGGAAACTGATGATGCCCCGAAGTCGACTGTAATTGACGGCGTATTCCCTCCGGAAGCGATGACAGCTCCTGAAGGCACTGTCCAGGTGTAGCCGGTTGCTCCGCTGATCGGATTTATCGAATAGGCAACTCCTGTAGATCCCCTGCAAACAGAGGTGGTGCCGGTTATTAATCCAGGATCAGGCGGGACACTGTTGACCTGAACAGGGAATGGCGCTGACATTGTACCTGATCCGCAGGAATTCGTTGCATAGACTGTAATATTTCCTGGGACTGCCGATGCTCCGAAGAGGACCGTAATTGCGTTTGTATTAGAACCTGCAGTGATTGAGGCTCCCGATGGCAATAACCAGGTATATCCTGTTGCACCAGTAACGACGGGAATGAAATAATTCTGACTTTCGCCTTTGCATACAGTTGATGTCCCGTTGATTGGTCCGGAAGCTCCCGGAGCAGCCTCCACCCGGATCAACATGATATCCGTCACTGCATTGTTGCATGGAACGATTCCATTGGCTGTGAGTGTAAGCATCACATTGGTGCCCAGATCCAGGGCTCCTGGGGTATAAATAGGGTGAAGCCCGGTAGTATTGGTCAGGTTTCCATGCCCGGAAGTAACCCAGGTAAGAGTGGAATAGTTGGTTGCGGTTGCTCCGGTCACTGTAAAGGCAGCAGGATAGCAAACCGCATTGTCAGGCCCTGCATCAGCCGTAACGTTCTGAATTATGGTCAGAATCATGGCATCGGCGGTGTTGCCACCGCAAGCAGGATAGTTGTACGCTGTCAGGGTAAGGGTCACCGAGCTGCCGGCAATATCAGCCGCACTGGGGGTGTAGGTTGGGTTTAACAGAAAACGATCTGAAAATGTTCCCGTGCCGCTGGTTGACCACTGTAAGGAAGAAGAATTTGAGGCTGAGGCTCCTGAGAGTGGATAATTGGTTCCTCCGCAAATGGTAGCGGGCAGACCAGCATCGCAAACGGCTAATTTGTTGATGGTAAGGATCATGGCATCGGCTGCAGTCGTGTTGCATGGCGCCGATCCCGTTGCAGTGAGGGTGAGTGTTACTGACCCGAGTGCAATATCAGGGGCACTTGGTGTGTAGGTTGGCGTGAGTGTGCCATTTCCTGAAAAAGAACCCGTTCCTGAGGATGTCCATAATAACCCGCCTGTTGCGTTTGTAGCTGCAGCGCCGATGACCGGGTAATTGGATCCCTGACAAATCGTGGCATCGCTGCCGGCATTGGCCGTGGGTAATGCAGGTAAAGTCAGGGTCATTTCATCTGGAACTGCCCCGGAGCAGGGTGTGTTTGGCTGAGCGGTCAGGGTCAGGTGTACATGACCTGCAGCAATATCAGCTGCACTCGGTATATAAGTAGGGGTAAATGAGTTCCCGTTGGTAAATGTCCCTGTACCTGAGGTTGACCAGGAATAGGAACTGAAATTGCTTGCCGATGCCCCGGCAATGGTGTAGGTTGATGCACAGGCCGTGGCATCCGGTCCTGCATTGACTGTGGGCATGGGTGTAATTGAAAGAACCATGGAGCTGGTAACCACGCTGGCACAAGGCGCTATGCCGGTAACCCGGAGCGTCAGGGTCACTGATCCGCTACTTCGGTCGTTGGTTCCAGGTGTATAAACCGGATGGAGGTCAGCGCTGTTGGAAAAACTGCCATCTCCACTAGTCGTCCATAGTAACGGTGGTGAATATAGTGTAGCCTGCGATCCTGAAAGGGTATAGGTGCTTCCGGCGCATATGGTCGAATTATTTCCGGCAAAGGCTGTGGCAGCGGGTAAAATGGTGAGTACAAGACCATCAGTTACTTCACCGGTACAGGGAGCGATAGAAACCCCATGCAAGGTAAGCGTGACACTTCCGGCAATGATATCGTCGGGACTTGGATAATAGGTGGGGTTCGGTGTATTTCCATTCATGAATGTACCACTGGTCCCAGTTCCTGAGTTGGCCACCCAGTGGACGCTGGAATAGTTGCTGGCGCTACCGTCAGAGATGTAATATGTTGATCCCTGGCAAATGGTGGCATCGATTCCGGCATTCACCACAGCAGGATGGCTGATCGTTAAAATCATGGGATCCGTAATTACATCAGGACACGGGAGAATCCCGGTAACCCGCAGTGTGAGGGTAACGCTTCCGGCTGCAATATCGGCTGCACTTGGCGTATAAACGGGATTCTGCGAGGCTGCATTCGAGAAGCCGCCTGTTCCGGAAGAGGTCCATAATATGCTGGAATAATTGGTGGCCGTGGCAGTTGAGAGATTATAGATATCCCCGTCGCAGATGTCAGCGTCGGCCCCGGCATATGCAGTTGCAAGCGGGGCAATGGTCAGCACCATGGCATCAGTAGCAACGTTGTTGCAGGGGAGTATTCCGGTTGCAGAAAGGGTGAGGGTCACGGTTCCATTGGCCTGGTCGAGCGCACTCGGGAAATAGGTCGAAGTTGGGGATGCGGCATTTGAAAAAGTGCCGGTACCACTGGTGTTCCAGATTACAGCCGAAGAGTTGGTCGAGGAGCCTGCTAGAATGTAATTATTTCCCGAACAGATAGTGGCATCTGCACCAGCCTGGGCTGTTACCGAAGGCAATAGTGTAAGTACCATGGCATCTGTTATTTCACCGGCACAGGGTGCGATGGATCTCGCGTGTAAGGTAAGGGTCACACTGCCTAAGGCGATATCGGCCGGACTTGGTGTATAAGTTGCATTTACGGTGGTGCCATTGATAAATGACCCTGTACCTGAACTTGTCCAATAGCGTGATGCATCATGGCTGGCAGAGGCCTCCGTGGTGAAGGTGCCGCTACAGATACTGGCATCCGGGCCGGAATAAATTACCGGAAGCGGCTGTATATCAAGGGTCATGTGATCAATGGCTGGAGTTAAACAGGGAGAGTTCCCTGTGACCGTAAATGTAAGTATTACAGAGCCAATCTGGCTGGGAGCCGGAGTATAAGTAGGTGTGAGCGTAGTTTCATTTGATAATGATCCCGGTCCGGGGGCTGTCCATAAAAGTCCTGATACCGAATAGTGTAAGGCAGATGCTGAGTTGACTGTAAAGCTGACTCCCTGGCACACAGTGGCATCGTTTCCCGCATTGGCTGTAGGTGCCGGGATAATGGTCAGGATCCTGGTATCGGTGGCTGGTGTTGCGCAGGGAGAAATACCATTGGCAGTTAAGGTTAGGGTTACATTGCCATTTGCAATGTCGGTGGCACTTGGAGTATAGGTGGGGGTGAGGGTAGTCTCATTCGTAAGACTCCCCGACCCACTTGTAGTCCATAGTAATGTTGAATAGGATGTAGCGCCGGTTCCTGTAAGGGTATAACTTCCCTCGCAAATGTTCACATCTGGTCCGGCATTGGCTGTGGGGACTGCTTTAATCGTCAGCACCATATTATCGCTGACCGGAAGGGCGCATGGAGCATTGGGTTGCCCTGTAAGGGTCAATGTTACTGTTCCATTTGTTTTATCAGTTGTTCCAGGAGTATAAGTTGGATTAAGGTTCCCGCTGTTGGAGAAAATGCCATCACCTGAAGTGCTCCATAAAATTCCATTATGATGCGTGGCGGTGGCCTGTGAAAGCAAATAACCGCTGGTGGCACAGGTGACATCATCGGCGCCGGCATAGATTACCGGTTTGGAGACCAGCGTGAGGGTCATGACATCGGTTGCATTCACTGCGCATGGATTGATGGCAACACCGGTCAGCGTGATAATTACATTGCCCGCTAAAATATCTGCAGCGCTTGGTGTGTAGGTTGGGGTAAGGGTTCCATTGGAGAATGTCCCTGAGCCATTCGTTGACCAAATAAATGAGGCAGTGTTGGATTCCGTACCAGAAAGTGTGTGGGTAGAGCCTTCACAAATGGTCGCATCTATCCCTGCATTTACATCAGGCTGAGCCTGAATGGTAATGGTCATGAAGCTCGTTGCACTTCCTGAACATGGCGGGTTAATTGCTGAAGCAGTGAGTGTCAGGGTAATGATCCCGGTTTCTCCCGGAGCAGGTGTGTAAGTCGGCGTCAACGATGTCGGGTTGATCAGACTGCCTGTTCCGGAGGTGGTCCAAAGGAAGCTTGATTGATGGGTGACTGAAGCGCCACTTACAGTATGGCTGCCTCCGGCACAAATTCCTGCATCCAGCCCTGCATAGGCAGTGGGGGCTGATGTAAGGGTAAGTATCATGCCGTCCGTAGCGGGGTTTGAGCAAGGACTAATTCCGCTGGCTGAAAGTGTCAGAATTACGGAACCGTTAGCATAATCTGCCCCGCTGGGGGTATAGGTCGGTGTTAGAGAAGTTCCACCCGTCCAACTCCCGGTTCCCGAGCTGGTCCAATTTATTGATGAATTGTTTGTTGCAGAGGCGACACCGGAAGCAAAGGTATAAGAACTACCCTGGCAGTGGGTATCATCCGGTCCGGCATGGGCCGTTGGCGCTGCCTGGATTGTCAGGATTTTCGAAGATGAATAATTTCCGGTACAAGGCGGATTTATGGCATTGGCCGTTAAGGTAAGGGTAACAGGACCGGTTTCAGATGGAGTTGGTGTGTAGGTGGGTGTTAGTGTGGCTTGGTTTGATAGCGCCCCCAAACCTGTTGTTGTCCACAGTAAAGTGGAATAATGGATGGCGGTGGCATCACCCACTGTATAGGAACCTCCCTGACATATTCCTGCATCGGCGCCTGCCGAAGCAATCGGTGAACCGGTAATGGTGAGGGTCATGGTGTCGGCAGCATCTGTACAGGGCGGAGTTGCGGCTGTGTGTAAAATGAGAAATACTGAGCCGGAAGCAATATCTCCTGAGCCGGGAGTATAGGTAGGGGTCAAAGTCGTTCCACTGGCAAAGCCTCCGTTACCCGAAGTGTGCCAATGCACGGCAAGAGGATTGGATGATGATGCACCCGAAACGGTGAATGTATTTGTTTGACAAATGTTTGCGTCGGGACCGGCATAGGCTGTTGCTGCCGGTAAAATGGTCAGGATAAATTCATCCGAAACCGCCCCGGAGCAAGGTGTGTTTGGCTGTGCAGTGAGAAGCAGGTGTACGTGACCTGCTGCAATGTCAGCGGCAGATGGCATATATACCGGGAGGAGAATATTCGCATTAGAAAAGAGGCCTGTTCCTCCTGTGGTCCAGTGAACAGAGGAGCTGTGATCAGCCGTAGCCAGGGTAATCGGATAATTTGTGCCTGCACATATGTTGACATCCGGTCCTGCAAAAACTACGGGCCGCGGAACAATGGTAATTACCATCGGGTCGGTAACATCCGTACAGGGAGGGGTAGCTGTAGCATGGAGTGTAAGGGTGATGGTACCAGTGATGATATCGGCTGCACTGGGTGTGTAAATGGGTGAAAGAGTTCCACCATCGGCAATGGTACCGGCTGACCCGGATGAAGTCCAGTTTACTGCAGTGGAATTGGGAGCAGTTGCATCCAGGATGTGATAGCTGCCGTTTTCGCATACAGGGGCATCGGCGCCGGCATAGGCTGTTGCCGGAGCAACGATCGTAAGGGTAAAGGAATCAACTGTGGTGCATCCGGCTCCGTTCGTGGCAGTCAAAGTCAGAACGACCGATCCGGCTGTGACATCTGCCGCACTGGGGGTGTAGGTAGGGTGCAGTGTAGAACTATTTGAAAACGTGCCGTTTCCGGTCGTTGACCATGCCAGCGTTGCAGAAGGAGGAGTGGCTGATGATCCACTGATGGGAAAGCTGCTGGTTCCACAGGTATTGCCATCTGGACCTGCATATACTACAGGTAAAGAATTAACGGTAAGCACCATGACGTCAGTTACCGTGGCAACGCAGGGGAGTATGCTGTGAACAGATATGGTCAGATTGACAGAGCCTAAAATAACATCCCCCGCATCGGGAAAATAGGTTGGTGTGAGGGTATTGCCACTGGTGAACGATCCGGTGCCGGTTGTACTCCATGTAATGTTTGAAGGGGTGGGATCGTAATGATGGGCAACTGCGTTCAGCGTATAGTTCCCGTTTTCACAAACGGCAGCATCGGCGCCGGCGTAGACATCGGCAATCGGATCAATCGTCAGCACCATGGTGGATACGGCATTCGCAGCACAAGGGGCGTTCGGGTAGGCCGTCAGTGTCAGGGTGACCTGTCCGAATGAAATGTCGGTACTCCCTGGAGTATAGATGGGCAGCAGCGTATGATCATCGGAAAATGTTCCGTTTCCGGATGTGATCCAGGTCAGCGAAGCATTATTGGTTGTCGTTGCTCCGGTTACAGTGAAGGTTGTGTTGGCGCATACAGACGAACTTGGCCCTGCATAGGCTGTGGGACCAGGGGTAATGGTAAGGATGCGGGTATCGGAAACCGGCGTAGCACATGGGGAAATACCTGTGGCTGTCAGGGTAAGCGTTACCCCCCCGTTGGAGATATCCAGTGCGCTGGGTGTATAAATAGCGATTAACAGGTTTGGATTACCAAATGTTCCGGTACCACTCGAAGTCCAGAGGGTGGAAACAGCATTGGTTGCGGTGGCAAGACTCGTAATAAAGGTACTGCCCTGGCAGATAGAGCCTGGAGGACCTGCTACAACCACAGGTTTCGATTGAATGGTGAGTATCATCTCGCTTGTGACTGTGTTAACGCAAGGAGAAGTCGGTTGTGCTGTAAGGATAAGGTGTACATGACCTGCTGTGATATCCGCAGCGCCGGGGGTATAGGTAGGGGTGAGGGTAGTTTCATTGACAAATCCTCCCGTTCCTGAGGTGGTCCACAAAAGGCTTGGAGAATTGGTGGTGGTTGCTCCACTGATCGCATGGGTGGATCCTTCACAAATGGTAGCAGGCGGACCTGCGTAAGCTGTAGGGAAAGGATGGATGGTCAGGGTCATTGCATCTATGGCCGACGTACCACAAGGAGTATTGGGTGAAGCGGTGAGCGTCAGAATGACTGAGCCCGCATTGATATCAGCAACACTGGGATTATAGGTAGGAGTTGGTGTTCCGTTTCCCGTAAAAGTTCCACTTCCGGAGGTTGACCACTGTAGGGATAAATACTGAGTGGCAGTACCTGATAAAGTGTAAGCTCCCTGGCATATTGAAGCATCTGCCCCGGCATAGGCTGTGGGTGGTGGTGTGATCGAGATGGTTATGTTGTCGGCAACTGAACCTGTACAGGTAGCTGTGGCACCTGCAGTAAGTGTAAGGGTAACCGTTCCATTCAGGATATCGTTTACACCGGGGGTATAGATGGAATGTAAGACAGTGGCATTCGAAAATAAGCCGTCTCCGCCGGTGGTCCACAGGTAGGAGGTAGAATAGAGTACGGTGGCAGAATTCGTGGTGTAGGTATTTCCTGCACAAATTGAAACCGGGCTTGCTCCTGCGTAAACCACGGGCATTCGGGCCAGGGTGAGGGTCATGAAATCGGTGGCAGTTGCAGCACAGGGCGCACCGCTGATCGCCGTGAGCGTTAAATTTACTGTACCGGCAGTGATGTCATTGGTGCCGGGAGTATAAACAGGGTTGATTATGTTAGAAGCTGAAAATGAACCATCTCCTGATGAGGACCAGGTGATGGATGCGTAGTGGGAGGCGGAGGCGTTGGATATAGTATAATTGGTATTCTCACAGATGGTGGCATCAGATCCGGCATTGGCTTGCGGTCCGGCGATGATGTCAAGATGCATCTGACTCTGTACAGCATGAAGACAGGGGGCCGCGCTTGTTCCGGTAATGGTCAGCGTAACATGTCCGGCTGCAATATCGGCACCACCTGGATAGTAAATGGGGTTTACGGCCGAAGCGCTTGAAAAGGTTCCATTCCCTGAAGTGGTCCACAGGATGGTGCTTGCGTGTTGAGCTGTAGCGCTGATAATCGGGAAATTTGTGCCCGAGCAAATGGATCCATCCGGTCCGGCATACATGATCGGATCGCGGGTGATTTGCAGGAGCATCTGGTGTGTGGCTGTCGCCGAAATACAGTTATCCTTTCCAGTGGCCGTCAAGGTAAGGGTTACCAACCCAATAAGTCTGTCGTTGGTGCCCGGGGTATAGGTTGGATACAACGTGTTCCCGTTACTAAAAGTGCCGTCTCCACTTCTTGACCAGCTCAACGCCGAATAATTGGTAGCCGATGAACCGGCTATGGTATGATTATCTCCTTCGCATATCGTTACATCCGGTCCTGCATCGGCAGTTGGCAACTGGGTAATATTGATGATCATGTTGTCAGAATGGTTGACCGCACAAGGTGTCTGGGGATATGCTGTCATCCTCAACTCAACCGATCCGGCGGCAATATCACCCGCAGAGGGAAGATACGTTGGGGTTAAGGTGCTTGGGTTCGATAAGGTCCCCGTCCCGGTGACTCTTGTCCATAATACTGAGGCAGCATGCTGGGCTGAAGCGGTGGACACGGTAAAACTTGAGCCTTCACATATTTCACCATCTAATCCTGCATAGGCAACAGGATTCGAAGTGATGGTCAGCGTCAGGGAGCTTGTAATACTCGTACACGGCGGATGATCGGCCGTGAGGGTCAGTGTAATTGATCCCATAATGACATCAGCAGCGCTTGGCGTATAAATGGGGTTCAGAATATGGTGATCATTAAAAGAACCAGTTCCATTGGAGCTCCAGGTCAGGGTTGAATATCCTGTGGCTGTTGCTCCTGCAAGGGTGTAACTGCTTCCTTCACATATATTATCATTCACCCCGGCATTGGCCTGAAGATTGATTACCGCATAGGTTGCAAAAGCAGAGACATTCCCGGTACAGGGAGCGATGGGTGTAGCAGTGAGTGTCAATATGACAGAACCCGTAGCAAGTTCAGTTGAACCTGGTATGTATATAGGATTTTCAATTCCCGGATCGGAGAATGTTCCATTGCCGCTTGTGGTCCAGGTTATTGAATTGTAATTTGCGGCAGATGCTCCAGTGATGGGGTTGGATCCGGCACACATCGTCCCGCCAACACCTGCGTCAACAGTAGGTGTCGTGCTTACCATCAAAGTAAATGCATCCGTAGCAGAACTGCAGGGCGCAATTCCTGCTGCTGTCAAAGTGATTGTATGAGCCCCGGTAGAGCTTGGTGTATAGGTCGTTGTCAGGGAGGTAGCATCCAAAAATGTTCCGGTTCCGCCGCTGGCAGTCCATTGAATTGAGGAAGCATTCGTGGCGCTGCCGGCGAGGGTGAAGGCCATTCCGGAACAAGCAGGCGCGTTTGGTCCTGCATCGACAATGGGACTGGGCTTGATATCAATGACCATGTTATCCGTTGCATTGGGAGAGCACGGTGCATAGGCAATCGCTGTCAGCGTAAGGGTCACCAGGCCACTTTCGCCCGCACCGGGTGTATAGGTAGGAGCGAGGGTGGTAGGGTTTGATAAATTCCCCGAACCTGTGGTGGTCCATGAAAGGCTGGATGCACTGGTGACAGCCGCCCCGCTTACGGTGTGTGTTGATCCCTGGCAAATGGTGCCATCCGATCCGGCATTGGCCGTCGGAGGGGCCAGGATGGTGAGGGTGAGTGGATCTGAAACCGTTGAACAGGGAGCATTACCTATTGCGGTCAGGGTGAGTACCACTGAACCGGTCGAAATATCAGAAGCTCCGGGAGTATAGGTCGGTCTCACTGCAGTTTGGACATCGAAACCCCCATCGCCCGAAGTAGCCCAGAGCACCGATGCATAGTTTGTTGCCGATGCATCCGGGTTAGTAAACGTACTTCCCCGGCAGATCGAAGCATTTGCTCCGGCATTGGCAGTGGGCAAAGGAGTGACCGTCACGGCATAAGGAGCTGAAATCGTAGCTACGCCACAGGCCGTGTTTGTCCCTTGCACCCTGACATTTCCACTGACAGCGCCGGCTGAAAAATCGACTGTGATGATGTTGGTGGTTCCCCCGGCAACAATGGTGGCACCGGTCGGTACTGTCCAGGAGTACCCGGTCATCCCGGTTTCCGTAGTATACGTCACCCCGCTTGTTCCGGCGCATACAGAGGCAAAGCCGGTGATGGTGGGTATTGGAACTGCAGTTACAGTCACATTATAGACCGTAGATGATGCCGCTCTGCATGAGTTCGCATTGGTATAGTTAACCGAGACCGTTTGTGCCCCGGCCGTATTCCAGGTTACCATGATGGCGCTGGTTCCGGATCCTGAGGTGATGGTCCCGCCCGAAGAAATAGTCCAGATATAACTGCTCATTGAGCCTTCGGTTGAATAGGATACTCCTGTGGCGCCAACACATGCAGTAATAGATCCGGTGATGGTTGGAACCGGCAGCGGATGCACGGTTACGCTCAGCACGGTGGGGGAGGTTGCCGTACATGAATTTGAATTGGTATAATTGACCGACACAGTTTTTGAACCGGTGGTACTCCAGGTTACTGTTATGGCGCTTTCTCCCGATCCAGCCGTGATGGTACCGCCGGCTGAGACGGTCCAGGAGTACCCGGTCATACCGGTTTCAGTTGAATAGGATACTCCGGTGGCACCAATGCATTCTGAGGCGGAACCTGTAATGGTGGGCACTGGCAAAGAATTTACTGTTACGCTCTTGACCGTGGGCGATGCTGCAGAACATGAGCCTCCGTTGGTATAGGTTACCGAAACATTTTGCGCACCGGCCGTATTCCAGGTTACGGTAATTTGATTGGTTCCAGACCCGGCCGTGATGGTACCGCCGGCTGAAATGGTCCAGGTATAACCTGTCATTCCCGTTTCAGTGGTATATGTTACCCCTGTTGTTCCGGCGCATACGGAGGTAAGACCGGTGATGGTTGGTATTGGGACGGCAGTTACAGTCACATTTTTTATGGTTGCTGAGGCTGCGGTACAACCATTCCCATTGGTATAGTTTACCGAGACCGTTTGTGACCCTGCCGTATTCCAGGTTACCATGATGGCGCTGGTTCCGGTTCCGGAGGTGATGGTTCCGCCCGAAGAAACAGTCCAGGTATATCCGGTCATAGCTGCTTCTGTAGCATAAGAGACACTTGTGGCCCCTGCGCACTCAGCAGCAGATCCTGTAATGGTGGGAACCGGCAGCGGATGCACGGTTACGCTAAACACCGTAGGTGAGGTTGCCGAACATGAATTTGAATTGGTATAATTAACCGACACGGTTTTAGCGCCGGTGGTAGTCCAGGTAACAGTAATGGCGCTCGTTCCTGAGCCAGCCGTGATGGTACCTCCGGCTGAGACGGTCCAGGAGTACCCGGTCATGCCAGTTTCGGTTGAATAATTTACTCCTGTTGCCCCAATACATTCTGAAGAAGAACCTGTAATGGTTGGTACAGGCAAAGAATTAACGGTTACGTTCTTGGCAGTGGGTGAAGTAGCGGTACATCCATTGCCATTGATATAGTTTACTGAAACAGTTTGGGCTCCAACAGTATTCCAGGTAACTGTAATTTGATTGGTTGTCAACCCGGCCGTGATGGTACCGCCGGCTGAAATGGTCCAGGTATACCCGGTCATCCCCGATTCTGTAGTATAAGTTTCTCCTGTTGTTCCAGCGCACACAGGAGTAGCGCCATTGATAGTGGGTACAGGCACTGAACCCACAGTCACATTCCTAACAGTGGGTGAGGCTGCGGTACAACCATTCCCATCCGTATAATTTACCGAAACATTTTGTGCCCCGGCTGTTGTCCAGCTTACCAGGATGGTGTTGGATCCCTGTCCTGAGGTGATGATGCCTCCGGATGAAACAGTCCAGATATAACTGCTCATCCCAACTTCCGTAGCATAGGATACTCCGGTGGCGCCAACACATGCAGTAATAGATCCTGTAATGGCAATAACCGGCAGCGGATGCACGGTTACGCTAAGGGCCGCGGGTGCAGCGGCGGTACATGAATTCGCATTGGTATAGTTAACCGAAACAGATTGCGCTCCGGCCGTGGTCCATGTCACCGTAATAGCGCTGGTACCTGCTCCAGCCGTGATGGTTCCACCGGCTGAAATAGTCCAGGTGTAACCCGTCATCAAAGGTTCCGTCGTATAGATTACTCCGGTAGCCCCTGCGCAAGCAGAAGCATCGCCAGTAATGGTTGGTACGGGTAAAGAATTCACTGTTACGTTCCTGACAGCGGGTGAAGCAGCGGTACATCCATTGCCATTGGTATAGTTCACCGACACCGTTTGTGCCCCAACAGTATTCCAGGTTACTGTAATTTGATTGGTTGTCAACCCGGCCGTGATTGTACCTCCGGAGGAGATAGTCCAGGTATAGCCTGTCATCGCAGCTTCTGTAGTATAAGTTACCCCGGTTGTGCCAGCGCACACAGGAGTAGCGCCATTGATAGTGGGTACAGGCACTGAACCCACAGTCACATTCCTAACAGTGGGTGAGGCTGCGGTACAACCATTCCCATCGGTATAATTTACCGAAACATTTTGTGCCCCGGCTGTTGTCCAGCTTACCAGGATGGTGTTGGACCCCTGTCCTGAGGTGATGATGCCTCCGGCTGAAACAGTCCAGGTATAATTGCTCATGGAGGCTGCCGTTGAATAGGATATGGATGTCGCCCCGGCGCATTCTGATGCAGAGCCATTGATGACAGGAACCGGCAACGGATCAATCGTTAAAGTCATGGATGATGAAATCGTAGTTGGCGTACATGTACCTGAAGCAGTTAGCGTTAATGTAATGACACCGGTTTCCAAAGGGTTGGAAATATAGGTTGCGTGAAGTGTGAATCGATCCGGGGAAAAGGTTCCGGAACCACTTGTTCCCCATTCTAATGAAGTATAATAACTCGCATTGGCATCGCTTAAGGTGTGTGATGTCCCCTGGCAAATTGTTGCGGGTGAACCAGCATCTGCAGTTGGACATTGGGCAGCGCCCCGAAAACCAAAAGTTAAAAACAGGATTGTAACGGCAAGAAACGGTAAACGTCTTTTCATATTCCGGTGGTTTTACAGGTTGCGATTTTTGGCGCCGTACCAGGCTCTTCATCCCTCCAAATCACAGTATCAAAAAAACACAACCCCTGTTATAAAAAAACTTCTCCCCATTGAAAACAAATGCATGAGGAGAAGGCAACAAGTTACAAGTATCTACGACAAATCATGAACCTAATACAAAAGTAAACAATTTTAATTAACTATTGTACGTAGCCGGTCGCAAATGGTTACCTTCATATGTAATTTTTATCTGAATCAAATCCAGACTGATAGAAAAATGCCCTCTTCGGATCAGGAGACACCAACCATGGGATTAAAGGTTGCCTGACAGGTAATTTATACCTGATTTAAATCAAAACAATAATCTTAATGGAAATAAAGAGGCGGTTAATTGCAATATAAATACCTAACATGTTGCCCACCCAGCGGTTCCGGAAGGGCAGCCTACACGATTAGGGCAAGTGGTTGTCAGGCTATTTTAATCTCTCCGTCACGTACTTTGCGCAAAAATTCTTTTTGCTCTTCAAGTGTCATTGTAGATAGTCTCTCCGCCAATTTTTCCTTTATTTGACGAAAGAATTTGACAGTATCAAATGTTTTTTCAGTCATTGTTTTCATGGTCAATAAATTCTAATGGTGAACGAATATCAATCACAGGATAACCCAATCTCAGATTGATTGAATTGAATAATTTTATCTTATCAAAATTGACAATATGTTTAAAGTTCCAACTCACAAGTACATCTAATCGGTTAACGGTAGCCAACGCAATATGATAAGCATCGTTGTAACTTGATTGGCCTAGAATTTTCTCATCAATATACAGTTGAGCCAAATATTTGGATTCATCATCAAGTTCCAAATAACGATAGCATTTTTTAGGAATTCTATCTTTTAATCCTATGACATGTGCTGGTGCCAATGATAATTCGGTTTCACTTATCTCTGAAAAATAGACAATGAAGTCTTCCTTGAAAATTCGGTTAAAGAATTTTTTTGTATCGTCTTTAAACTCTTCATCAAAATATCCACCAACGACTGAAGTATCAATATAAACTCTTGGTTTCATTTTGTTTTCTTTATACAAAGGTAGTTAATCGTGATAAATTTTGCAAAGCGAATTTCCAACCATTTGCCCTAACATCTGATATCATCGTAACGGATAGAAAAGCTAAACGCAGTTACATTAAGTTGCGCAATCTGCTTTTTTACATCATTTCTTTGATAATATTCTGTCTTCAATCTGCTCTAAGGTAAGGTAACTCCCGGCAGAATTTTCATATTCTTTAATGCGTCTTCTCACAATTTCTTTATGAGGTTCAGGGATCTCCACTTCGTCATCAGGTTGTTCTTTTTGCATAAATTGCTTGATAATGGTTGCTTTTTCCGCCTGGATATCCATAAGATGATTGTTTTAGAATGCCAAGATACAAAGTTAATGCAAAAGAATATAAATGTGCCCGATTTAACTGGACTTTTTCACTATCATTGCATCAGTATTCTGATTTGCACCTTCATTAAATCCAAAAATGTTATGGAAATTACCCGCCTGTTTGATCTGTTGCCCTACCACGAAGCCACGTTTAAACCCAAAGATGATGTTCTTGCTTCGAAGGACAACGGGGAATGGTCAAAATACAGCATCAAACAATACCGGGAAATCGTCGACAACATCAGCTACGGTTTCCTGGCGATGGGGGTGAAGCCGGGTGATAAAATAGCGCAAATAAGCGGGAACCGGGCCGAATGGAACTTCGTCGACATGGCCATCCTGCAGGTTGGGGCGATTCATGTGCCTATCTATGCAACCATCAGTGAATCAGATTATAAATATATTCTGAATCATGCGGAGGTGAACTACGTATTCATCTCGGGCCAGGAATTGTTGCGGAAAATTGATCATATTCTGCCTGAAATAACCCACATCAAAGGGGTTTTTACCTACAAAGACCACCACGAACACAAGCATCTGAACGAACTCATCGACCTGGGTAAGCAAAACACCGATCCCAAAGGGCTCGACCTCCGTAAATCATCTGTCAAATCCGAAGATGTGGCCACCATCATCTATACATCAGGAACCACAGGCAATCCCAAGGGGGTGATGCTGAGCCATCATAATATTATTTCAGATTTTCTGGTCTGTGCCTATATTCCCCATTTTGGTGAAGAGGGCAAGGCGGTGAGTTACCTGCCCTTGTGCCACGTGTATGAACGGATGCTGAATTATCTGTACCACTACCTCGGATTTTCGATCTATTATGCCGAGAACCTGGGAACCATCACCGACAACATGAAGGATGTGAAGCCCGATATTTTGTCTACGGTACCGCGGCTACTCGAGAAGATCTATGATAAATTATTTGCCACCGGACATAAACTTACCGGCGCCAAGCGTTGGATCTTCTTCTGGGCGCTGCACCTGGCGCTGCGGTATGAATTGAAGGGGGCCAATGGCTGGTTTTATGAGCTGAAGCGGAAACTTTACGACAAGCTGGTTTATTCAAAATGGCGTGATGCGCTGGGAGGAAAGCACCTGCTCGTGGTATCGGGCGGCGCTGCCCTGCAACCGCGGCTGGCCCGCATGTTTACCTGTGCCGGCATCGACGTGCTGGAGGGCTATGGATTGACGGAGACCTCGCCGGTGATTTCGGTGAACGACCTAACCGATGGCGGAACGAAGTTTGGCACGGTGGGCAAGGTGGTAAAGGGCGTTCAGGTCAAAATAGCTGAAGATGGAGAGATCCTGTGCAAGGGACCGAATGTGATGCTGGGTTACTACAAGGAACCGGAGATGACCCGCGAGGCCATTGAAGCAGACGGATGGTTTCACACCGGCGACCTGGGCCGGTTCGAACCCGAGGGACATCTGAAAATCACAGGAAGGAAAAAGGAGCTGTTCAAAACCTCCTTTGGAAAGTATGTCAGCCCGCAACCGATCGAAGATACCTTTAAAGAATCGCTGTTTATTGACCAGCTCATTGTGGTGGGAGAAAATCAGAAATTCGCGGGCGCCCTCATTGTCCCCGATTTCAATTTCCTCAAATCCTATTGTGTCGTGAAGGAGATTCCCTACACCACGAATACTGAAATGATCAATCTGCCGCGCATCCGGAAACGTTTTAAAACGGAGGTTGACAAGTACAATAAATGTTTTGGCGATACCGAAAAAGTCAAGAGCTGGGATCTGCTCGATACCGAATGGAGCTTCGAAACCGGAGAGATCACCCCCACGATGAAACTCAAGAGAAACGCCATCCTGAAACTATATGAAGATAAAATTGCAAAGTTGTTTGAATAAATTTACATTTATCCCGTTATCATAACATGAAACAAATCACCCGGATATTTGATCTAATGGAATTATATAAAGATGAATATAATTCCATTCAGGAGTTGTTCAATATAAAAAAGGATGGGGTCTGGGTGCATTTTTCCGCGCAGGACTACGTTCACCACAGCAATATGATCAGCCTGGGGTTACTGGCGCTGGGGGTTACCAAAGGAACGCGGATCGCCACCGTGATGAACAATTGTCCGGAATGGAACTTTTTCGACATGGGCATCCTCCAAACGGGAGCCATTCAGATTCCGGTCTATCCGACCATCAGCGAAGACAATTACAGGTATATTTTTAAAGATTCAGAGATTGAGTACCTGATTTTTTCTGATTATGAAATTTATGACAGGATAAAAAACGTCCTTCCTGAGATTTCCGGCTTGAAGGCGATTTTTTCAATTGAGCCGGTGGTTGGCATCCGGAGTTGGACGGAGATTTTGGAATTGGGAAAGAATCACCCGGCACCCGGCGACCTGGAGGCCATCAAACAAACCATCTTTCCCGGCGACATGGCTACGGTGATCTATACTTCGGGAACGACCGGCCGGCCCAAGGGGGTGATGTCGTCGCACAACAATTTCGTAACCAATTACAAAGGGCTGGCTGAAATTCCACCGTTGAAAATGCATGACCGGGCGGTGAGCTTTTTACCCCTTTGCCACGTTTACGAGCGAACGGCCGGGTATGTGTACCAGTCTTTCGGTGTTTCGGTCTATTATGTGCAGAATATCGATGAACTCGGGGACTATATCAGGGAGGTAAAGCCCCACGGATTTGCATCCGTACCCAGGGTTTTCGAAAAAATATACAACAAAATCGTCATCAAGGGACGCAGCTTGCCTTTGCCCATGAAGGTTCTTTTTTTCTGGGCGCTCAGGCAGGGTCATAAATATGAACTGAACCATGCCCGGGGATGGGTTTACGATATAAAATTGTTCATTGCGAATCTGCTTGTTTTCCGAAAATGGCGGGAGGCGCTGGGGGGAGAGTTGAAATTCATCGTTTCGGGAAGCGCTGCCTTGCATCCGCGCCTGGCCCGGATTTTCTGGGCTGCAAAAATCCCGATCCTCGAAGCCTACGGACTTACGGAGACCTCTCCGGGTGTTACCTGTTACCGGTTTGAGCCCGGCCATATGAAATTCGGAACGGTGGGCACCCTGCTGGCCGGAAACCAGATGAAGATTGCCGACGATGGGGAGGTGCTTTGCAAAGGGCCGAACATCATGATGGGTTATCTCAACAGGCCGGAGAAGACAGCGGAGGTGATCGATGCCGACGGTTGGTTCCATACCGGAGATATCGGAGTGATTGAAGATGGAAAATTCCTGAAGATCACCGACCGGAAAAAGGAGATCTTCAAGACCTCCGGAGGGAAATATGTTGCGCCACAGCCCATCGAACAGCGCATGAAGGAGTCACCCTTCATCGAGCACATCATGGTGGTGGGAGAGAACCGGAATTATGCGGCAGCGCTGATTATTCCGAATTTCGAACACCTGAAAAGCTGGTGTGAAGTCAAACACATCGAATTTGAATCACGGCAGAAGGTGGTAAGAAACCCGAAAATCATCCGACGCATCAGGCAGGAGATTGAACGGTTTAACCTGGATCTGGGTCAAACAGATAAAATTAAAAAATTCAGGCTCCTGGATGCAGAATGGACCACCGACTCCGGGGAAATTTCCCCCACGCTCAAATATCGCCGGAAATTTATCATTGAGAAATACAGCCAGATCATTGAAGAGACCTACCGGTCCTCGGAATTCAACTACCGGGCTGAGTGATGATGTATCTCCTGTGTTTCGTTACAATCAGTGCAGAATCTTGAAAATCAGCTCTTTCATCAGTTCCCCATCGCCCGCTGATGCATTCTCAACCCCCTTTGCTTTCAGGTCGTATTCACGCAGCAGCGAAATAACAGCGACCGTTTTTCCTGCCGGGAAACTCCGTGCAGCCTGCTGATAATCGGTTACGAAAAATGGCTTGATGCCCAGGGCTGAGGCAACGGCATTGGTCGATTTGTCGGCCAGGAAATGATACAGCAGGATCTTCGAAAAATGCGCATATAACATCGGGATTACCTTTACCAAAGGGTTTTCGCGGAGGTTGCCGGCGAAATGGAGGATGATCTGGTTTGCCTTCAGCACATCCCTTTTGGTGAGCGCCTTCTGCAATTCGAACACATTGTAATCCTTGCTGATCCCGATATTTTTTTCGACGCAGGCTTCATTGATTTCCGATCCGGCCGGAATATTGATCAGGAGTTTTTGAATCTCATTCACGATCTTCCCCAGGTCGGCCCCCAGGAATTCAGTGAGCATGGCGGCGGCTTTCGGTGTGATCGTATATTTTAGCTGCCGAAGGTATTCATTGATCCAGTCGGGGATTTTATTGTCATACAGGCGGGCTGATTCAAAGGTCACGCCGATTTTTTCAATGGATTTATAGAGTGATTTACGCTTGTCGAGCTTCCCGTATTTATAGCATAAAACCAGGATCGTGGAGGGCTGGGGGTTTTCCATGTAGGGCTGGAAATCTTCGATCTTTTCCAAATCCTGAGCCTCTTTTACGATGAGTACCTGGTAATTGGCCATCATCGGAAAACGCTTGGCATAGCTCATCAGGGTGAGTACATTGGAATCCTTCCCGTAAACGATGGTCTGGTTGAACTCCTTTTCCAGATCGCTTAAAACAGATGCTTCAATAAAATCGGAAACCGCGTCGATAAAATAGGACTCCTCCCCATGTAAAAGATAGACAGGATGATAGATCTGATTCTTCAGATCGCTGAGCAACTGGTCGAAACTGATGCTGTTCTTTTCAGCCATGGTTAATCGAACCGGAGATGTTTGACAAGCAATTTTTTCTCGATGAGGTCATTCATGGCAGCAACGCCGATCCGCAGGTGCTCTTCTGCAAATTTTTCGGTCACCTTTTTATCGCTGACCTGGGTTTTGATTCCCCGGCCAACCATCGGCTGATCAGAAACAAGCAGGATGGCCCCTGTGGGGATTTCATTGGCAAAGCCCACCATAAACAGGGTGGCTGATTCCATGTCGATGGCGATGGCACGGGTGATCCGCAGGTGCTCCTTGAACTGCTCATCGTACTCCCACACCCTGCGGTTGGTGGTATATACCGTACCGGTCCAGTAGTTTTTCCGGTGTTTGAGGATCTCGGTCGATACCACCTTTTGAAGGTTAAACGCAGGCAATGCCGGAACCCGTTCGGGGAAATAATCATCCGACGTTCCATCGCCCCTGATGGCCGCGATGGGTATGATCATGTCACCCACCTTGCATTTCTTTTTAAGTCCACCGCATTTGCCCATAAACAGCGCGGCTTTTGGCTTGATCGCACTCAGTAAATCCATGATGGTGGCGGCATTTGGACTGCCCATCCCGAAGTTGATCAGGGTAATGCGTTCATGCGTCACACTGGGCATGGCTTTGTCTAACCCCTTGATGGGCACCTTGTACCAGGCAGAAAAAAGTTCGAGGTAGCGGGTAAAATTGGTCAACAGGATAAAATCACCAAATTCATCCAGATTTGTCCCGGTATAGCGTGGCAACCAATCATCAACAATCTCTTTTTTTGTTTTCATGAACTAAAATCCTTATCAGCGGTTTGTACTTTCTTTGGATCGCCATTTTGAGCAATGAGGTAACAGGCATAGCGGGTGAGCATAATGTCATCAATTTCTCTTTGTCCGCCTTTACCTAATCCGATCATTTTGTTGACGTCAACAAAATGATCGGAAACCGCGACCCCAGCGGTTTTGCAACTTTCTTTTGCTTTATCAACCGCATTTGAAAAATTGCGCCACTCCGCATAACCCAAAAGTTCTTGTAATTCTCGGGCAAGCCAATATTCTACCCCTTCCTCTTCGCAGGCATATTCTTCGAAGGTCTTGTTTAGTCTGATGATCGTTGTCTTTTCCATTTTTAAACTGGTATAAAACCAATGCCTGGATCCCTGCATATGCTATTTCTACTAACAGGCTATTCGCTTTATTCTACTCGTTGCAAAGATAAATGATTTGTCAGATTTTCAGGCGTCGGTACAAAATTGAAAAATGTCATGTACATTTGTAATGAAAGTATGATGCAACAACTCAATTTACCGTCGTTTGCGGCCCGGCTTCGCCAGGGAAAAAGTGGGAAAGAGGAGATTTTTGATGAGATCAGGAAAAAGTATGTCAGGCTCACTGCCGAAGAGTGGGTCAGGCAGCATTTTCTAAACCATATGATCGTTCAGCTTGGCTTTCCGGCCAGTCTAATCGCGGTGGAGGCTGCGCTGAAATACAACAACATGCTGAAACGGTTTGATATGCTGGCCTACAGCGCCAATGGCAAACCCTGTCTTGTGGTTGAATGCAAAGCCCCATCGGTCGAAATCAGCCAGGCTGTATTCGACCAGGTAGCCATGTACAACATGACCCTTGCCGTTGATTACCTTGTCGTTACAAATGGATTGACCCATTACGCCTGTAAGATCGATCATCGGAACAAAACGTATGCTTTTTTGAAAGAGATACCGACGTTTGAGAACGTGACGCGTGACGCGTGACGCGTGACAAAAAAATGAAATCTAAATCGATTTCTCGCATGTATTGATTATCTTTGTTTATAAAAATATCAAAATGAACAATCTGTTAAGCCGAATAACAATAAATAAGGAAATATGCCATGGTAAACCAACAATTCGGGACATGCGTTATCCCGTAGATATGATTTTGGATTTATTGTCCTCTGGCATGACCTTTCAAGAAATTATAGATGATTATCCTGCAATTGAACTAGATGATATTAAAGCATGCCTGTCCTATGCATCAAGATTAACCAAGGTAAAATCAATACATAAAGTTGTGGCATGAAGTTTATTGTTGATGCTCAATTACCTAGGGAGATTGCCTGGATCCTGAAAAATAAGGGATTTGATGCAATACATACAGATGATTTGCCTGATAAGGAAAGATGATAGTCATTACCACTGGAAATATCAAAAACAAAGAGTTGTTAAGCCTGTTTTCTAAAAACATTGATCAGATCATTGAGTTTCTTGACATTTGCAATTTGATAGAGATGGATAATACCGATTTAATTGGACATGAATAATCCACTAAATCGTAAATCGTATATCATATGGAGCTCATCGGAACCATCCCAAAAACGCTGATCAACTTTGTGCTGGTCACCCTGTTTTCGCTGCTGATCGGATTGTCGCAACGCAGGCTTCACAGCCAGGCGCATGAAACGGACCACACGTTCGGCACCGACAGAACCTTCACCTTTATCGGGATCCTGGGATATATCCTCTCCCTGATTGATCCTACGCAGGGAATGATGTTTGCGGGCGGCGGACTGGTTCTGGCCATGGTCATGGGCATATCCTACTATTTTCACATCCGTGATTTAAAGGACTTCGGAGCCACCACCATTTTCGTGGCATTGATAACCTATTGCATTGGACCGCTGATCATTACACAGCCGTTGTGGCTGGTTCTGCTGATCGTGGTCACGGTCCTGATTTTCACAGAACTGAAGGAGACATTTATCTCCTTTTCGCAAAAAATCGACCGCTATGAATTCATCACCCTGGCCAAATTTCTCATCATCGCCGGCGTCATCCTGCCCATCCTGCCCGACGGCCCCATTGTGAAGGGATTGAGCCTGACGCCCTATAAAATCTGGCTGGCCATTGTGGTCATTTCATCGATATCGTATATAAGCTACCTGTTAAAAAAATTCATTTTTCCCAAATCGAGCATCATCCTCTCGGGAATCCTTGGCGGACTTTATTCCAGTACGGCCACCACCATCATCCTGGCAAAAAAAAGCAAAAAGGAGCCGCAGCACCTCAATCAGTATATGTCGGGGATTATCTTCGCAACGGCCATGATGTACCTTCGGATTCTCATCCTGATCCTGATCTTCAGTGTACAGTTGTACGGGCGTGTATGGCCCTATTTTCTGACCATGTTCGGCATCAGCGTGGCCATCGGACTGGTTGTTTTGTTTTATAAAAACCGGGTTGTAACCACCCATGATGATGAGCTTCAGGTCGATAAAAATCCACTGGAGTTTAAAGTGGCCCTGATTTTCACAGCACTCTATATTGCCTTCACCTTCATCACCTACGAGGTTCTCAATCGATTCGGCACCCCTGGGTTAAACATCCTTTCGTACATTGTCGGACTTACCGACATTGATCCCTTTTTAATCAATTTATTCCAGGGGAAATTTGCTGTAACCATGGATGTCATGGCCCTGGCTACATTTCAGGCCATCATCAGCAACAACGCTTTGAAAATGGTCTATGGATGCTTTTTTGCAGGGAGGGGCGCACGGATCTACCTGATCTCGGGTTTTCTTCTTATCATTGCATGCACGATGGGGGTTCTGCTGCTCGTCTAGAAATCAACTATGGCTGAACAATTTACGGTTGTTAACAATAAGCTGGATGAGTCGTTCAATCTCCAGGATACCCGGAATTACGGATTGGCCATTCTTTTCAGTGAGTCCGGTTTTTCATACAGCATCCTCGATTTTAAGCGGAATAAATATCTCGGGGTGCACCATATGATCAGGCATGATGCAAAGCCACTGCATACGATGCCAGGGGCCAAATTACCCTTTGATGATTTTCTGAAAAGCATCATCAATGCCACGCCCTGGCTCAAGAATCCGTATAAATCGGTGAAGATCGGCTATGAGGGAAGGAAATGCACCCTGATTCCGGCGCAGTTGTTTGATGCAACGGCAAAGGATCATTATTTGAAGTTAAGCTTCCCCCAAAGCGAGGAGGAGCAGGCCTTCTCTGATCATCTGATGCCGTTGGATTCCCACCAGGTATTTGCCATTCCGGTATCCGTACTGAATGCCATGAGAGGCCATTTTCCGAATATCAAGATTGTTCATTTTTCAAGTATTCTGATCGAAAGCATTTGGATCAACTATAAAAACCGGATCAATGCCAATAAGGCCTTCGTCCACGTTCGTGAAAAGTTGTTTGACCTGATGATCTTTGACGGACGCCAGATGAGCTATTTCAACACCTTCCCGTTTCAGAATGGGGAAGATGTGGCCTATTACCTGATTTTTGTGCTCGAACAACTGAATTTAAACCCCGAACATATTCCCCTGGTTTTACTGGGAAATGTTGAAAAGGGCGCTGGTTTATGTGAATTGCTCGCCAAGTATGTTCGCTATGTCGAATTTGGACGCCGCAATGAGGCCTTTAAGTACAGTTACATGCTGAACCAGATGCAACCACAGGCCTATTACCCACTTCTCAATTTTTTTTCATGCGGATTATAAGTGGAATATACAGGGGCCGTCGACTGCAGCCTCCGGCAAATCTGCCGGTGAGGCCTACCACTGATTTTGCCAAGGAGGGTTTGTTCAATGTGCTGGGCAACATGGTTGATTTTGAAACACTGAAGGTGCTCGATCTTTTCACTGGTACGGGAAGCATCGCCTTTGAATTCCTTTCTCGCGGAGCCATCGAAGTGACGGCCGTGGATGCAAATCATCAATGCATCAGCTTTATAAAAAAAACAGCAGAAAGTTTTGGCGCTACAAATATTCAGCCGGTAAAATCAAACAGTTTTGTATTCATCAAACGGATGTGGAAGGAGTATGACCTGATTTTTGCCGATCCGCCCTACGACCTGGAGGGGATTGAGTCGATTCCTGATTTGATCTTTGGTTCAAAATTGCTTGCGGCGAATGGGATGTTTATTCTGGAACATTCAGTGAGATACCGTTTTGAGCAGCACCCGCATTTTTTCCAGCACCGAAACTATGGAAGTGTGAATTTTACCTTATTCATCCTTCGTTAATATTCATCCTCATGGAAGAAGAAATCATCCTTGGTAGGGTAATCGGGCCAGATATCTTCGATGCGTTCGTAGGATTCCCCTTCGTCTTCGATCTCTCTTAAATTTTCAATTACTTCCTGGGGCGCGCCTGATCGGATTGCCCAATCGACCAACTCCTCCTTGGTAGCAGGCCAGGGGGCATCTTCAAGTTTTGAGGCCAATTCGAGTGTCCAATACATTGATTTGTTCTTTTGAGATTTTTTGCAAAAGTATAAAAAAAAAAATCAGAAAGTCAAGAGTTATTTTTTTGTGATCCAGGGCGATTCAATTGCCCCCAGATCTTTGCCTGTTTTCCTGGCCAGCACAAACAGATAATCCGACAAACGATTCAAAAACCGAATTATTATATCTTCGACAGGGCTGCTTTCATTTAACCGGATCAGGGAGCGCTCGGCCCGGCGGCACACGGTGCGGGCCATGTGACAGAATGAAACGGTACTGTGTCCGCCGGGAAGAATGAAATGATTCAAGGGTGGAAGTTCCTCATTCATGGCATCAATCTCCTGCTCCAACAGGGTAATGTCCCCATCGGCCAATGAAGGCAATTCCCGCGTTTGACTTGATGGATCGCGTGCAATCAAGGCCTCAGCCACAAACAGCTTTTCCTGCACAATGATCAAAACCTCTTTGTAGCAGGTGTTTATATCCTGATCCCTGATTAATCCGATAAATGAATTAAGCTCATCGAGATTTCCATAAACCTCCACCCGCTCATGGCTTTTGGAGACACGGGTTCCCCCCAGCAGGGAGGTTTCCCCCTTGTCTCCGCCCTTGGTGTATATTTTCGTCACTTTTCTAACCGTTCTTTCAGCTTCTGGTATTGTTCCGCCATCTCCTTAGGCAGCCGGTCGCCAAATAGGTGCTGGTGTTCGGCGATCAGTTCACATTCGTCGAGCCATTCATGTTTATCAACCTTCAGAATATCCTCCATTTTATCAGCTACGCCGGTAAGGCCGGAGATGTCAATCGATCCCTTTTCAGGTAAAATTCCGATGGCTGTTTCAACAGATTTTGCTGTTCCTTCAACGCGTTCAAAGATCCATTTCAGCACGCGGATGTTGTCTCCATAACCTGGCCAGAGGAATTTGCCATCGGGACCCTTCCTGAACCAGTTGACATTGAAAATCTTTGGCAGTTTGGTTTTGTCGGGTGCATTCTGGCCGATCTTCACCCAATGTCCGAAATAATCACCCATATGATACCCGCAGAACGGAAGCATGGCAAACGGATCGCGGCGAACACCGGCTTTCAGTCCGATCGCGGCAGCCGTGACCTCCGATCCCACGATCGATCCCATAAACACGCCATGGTTCCAGTCAAATGCCTGATAAACCAAAGGAACGGTACCAGGACGGCGTCCGCCGAATAAAAATGCAGAAATAGGCACACCCTTGGGATTTTCCCAGTCCTTGTCAATCACCGGGCACTGGTAGGCGGGTGCCGTGAATCGGGCATTGGGATGTGCGGCCGGCTTGCCATTTTCTTTGTTGTATACCTCGTTGGTCCAGGTGATGGTTCCCTCGGGAATGTCCGATCCGATCCCCTCCCACCAGATATCGCCATCGGGGGTGATGCCCGTATTGGTAAAGATGGAGTTGCTCTTGCACGACAGCATGGCGTTGGGATTGGTCTCCATGGATGTAAAGGGGGCCACACCAAAGAATCCGGCTTCCGGATTGATGGCATACAGCCGGCCATCTTCGCCAAATTTCATCCAGGCAATGTCGTCGCCGACGGTTTCAACCTTCCAACCCGGGATATTTGGTATCAGCATGGCGAGGTTCGTCTTTCCGCAGGCGCTTGGAAATGCAGCAGCAACATAATGTTTAACTCCCTGGGGATTGGTGATGCCCATGATCAGCATGTGTTCGGCAAGCCATCCTTCGCGGCGGGCCATATTGGTAGCAATGCGCAAGGCAAAACATTTCTTGCCAAGCAGGGCATTTCCGCCGTATCCACTTCCAAACGACCATGTTTCATTGGTGTCGGGGAAATGTGAAATGTACTTCTTTTCAATGGGCGCACAGGGCCATTTTACATCTTTTTGCCCGGGAGATAAAGGCGCTCCGACAGAATGGATACATGGAACGAAATCACCCTCGCCAAGCAGGTCGAGTACGGCGCTGCCCATGCGGGTCATGATGCGCATATTGACCACCACGTAAGGGGAGTCGGTCAGCTGAATGCCGATGTGTGCAATTTTTGACCCAAGCGGACCCATGCTGAATGGGATCACGTACATGGTGCGGCCCTTCATACTTCCCCGATACTCCTCGGTCAGAATTTTTTTCATCTCGGCCGGGGCCATCCAGTTGTTGGTAGGTCCTGCATCTTCCTGCTTTGCAGAACAGATGAAGGTGCGGTTTTCGACGCGCGCCACATCACTCGGGTCGCTCTGGAAATAGTAGCTTGACGGGCGTTTCGCTTCATTCAGCTTGATGGCCATGCCTGTGCCAACCATCATGTCAAGTAATTTCTGGTTCTCTCCTGCGGTTCCATCACACCAATGAATGGTATCGGGCTGGCATAGATCAGACCACGCTTTAACCCATTTTTCAACTTTACTGCTGATTTTCATATCGTTTTATTTAATTGTTTTTAGATCTTATTAAAAGGCAAACGTACGCTTATTATTTAAGCTCTCCCAGCGCAACTTTTATCCTTCTTGCTGCTTCGGTAAGCTTATCTGTGCTGGTAGCATAGGAAAAACGAAGACAATTCGGATCACCAAAGGCATCGCCGGGCACAAGGGCAACAAACACGTTGTTAAGCAGGTACATGCAAAGGTCATTGGCATTATTGATGGTGATGTTTCCATTTGATTTTCCAAAATACCAGGAGATATCGGGGAAGATATAAAACGCACCATCGGGATGGTTTATTTTCATCCCGGGGATTTCTGCCAGCAGTTTTAACATGAGGTCGCGGCGCTCCCGGAAGGCCTTTTGCATGATCGCCATGTCGGGGGTGGCGGAGGGGGCGGTAATGAAGGCAGTGAGGGCTGCACGCTGGGCAATGGAGGAGGCGCCCGAGGTGAACTGACCCTGAAGTTTGTCGCAGGCTTTGGCAATGGCAAGCGGAGCAGCGATAAATCCAATCCTCCAGCCGGTCATGGCATATCCTTTTGAAACGCCGTTGATCAGTACAACCCTATCCTTGATAAAATCAAACTGGCAGATACTTTCGTGCTTCCCGACGAAATTAATGTGTTCATATATCTCATCGGCAATGATGGTGATTTCAGGATATTTGAAGATCACCTCAGCAATCCCTTTCAACTCCTCACGGGTATAGACCGACCCGGTTGGATTACAAGGAGAACTGTAGATCAGTAACCTGGTTTTGGGTGTAATGGCCGCCTCCAGTTGCTGCGGGGTGATCTTAAAATTATGTTCAATCGTAGCCGGGATAAATACCGACGTTCCTTCAGCCACTTTGATGATCTCTTTATAGGAGACCCAGTAGGGGGCCGGTACGAGCACTTCATCACCGGGATTGATAAGGCTGAGCATTACATTGGCAATCGATTGCTTGGCGCCGGTTGACACGACAATTTGATTGGGGTCATAATCAAGATTGTTGTCGCGTTTCAGTTTAACACAGATGGCTTTGCGCAAATCTTCATAACCAGCCACCGGGGAATAAAAGGTGAAGTTCTGGTCGATGCCTGCCTTTGCCGCATTTTTGATGTAGTCGGGGGTGAAAAAATCGGGTTCACCCAAACTGAGATTGATTACATCGTGACCTTCAGCTTTGAGTTCGCGGCTCTTGCGCGACATGGCCAGGGTTTCACTTTCGGCCAGATACTGGATTCTGTTAGCGAGGATTGTCATAAGATAGTGAGAATGAAGTTTTTGACAAAAAGAGAACAAATTTAGAAAAAATAACCGAACACCAAGGCTCAAGTCAAAAAAGAAAATGAAAAATCGTGATATCTTACCCTGTTACCCTGTTCCCCTGTCACCAAAATTAATGGTACTTTTGTCTCAAAATCCCTCCCATGCATCCTCCTTTTTGTTCCCCCGCTCTTTTCCACCTCCTTGGTGGTATCATCTGGTTGCTCCTGATCTTCGGCGGCGCATTTTTTCTGCTTTGGTATTATCTTAAACAAACCAGGAAAGCCATTCCTGCTGCAGTAAGCAACGAAGATCAAAAGGTCATTCTTCCCTTGCGTCTGCAGGCCTATGAGCGGTTTGTGCTGTTCCTCGAACGGATACATCCTTCGAACCTGGTGATGCGGCTCAACAGCCCCGATCTGACTGCCTATCAGCTGCAGTCATTGCTTGTCAGGACCATCCGCGAAGAATTTGAATACAACCTGTCGCAGCAGTTGTATGTTTCACAACATGCCTGGGAGCTGATCAGGAATGCCAAAGAGGAGACCATTGCGATGATCAACCAGGCTTCGGCCAATGTCGGGGAGCAGACCCATTCCTCAGATCTTGTGAAGGGGATATTCGATATCGCCGTTTCCAAAGGAAAACTTCCCCTCGACCTGGCCCTGGAAGAGATTAAAAAGGAGTTGCAGAAATTGTTCTGATGGCTGGTTATTTCCCGAAGCGGTAGGCCAGGGTCAATGCAGCTGAAGTATTGTCAAAACTGAATCCAAAATTGGAATTTGTCCGTTCAGAGGTAACCGAATAGATCGTGGTTTTCGTTTTTCCGTATGCATAATAGATACCCGGGGTGATTTCAGCACCGATGACCAGGTGGTCTGAAAAGGTATAGTTAAAGCCCAGAATCACATCCACGCCTGGAGATAAACGCCAGTCCCTTGTCTCATAATCATTGCCGATCGATGCCTGCTTCTGTTTTTGATAAAAATAACTCACCCCTGCCTCTAATCCCCAGATAAAATCGAGTTTTGCAATGACAGGGATCCTTTTTTCAAAGCCAATCAAGAACCCGGCCCCGTAGTTAGAAGACTTGATCTCCAGGGAATCCTCCGGTTTGCCCCAGTTTGCATTTTGCCCCATGTTCAAAGAAAGTACAGAAAGCCTGAGCAATGTTTTTTCACCTCCGGTTTTGTACTGAAGACCAAAGGAGTTCAGGTTGCTGAATTTGATGCCAACCTGGTGGATGCGGAGTGATTTTTCCTGCTGGGCAAAGGCACCGAAAGAGACAAGAAAAAAGAACAATGCAAAGCAACTGAGAGTTTTTTTCATAGAGATTAAGGTTTAGTTATTGTATAAAAGGAGTTATCTTCATCCTGTACCAGTACCTGTATCGTTCCCTGAACCCCATTTTTTCATAGAGTTTGTTTGCTGGTACATTGTTGACCATTACCTGGAGATAGGCGGTTTCCGATCCCTGTTTTCTTCCCCACCGCAGTATGTTTTCGACGATGAGGAAACCCACGCCGGTATTCCGGTAGGCTTTGTCAACCACTATATCAAAGAGGCCGAGATAGGATCCCTCTGCCACACCCAGGCCAACCCCGATCGTCTTATTTTCGCGGGTGAGGGAAATGAGGCATTTCTTCAGCTTCAGCTGTTCCATTATCCCAACGTAGGTCGGTTTTCTTTCCCGCTCGAAGTCATTCATCCGGATGAAATCATCCATCCAGCGCGAATTCATTTCTGTGTCGATCCTGATTTCACTGATGGGGGCTGCTGAAATGGCGGATATGTCGAGCGACTGGAATGAAATGGTCGAATGAATCAGGTATCCGCGGCTTGCCAGGCGTTGGTCGATATCTGAGGGTTCAGCCATGGAGGTGATCTTAAAACATGGGGGGATGTTCTGCGATCGATACAGGGATTCGCAGAAGTCGATTTTTTTCTCCGGGTCCAGTGTGGAGGGGTAAAGCAGATTCACTGAATTTGAACGCTTGGTCACCCCGTTGGCAAAACGCAGAATCCAGCCATCGTACTGCATGGTTTGCAGTGCCGGCCAGGCGTTGTTGCTGATCTCTTCGAAGCGGCGAACCATTTAACCAAGCAATTCTTTCACCTCCATTTCAAGAACCGGCAAATGTCGGATTATAATTAACCAGATTACGTCAGCAGAGATTGAATCGTAACCATGAACAATCCGGTTTTTAATGTCACTTTGGAATTCCAAGAAAATTTTCTTTTCAGGAAAAAACGAATTGATTTCTGAGATGGACAGATCAATGTCTTTCAGCCATTTTTTAATTTCCAGATCCATAATCAATCGGATCCGTTGAATCAATATCGACAATAAAATCAATATCACTGTTTTCGTTGAATTGAGGGGTCAACACTGAACCAAACACAAAAAGGTTTTTCACCTTGTTTTCCTTTTTGACAAAAATACAAAAAGCACAGCGTAAGGACGGTATTCAAGATGAAAAAAATGGTCTTTTAACAATTATCATTCCCGATTCTTATTTGTCATTTGGAAATTTATAAAATTTCATGTATCTTTGTATCTCTTGAGAAAGACATAAACGTAATTATATTTCGTTATGAAGAAAGATATAATTAAAAATATATTGATTGAAAACCAGAAAATGGTTTTTACTTCTGCTCTTTCCAGAGATTTGATCATACCGGAGATAAAAAAGGTTATTACGATTGTAGGAACACGCAGGGCAGGCAAAACCTATTTTTTGTTTGACCTGATAGGGAAATACCGGGAAAAAGGGTTAACCGAGCATATTCTTTATCTGAATTTTGAAGATGACCGTATATTCCCGATGCAAATCGAGGATCTGGGATTGATCATAGAGGCTTATTATGAACTGTATCCTGAAAAGAAAAGGGAGACGGTTTATGCTTTTTTCGATGAGATTCAATTGGTGGCAAATTGGGAGAAATTTATCAGGCGAATCTATGATACGGAAGATATCCGGATTTTTATCACCGGATCTTCTTCACGGCTTCTTCAAACGGAAATAGATTCTTCTTTACGAGGCAGAACGCTTTCATTTGAGTTGTTTCCATTGTCGTTCAGGGAGTATCTCCGCTTTAAAAACATTCCCATTGAGTTCTATGGTTCTTCGGCTACTTCTATGATAAAAAACGCGTTAGAGCGCTATTTCATCAACGGCGGATTCCCTGAATTGATCAATTTTTCTCCGGAAATGGCCAAAAGCACCTTGCAGAATTACATCCAGATGATCATCTTTAAAGATATGATCGACCGCTACCAGATCAAAAACCACTTCCTCATCAAGTACCTGGTTCATTATTGTTTCCGTAATATATCTTCATTGCTCAGCGTGAACAAGCTTTATAATGAGCTGAAATCACTGGGAGCGGCCATTGCAAAAAACACCTTGTACCAATACCTGGGTTATCTGGAAGATTCTTTCGCCGCCTTTACCACCACCATTTTCACGGAATCATATCGTGAGCAAATCAGAAATCCCAAAAAAATATTTGCTGTTGATACAGGACTTTACACCTCACAGGTTATCCGTGCTGACCGGGGGCGGCTTTTTGAAAATGTGGTTTTTACTGAGTTGCGCAGAAAGAACCAGGAAATCTTTTACTTCAGGAAAAAACAGGAGGTTGACTTCTGCGTCAAAAATCAGGAAAAGCTTCAGCTTATCAATGTTTGCGCCGATCTTGAATCGCCCTCCACGCTGAAAAGAGAGGTCGATGCCCTGTTGGAGGCGATGAGATTCCTTCATTTATCGGAAAGTGTCATCATCAATGGAGATAAGGAAGAGATCATACAGGTTGATAAACTGCAAATCAGGGTGATTCCTTTGTGGAAATGGCTGATTCAATGAAGTATTGACAAATATCATTTCCCCTTATGCGGTCAGGTAGCCCCGTGCCTTCTCCAGTGCAGCCGGAATTCCGGCCGGATTTTTACCGCCAGCCGTTGCGATGTGGGGTTGTCCGCCGCCGCCGCCCTGAATCTCTTTGGCCAGTTCACGCACGATGTTGCCGGCATTGAGCTTGCGCTCCTTCACGAGATTTTCAGAAAGCATCACCGTGAGCGTGGCCTTCCCGTCACCCTCCGTTGCCAATACCAGGAACAGATCGGGGATGGAGGTGCTCAGTTCATAGGCCAGGTTTTTTACTGTTTCTGCATCCAGATCCACCTTCGCCGTAAGGAAATTGATGCCATTGTAATGCTGCACCTGCGCAGCGAATTCCTCCTTCAGCTGCTGTAACTTCAGTTTGCTTAATTCAGCAACCTGCCGCTTCAACTCAACATTTTCTTCAATCAAATTCCGCAGTCCTTTTAACATGTCTTTGGGATTTTTCAGCAATTCGCCCGCTTCGCTGAGGAGCGATTCTCTCAAATTCCAATATTCCTCAGCCTTTTCAGCCGTAATGGCTTCAATACGCCGGATGCCTGCTGCGATGGCCCCCTCAGAGACAATTTTAAACAAGCCAATCTGCCCCGTTGCCGGAACATGGGTTCCGCCGCAAAGTTCAATAGAAAAGCCTGGATCAAAGGTGATTACACGCACCAAATCGCCATATTTTTCTCCAAAGAGGGCCGTGGCCCCCATGGCCCTGGCCTCCGCAATGGGGAGCGCCCTCTGTTCGTTCAAAACAATATTCTCGCGGATCTTTGCATTGACGATTGCTTCAACCCGGGCAATTTCTTCCTTGCTCATCCTTGAAAAATGGGTGAAGTCGAAACGAAGCCGATGGTCATCTACAAGGGAGCCTTTTTGTTCCACGTGGGTTCCAAGTACCTGGCGCAGTGCGGAATGCATCAGGTGGGTGGCCGAATGGTTGTTGGCGGTGCTCCTTCTTTTCTCCATATTCACATGGGCCACTACCAGTTGGGCGGGATCTGAAGGCAGGGCGTTGGCAATTTGAATGATCAGTTCGTTTTCCCTTACCGTGTCGATAAGTTCGATTTTTTCATCCCCGGAGATCAGCCATCCCTTGTCACCGGCCTGTCCGCCTGATTCGGCATAAAACGGGGTCTGAGCCAGCACAAGGTGGTAAAGTTCTTCTCCTTTGGTCACCACCGTGCGGTATTTGGTAATCACCGTATCAACCTTTAGTAAATCATACCCGACAAACTCAGGTAAACCGGCATCCTCAACCAGAACAACCCAGTCGGAGGTGTCGGTGACAGCATCCTGCCGCGACCGGGCTTTTTGAGCCTCCAGCCCCTTTGCAAATCCTTCCATGTCAACAGTCCAGCCGATTTCCCTGGCCATGAGCTGCGTGAGGTCGATGGGAAAACCAAAGGTGTCGTAGAGTTCGAAGGCGAAAGAACCCTCGATTGAATGACCAATGACCGATGACGAATGACGAATGTCTTTTTGCTCGTCCGGCCTTCTTGATTCAATGTAATGATTAAACCGCTGTATCCCGGTGGCCAGGGTGCGGAGAAAGGCGGTTTCTTCTTCGCGGATCACATTGGTGATGAGCTCTTTTTGGGAAATCAGTTCGGGAAATACCGTCCCCATCTGATCGATCAGCACCGGGATCAATTCGTAGATAAAGGGTTCTTTAAAGCCCAGGAAGGTGTAGCCATATCGCACGGCCCGGCGCAGAATCCGGCGGATCACATACCCCGCCTTGACATTCGAAGGCAGCTGCCCGTCGGCAATGGCAAAGGCAATGGCCCTGAGGTGGTCGGCGATCACACGCATGGCAATGTCGCACCTGGCATCCTTCCCGTATTGAATTCCTGATTTTACCGCAATCGTTTGAATGATGGGCTGAAATACATCGGTATCATAATTTGATTTGGTTCCCTGAATGACCATGCAGAGCCGCTCAAATCCCATTCCGGTATCAACATGGCTGGCCGGGAGCTCAACAAGCTGGCCGTTGTTCAGGCGATTGAACTGGATAAACACAAGGTTCCATATTTCAATTACATGGGGATCTCCCTTGTTAACGAGATCTTTGCCGGGAATTTTTGCCCGTTCGCTTGCTTCACGAATATCGGCATGGATCTCAGAACAGGGTCCGCATGGCCCGGTATCACCCATCTCCCAAAAATTGTCCTTCTTTGATCCGAGAAGAATACGATCCTCGGGAATAAACTGTTTCCAGAGTTCAAATGCCTCATGATCCCGTTTCAGTCCTTCGCCCTCATCTCCTTCAAAAATGGTGACGTAGAGGCGGTCTTTGTCGATCCTCAGCACGTCGGTGAGCAGTTCCCATCCCCAGGCAATGGCCTCTTTTTTGAAATAATCGCCAAATGACCAGTTTCCGAGCATCTCGAACATGGTGTGATGGTAGGTGTCGTGACCCACCTCTTCAAGGTCGTTGTGCTTGCCCGACACACGAAGGCATTTCTGCGTATCGGCCACGCGTTTGAATTGACCCTCCTTGTTTCCCAGAAAGATATCTTTAAACTGGTTCATCCCGGCATTGGTGAACATCAGGGTTGGGTCGTTCTTAATAACCATGGGTGCAGAGGCGACAATCACATGTTGTTTCGACAGAAAGAAATCGAGAAAAGCCTGGCGTATATCAGTTGAATTCATCTAATTATAAGATTAACAAAGCATTAACAATCTTTAACAATTTTTAAAACCCGAAAGCGGCTGCAAAGTTAATTATTTACTTAATTTTGTTGGGGTTAGCCTGCTTGTTTTGAATAATTCTTTATTTGCCTGTGGATGAACAAGGTAAAGTACAAGTTCAATAAAAAATCTTTGACGTTCGACCGGGTGCATACAACCATGCGCAAGCGGCTGCTATACTTTTTTTCTCATCTCTCCACCGGCGTGGTTTTTGCGGCAGTGGTGCTTGTTGTGGCCTACAATTTCCTGGATTCTCCCAAGCAAAAGGCCCAGAAAAGGGAACTGGACCAGATGAAGCTGCAGTATCAGATTTTGAATGATCAGCTGGATAAGGTGACAAAAATTCTGGCTGATTTGCAGGATCGGGATGACAATATTTACCGTGTGATCTTTGAAGCCGAACCCATTCCGAATTCGATCCGTACAGCCGGCATGGGCGGCATCGACCGTTATGAAGCCATGAAGGGATATTCCAACTCGGAGCTGCTGATCGAAACGGAGAAAACCATGGACAAGATCATGGGCCAGCTCTATGTGCAGTCCAAATCTTTTGATGACGTGTTCAAGCTTGCAAAAAACAAGGAGAAGATGCTGATATCGATCCCTGCCATACAGCCTGTTAACATCAAGGATCTGCGAAGGGTTGGTTCGTACTTCGGCACGCGGATGGATCCATTTTATAAGGTAAGGAAGTTTCATGAGGGGATGGATTTTTCGGCACCGGTCGGAACTGAAATTTATGCCACCGGGAACGGTATGATCACCACGGCCGGTCGCGATGCACAGGGGGGGTATGGGAATCAGATCAGGATTGATCATGGATATAATTATCAAACCGTATATGCCCATCTTTCACGAATTTTTGTGAAGCCGGGACAAAAAATTCTGCGGGGACAGATCATCGGCTATGTCGGGAACACAGGTAAATCAACCTCTCCTCACCTGCATTATGAGGTCAGGAAAAACGGGGTTCCTTTGAATCCGATCTATTTCTTTTTCAACGATTTAACACCGGATCAATTCCAAATGATGCTGGAGCTCTCAGCGCAGCCATCGCAAACCATGGATTAATCATTTCATCGATGCTCAGGAAAGACAAAAAAATTGAAAAGTTGTATTATTCAATTGGAGAGGTGGCCGATCTGTTTGAGGTAAACGCTTCGCTCATCAGGTTTTGGGAAAAAGAATTTGACATCCTGAAGCCTCAGAAAAATAAAAAGGGTAACCGGCTTTTTACGGCAAAGGATTTGGATAACCTGCGCATCATCTATCACCTGGTGAAGGAGCGTGGCTTTACCCTGCAGGGGGCCAAGGACAAGCTCAGGGAGAATAAGGACGATGTGGTAAATAAGGTGGGGGTTATCGATTCGCTTAACCGGATCAAGGGATTCCTGCTCGATTTGAAGGAGCAGGTATAATGGCAGGCAGGGTCAGGAAACATTCCGCTTCCTTTTTTGAAAATGTGTACGACGTTGTGCGTCTTGTTCCGCATGGCCGGGTAACTTCATATGGCTCCATTGCTGAATACATCGGGTTAAGGGGGTCGGCACGCATGGTGGGATGGGCGATGAATGGTTCACACACCCGCCTTACGGATGTTCCGGCCCACAGGGTTGTAAACAGAAACGGACTGCTTACAGGAAAGCATCACTTTGGCACCCCGAATATGATGCAGCAGCTGCTCGAAAATGAAGGAATTGAAGTGGTGAATGATAAAATTGTCCGTTTTAATGAATTGTTTTGGAACCCGTTGAAAGAATTACAAATTTGAAGATTTGAAGATTTGGAAATTAAAGAGCTAAATTAAAAATTACGATAACGATGAACATAGATAAAAACCAGATTATTGAAGCGCTCAGACATGTGGATGACCCGGATTTAAAAAAGGACCTGGTCACCCTGAACATGATCGAGAACATCAAAGTCGACGGCAATACAGTCAGCTTTGATGTGGTACTCACAACGCCGGCCTGTCCTCTGAAGAATCAGATCCGTCAATCCTGCATCGATGCAATCCATCAGTTTGTCCATCCCTCCCTCGAAGTTGTCGTCGAAATGACCTCCCGGGTCACGTCACGCCGCAAGGAGACGGATGCGATGTTGAAAGATGTGAAAAACATCATTGCTGTGGGTTCCGGCAAGGGGGGCGTAGGGAAGTCGACGGTTGCGGTAAACCTGGCGGTGGCGCTGGCGAAAACCGGTGCGAAGGTCGGTTTGATCGATGCCGATATCTACGGTCCATCCATTCCGATGATGTTCGGGATGCTGAATGAACGCCCGACCGGCTACGACAAAGAGGGTAAAACCTTTGTTTATCCATTTGAAAAATTTGGCGTGAAGGTGTTGTCCATAGGCTTTTTCGTTGATCAGTCGAAGGCGCTGATCTGGCGGGGACCGATGGCTTCGATGGCGCTGCGTCAACTGTTCAATGATGCCGAATGGGGAGCGCTTGATTACATGGTGATCGACCTTCCTCCCGGAACGGGCGACATTCCCCTCACGCTGATCCAGGATTTTCCGCTTACGGGCGCGATCATCGTAAGCACGCCGCAGCAGGTTGCCATCGCCGATGTGCGCAAGGCAGCTGACATGTTCCGGAACGACAAGATCAACATCCCCATCCTTGGATTGGTTGAAAACATGTCCTATTTCTCACCGCCTGAATCTCCGGAGAAGAGATATTTTATCTTCGGACAGGGGGGATGTGAGAAATTAGCCATGGAGCTGAACATTCCGGTTCTTGGTCAGATCCCGATTGTTTCGACCATCGCTGAATCTGGTGATGCCGGAAGTCCGATCGCGGTGGATGACCAATCGCCGGTAACCGCCGCCTTTATCCAATTGGCCGAACAGGTAGCCCAGCAGGTTGCCATCACCAATTCGATCAGGGAGGTTTTCGAAGGAGTGACAAAATAATTCTCAAATTCTCAAATCTATTTCATATGATTGCAAACGAAGAACTTGTATCAAAAGTAAAAAATGTAATTGAGCAGATCCGTCCTTATCTTCAGGCTGATGGAGGTGACGTGGAATATGTGAATATTACGGAAGACAATACCGTCAATATCCGGCTTTTGGGAATGTGCGGAAATTGCCCGCACAGCCGCATGACACTCAAAAACGGGATTGAAGCAGCAGTCATACGTGCCCTTCCCGAAATTAAATCGGTGGAGTCGGTTACAGCTGAATAAATCGTTGGATTCGGTTACAGCTGAATAAATCGTTGGATTCGGTCGCTGCGGTCTTCTAGGATAGATACTTTGCTGCAATGGGCATGCGACGGCCTGTGCCAAACGCCTTGGGTGAAACCCGAAGGATGGGTGGTGTTTGTGCCCGTTTGTATTCGCTGGTATTGACCAGCTTCAGAACCCTTTTTACGACCGACGCATCAAACCCCGCTGCCATGAGTTCGCCGGGACCTTTGCGTTGCTCGATGTAGCCATACAGTATCTGGTCGAGAATATCGTAATCAGGCAACGAATCTGAATCCTTCTGCCCGGGCCTCAATTCTGCCGAAGGCGGTTTAAGGATGGAGTTCTCAGGGATCATCTCCGATTCGGCATTGATGAGCCGTGCCAGCGCATAAACCTGGGTTTTGTACACATCCCCGAGAACCGATAATCCGCCGCACATATCGCCATACAGGGTGCCATAGCCAACGGCAGCCTCACTTTTATTGGAGGTGTTCAACAGGATATACCCGAATTTATTGGACAGGGCCATCAGGATGACGGCCCGTATTCGTGCCTGGATGTTCTCTTCGGTGAGGTTGAAGGGCAATCCTGCAAACTGGGGCTGAAGGATTTTTTCGAAGGTGTGAAAGGCCTCTTCGATGGGGATGATATCATAGGGTACGTGCAGGTTTTCAGCCAGCTGACGGGCATCGGCAATGCTGTGTTCCGACGAAAACTGCGACGGGAGAAGGATGGCCCTGACATGTTCGTTTCCAAGTGCCTTTACCGCAAGAACCAGGGTGACAGACGAATCGATTCCTCCCGATAAACCAAGAATCGCCTTCGAGAAGCCCAATTTTTCAAAATAGTCGCGTATGCCCAGAATCAGCGCAGCCTGAATCTGGCGGATGGACTCGGGGGAATTTGGGGAATTTGGGGATGTGGAGATGTGAGGATTTGGGGATGTGAGGATTTGGGGATGTGGGGATGTGGAGATGTGGGGATTTGGGGATTTTTCTTTTGGGAGTTCAATGATGGAAAAATCCTCCTCAAACTCTTTCAGGGTGGCCACGACTTCACCGTGGGCATCAACCACCATCGAGCCTCCGTCGAAAATGAGTTCAGTTTGTCCGCCAACCTGGTTTACATAAATCAGGGGAGTTGCATATGTTTTTGCATTCCGCACAAGTACATTGCGCCGGTTCGCCGATTGGGTATAGTTAAAAGGGGAGGCGGCAATGTTGATGATGACATCGGGATGGAGGCCGGCCAACTCCTCCATCGGATTGCGCACATAGAGCGGATCGTCGGTAATATTCCACAGATCTTCGCAGATGGTCACTGCAAACCGGGTGTCATTGTAGGTGACAACCGAAGCCGGAAGCCGGTTGGGTTCAAAATAGCGGTATTCATCGAATACATCGTAATTCGGCAAAAGTGTTTTGTGGGTTTTTGCGCGCACAGCGCCATCGGCCAGAAACCAGGCGGTATTATACAACGGTTTTCCTTTTGATGCAGGGTTGACAGATGGAGCACCGACAACGGCCGCAATGCCATGGCATACCGATGCAATTTTACCCACGGCCTCTTCACACCGTTTGATGAAATCGTCGAATTCAAGAAAATCACGGGGAGGATATCCGCACACCGAAAGTTCAGCAAATACGACGACATCCGCATGGTGCAATTTCGCCTGTTCAATGCACCCGATTATCCGTGAAACATTGTCATCGAAATCACCCACATGATAGTTCAATTGAGCCAGTGCGATCTTCATTGCGATCGATTAAAAAAGGACGCCAATGTTGAGTTCTGCATAATTCAGCATACTTTTTTCATTGAGGCCTGATTTGTTATTCGCCCCGGTAAGTACGTTGTTGAGCGAATTGGAATAGCTTAAGCCGATAAATATCTGTGTTGATTTATCCACATGATAATTACAGCCGATGCCCACCAGAATCGATTCACGGATAAGGGTGGTTCCTCCGTTGAAATCGTATTGCTGATCAACCGCATTGCCGGTGGCCGGTACAAAATGCTCCTTTACCGTGGTTTTTATGCGGAAACCCGTGCCCAATCCGATTTGTCCGTAATAAGAAAATTTGCCGAAGACATTTGTCTGCATCTTGATCATGATGGGGATCTCGAGGTAGAGGAAATTATACTTCCGGGAAACATCGCCATAAACAGGCTTCTTGTTATCATTTATTGCGAGGGAGTCGGTATAGCTCAGCTTCCCATTTAAAAACTGAAAGTTGAAGCCGGTGGAAATGGCGTAATTTTCAGTAAAATAGTAGTCGCTCACAAATCCGATGGTCGCTCCAAATCGGGCCCCGTCACTTGAATATCCCTTGGTTCCCGGGCTCATCCATCCGATGTTGGGGGCTATTTTCAATCCCAGTTTCAGGGGAGCTTTTGCCTGGCTGAAGATCAGTGTGGGAAAAGTAATCAGGAGAATGGCAAAGGAAAAGGTATATAATTTTTTCATTTTCAATTATTTTACAGTGATCAGGAGAACCCATCGAAGCAAAAATAGGGATTTATCTTCCAGGCAATGGATGATTCTTCATATTTTTATCCAAAAATAATCAACAGGGAAATGCGTTTGGTAGCCTGACCCCTTTGAATAAAGCACTCATTCAGTTAAATTTTCAACCCATGGTTCGTTTATTAAAATTCACCGGTTTTTTTTCAGGATGTCTGATGTTCCTTCTTTCCGGATGCGGACCGGCAAATCAGCGGTTAAATGTGGATGTTTCGAAGATAGACCTTCCGGCGGTGAAGATTCACAGGTATGACCTGGATCTGTTCAACGTGAAGCATGACCGGCTTCAGGCAGATCTCGAATCTCTGAAACCTGCCTACCGTTTTTTTCTTGATACGGATCTGGGGGATCCTGCAAAACTCACCGACCTGACAGCCTATCTTGAAAATCCGCGCAACATGGCATTCCAGAAAGCCGTGGCGGGGAAGTACAGCAATCTGGAATGGCTGGAGAGGGATCTGACCAATGCATTCAGCCATTATCTCTATTATTATCCCGGAAAGAGGATCCCAAGGGTGTATACCTATATCTCAGGAGGGGATTATGAATTCCCGGTTCAGTTTGCCGACAGTGTGCTCCTGATCGGGTTGGATAATTACCTTGGAAAGGATTTTCAACCCTATTTTTCTGATGGACTTCCGGCATACCGGGCTGTGCGGATGAATCAGGAGAACATCCTTCCTGATTGCATGAAATTACTGGCGGATGTGACCCATCCTGTTCAGCTTCCGGGGAATAACCTGCTGGAACAAATGGTTGAATCGGGAAAACGGATCTATTTCATTGAAGCCATGATTCCTCAAACAGCGGACAGGCTGAAGATCGGATACTCAAAAGCGCAGTATGATTGGATTGTCAGTCATGAATCGAATGTATGGGCGGCTGTGATCGAGAACCGGTTGCTGTATACAACCGATGGCAAGCTGATCCGCTCGTTTATGTCCGATGGCCCCTTTACTGCGGAATTTTCGAGCGAGGCCCCTGCCCGGCTTGGAGAATGGCTCGGATGGCAAATCGTACGAAAATATATGGAAAACCACCCAGAGGTAACCCTTCAGGAGTTGATGGCCGGGAAAGATGCACAGAAAATACTTAGCCAGTCGGGATATAAACCCAGTAGGGAATGACGAGTGATGAATGACCAATGACGAATGACCAATGACCAATGACCAATTTTTTTTGTCACGCGTCATGCGTCACGTGTCACGCTTTAAAGTTGTTGATAACTTTCCTGTTTTGCCTTCCACCTTTTGCCTCCCTGTGCGATTAAGCTGGAAATGATTTCATCATGTTGGTCAAGACATTTGGCAGCGCCGTTTTTGGGATAAGGGCTACAATGGTTACGGTGGAGGTATATATGGATCAGGGAATTCAGTTTTTCATGGTCGGGTTGCCTGACAATGCCGTGAAAGAGAGCCACCAACGCATCGAATCGGCACTTCGCACCAATGGTTACCGCATTCCGGGCAAAAAGATCATCATCAACATGGCGCCGGCTGATATCCGCAAGGAGGGTTCATCCTATGACCTGACCATCGCCCTTGGCATCCTCGCGGCCAACGAAGAGATCAAGACCGAAAAGCTGGAGAAGTACGTGATCATGGGGGAGCTCTCGCTCGACGGAGGGCTTCTGCCCATCAAAGGAGCGCTTCCCATCGCCATCGAGGCGCACAGCAAGGGATTCAAAGGAATTCTTCTCCCTTCACAGAATGCACGGGAGGCTTCGATCGTGGGTGGTTTGGATGTGTATGGGGTGTCAACCTTGCGGGAGGTGATCGATTTTTTCAATGAGACCGCTACCTTTTCACCCGTACTGCCTGATGCACAGGATGCGTTCCATCATCAGGATTTGCAGGGTGAATGCGATTTTGCCGATGTGCGGGGACAAGAAACCATCAAAAGGGCCTTGGAGATTGCCGCAGCCGGGGGACACAATGTCATCTTAATCGGACCTCCCGGCGCCGGAAAAACGATGCTGGCAAAAAGGCTGCCATCGATCCTGCCACCGTTGAATCTTCAGGAGGCTGTAGAGACCACCAAAATACATTCGGTAGCCGGCAAGCTGGGTACAAAGCGATCGCTGATTTCGGCAAGGCCCTTCAGGGCGCCCCATCATACAATTTCAAATATGGCTTTGGTCGGGGGAGGTGGTATTCCACAGCCCGGAGAAATTTCCCTGGCTCACAATGGCGTGTTGTTTCTTGATGAATTGCCCGAATTCAAGCGTTCGGTGCTGGAGGTGCTCCGGCAACCCATGGAGGAGCGGGTTGTCACCATCTCCAGGGCCAGGGTAACCCTGGAATACCCGGCCAGTTTCATGCTGGTGGCCGCCATGAATCCGTGCCCATGCGGCTATTATAACCATCCGGCCATGCCATGCCAGTGTGCAGGAGGGGAGGTGCAGCGATATATTAACCGGATCTCCGGGCCCCTGTTCGACCGCATCGATATCCATATTGAGGTTACGCCGGTTGATTTTAACAAATTAAACGACAAACGGCAGTCTGAAAAAAGCGAACTGATCCGGCTCAGGGTGATGGCGGCCAGAAAAATTCAGGAAAAGCGATTCGAAGGTCTGAAGGGAATATTCTGCAATGCCCAGATTCCCTCCCGGATGTTAAGGCAGGTGTGCCGACTCTCAGAAACGGGTACGATTTTGTTGAAAACAGCGATGGACAAACTCGGACTTTCGGCGCGGGCCTACGACCGGATCCTCAAGGTATCGCGTACCATCGCTGACCTTGAATCCTCTGCGGATATAAAGCTGGAACATCTGGCCGAAGCCATAAATTACCGTTCGCTCGATCGCGACAATTGGGGGAAATAGGTGTACATTTGGCGAAATATAAATTATTTTATTCTGCCATAACATATATTATTATGGTATATTTGGCGATATATAAATAGCTAAAAGATGGAAAGTATCATTGGGAGAAAAGCTGAACTGTCTCTTTTGCAAAAGATTATAAAATCAGACGAGGCTGAACTGCTTGCGCTATATGGTCGCCGAAGAGTTGGCAAAACATTTCTGATCCGCAATGCCTTTCAGAAACAATTGGTATTCGAATTTTCGGGTATTCATGGCGCAACACTTGATCAGCAATTAGAAAACTTCAGTGAAATGTTATCCAAAGCTTCAGGAAGTTTGCCACTTGCTAAACCCGCCAATTGGCTACAAGCTTTTAAAATGCTGACCGATTACCTTCTGTCGGTCATTAAAAAACAAAAAAAGGTAATATTTTTTGATGAATTTCCATGGATAGAGACCCCGCGTTCAGGTTTTTTACCGGCATTTGAAAATTTCTGGAATATCTGGGCCTCCCGTCAAAAAAATCTGGTGGTTGTCATTTGCGGCTCGGCCGCTTCGTGGATGATACAGAAAGTTGTAAATAACAGGGGAGGTTTACACAACAGGGTGACGCGGAAAATAAGGCTTTTACCATTCACGATCAGTGAAACCGCATTTTATTTAAGGTCAAGGAAAGTAAACCTTGACAAATATCAGGTGTTGCAACTCTATATGGTGATGGGTGGAATTCCCCAATATCTGAAAGAGATCGAAAGAGGAGAAAGTGCTATCCAGGCTATCGACAGGATCTGTTTCACAAAAGAGGGTTTTTTGTATGAGGAATTCAAGAACCTATATCAATCCTTGTTCGATGATGCCCGACATCACACGGATGTGATCAGGGCATTGGCCAGGAAAAGCTCAGGGCTTACAAGGAATGAAATCATTGAAAGTTGCAAGCTGTCTTCAGGCGGCGGCGCTACACAATTACTGGAAGAGCTCACCGAATCAGGCTTTATCACACCCTATATTCCGTTTGACAGAAAGGTAAAGGATAACATCTATAAATTAACAGACGAATATTCACACTTCTATATAAAATTTATTGAAAACAACCGGTCACTGGGACCAGGCTCATGGATCAGGTTTTCAGCAGGAACATCATGGAAAAGCTGGAGTGGCTATGCTTTTGAAAGCATCTGCATGAAACATGCCCAACAGATTAAAAAAGCACTGGGCATCGAAAATGTACATACAGAAACATCTGTATGGCATTATAAGCCACAAAAGGGGGAGCCAGGAGCTCAGATCGATTTGCTGATTGACAGACAGGACCTCTGCATCAATGTTTGTGAGATGAAATTCTCTATGGGTGATTATGAGATTACCAAAAATTATGCAAAAGAGCTTGAAAACAAATTGAAGGTTTTTCGTGATCGGACGAAAACCCGGAAAACATTGTTCCTGACCATGGTAACAACGTATGGAGTGAAAAACCCAACGAACTATTCCGGCCTCGTTCAGAATGAGGTAACGATGACGGCATTGTTTAACGCTTAAGTTTCTGCGGCTGTCACTCGATTGTATTTCGATAGATTTAACTTCTACTTATCCCCGTTCCAGCCTAAGGTGGCTCTTGTGGTAACCTAATATTCCTACTCCGAATTTACCCGCCCGGCTCTTGACTTTCCCTAAATTTTTAATTATATTTGGCGCTCTGACATCGATCTATCGCACTTCCTGTTGAATCGTTAGAAAAAGAAATCACAAAGCCCTGATCAGGATGAAAGCCACATCCGGAAGGCCGAAATAAGGAGGAACACAGCCATATGAAACTAACCAGGCGCCAAATGTTAAAATTGTCAGGAGCTTCCGTTGGAGGACTCCTGTTGGGAAATTCGCTGAACAGTGCCGGAAGCCCTTTCAGCGCGTCGGAATACGATCCTGCCCAAAGCAACTCCCTGTTTGATTCCCTGCCTGAATTTACACCGGGCGAAAAGCTGGACCCGAACGAAATGCGCATCACCTTCCTGGGGACATCATGCATCCCGCGCCTTTCGCAGGAATGCAACAGCGTTTACATTGAAGTAGGCAGCGGAGATCAGTTTGTGTTCGACTGCGGCACGGGTGTTTCGGCCAAGTACAATGCACTGGGCGTCCCGATGAGCAAGATGAACAAGATATTTCTTACCCATCTTCATGCCGACCACACCAGTGACCTTACACACATCTACTGCTTCGGACCGGCCGAGGACCGGAAATCTCCCCTGTTTATCTTTGGGCCTAAGGATTCCGGGTTCATCTATCACGATCCGGATGGAAACAGGCGGGGCCCTTACCTGGACGGGACCAAAGCATTTTGCGAACGGTTGAGGGAGATGAACCGGTGGCACACCGAAAGTTTCAGCTTTGGTCCGACCAGCTATCCCGATTACCAGAAGATCAAACCCACACAGTTAAGCTGGGGACTTCCCGTGCCGCCCATCCCTGTTGCCGACGACTCCGACGACGACGGGTATGCCATCATCCCCATCGAGCTGGAGTGGCGGAATTCAGGACGGCACCCCTACGATAACATTGCCTATTACAACAAAGATACCGGGGTCACCATCACCCATTTTCCGGCCATTCATACACGACAGGGATCGGTGAGCTACAAACTGACCTGGAATAACATGTCGGTGATCTTTACCGGAGATACAAAACCCAACCAGGATGTGATCGAACAGGCCAAGGGGGTCGATGTGCTGATCCATGAAATGGTGATGCCTGCCTACGTTTGGGCCGCCAAGAATTCAGGGTTGCCTCCCACCGATCCCAACTTTATCAAGGCTTACGATTACGCACTCCAGGTGCAGAACAGCTCACACACGCCGCAGGGAGCCTTCGGCTATCTCATGAGTCAGATCGAACCGGCCCCCAGGCTTACCGTAGCTACCCACTTCCAGGCGGAGGATGACACCATCTTCTCGGCCACACAAAGTGTCAGGAATCATGTCCCTACCGGAGAACTTACCTTTGCAGCAGATTTCATGGTCCTGAATGTGTCGAAAGAACGCATCCTCCAGCGGCGCGCCGTGGTCTCCCCTTACGCATTTTACCCGGTCAGCCCTCCTGAAGCCACCACCAACAGCCCGAAGTACTGGAAATGGAACAATCCTGCCATCAAAGACTTTGCTGTTCCTGATCCAACGGCCCAGATCGACCCTGCCAGGGAGGTCCCCCAAACGGATCCCGACACCGGCAAGGTCAATTACCGTGTTGATGGGTATTGATTTCCGACCCGAAATGCAAGTTGTCAGTATAAATCACCAGGAATTGTATAAAACCCCGGAAAAATGTTAAAAATAGTTCCCCTCGGCCTCCTGATGCTGAGTTCCCTGCTCCTCTGCGGCCAAAATCTCAACATGACCTTTACAGCTTCCGGTGAATCAGGTAAGGTCGACAGCATTAAAGCCACGAACCTCCGAACCAACGAGCACGTTTCCATGCCTGGTCTGGATACGCTGATCCTGGCGCTGAACACCGGAATCGAAACCTACCGCGACCCGTCGGGCCAGGGGATCGTATATCCCAACCCATTCCGGGGAAGGAGCACCTTCGTGGCCAATATCCGGGAGGCCGAAACCGTAACGGTGGAGCTCTATACGCTTGCAGGACAGATGATTGCCCGCACGCAGGCGCATGTGCAACCCGGCAGCCATGCTTTTGCGCTGTCGGTTTCGCGCATGGGGGTGTACATGATCAGCCTGACAACCGGCAAAGCGACCACCGGCTATAAGGTGATCTGCACCGAAACCACGGGTGGAGGGAACCTGATCAGTTATACCGGGAAAGGGCAGGGTTTCCTATTCCCGGAACTGAAATCGACTACCATCTATACCCTTGGATATATGCCGGGCGATATCATCCTTTACCGCTGCAGGGGAGGAATACATGCCACCATCATCGCCGATTCACCTAAAGCATCCACGAATTACACAGTTGAGTTTGCCACTTGCGCCGACCCCGACGGGAAGAATTACCCGATCGTGAAGATCGGAACCCAGACCTGGATGGCCGAAAACCTGGCCTGGCTTCCATCGGTAAGCAAATCGGCCAACGGTTCTGACTCGCTGAAGTACTATTATGTGTATAATTTTGAAGATAGTGTGGTATCGGCAGCAAAGAACACGGCGCATTACAGGATGTACGGGGCGCTGTATAACTGGAATGCCGCGATGAATCAGCAGGGGCGGCAATCGACGGCGCCCGGGACGAACCGTGCTGTTTGTCCGCAGGGCTGGCACCTTCCCGACGACAGTGAGTGGAAAACCCTGGAGATGAGCCTCGGAATGAGTCAACAGGATGCAGATTCGATGTACCTGCGCAATTCGGGGAATGCAGGCACAAAACTGATGTCAACCTGGAACTGGATCGGCTTTAACCCGGGGAGCAATGGTTCGGGGTTTACAGCATTGCCGGCAGGTTACCGCAATACGCACGGAGGGTTTCGCAGCCTCAATGACAATGCGCTCTTTTGGACCGCAACGCCATACGATACCGTTTCATGGTACCGCAGCCTCGATGATGCCGATTCGGGAGTTTACAGGCTCAGGACCCTGAGAAGCCAGGGGTTATCGGTACGATGCGTTAAAGATGCCAGGTGACAGGCACCAAATTGACCACTTTTATGTGACCCGGAGAATGAAAGGGCCAACTTAAAAATGAAAACCTACCTGGATGCTGTAGCGGAAGCCAAACTTCCATTTCGACTTATAGCCGATGAATTCGAGGTTTTCTCCGCTTAACAGGGCGCCGAGTAATGGAAACTGTTCCTCAACGGCCTCAACGAGTTCTTTGTCAATTGCTTCAACCAATGCGGGATCCAATCCTCCCGAAATTCCAAGTTCCCCCGAATAAAAACTGTAGGATGGTCCTAGCATCAGCAGATCGAGAGAGAACCGTTTCCAGAAAATGAACTGGTACCCGAGGTTCACGCCGAAGTTTACGACATTCAGTTTCCCATAAATAGCAGCATCGTTCAGGAGGGAGGTTTTGACAAGATCCAGATGGTTCTCGAATTTAAAACCATAGTACGACACAAATGCCCCGACATAGAGCCCATCGGGTGCAGGACGGTTATTTCTTGGAATAATATAGTAGCGATAATCCAGCGCGACATTGATCCCATATTTTTCCTTAGGAGCAAAGGCGACAATGTTTTCAAGTTTACTAAGGAATTTTAACCTTGGCAGCAGGAGATATCCTGCCTGAATCGCAAGTGATTGATTCCTGGTGATCAGCCGTTCATAACTCAGGGTGAAATTTCTGACCTCCGAGAAGAGCAACATGGGTGTTGGATTGAACTTGATCACATTCCAGTGATAGGGTTCCATCGGAACCGGTTTTACCTTTTTTACCTGTTTGCCCAGGGTATCACTGGCCGGAACAAGGGTGTCGTTTGCTCCAATCGCAACCAGGTTGACAAATGACAGCGAAAGGGATACAAGGAACAACAGCAATTTCCTGTTTTGCATAAGTCTGTAATTCGAGATATCAAAGTTATGCGAAAAACGACGCATATAAGTAAACAACCTGATAGGTTCAGTCATCGTTCAGCTATAAAAGACCGTTCTGAAAGCTAACTGCATCCTGTCAATTTCAGCATCGGTAAGCCTGGAAAAATAGTCCCGTCTTCTTTT